>CAZQIY010000004.1:0-32832 GCA_964593565.1 uncultured Anaerolineaceae bacterium
GCAGATGGCCGGCGAAGTGATTACCGACCAGCCGCTGCCCCTGGAATCGATCCGGTGGGTGGCCGGGGTGGATGTCAGCGTGAAGGAGAATGTGTCACAGGCGGCGGTGGTGGTGCTCACCTACCCGGACCTGCAGGTGATTGAAACAGTGCGCGCCCATGCCCCCACCCCATTCCCGTACATCCCCGGCCTGCTCAGCTTTCGCGAAGGGCCGGTGCTGGAAGAAGCCTTCTGCCAGCTTCAGCACGAGCCGGATGTGTTTATCTTCGACGGCATGGGCATCATGCACCCGCGCCGGTTAGGGATCGCCTCGCATATGGGGCTGTGGCTGGATAAACCCAGCATCGGCTGTGGCAAAACCCGGCTGGTGGGCCGCTATGACGAACCCGCCCCCGAAAAAGGGGCGCAGTCGCTGCTGACACATCGCGGCGATGTGCTGGGGGTGGTGCTGCGCACCCGTAACAACGTGAAGCCGGTCTTTATCTCAGTGGGGCACCGGGCAGACCTGTCCACGTCCATCGAGTTTGTGCTGCGCTGTACCACCCGCTACCGCCTGCCAGAGCCGATCCGCGAGGCGCACAAGGCGGCTGGCAAATTTGATTAGCTCTGGCTGCGGCTGAGATACCACCAGACATCATCGCC
The DNA here is from genome assembly GCA_964593565.1 of uncultured Anaerolineaceae bacterium. Classification (GTDB taxonomy): domain Bacteria; phylum Chloroflexota; class Anaerolineae; order Aggregatilineales; family Phototrophicaceae. The sequence goes on from CAZQIY010000004.1 coordinate 643, forward strand.
GGTAAAGCCGCAGCGCCGCAGAAACGCGCCCGGCTGTTCCCGGTCTTCCACCTCGCCGGAGGCCGTCGTAAAGCTGGCGCGGTCCCCAATACGCCGCAGCAGTTCCTGCACCAGGCCCCGGCCCAGCCCGCGCCCCCGGTAATCCGGCAGCACCTGAATCCATGTCAGGGCCGCTTCCCGGCGCTCTGGCGATAATTCCGCAATGCCGATGGCGGCCGGCTGGTCTGCGGCGGTATCCACCACCCACAACCACAGATCAGGCGTCAGCAGCGGGCTTTCCAGCCAGTGCTGCACCCCCGCCAGCGCCTGCCCCTCCCCCTGCGCGATATGGGCGATCACAGCCTGCGCTTCATCCGGCGAATTCACCACCCCGGCAAACTGAAACCCTGCCGGCAGTTCCGGCGCGGGCACGCTTTCTGCGCGATGAATCAGCCGGTAATGCGAGGTAAACTGCGAAAACCCGGCCACAGTCGGCGCATCAAGAAAGTCCTGATGGATGATGGCATGCTGCTGATATTCCAGGCGGCGCTTGATCAGCAGGGAAGGCTGACGGTTATCGCGCCGCCAGTAGATGTACAGCGTATCGTCATTCCAGGCTTCCAGCCGGTTGATTCCGCGTTCATCAGAAGCCAGGGCTGTTTCGTAGCCTTCCAGTTCCGGCAGCACCTGCCACAGCGGCGCAGGCAGCACCTGACAGGGATTTTGCTGGTACACCTGCGCCAGCGCCTGACCAAAACCTTCACGACTCATAAAGCAGTGTCTCCAGGTGTGCCCCATTAACCGATTGTTCGTAGACGCTCATCTGATGTATCACCTCTCGCAGCACGTTCAGGGCCACAGATTCGCTTTCTCCCGCAGACATAAAGGCGATGATATAGCTTCTGCTGCCGACATGCACCACCCCGGCATCGTTGACCACGCGCCCGGTCTGAATATCGCTGGCGGGCAGGATGCCATCCTTGCCGGTGTAGCCCAGGGGATAAACCCGTTCCAGCGGCGACAGATAGCCGGTGCTGGTGGAGGGCAAAGACAGAAGCTGTTTGCTCAGGCGCAGGGCTTCGCGCATTTGCTCGGACTGCGTAAAATGTTCGCCCCGTGTGATAAAGTCGTGCCCGCGTGCCAGGTCCGCCGCCGTAAAAGCGTTATCGACCTGAAAAACCTGGCCCCGGATGCGCACCACCCGCCCGGTCACCATCGAGGGCGCAAAGCGCGGGTCGGTCAGGCCTTCTGTCGGGGTGCCTTCCCAGTTCCAGGTGTGCAGCCCGCTGCTGAGTCCCATCTGGGCCAGAAAGTTGTTGAACTTGACGATGGCGTTATCGCTGCCGGGCACGCGCCGGGCGATATTATCCAGCAGCACGCCGGTGGCGCCGTTGTTGCTGTGCACCACCACGCTGTACAGCAGCGATGTCTCGCCATAATCCCAGGTATCCGGCGGGGTGTTGAGGAAATAATAGGGGACGATAAACGCCTTGAAGCAGCTTGCCACCGGCTGCAGCCAGTCCGCGTTGATTTGCAGGCGGAACACCTCGTTTTGTGCCGAATCGAAGCCGCGGAAATCAAGCGACATATTCAGCCCGCCAATGACCTGCTCCAGATCGCGGCGCATCCCGGCCACCAGCGGCGATTCCACCTCCCAGTCCTGCGCGACTGTGCGGCTGGCCGCGCCCAGCGCCGCCCCGGCCATCAGCCGCAGAAAATGCCGCCGACTCAGCGATGCCATCGGCTCACCGCCCTGCCAGAGTCTCCACCAGCGCAGGCAGATCATCAAATACGCTGTCCGGCTGAACGCTGCTGGCGCGCAGTTCCTCATCGTCCGAAATACCGCTGAGCACCAGCGCCGTGCGCAGGCCCATCCGCGCCGCGCCGACAATATCCGTATTCAGACGATCCCCCACCATCAGCACGCGCTCCGCTGGCACCCCCAGCAAATCCAGCGCTGCCTGGAACATATGCGGGTGCGGCTTGCCAATCACCACCGGGTCGCGCCCACTGGCCGCCTGCAGCGCCGCCAGCATGCTGCCGGTACCGGGGGCAGGCCCTTCCGGCATGGGGTAAGTGGTATCCGGGTTCGTGCCGATAAAATCCGCCCCGGCCTGCAGAATATAGGTGGTGCGCTTCAGGTCTTCGTAGGTCAGGTCCCACTTGATGCCCGCGACCACCACACGCGCATCGCCGTTCTGGGTCAGCCGAAAGCCCGCGTCCTGTACCATGCCGCTGAGGGCCGGGCTGCCGAACACATGCACAGGCACATCTGGATCATAATGCTTTTTCAGATAGGCGGCTGTCGCGGTGCCAGAGGTGACGATGCGTTCACGATCAATGCCCGCCACGCCCATCTTCGCCAGCTTGTCGATGTAATCCTGCCGGGTTTTGCTGCTGTTGTTGGTCGCCAGCACATAGGGAATCTGCCGGCTGTGCAGCAGGTCAAAGAACGGATGCAGGCCCGGCAGGGGCATATCCCCCCGCCACAGCACGCCGTCCATGTCCGAAATAATGGCCTCGATGTCCGAAAAATCCATCTGTTTCCTCGCCTTCGTCCCCCGGCATTATACCCGCACCTGCGCTACAATCAACGGCAGGTCAGCAGAGGATGACCACAGGCTGAATGAAAATCAGGGCGGGCGCTCTGTAGAAGGATGGCAGGCAGATGACGTATTCTATCGTGGCCTACGACGCGGAAGAACAGGCGTGGGGGGTGGCGGTAGCCAGCAAATTTCTGGCGGTCGGGTCGCTGGTAAGCTGGGCACAGGCTGGCGCTGGCGCGGTGGCCACCCAGGCGCTGGCGCGTGTCAGCTATGGGCCGGATGGGCTGGCGCTGATGGCACAGGGCAAAAGCGCGCAGGAAACGCTCGACATCCTGCTGAAGACTCACCCGAACCCGGAGGCGCGGCAGGTCGGGCTGGTGGATGCTCAGGGCGGCGTGGCGGCCCATACCGGCGCGAACTGTCATGCATGGGCCGGGCACCGCACGGGGCCGGGTTTCGCGTGCCAGGGCAACCTGCTGACCGGGCCGGAAACACTGGACGCGATGGCGGAAACGTTCCGCAGCGCCGCTGGCGAACTGGCGGACCGGCTGATGGCGGCGCTGCTGGCCGGCGATACGGTGGGCGGGGACCGGCGCGGCAAGCAGTCTGCGGCGCTGCTGGTGGTGCGGCCCGGCGGCGGCTATGGCGGCGATACAGACCGCTACCTTGACCTGCGGGTGGACGACGACCCGGAACCGGTGCGGCAGCTTGAAATCCTGCTGCACACGCATCATCTGTATTTTGGCACCCCGGACCCCCGCGACCTGCTGCCGATTGACGCCGCCATCGCCCGCGAGCTTCAGACGCTGCTGGCCGCGCAGGGCTATTATGCAGGCGAAATTGACGGCGTGTGGGACGACGAAACAAAACAGGCCTTCTGGCGGCTGGTCGGCAATGAAAATCTGGAGGAACGCTGGCAGCTTGAAGGCAACCCCAACGTCATCGACCGGGCGGCGCTCAATTATCTGCGAGGTCGCTTCGCCCGTTGATCCGCTTGCTTTCAGCCTTCATCTTTCTGGCGGGCGTGTGGCTGCGGCTCCATGCGCTGGCACAGAACATCCGCCTGCAACCAGACGAGGCGTGGTTCAGCACGTTTGCCCGCGCAGCCGCCCTCAATGGCGACTGGTGGCTGCCCGGCCCGCTGGATAAACCTCCACTGGCGCTGTATGCCAACGCACTGTCGCAGGTTTTTGTTGGCGATCATGAGTTGGCCGTCCGGCTGCCGGGGGCCATCGCCAGCATCCTGCTGCTGCCCGTGATGGTCGCGGCGGCGCGGGTATGGTATACGCCAGAAGCGGCACAGCGGCGCGGCGGCCTGTCCGTCCCGGTGATGACTCTCATCCTCACGGCGTTGTCACCGTTCGCGCTGGCCTTCAGCGCCACCGCCTATACCGACGGCCTGATGCTGCTGTGTATGGCGCTGGCGTTGTGGATGGCCGGGCGTGGGCGCTGGGGCGGCAGCGGCCTATGGCTGGGGCTGGGGTTCGCCAGCAAATCGCAGGCGCTGTTTTATCTGCCGCTGCTGCTTCTGCTGGGATACAGCACCGGCAGGCTGACTCTGCGCCATGCCCGCCGTTTTGCAACCGGGCTGCTGGTGGCGCTGGGGCTGCTGCTGGTGTGGGATGCGGCCCGGCCAGGCACCAGCCTGTTTACGCTGGCGGCGGTCAACAATGACCCCGGGCGTCTGGTGCGCGCCAATGAAATCCTGCCCCGCCTGCAAAGCTGGCTGCATCATGCCGGTGCGCTGCTGGGGCCGGGCTGGCTTACCGCCCTGCTGCTGGCCAGCGGGCTGGTCGTGCTGTTCTATCGCATCCTGCGCCAGCCAGCGCGGCACAACACCTTTGTTGATCTCTCGCTGCTGATCTTTGTGCTGGGCTTGCTGCTGCTGCACTGGCTGGTCGCTTTTAATACCTATGATCGCTATCTGCTGCCGCTGCTGCCGCCCGTCATTCTGCTGGCAGCGCAGGGCCTGACCGGAATCGCCAGAATGGCCCGGCTGCCAGCGCGCCTGCAAACCGCCCTGCTGGCGCTGCTGTGCGCGGCGCTGATCTCCCCTGCCCTGAACGCCAGCGAAAGCCAGCGCCCCATCAACGCGGAGCACCTGCACTATGAGGGCATCGACCAACTGGCGGCTTACCTCAACGCGCAGCCTGTGGCCACCGTCATTTATGATCGCTGGCTGGGCTGGGAACTGGGTTACTACCTGGGCCAGTGGCACGACAAGCGGCTGACATATTACCCCACGCCGCATCTGCTGGTACAGGATGCGCTGGCGCTGTGCGAAACCGGCCCGCGTTACTTCCCCGCTCCGGCAGATAAGATGGTCCAGCCCTGGCTGGAAGCCCTGCGCGCAGCGGGTTTTAGCATTGAGCAAACCTACGCCAGCCCGCAGTTTGTGGCTTATCAACTGGTGCCGCCCTGGGCCAGTGTCGAAGCCTGTCCCCCATAGCGCAGCGCAGCTTCAGCGCCGCCGCCCTGTCCGCAGCACTTCAAAGACCGTCGTGGTCAGGTTGCTGGCAAGATAGGGCTTGGTCAGGTACCGGTCCGCCCCCATATCCAGCCCCTGGCGGATGGTATCCGGGTCGACCAGCGCCGACAGGATAATCACAGGAAGATCATCAAATGCCGGTTTTGAACGTATCTGCCGCAGAAAATCCAGCCCGCTGACATCCGGCAGCATCAGGTCCAGCAGGACACAGGCAGGCAGCGGGGTCTGTTTGAGCACTTCGGCCCCGGCGGCGGCATTCAGCGCCGGAACAGATTCGATACCAGCATGGTCAAACAAATCTTTCACCAGTTCCTGCAAATGCGGATCATCATCGATCACCAGAACACGCGGCTTGGTTGTAGTCACGCATATGCCTCCATCGTTATCACATTCTACCCGTTCGCTATCGTATCACGAATTGCTTATCCGTCTGCTTCGGTGTATCCTCAAGTCTTGAGTGATTAAGAGTGAGGGAAACCTGTTGATGAGATCAACCTGGCATCGTGGGTTACTGGTTTTGCTGCTGTTATCTCTGGCGGGATGTTTTCAGCAGGCAGGCGAATCCTTGCAATCCACTGGCAGCACCGCAGTACCCTTTACATCAGACGACCTCAGCAGCCCTACGGCTGATCTTATTTTACCTGCTGATTCTGATGAAATCGCAACAGAAATGTTAGACGCGGAATCAAATGGCGAAGCCACTGAAGAAGTTCCGCGCATGGAAATTATTACTGCAACCCCACTCCCGGCGCTCAACCAGCCAACCACCGCCACGCTGCCGCCAATCACCATTATTGTTCAGCCCACTAACGGGCCGGATTCTGCTGTGTCTACAGAACCGGCAGAATCGGCCAGCCTGGAAAATGCGGAGGATGCAGACGCCACCCCGGCCAGCTTCATCACCCCGGGCCTGCCGCTTGGCCCCGGCCTCGATATGGATACGCCCACCCCTGCCGGGGGCGCACTGCCCGCCATCACCCCCTCTGGGTCTGGCCTCGTCACGCCCACCGCCCTGTCGCGGGCCAGTGTCAGCGAGGAGTGTACCTACACCGTCGCGCGCGGCGATACGGTTTACCGCATCGCACTGAGCCATAACACAACGGTAGCCGCCATGCGCGAGGTCAACCCGGACCTTGTGGGCGAAAATCCCGTTATTCAGCCCGGACAGGTGCTGATCCTGCCGGAGTGTGACGAAGACGACGACGAACCCGCCGCCGAAGAAACGGAGCCTGTCGAAACAGCCACGGAAATTCCTTCGGTGATCGAACCGGCGATGCCCGGTACGGCAACCACCGCCGCTGCCCCCGGCCAGCAGGAAACGTATGTGGTGCAGCGCGGCGACACCCTGTTTACGATTGCCCAGCGTTTTGGCACAACCGTTGCCGCGCTTGTGGCAGCCAACAACCTGCAGGATCCGAATCGTCTGTCGCTGGGTCAGGAACTGGTTATTCCGCAGCGCTAGCGTGACCCGCGCATGATGGCATCGCGCAGCAGGATATTGTCAAAACGTACGGTTGCTGGCCGGCCAACCGCGCCGACCACGACCCCCAGTTCGCCGCTGGTGAATTCGTCGTCGAACGTTTCCGCCACGAACACATCGTTGATAAACATGGCGAGGTAATTCTCCGCGCACACCGCCCGCAGGTCGTTGGCCTCAAATCCCTGGCGGATGATGCTGTGATACTGCCAGGGGATCAGTTCAAACAGCTCGTTGCGTACCGGCGTGCCGGCGCTGATCGTAAACATGCCATCACTGGATACCAGGAAGTAATAACCGTTGCCAGCATCATCTGCCCGACATACCACGCCAAAACCGTTGCCCAGCAGGCCTTCTTCCTGGCGCACCGTCGCGTTGATAATCACGTTCTCATGGGCGACGTTGTTGGTCGAAATGAGATAGCCTCTATCCGCCGCCACATGGCCTTCCAGTGCGCCGCCCTCAACCGTGAAATAAGCTGTGTCGTCCTCTACGGTGAACACATCCCAGGTGGCTGCATCGTAAAATTCGTAGAGGGTACGCTCTGATCCTGTGACGACGCTGCGTGTTGGGCCACGCTCCTGCATCGAAAGATTCTGCTGGCGACAGCCTGCCACCAGCAGCGCCATCACCCACAGGGCAACCCCAACAAGCCGCGCGGTGTCTGTTTTCATCATCAGTCTGCTGCTTTGTCTGCCTGCTCATTGGTGCAGCATCATACGCCCTGCACGTTCGCAGCGCCATACAAAACCTTAAGCCAACCCTTGCCAGACACCCTCTTTGCCGATTGCCTCCTTCCGTGTATAATCCAGAATAGCAACATTTCGGTAGGTAAGGGCTGTGTCTCTAGGGCACCAAGGCGTAGAGTAGAGCAATCAATTATGATAGAAGTAGTCATTGACAGTATTCGTGTAAGCCTGATGTCGCAGGAACGGATCGTCGTCCTGAAAGATGTCAACAGTGATAACTTTCTGCCAATCTGGATCGGTCCCTGCGAAGCCGACGCGATTACCTTTGAGCTGCAAGAACAGCCCAGCAAGCGTCCTCTGACCCATGATCTGCTTAAAACGGCTATCCGCGAGATGGGGGGCCGTGTTGTCCAGATCCTCATCAACGACCTGCGTAAGGACATTTTTTATGCCCGCATTCTGGTGGAACTGGGAGATCGCCAGGTCGAAATCGACTCGCGTCCCAGCGACGCCATCGCCCTGGCCGTGCGCGTGAAGGTGCCGATTTTTGTTGATGAACGGGTGATGCGTGAGGCCGCGATTACCAGGGAAGCCGATATCGAAAACGAGGTGATGTCCTCTGGCGAAGCGGACGAGGCCGACAGCGAACGCCTGAGCGCCTTTGCCGATTTTGTGGACTCGCTCGACCTTGATGATCTGGAAGACAGCGACGATTAACTCACCCGGTCAGACAGACCGTTTGCCAGTTCTGAACAATACGGCCCTGCCCGCAGTGTGCCGTTTTGTTTTCCTTACAGGTGGCCGATGACCGACCAGCGTTACAACCCCATAGATCAGGCCATCCCTTTCAGCCCGGAAGCTGAAGAGGCCGTGTTGGGTGCCATCCTGACGAACCCCAACGCCTACTTCAACGTCGCCTCTTTTCTCAAGCAGGAGGATTTTTTCCTGCTGCGTCACCAGTGGATCTGGCAGGCGATCCAGCGCATTATCGAGCGCAACGAAGAATTTGATTACCTGACCGTCGGCCAGGAACTGAGCGATCTTAACCACCTGGATGAAATCGGCGGCGTGCCCTACCTGATGCGCCTCATCAACAACACCCCGACCTCGATTCATGCCGAAGTTTACGGGCGGCTGGTCGAGCGCGCGTCTGTACGCCGGCGTTTGCTAAGAGCAGCAGAAGAAATCAAGGCCGTTGCGCTCGATGAGGAACTGGTAATCGAACGCGTCATTGAGGAGGCCGAGGCGCGGCTGTTCGATGTCACCGAAAGCCAGACCCGCCGCGACCTGATCCCGATGCGCGACGCGATCAGCGAGTATTTTGACCGCATCGAACATCTGATGCAGAATCGCGATCAGGCGCTGGGCCTGCCTACCGGCTTTCGTGGGGTGGATGCCCTGCTGGGTGGGCTGCAGCGGTCTGACCTGATGATCTTTGCCGGACGCCCTGGTATGGGTAAAACCAGTTTTATGCTGTCGGTGGTGCTCAACGCGGCTCGCTTTGGCAGTCGCATTGCCATCTTCACGATGGAGATGGGCATGGAGCAGATCACGCAGCGGCTGATCTCTATGGAAACCGGCATCAACATGCAGATGCTGCGCCTGGGCCAGATCAGCACGCAGGAAGAATCGCGGCTGGTGGAGGCGATGGGCCGCCTGAGCAAGTTTCAGGTGTACATTGACGACACCCCCGCCCTGACGCCGCTGCAGCTGCGCACCAAGTGCCGCCGCATGGCACGCGAAGTGGGCATTGATCTGATTATTGTGGATTATATGCAGTTGATGAATGCGGGCGGCATGTACGAAAACAACCGCGTGCAGGAAATCAGCTATATCAGCCGCAACCTGAAGGAACTGGCCCGCGAACTGAATGTCCCGCTGCTGTCTGCGGCGCAGCTTTCGCGCGCGGTGGAACAACGCCAGGACAAGCGCCCGCAGTTGAGCGACCTGCGGGAAAGCGGCAGTATCGAGCAGGACGCGGATATTGTGATGTTCCTGTATCGCGATGAAGTCTATAACGAAGCCACTGAGTTCCCGAACCAGGCAGACATCATCGTTTCCAAGCACCGCAACGGCCCGACAGGGGTTGTGTCTCTGTATTTCGACAAGAAAATTACCCGTTTTCTGGATGCCACCGCCCAGAATATTGACCTGAGCAGAGGCTGATGCACAAGTTTGATGGCTTTCAACCGGGCAAATTCCGCCTGATCCAGGTTCCCGCGCCGTTCTTCAGCGACCTGCTGCCGCTGATTGACGACCTGGCAGAACTGAAGCTGACGCTGTTCTGCATCTGGGCGCTTTCGCAAAAGGACAGCCGTTTTCGTTACCTGCGCCAGCGCGATTTTTTCAACAATGATACGCTGATCGACAGTATGCGGCTGACCGCGCCAGACAGCGACCCGGTGGAAACGATTGTGGCGGCCCTGCAGCGGGCAGTCGAGCGCGGCACCCTGCTGATGGTCGATGTCACCCTGGACAGCGGTGCCGAACCCCTCTATTTTATGAACTCTGCCAGCGGGCGCATGGCGGCGGAACTGGTCCAGGCGGGCAAGTGGCAGCCCGGCGACATGCATAACCCGGTGGAAATCCTGCCGGAGCGGCCCAACGTTTACCAGCTTTACGAGGCCAACATCGGGTCCATCACCCCCATGCTGGCCGAAGAACTGAAGGATGCCGAAGCGGAATTCCCGGCCTTCTGGCTGGAAGAAGCCGTGCGGCTGGCGGTGGAACACAACAAACGCTCCTGGCGGTATATCCGCGCCATTCTGGATCGCTGGGACAGGGAAGGAAGAGATCGTGGACTCACTGGGCGATTTGCTCAACAGGATGGGCAAAAATACATCTCCGGAAAATACGCCCCCTTCATCAACAACACCCCCGAAGACTAACGGCGACCTGTGCGCGATCTGCAATCAGCCGTCGATCTGTGGCGGCCTGGGCGTGATCAGTTATGATGTCCCGGTCGATCATCCACAGTTTGGCAAGCTCTTTCGCTGTCCGAATAACCCGGTGGAGGTTGACCAGGAGCATCAGGACCGCATGCGCCGCATCAGCAACCTGGCGGCATTCGGGGATAAGGACTTCGGGAATTTTAACGTCGAGCGCCCGCTGCTGACTTCTAACGAACGCGAATCGCTGCAGGTGGCCCACCATGCCGCCTATCAGTTCGCGGCGGCGCCAGAAGGCTGGCTGCTGCTGGAAGGCCCTTATGGCTGTGGCAAAACCCACCTGGCGGCGGCCATCGGCAACGAACGGCTGGCCAAAGGCGATATGGTCCTGTTTATCACCGTGCCGGACCTGCTGGACCACCTGCGCAGCACCTATGGCCCCTCGTCCGAAATCGGCTACGATGAGATGTTTGACCGCATCCGCAGCGCCCAACTGCTGATCCTGGATGATCTGGGCGCAGAAAACCCCAGCCAGTGGGCCGGCGAAAAGCTGTTCCAGCTTCTCAATTACCGTTACAGCCACCGGCTGCCTACCGTCATCACCACCAATGTGGACCTGGATCGCATTGATGGGCGCATCCGCAGCCGCATGCTGGATGAAGGGCTGATCCGCCGTGCCCGCATCACCGCGCCGGATTACCGCACCCCCACCCAGAACCAGCAGGTGCAGATCACCAACCTGTCGCATTACCGCGATATGACGTTTGATAACTTTGATGTGCGGACCGGGGCCAGCGGCGAAGAGCAGAAGAACCTGGATGATGTGTTAAATATTGCCCGGCAGTATGCATCGCATCCGCAGGGCTGGCTGATGATTATCGGACCGTATGGCGCTGGCAAGACCCACCTGGCAGCCGCCATCGCCAACTATCAGCAGGATCGCGGCACCAACGTGATTTTTACCACCGTGCCGGACCTGATGGATCATCTGCGAATGACCTTTAGCAATACCATGAGCGTCTCGCTGCAGCAGCGCTTTCAGGCGGTGCTGAATGTCCCGCTGCTGGTGCTGGATGATCTGCGCACGGAAGGCGCGTCGCCCTGGGTGCGGGAGAAGCTGTTTCAGATCATTGAATATCGCTATAACGGCCAGATTCCTACCATTATCACATCTGCCAATCAGATCGAGGCGCTGGACGAACGTGTCGCCACACGGCTGACGGACTTGCGACGCTGCCGGATTATCGCCATTACGGCGCCCAGCTTTGCCCAGCGAATCCACAGGCGCTATCGCTGAATCGCTGAGGCGGCTTCTGATGTCTGCAACCAACCTCACGATCACGCCTTTCGAGCGGCGCTATCAGGACGCGGTTGATCGCCTGATCTTTCATAACTATCAGGTCCACACCCATCTGGACTGGTTCGAGCCACATGACTGGTTAAACCGTTTTCCGGTGCCGGTGCGTCTGGCATGGCAGAACAGGCAGTTGGTAGGGCTGATGGCATTATCCAACCCGCTGAACGGGGGGGCATGGCTGCGCATCGTGGCCCTGCATGACCGCGCCCCGGCCTATCTGATCCTGAAGTCGCTGTGGGAGGATATGCTGCCGGAACTGCACGCCCTGGGGGTGGCCCGGGTGTCTGTGCTGATCGCCCGAAGCTGGATCAAAAGCCATCTGAGAGACCTGCAATTCCGCTTTGCGGAGGACGTGATCACGCTGCAGCGAAGCAGTCAGGGGCTGCCGGACCCGCCAGAAACCGCTGTGCAGGTACGCGGCCTGTATCCGGACGACCTGAAACGGGTGACGGAGGTAGATCAGGCCGCGTTCAGCCCGCCCTGGCAGATGACGTTTGAGGAGATACGGGAAGCGCAGCGGGTGGCGCAGTTCTGTACCGTCGCAGAGCATGAGGGGCAGATTCTGGGCTTTCAGATCAGCACGTTCTATCAGGGCAACGCGCACCTGGCCCGGCTGGCCGTCGACCCGCAGTGCCAGGGGCAGGGGGTGGGCAGCGCCCTGCTGTATCACATGCTGCGCCGCTGCCAGCAGCAGCGCATGATCCACATTACCGTCAACACCCAGGCGGGCAATCTGCGTTCCCAGCGCCTGTACCGCCGCTTTGGCTTCCTGCGCAACAGCTATGATCTGCCGGTATGGTCGCTGCGGCTGTCCGGATAACACACCATAGCAGCAGCGGGCAGAATGCGGTATTTCTTAACGGGTACACCTGCACTCACAGCATCTCACAGCACAGGATAACGCCATGTCGATTGTTTATCATGAAGAAAGCGGTGATCTGAATGACCTGGCCGGGCGTCTGGTCGGCATTATTGGCTATGGCAACCTGGGCCGCCCCTTTGCCTTAAACCTGCGCGACAGCGGCGTTGATGTGCGGGTCAGCGAAAGCGATCCCCAGCGGCAGGCACGGGCCGAAGAAGATGGTTTCCAGCCCATGCCGATTGTCGAACTGGTCACCCAGGCGCACATTATCATGCTGCTCGTCGCGGATGAAGTCATGCCGCAGATTTATCTGGAACATGTTTCGCCCAACCTCAAGCGCGGCGATACGCTGATGTTTGCCAGTTCATATAATGTGGCTTTCGGCTATATCGAAGCGCCGCCGTTTGTGGATGTAGGACTGGTCGCGCCGCGAACGCTGGGCGCTGCTGTGCGCGAGCGTTACCTGGAAGAGCGCGGCTTTTACAGCTTCGCCGCTGTCGGACAGGATGCCAGCGGGCGCGCCTGGAATACCGTCCTGGCGCTGGCAAAAGCGGTTGGCTCGCTGCGTCCGGATGCCGGCGCGGTTGAAATCGCCTTCGAGCGCGAAGCCGAACTGGACCTGTTTATCCAGCAGGCCATCATGCCCATGCTGCATCATGTACTGGTCACGGCGGCAGAACTGCTGATGGAGGCCGGCTACCCGCCCGAAGTCGCGTTTACGGACCTGTATCTTTCCGGTGAACTCCAGGACCTGCTCCAGCGGGCCGCCCACGAAGGCCTGTTCCCGGCGCTGAGGCTGGCCTCGCTCACCAGCCAGTATGGCACCTTCAGCCGCCTGGAACGCTTTGACGATCTCAAGCTCAACCGCCTGATGGAAGTCACGCTGGAGGAGATTCGCAGCGGCGCCTTCGCCCGCGAATGGGCCAAGGAATACAACGACGGCTATCATCGCCTGCGCAAGCTGCTGCGCGCCCAGAGCCAGCTTGAATTGTGGCAGGCCGAACAACAGGCTATTGATATGCTGCATCCGGACCGGGAAGCGGACGATTCGGCCTTCGAAATCTGATATCGCGCCCGTTTATCTATCAGCGCGGCGGCTGGCCTTCGTCGTCGATCACCACCTGTTCCTGTTTCACGTACACTCGCTGGCCATCGTGCACATCGCGCAGGACATGGGTGCCCGGGCCAATCTGCGCCCGTTCACCAATTTTGACGCCGGGCATGGTCATGGCATCCACAGCGATAAAGGCATCGCGGCCAATGATGGCCCCCAGCTTGTCCCGCCCGCTGTCCATGCGCTGATCCTTCACCACGCTGCTGACCGTGCCCCGGTCAATGCGCAGGTTGGCGGTGGTACAGCCCGCCGAAAAGTTGACGTTGGGCGCGAATACCGAATCCAGCACGCGGCAGGCATGCATCTGGCAGCCTTCCGCCACATAACTGCGCGCCACCTCCGTCGTAAAACCCACGTTGCAGTTTTCCAGCACCATCGACCCGCGCACCAGGGCATTGTTGCCCACAATGGTGCCGTTTCCGATATACGCCGGCCCCACCACCGCCGCGCCGGGGAAAATGCGTACATTTTCGCCAATGTACACATCACCCACCAGCGCCGCTGTCGGCGCGACAAAGGCGCTGTCGGCCACCTTCTGTCCTTTGATCTGCGAGAGAAAATAATCCATTACATCCAGCGTATGCCAGGGGAATTTAAGCGCGCTCCAGTGCCCGGCATAGGGCACCGCCCGGAAAACCTGCTGCTTCATCAGGCTGTCCATCGCCCGTTCATAATGATCATCAGACGGCAGATCGCGCGCATATTCGGCGCGAATGGCCTCAAACAGGCGGCCAGCGTGGCTGTGGATATGGGCGACAATATTCACCAGATTGCTGGGACGGTTGGCCGGGCCGGGCTTTTCCACAATGCCAGTGATGCGGCGTTCCTCATCAACGATGAGATAGCCGCCGGGGAAGTAATCTTCCAGTTCATAGCCAACCATCACGCTGTGACCCGGGTGATTCTGGTAATAGGTCAGCGCGTCCAGGTGGAGGTGGCTGTCGACCACATCATGCACCTGATTGACGTAGATCGCGGCATCCGCCGGCAGCAGCGGCGCGGCCTGTAACAGGGCATCGCCCATGCCTCTGGGTTCTGCCTGCACCGTCACCTGCACGGTCAGATTCGTCAGTGTGTTTACCATGCCCTGAATATCTTCCACGTTGTCCGGATTGCCGACAATGACGACCTCTGTAAAACCCAGTTCCCGATAACGCCTTAACTGGCTGATGAGCAGTGGTTCACCCCCGAAGCGCAGCAGCGACTTTTCGCGCAGCGGCCACATCCGCGACGACGCGCCGCCCGCCAGAATGATTAATGTCGGTATGGATGGCATGTCACCTCCTCAACAGAATGGATATGCTCCCTTATTCTACAACCTTGTTAGAAGCGGGCAATTGGCTTTACAATATAGCTTACTGTTCCATACCACTTGCGACTCATGACTGAAACAGCCGCCTCATCTCAGAGCGCCACCGCTGGCAGCGCAACATCAGCCCGCAATCAATTAAAGCGCGCCCTGCTGGAAGCCCTGGCAGAAGGCCCCTCAAAGCTCATCGAGCAGATTAAGTACATCCTTGAACTGAGCCAGCAGGTCAAGGCACCGGCGGCCATCACCCCGCCTGCTGTGCCGCTGGCCCCAACCACAGCGCGTGTCGTGGCACTGACCTACCTGGCAGAGCATCTGTCTGAAGAAGAAGTGATCGAACTGTACAATGATCTGCAGCGGACAGAAGATACCGAAACGCGCCTGCTCAATACCCTGCGACTGGCGCTGCTGCTGCCGCCGCATTATTTCCAGACTATCGTGCACATGGTATGGCAGCAGTGGCCGGACCTGAACACGCCCGAAGCCCGGGCGCGTGTCCTGCTGCAACTGACTCCCCTGCTCGCTCTGGTGGATGATGAACCGGTGGCCCCACCGATCCTGCTGGAAGTGGTTTCGCTGTCGCAGGCCATCGGCAATATTGAGGCGCGCATTCGCGCACTCACAGCGCTGGTGCCGCACCTGCCGCACAGTATGCGGGTCCGTGCCCTGCACCGGGTCATTGATGAAATTGACCGGCTGCACAACGATGCACAGCGGGCAACCGCCCTGTGTGCGCTGGCCCAGCAGCTGTCGCCGGAAGTTGAAATCCGAATCCTGCGCAGCGCCGAAAGCCTTCAGATGTCTGCAGAACGCGCGCGGGTGTTTACAGCACTGGCACGCGCCCTGCCCCTGCCGCTTCAGTCCAATCTGCGCCGCAGCGCGCTGCTGGCGATCAGCGCGATCAGCGATGAGGACGAGCGTGCTGGCGCCCTGATTGATTTTGCCCCGCATCTGGAATATGTGACCGATGCGGAACATTTCCCGGAACTGCTGGAACAGGCGCTGGGCATTGCGCTGGAAATTAAACGGCGTCACCTGCGCGCTCGCGTGCTGGTCGCACTGGCGCCCCACCTGACGCTTGATCTTCAGGGCGAGACGCTGGCCGCTGTCCACAGCCTGAACAACGAACGTGAACGGGCCATGATGCTGAGCCAGCTTGCCCCAACCTTACCGGCCAATATGCTGGTCGCCAGCCTGGCGGTGGCCCACAGCATGCAGGAAGAGGATGCCCGCCTGCGCGCACTGACGGCACTGGCGCATCATGCCCCGGACAAAGCGCGCGAACGCGCCATGCTGGATGCCCTGGCCACAGCCACGCAGCTTCCGCGCCATTATGAACGCATTACGGCGCTGCTGGAACTGGCGGATGTGCTGCCGCCGCATTTGCAGGCGCGGGCCTATGCCGACGCTCTGGATGCGGCTGAACGTATTGAGAATGACAGTGCCTGTGCCAGATCGCTGAGCCTGATTTCTGCCAGCCTGCCGCCGGGCCTGCACGAACGTGCCCTGACAATTGCCCGGCAGATCGCCAGCCCGGAACACCGGCTGACGGCGCTGGCCAGCATTGCCCGCAGCCTGCCTGCTGACCAGCAGTCCGGCATGGGCGATGAACTTCTGGCGGTGATCCGTGAACTGCCGCTTGAGTATAAACGTGCCCAGGCGGTGGGCGAAACAGCGGACCTGCTGGCCCCGGCGCAGCTTCAGGAAGCGTTAAAAATCACGCATGATATCCTGGAACCGACCGACCGGGTCCATGCCCTGACCGTGCTGGCGCCGCATCTGCCAGCCGACCAGCGCCGTCAGATTGTCATCGAATGCTGGCAGTTGATCCGCGATATTGACAGCGGCTACGATGCCGCCAATGCGCTGTCTGCGCTGGCGCACCTGCTGCCTCCGTCGGCGGCCAATGATCTGGCGCATATGGCCGGGATGATTATTGGCTCGATTATGGATGAATATGACCAGGCCAGCGCCATCGTCATTCTGGCGCCGCTGCTGGCCGCCCAGCATACCCCTACCTCTGCCGGGCCGCTGCCAGATAAATATCCCGCGCTTGAAAAAGCCATCCTGACCGTCCTGGAAGTGACCGACCCGGCGGTGCGTGCCACACTGCTGGCGCATGGGGCACAACTGTGGGTGGATATCTGTGAGGAAGATCAGGCTTACCGCCTGTGGCAAAACGTCGCCCAGCAGCTTGCTGCACTGCCTGCTGCGGATACCCTGCTGACGCTGAGTCTGCTTTCGCCTGTCATTCGACATCTGGGCGGCAGCACCAGCGCACAGCAGATGACCCAGGTACTGCGCCATTACCCCAGCCTGACAGTTGCAGACTCGGACTGATGGCGCTAATCTTGCCTAACGATACGGATTAAGGATAAAAGAGAGCTAATGAGCGATACCTTTTTACAAAACTTGATGCGCATCGCCCATGACGAAACAAAAGCGGAACGCGCCTTTGCTGTTAATGAGGATATGGCCGTGGTCGGCATGCTCAATATCACTGCCGAACAGATCGAGGCCCCTTATATCAAATGTATTCGTAAAGCCGTCAGTGAAGGCAGTCCGATTATTACCGATAACTATACCATGACGATGGAGCCTTCCAGAGCGCCTGTCACCAACCAGTCTTTCCCCAAGCTGCGCTTTGTGGTGGTGATTCCGGTGCAGAGCTATGGCGCAATCTGTATGGATCAGAGTCTGCGCAGTGGGGTCACCTCAAAAGACAAGGTAGACCGGCTGAATCGCTTTATCCAGCAGGTGATTAACCAGCAGCAAACCGAGCTTGAGGAAGAAGAGCTGCTGAAGCTGTATCGCCAGATGTAATGCTTTAGCCCTGTAGGGTGGGCAGCGGTTTCGGCTGTGGAATAGAGCGGAAAATCTCGTCAATGATGGCCGCTGTACGCTTGCTGTATAACCACACCATGCCCGGTTTTACATCTGCGCCACAGATCACCGCCAGCGAGACAATGTAAGGCTGGCCGAATTCGATGATGTAAACGCCGTTCTGGTCCCCCTCAAAGTAGGTTGAGTGAAACTTGTTTTCTTCCAGGATGTTCGCCAGCGACCGCTGGGCGGTGTGGTCAATGCTCAAAGCGTGCGTCAGCAGCTTCAGATCATAATCTTCCAGGGTTCCCGCCGCCCCAATCATGTTGCCATCATTATCCACCAGCCCCACAAAGCTGGCTTTAACATGATTAAGCAGCAGGTTCAGTTCCTTGTTGATTAACGTAAAATGCTCGCGGCGCAGCATCAGCACCGCCGGCCGGGTGCGCGGGTCCAGCCGTCTGGCACGGTCGCGACTGATCGGCTCTGGCGTGGCCTGGGGTTCGGAGCGCTGCTGCTTACGCAGAGCACGCTTTTTCTCAAGCTGGCGTTCAATCTGCATCATGACGAAGGTCATATTCAGCGGCTTGTACAGATAATCCACCGCCCCCAGCCGGAACACCGCAACGGCGCTCTTGGCGGAAAGATCGTCGTCGATCACAATCACCTTGACGCCCGGGCGCAGCCCGCCTACTACCGCCAGCAAATCCATGCCGCTCAGGTCCGGCAGTTCTGCCTCCGTGATAATCAGATCAAATTCTGTCAGGAGGATTTCGCTTAGCGCTTCCTCAAAGTTGTCCGCAACGTTGATGACGTAATCGCCCAGGTTATCGAGCGCCTCACTCAGCCCGGTGCGCAGTTCCTCATCGGTTGCAACAATCAGAATGCGATCTTTGTTCTTCTGGGCATTCATTCTGAGACCTGTGTACTCTCAATAGCGGCTGGCACACCCTGCGGCAGATAACGCGCCAGTAGTGTGGGCAGCGCAAGCTGCTGGATAATCTGATCGTGGTGTGCAATCACAGCCTGGATCAACTGATTCTGGGCGCGGTGAGGGGCAGGCTGCGGCGCATCCAGATATTCAATGCGCAGCACGTCGTCCACCACCAGCCCAGCCATCTGGCCTGCCACCTGCACCACGACAAACAAAGTGGCGGTATCGATGGGGCGCACAGGCTGCCGAAAAACAGCGCGCAGGTCCAGAATCGGCAGCGGTGCGCCGTGCCGGTTGGCGATGCCAAGCAGCACCTCATCCTGGTCCGGCGTGGCCGTCAGCGCCACCATGGCCGCCACCTCCACCACTTCGTCAATGCTCAGGGCATAATGCTGCTGGCCCAGCCTCAGGATCAGATAAGGCAGCACGTCATTCACCCTGCCTGTCTTCTTCCATGCGGTTTGAATCGCGCCGGGCCGCCTCACTCAGCCACATGACAAGGTAGATCGTCGGTGGGTTTTCGCCTTCTACCATGATCTCATCGACCAGATCGCCCAGTTTGGAACGCAGCGCAATCAGCACATTGTTGGTTGCTACGTTGGCCAGCCAGGGCGCCTGCGACGAAACCTGCAGGCCCACCTTTTCCCCCTGCCGCACACCGTTAAGGCTTAATTCCTGCGGTTCGCCTGTCTTCAGCACCAGTTCCGCCAGGCTGGCGGCGGCGCTGGCAAGCTGTGCGCGATCTGCGGGCGAAAAGCCCAGCAGACTGCCGGCGCGACGCACCGTATCACGTACAATCATAATGTCCATACTGTCTTCGACACGCACCGCCATTACCGGCGGCTGCATGAAGTATGGCCCAGTGGGATGCGACATACGCCCTGCCTTGCCTTACAGGATACCCAGTTCTTGCAATGTGTTAAGCAGGTGCTCTGCGGCGAAAATATCCTTCGGGATATAATCATCTGCCCCTGCCCGCAAACCTGACATGGTGGCCTTCGGATCGGCTTTCTCAGTCAGCATAATAATCGGAATGTCCTGTGTCGTCGGGTTCCGTTTTAACCGGCGGCACACCTGAAAGCCGTCCATTGTCGGCAGTTTAACGTCGAGCACGATCAGGGCAGGTGGATTTTCAACCGCATCACGCAAACCATCCGGCCCGTCGTAGGCGACCCGCACCTGCAAGCCCACACTTTCCAGCGTATCCTTGATCTGGGCAGCCTGGGTCTTGCTATCCTCGATTAAAAGCGCTTCTAACGCCATAGTGCTCCTACTCTACTTAATTAGTGTACATCAATTTAATTGCGCAAGTGTCGTGGCTAGGTTTGATAAATCTAACACATGCATCACCGCGCCAGAGGCGATGGCCGCCCCCGGCATGCCAAACACCGTGCAGCTTGCTTCGTCCTGGGCAAAGGTGGCCGCCCCGGCCTGGCGCATGGCCAGCAGGCCTGCCGTGCCATCATCGCCCATCCCCGTCAGCACCACCCCCACCGCGTCTGCGGCACATGCCCGCGCCACAGACTCAAACAGCACATCCACCGAGGGCTGATACCGGTATGGCCCGTGTTCCCGGTCCAGGCGCGCTACCAGCCTGCCGCGCTGACGTTCGATCAGCAGATGGGCAGCGCCCGGCGCAATCACAATCATGCCCGGTTCCAGCGTCAGGTAATCTTCCGCCACGCGCACACGCAGGGCCGTCGCCTTGTCCAGCCAGCGCGCCAGCCCGGAAGTAAACTCCTCTGGCATGTGCTGGGCGATCACCACCGGGATGCCATAATCCGCTGGCAATGCCTTCAGCACCGTGCTGAGGGCACTGGGGCCGCCGGCGCTGGCACCAATAGCGATCACCTCCGGCACAGCGCGCTGGCGCAGGGTGGTTAAATTGGGCGACGCCGCCGGGCCAGGATGCACCGCCTCGATATGGCTCTCCCAGCGCCGCACCACCCGCACCCGCGACATCGCGACCAGGGTGTTGACCAGATGGCGTGCCTTTACTGCATAGCCTGGTTCCTTGCGATCCAGTGGCTTTTCGACCACCGCCAGCGCGCCGGCCTGAAGCGCCTGAAACGACAGATCAATATCCCGATCCACCAGGCCGCTGACGACCACCACCGGGGTTGGGTGCTGGTTCATAATGCGCCGCGTTGCTTCGAGGCCATCCATACCCGGCATGCGGATATCCATCGACACCACATTCGGCTTCAGTTCGCCTACCATGCGCAGCGCCGTCTCGCCGTTGCCGGCTTCCCCCACGACGCGCAGCCCGGGCGCGGCACCAATCACGCTCACCAGATGATGGCGCATGGTTGGGCTGTCTTCTGCCACCAGCACACGAACTTCAGAATCCAGGTATCGGTTCATACACCGGCTTTCATACGATTGTGCAACCGGACAGCAGATTCGCCCCCCCAAAAACAGGTTGGTTTTAATGTTGATTCTATTACATTCATAGTATCGCCCGGATCAACTGGAGTAATTCACCCTGGTCGAACCGCGATTTCACCAGATAGGCATCTGCGCCGGCCTTCAGGCCTGCTTCCTGTTGTTCCGGTTTTGCCAGCGAAGTCAGCAGAATCACGGGAATCTGGTGGGTGTGTTCTGTGCCTTTAATCATTTTCACCAGTTCCAGGCCGTTGATGTTGGGCATCTCCACATCGCTGATCACCAGGTCAAAATGCTGCTCGCTGATCATCTGCCACGCTTCCTGGCCATCAATCGCCACGCGCACATCAAACCCCGCCGTTTCCAGAATGTTCTTCTCCAGCGTGCGGGTGGTGATCGAATCGTCCACGACAAGAATACGGGCTTTCCATTCCACCACCGCCGCTTCATCGGCCACTACCGGCAGGCGGCGCGCCGGCAGCGTGCGCCCGGTAGCGCTGCGCACCAGATCGTTGGCATCCAGCACAATGACAATGGCGCCTGTGCCCAGTAACGCCGCGCCAGACACAAACTGCGCCCGCGTGATTTCCGGCCCCAGCGACTTCAGCACCAGTTCGCGCTCGCTTTGCAGCCCATCAACCTCAAAAGCGACGGTGCGATCTGCCGCACGCATCGCCACCAGCGTCAGCTCGTCAGCGGCCTGTGCGCCGCCAGGGACACCCAGCAAATCCGCCATCGACACCAGCGGCACCGGTAGATCTTCCAGCACGATCATGTCACGGTTTTCTGCGGTAAAAATCGTATCGCGGCGCACGGTGGCCATGCGCACAATCACCGCCGACGGCACCGCATAGGTTTCTCCGCCGATTTCCAGCAGCACGCAGCGGATGCGCGTTAGCGAAACCGGCACATTCAGGCTGATCGTCGTGCCTTCGCCAGCGGTGCTGCTCACGCTCACACGCCCGCGCAGGCTTTCGACCCGGTCGCGCACCACATCCATGCCGATGCCGCGCCCGCTGATCGCCGTTACCTGCGTGGCGGTGGTCAGGCCGGGGTGAAAAATCAGGCTGCGCACATCTTCATCAGACATCGCCTCCGCATCCTGGGCAGAGATCAGCCCGTTCTGAAGCGCCTTCTGCCGCAGCGATGTCAGGTTAATGCCCCGGCCATCATCGCTCACCCGCACGACAATTTCGCTGCCGCGCTGTTCCACCTCCACCGCGAGCCGTCCGGTGGGTGCCTTGCCCTGGGCCTGCCGCACTTCCGGCACTTCGATGCCATGATCTATCGCGTTGCGTATCAGATGCAGGATCGGGTCCTTCAACACATCCAGCACTGTTTTATCGACCTCAACCGTCATGCCCACCACATCAAGCTGAATCTGCTTGCCGGTTTCTCGGGCCAGGTCGCGCACAATGCGCTGAAAACCGCCCACCAGCGTTTCAAAGCTCACCATGCGCATGCGGCCCACATCATCCTGAAGCTGGTCGGCCAGGGTGGTCAGGCGCAGGTTATCCTGCCCCAGCGCCTGTGCCAGATGCGTAAGCTGCTGGGTGGCGTTCAGCAGGTGACGCTGGTTGCCTTCCAGAAACCGGAAGATGATTTCCATGTCGGTGTTCAGGTCGCCCTGGGCATCCTGCATGTATCGCGCCAGCCGGATGTACGCCGCCCGGATATTCTGCCATTCCCGCCGCCAGCGGGCATGCTGCCGCCGCAGCGTCTGCACTTCGCGCACGCGCTCTTCAGACTGCATCCGCGCCACCAGCAGTTCGCTCACTTCGGCCATCAGCCGGTCGAGCTTGCTGACGGGCACGCGAATACTTTCTTCTGTCATCCGGGATGGCATCGCCCCGGAGTCATGATTCGGCGACGCGGCGGTTTCCGGGGCAGGCGGCGCGGCTTCTGCGGCCAGTGGGTGATGATTCGTGCTGGCGGCCTGATCGTCGTCTTCGTCCTCAGGCTGCGGCACAGGCGGCACCGCCTTCGCAGGCAGTTGTAATGCGCTGCTGGCGACCACCTGCTCCAGATGCACCAGCACCTGGGTCAGCGTTTCCTCATCGCTTTCATGGTCGTCCACCACCGCCTGAATCAGATCCAGCCCATCATAGAGCAGGTCGCATATATCCGGCGACAGCGTAAGCTGATTCTGCATCGCGGCGGCAAAGACTTCTTCCATGTAATGCGCGATGGTTTCGATCACCTTCAGGCCAACCGCCCGCGATGCCCCTTTCATGCTGTGGGCGACGCGGTTCAGTTCCCGCAGCGACTCTGAATCCACAGCCGACGCGGTTTCAATCTGCATCAGCAGCACGTTCAGGGTTTCCAGGTATTCGCCGACCTCATCCCGGAAGATATTCAGCAGGTCGGTATCCGCAGAGTCGCTCATGAGCTTAAAGTTTCAGATCCGCCAGCAGCTGGTGGACATCGTCGTTGGCTTTGCGCAGCCGCTGGATGCTGGATTCAACTTCCATCGTACGGGTGACCATCTCTGCGGTGGAATGCTTGATGGTGCGCATGGCCTGTGTCAACTGATCCATGCCGATGGTTTGCTGCCGGGTGCTGGCCGCAATCTGCATGGCCGCCATCGCCGCTTCCTCGATGGCATGCGACAGATTGGTAATCGACTCGCCAGCCTTGTTAACCAGATCCTGGCCTTCGTCCACGCCCTTGCTGCCTTCCTCCGTCACCATCACCGCCGCGTTGGTGGATCGCTGAATCTCGCCCAGAATTTCACGCACCTGCACTGTCGCATCCCGGTTCTGGTCGGCCAGATTGCGTACTTCCAGCGCGACCACCGCAAACCCCTTGCCTTCTTCCCCGGCGCGTGCCGCTTCGACAGAGGCGTTCAGCGCCAGCATCTTGGATTGATCCGCCAGACTGTTGACCGTCGCGATAATTTCGCCAATCTGCTGGGTGTGTTCAGACAGCACCAGAATATTATCGGCGATGTCCTCTACCCGGCGGCGAATCACCTCCATACCGGAGATGGTTTCAGAAACTGCTTCCGTCCCGGCCCGCGAAATATCCACCGACACCTGCGCCGTTTCCGCCACACTCTGCGCCCGCTCAGCCGTTTCGGTCACGGTGGCCCGCACTTCATTGACCGTCGCTGTGGTTTCCGTCACCACGTTATCCTGCTCGTTTGCCATGCCGATCTGGCGAGCCGTCGCTTCCAGAATCGACTGTGTATCCACATCCATCCGCTGCAGCGCGTCGCTGATTTCTGAAGCAATGGTCTGGATACGATCCAGAGTCTGGTTGGCCGCACGCCCCAGACGCGCCAGCATCCGACCTTCTTCGCTGTCAGAATCAAGGATAGAAATATCCAGCCGCTCGCGCAGGTCTCCGGCCGCGATGCGTTCCAGAGTTGCGACGTACTGATCCAGCACGGTTTCTGTCTCGCGGCGGCCTGTGCCATGAATCAGCACGCCCACCACCGCCCCGCCCACGAACGCACCGATCACCCATAACACCAGCGCCTGCCCTACCTGAGCCGTCAGCCCCAGAAGCAGCACCGGGACAGCCGCCACCAGCGCTGTCAGCAGCACAGACATATTCAGCCACTGCCCCGCCCCCCGGCGCGGCGTCGTCTCTATCATCTGACTGGTATCACTCATCCTGTCATCCTTACTGTCTCAGATATCTCCGGGGCACACTGCGCAGGCAGATGCGTCCCTTAGTTTTCATCCAGCCGCCCCACCACAAGCTGATCATCTTCCAGCAGGCGCAGCACATCCAGCAGCACCAGACGATCCTTCGTCACACCCAGTGCGTAACGCATGTTATCGACAGGCCGGAAGTCCTGCGCCGGGATCGTCAGCACGCCTTCGACATTGTGTGCCAGCAGGCCAATTTCCAGCGTATTACCCTTAACCACGACCAGTTCATCCGGCGCGCGCGCCTCGTCTGCCACCGGGATACCAAAAAACAGGCGCAGGTCCATGACCGTCAGCACCTGCCCGCGCATATTGACCACGCCCAGGTAAAATGGCGGGATCGCAGGCACGGGGGTGATGCGGTTGATGGTGCGCACCCCGCGCACCGCCATCACATCCACGCCGTAATGTTCGTGGCCGAGTTCAAATGTCAGTACCGTGCGCACCTCCTCCGGGGCGAGTTCGGTGCGCTGGTTCGGCGCGGCGTATAACTGAGCGCGCTGCTGAAGGCGCTTTTGCAGAGTGGCTTCGGTCTCCCCGATCTCATCCCAGGTGAAACCGGCCCACAGCGCCTCCCAGTCTACATGCTGATGATCTTCAGATGGCATTGCCTCTGACCTGTGATCTCTATCCGTTCCTTTTTCGAGTATACAACGGACTTGATTGCCGTACCTAACAGGAAATTACAATTTTTCCTGAAGAAAAGTTCTGCTATGATTGGCCCCATTGGCCCTGAATGGACATATAAGCGCCGGTACTGCACGGCTACGCTAGCGATGTTACGAATAATCGTAAGGGAGGCTGAGAATGGTCACTAATGGCACAAATGAAAACGGGCATGCCGAAACCGGCACCTTCAAGGTGAAGGCTGGTCTGGCACAGATGTTAAAAGGCGGTGTGATTATGGATGTAGTCACGCCGGAACATGCGAAGATTGCAGAAGACGCCGGCGCCTGCGCGGTGATGGCGCTGGAAAGAGTGCCGGCAGATATTCGCGTTCATGGCGGGGTCGCCCGCATGAGCGACCCGGCGATGGTGGAAAGCATCATGAACGCGGTCAGCATCCCGGTGATGGCGAAGGTGCGCATCGGTCATTTTGTCGAGGCGCAAATCCTGGAGGCGCTGGGGATTGACTACATCGACGAAAGCGAAGTGCTCACCCCGGCGGACGAAGAACATCATGTCAACAAGCATAAGTTCAAAGTGCCGTTCGTCTGTGGCTGCCGCAACCTGGGCGAAGCCCTGCGGCGCATCGCAGAAGGCGCGGCCATGATCCGCACTAAAGGCGAAGCTGGCACCGGCGATGTGGTCGAGGCGGTGCGCCATGCCCGCACGGTCAACAGCGAAATCCGCCGCCTGACCAGCATGGACCAGGATGAATTATTTACCTATGCCAAGGAAATTCAGGCCCCTTACGCACTGGTGAAGGAAACCGCAGAACTGGGCCGCCTGCCGGTGGTCAACTTTGCTGCCGGGGGTGTCGCGACCCCTGCCGATGCGGCCATGATGATGCAGTTGGGGGTGGATGGGGTGTTTGTCGGCTCCGGCATCTTCAAGAGTGGGGACCCGGCCCGCCGCGCCAAAGCCATCGTCGAGGCGGTGACTCATTTTAATGATCCGGACATCCTGCTGAAGGTCAGCCGCAACCTGGGCGAGCCGATGGTCGGCATCAATGTCACGCCAGACCAGGTGATCCTCGGTAAGCGCGGCTGGTAGCCAGGCTGTAGACTCATCACAAAGGCATGTTTCTGAATGAACATGCCTTTTTTATTTGCAAGGCAGGCGCCAATCCGTTTCCCTTTGCCCTGGGAATGGTACAATCAACCGGCAGACAGAGACGCACATGCTGCTCTTTTGTATGCAGTCTTTACTTAAGGAGACAAAGAATGGCTTACGAACCAAAACCCGAACATAAATTTACCTTTGGCCTGTGGACAGTCGGCAACCCCGGGCGCGACCCCTTTGGCGAACCCACCCGCACCAGCCTTAACCCGGTGGATCTGGTTCATCTGCTGGCCGAAGTAGGGGCCTATGGTGTCAACCTGCATGATAATGACCTTGTGCCGATTGATGCCAGCCCTTCAGAACGCGACACCATCGTGAGCAACTTCAAAAAGGCGCTGCAGGATACCGGGCTGGCTTTTCCGATGGCCACCACCGACCTGTTTAAGGACCCCGCCTTTAAGGATGGTGCTTTCACCAGCAACGACCCGAAAGTGCGGGCCTATGCCATGCAGAAAACCATGCGGTCGATCGACATGGGGGCGGAACTGGGCGCGGGTCTGTATGTGTTCTGGGGCGGGCGCGAAGGCACAGAAACCGACGCCAGCAAATCGCCGCTGGATGCCCTCAAACGCTTCCGCGAGGCGCTGAACTTCCTGTGCGAATATGTGAAGGACAACGGCTACAATATGCGGTTCGCGCTGGAACCCAAGCCCAACGAACCGCGCGGCGATCTTTTCCTGCCGACGGTGGGGCACATGCTGGCGTTTATCAACACCCTGGATAACCCGGATATGGTCGGGCTGAACCCCGAAGTCGCCCACGAACACATGGCCGGGCTGAACTTCACCCATGCGGTGGCCCAGGCGTGGGATGCGGGCAAGCTGTTCCACATCGACCTCAATGACCAGATGTTCGGGCGTTACGATCAGGACTTCAGATTCGGCAGCATGATGATTAAACAGGCCTTCTTCCTGGTCAAGCTGCTGGAGGATGTCGGCTATGAGGGCAGCCGTCATTACGACGCCCATGCCTTCCGCAGCTCAGATTATGAGGATGTGAAGGCCTTTGCGCGCGGCTGCATGCGCAGTTACCTGATCCTGAAAGAGAAGGCAGAACAGTTCAACCAGGATCAGGAAATCCAGGCGCTGCTGGCAGAAGCCCATGCGGACGACGGCGCCCACAGCTACCTGAGCGGCGGGTACAGCCGCGATGCCGCCAACCGGCTGAAAGAGGAAACCTTCGACCGTCAGGCGCTGGGCGCGCGCGGCCTGCCTTACGAGCGTCTCGATCAACTGACCGTTGAGCTGCTGCTTGGGGTGCGCGGGTCGTAATGCTGTAAATCAGCCTGTCTGTATAAGCCGCTGGTCGCCATGGCTGGCGGCTTTTCCGTTAGAGCCAACAGGCTTTTCTAAGGCCGCTGTTCTGAAACAGCATCCGGCATCTGAAGGTTTTCCAGGGCTGTTGCCGGGGGATGCTCAATACGTGGCAGGATCGTCAGGCTGCCATCGGTTTCCAGCACAACCGCCCCAACATCTGCCAGTTCTGCGATTCCCTGTGACCGAATGGCAGCAGTCACATCCTCCCGCGTGACTCGCTCCTGTCGCATGGTCCTGGCTATAAACTCACCCTGATAAAAAAGCAGCGCCGGTTCGCCTTTTACCAGTTCCCGAACCGCGTCAGAACGCACCGACAGCCACGCGACCAGAAACTGAAGGAGAATCAGCAGCGCGAGTGCCGCCACTCCTTCCGCCAGAGCAACATCCCTGGACAGGATGATGGTCGCGAAGGTGGAACCCAGCGCCACAGTAATGACAAAATCGAACATATTCATTTTGGAAAGGGTGCGCTTGCCAGAGATACGCAGCAGCAAAATCAGCGCGAGATAGGTCAGTGTGCCCACCACCAGCACGCGCAGGATCGGAAACCAGCCGTTGAAAAACATGCCTCCTCCTTATCCTTATCTTCAACAGGCTGCTGATTATAAAACCAGCGCACAGGCGCAGTGTGGGTCAGGTGGCTCATGAGCAGGCAGTCATAAATGTGAAATTTGAAAAATTTATGAATTAAGTAAACACCCTCTTTTCGCTGCATCTGTATACGGTTATGCTTAAGAAAAGATCAACGCGAGGAGACACATCACAATGCTCCAGGACCCTGATTTTGGAACCGTTCTACTTGTAGATGACCACCTGCCCCTCCTTCGGAATTTAGCTTTCTTACTTGATATTGCCGGTTTTCGTACCCTCACCGCCACCAACGGCGAAGAAGCTCTGAATATCATTAATACCTGCACCTGCCCCCCGGACCTGATTATTTCTGATGTCGAAATGCCTTTTATTAACGGGTTTGACCTGCTGCACAACGTGCGCGCAGACAGCCGCTGGCAGCACATCCCCTTTATTCTGACATCTGCGGCCTACGGGCTGGAGGATATGCTGCATGGGCTGGACTGCGGCGCAGATGATTTTGTGCCCAAGCCCTTTGATCTGTACGACATGCTGGATGCTATCGAGCGCGCCGCGCCCCACCTGACCAGCAAATGGCACAGACTCGCCAGCTAGCCCACGCACCACCGCAGCACCTCATTTTTTATGAGCATTTTCAGAAGGTCGCCACGAAGGCGGCTTTTTTTGTGCAGCCCCACCGCCAGAATGCCAGCTTATTCAGAACGTGCTAATATAACCCTCAGCGTCTATTGAACATTGCTTCTTTGAGAAAAAATGATTGCTTCATTGCAGAGATTACTGAACATCCGGCCCGAAGAAGCCCGCCCGGTGCTGGTGCTGGCAGCCTACTATTTCTTTATCACCGCCACCGCCATCGCCGGACGTTCTGTCAGCAACGCGCTGTTCTTCAGCCGAGTCGACAACGCGGACTCCATTTTTCCCTTCATGCTGATTACCGTCACCCTGACGGGCGTGCTGGCGATGAGCCTGTATACCCGACTGGCGAAGCGTACCAGCCTGGTGCGGCTGCTCATCATCACCGGGCTGTTCTTCGCGCTGGTGCTGGGCGTGTTCCGCCTGCTGGTCAGCCAGGCATGGACGCCGTATGCGCTGTTTGTCTTCATGGAAGTCGTCAACATTGTGATGTTCTTCCAGTTTTACATCTTTGCCGGCACGATCTTTGATACGCGCCAGGCCAAGCGTATTTTTGGCCTGCTGGGCGTGGGCGGCGCCGTCGCCAGCATCCTCAGCGGGCTGGCCCTGCGCCCGTTTACCAACGCCTTTGGCCCGGAAGCCGTCATCCTGCTGACAATGGGCTTTGTACTGCTGTGGGTGTGGATGATCTGGTTGGCGCGGCCTTTTATGCGGCCAGCAGCAGCGCCGGACAGCGCCACCCCGGCACAGGAGGGCGCCGCTTCTGGCAGGCTGGATGGCTATCTGAAAACGATGGCTATCGTTATCGCCGCCACGATTCTGGTCGCGACCATTGTCGAATATCAGTTCAAGGTGATTTCGACACGCGGGTTTGCGGATGCCAGCGAGATGACCGCCTTCTTCGGGTCATTTTTCGCTCTGGTGGGCTTCTGCCAGATCATCCTGCGGCTGTTCGTGGTGGGCAATCTGCTTTCGCGCTTTGGTATCCTGACTGGCCTGCTGCTGCTGCCAATAGGACTGGCGATCAGTTCCGTCGCGGTGCTGATCGACCCGGTGCTGATTACAGCGGTGGCGCTCAAGGCCGTCGATCAGGTGCTGCGTTATACCCTCAACGAAACCTCGATGGAACTGCTGTGGGTGCCCATCTCGCCACAGCGCAAGCTGGCGGTCAAGCCGATCATCAACGGCACCATCCCGACGGTTCTGCAGGGGGTGGCCGGGCTGATGATCTTCTTCATCGTCTCCAGCTTTGAGGTGCGCGCCCTCAGCATCGTGGTGCTGGTGATTATCGCCATCTGGATTCCGATGACCTTCCGGCTGCGGCGGGGCTATCTTCAGGAGCTTATGAAGAGCATCCAGACCCATGAACTGGCGTTACAGGACCTGACCATCGACACCGCCGACGCCGCCATCGTCCAGCTTATTGACCGCAGCCTGAACAGCGGCAGCGAGGTGGAACAGGCCTTTACGCTCAGCCTGATTGAGGATTTTTCGCTGACGCCCTGGGCCAGCACCCTGAACCACCTGTTCCAGACCAGCGAGAATTTCTTTATCCGGCAGAAAATTCTGGATATGGCCGGGGGTTATCCGGAAATCATCCCGGATGCGGCGCTGATGGCCATCATCCAGGACGAGCAGGCTGATCTGATCGATGAGGCAATCTGTGCGGCAGGCCAGCGCAGACTGATGGAGGTGCTGTCTGTCCTCGAAACTTACCTGGACCCCCACCATCATGCCGCAGCGGAGATTCAGGTAGCGGCGGCGCAGGCCGTGCTGACAATGAACGCTGGGCCTATTGAACAGGCCCAGGATATGCTGCGCCAGCTTATGGAAAGCACGGACCCCAACGCCAGCGCGCTGGCCCTCAGGACTCTTTCGCAGCTACCGACAGAGGTGGCTTCGGCGGTGGTTCATGAATCCACTGTGCGCGAAATGCTGGCAAGCCGCTCGACACGGGCGCGGCGCTTTATCCTGGAAATGGTGGTGAACCCGGGATACTGGGCCAGGGAAAAACCGGCGGATAACGAAACGATTCTGTCTATCGCGCTCAACCTGGAAAAGCCAGCCACCCGCGCCGTCGCCATGCAGGCCCTGCACAACTATCCGGATGATCATGTGATCGAAGTCCTGACCACCATCCTGAGAGACAAGGGATCACCCACCGATCTTAAAACCGGCGTGATGCAGGCGCTGTGCCACTACCCGACGCTGCACGCTGCCGAACAGATCATCAATCAGATGGATGTGCATCACCTGGAAGCCTATGCCGAAGCCGTGCGGACTCTGCTGCACATCGCCCGGCAGCAGCCACTCAGCGACGAGTTGCAGACACGCCTGAATGATGAACTGCTTCAGATCGCGCGCATGATCTACCGGGATTATCACCTGCTGGCGATGTTTGGCCCTGCTGAACCACTGCTGACGGAATTTGTCCAGCGAGAGATCGACAAGGCGCTGCCCGTGCTGCTGATGCTGGGGGTGATGGATGTGCCGGATACGCAGATCGAAGTGATGATCGAGCGCCTGCAATCGTCTCGCCACGAAAGCCTGGCGAACATCCTGGAAATCTTCGACAATCTGCTGTCAAAGACAGAGCGCGATATGATCATCCCTCTGTTTGAAGCGCGCACGACGGATGAACTGGCTGCCCTGGGGGAACGTCACTTTGGCGCACTGGCCCAGGAAGCGGAAAAGACCATCAGCCGCTATGTCCTTTCCCGCAATGCCTGGCAGTCGCTGATCGCGCTGGATTATGTGCTGCGCAACCAGCCCGCAGCCATCCTGCCGGAAATCAACTGGCAGAACGTGCCCACCAGCGATGCCAACAGACAGCTTGTCAGCCGCTTCGTGCAGCGCAATGGCGCTGTGCTGGATCTTCCGGAACGCCTGTTCCCACCCACCTACAGGGAGAATATGATGTATACCACACTTGAAAAAACCATTATGCTGCGCGGCGTCCTGTTATTTGAACATATCCCGGCGGATGAGGTGTTCCACGTGGCGCAGATCGCCAGCGAAAAGCAGATCGATGCTGGAGACTCCCTGTTCCACGAAGGCGACCCCGGCACCAGCCTGTATATCATCGTGGAGGGAAGCGTCCGCATCCATAAAGGCGATCAGGAACTGGCGGTCCTGCGCAAGGGCGATACATTAGGCGAAATGGCCCTGTTCGATCACCTGCCGCGTTCTGCCACCGCCACCGCCCTGGAAGATACCGTCCTGCTGGAAATCAGCCACGATCAATTCTTCGAGGTCATGGCGACCCGGCTGAGCATCATGCAGAGCATCGTGCGCACGCTCAGCCTGCGGGTGCGCGCTGCCAACGAGCAGGTCGCAGAACTGAGCGCGCACCTGTAGA
>CAZQIY010000004.1:32932-47185 GCA_964593565.1 uncultured Anaerolineaceae bacterium
TCCAGAGCGATGGCCGCCCGGCGCACCCGCTCTCGCGAGAGCAGCAGCCCTACCGGCTCTGTATGCATGCCGCTGGGGTAAATATTGGGCGCATTGCGCAGGCCCAGCTTGACATACATCGGCGCTGCCACGCGGATCATTTCCGGCACTTCGTAATGGCGCACAAACCCGCCGAAGTCATCCGGCACTTCCACGTAAATATCCAGCGGCAGATCAACCGCCTGCCGGATTGCGGCTAGCTGCGGCAGGCTCAGATCAGTGGGGACGTTGTAGGTCCCGGCGCCAAGCTGCTCCATCCAGCGCACAGAGATAGGATTGGCCGCGCCCATCTGGACCGACACCTTGATAACAAAGTCCGGCGGCAGTTCCCCGGCCTTTTTCATTTCCTGCGCCAGCCACATCAACCCTTCATCCGCCACCAGCACAGACCGGATACCCAGCGCGTTGGCGCGGCGCATATCTTCGGCGGCATAAATGACCTGATCCATCCCGCGCAGGCGCGCCCCCAGGTTTTTGCCTGCGCTGGCGGTGATCTGCGCGCCGGTATCCCAGGCCGCGCGCGGTCCCACAAACAGGCTGACCTCGATACCCGCTTCCGCCCCTAATTTCGCCATCTCGCGGATTTCGCTGTCCGTCAGCAGCATGATGCCGCTGCCCTGCGAGACGCGGTGAATCAGCACATCCTGCTTTTCCGCTTCCTCCAGCACCGCCAGCAGTGCCGCTGGCCCTTCCGTACTGGGGATTTCCACGCGGTACTGGGCGCCATCCGGGAAACGCTTTGGGGAATCCGGCAGATGATAGGCATCACCCGCCGGCAGGCCCAGCCGGGTTAATAAATCGCGTGTGGTCTGCATGGCTTACCCCCCATATTCCGGTTCTGGCAGCCCTTTGACCCCGGGCCGCAGGCGGAACATGCTGCCTGCATGGGGCTGGGCAGCAGCGCCTGCCTCGTCCAGGCCGAGCCGCGCTGTGGTGACGTAAAGTTCATCCAGGTCTGGCCCGCCAAACACGACGCTGGTCACCCGTTCCGCCGGGACCATCACCTCCCGTTCCAGCCTGCCATCAGGGTCATAGCGGCAGATTCTGCTGCCGCCCCAGCGCGCAGACCACAGAAAGCCCTCGCTGTCGATGGTCAGGCCATCGGGCGAACCCTCGCCGGGGGCTTCTGGCACCACCACAAATTCGCGCCGGTTTTCGATGCTGCCTGTTGCCGCGTCAAAATCGTACTGCCAGATCGTGTTGATGGTCGTATCGCAGTAGTACATGATGCGGTTATCCGGACTCCAGCCCAGGCCGTTGGAGATATAAACGCCGGTTTCGACCTTGTGCAGGCTGTGATCAACATCCAGCCGGTACAGCGCTCCCACAGGCTCGCTGGTAGACATGGCCATCGTCCCGGCCCAGAAGCGCCCCTGACGATCCACCGCGCCATCGTTAAAGCGGTTGTCCGGCCTGTCCGGTTCCGGGTCCTCGATCAACTGCAAACCGCTGTCCGGGTCCCAGAAATAGAGGCCGCTGCGCAGCGCCAGCACAAACCCGCCGGACTGCCGCAGCACCACCGTGCCCACTTCCTGCCCGATATCGTACTGCTGGTGGTCGCCGCTGGCGACATCGAGCCGGTGCACCAGGCAGCCCATAATATCCACCCAGTAGAGCGCCTGCTCCTTCACGCTCCACATCGGCCCTTCGCCAAGGGTACTGCGGCTGTCAAAAAGAAGCTCTACTTCATCAGCCATAATTCGCTCCAAAAATAAGGAATCTCAGGCCCCAGAGCATACCATTTCTACCCAGCGTAGGCAAAAGCCATCAGGCCGCTGCACAGGTCCACAGCGATCCCCACGTTCAGCCTACGCCTCATCAATGAACCGGGCGTGCACTATCAGAAAAACGATCATTCTCCTCTATAATCAACAGGAGTTGTTGTGGTTTCAGGGAAATCAATGCAGCCCAGAGCACCGTATCGTAAATTCTCCGCACAGGCGACCCAGCGCGTTCAGACGCTGGTGCCCCGCCCGGCACAGCATACCGCCGTCGCGCCCCGCCGCATGCCGCCGCAGCCAGTGGTCCGCAAGGCCACGCCCCCTGCGCCGCGTCGCAAACCGCGCCGGGTGAACCGGTGGCTGCTGATCGTTCCGCTGCTGGCCATCAGCCTGATGATGCTGATGACCTGCGCTGCGCTGACGCTGGGCGTAGTGGTCATTTACAGCAGCGGCGTGCTGCCGGGGGTCAGTGTGGCCGGGGTGAATCTGGGCGGGTTGTCACAAACAGCGGCGGCGGAAAAACTGCGCACAGACTGGAGTACGCTGGTGCTGCGCGACGGAGAACGCACCTGGGCCATCAACCCGGCCATGCTCGGCATCACCCTGGATGCAGAGGCGGCTGCCCAGCGGGCCTATGCCCAGGGCCGGGACGCAGGCGGCGCAATTCAGGCGGCGCTGGGCCGTGTGGAAGTCCCCCCGGTGATTAGCGTGGACATGGTGACGGCTGCCGTCGCGATGGAGGAAATCGCGGCACGCTTCGAGATTCCAGCTGTCAACGCCGGGGTGCGGCTGGTCAACGGCCAGGCGGAGGCCACTCCGCCGCAGGAAGGCCGCGTGGTCGATGTGGTGCAGCTTATCCACCGGTTGGAACAGAACGCTGCCGCAGAGGTGGCCGGTGGTGTCATTGACCTGCCCATGCGCCGGGTCGTGCCCGCCGTCACGGATTCCACGCCCATGCTGGCGCTGGCCCGCGACCTGCTGGCAAGGCCGCTGCAAATTGAAATGTTCGACCCGATCCGCGATGAACGGTATCACTGGTCGCTGCCGCCGGAACAATGGAGCGCCTGGCTGACCACCACGCCCGATGCCAGCAGCCCAGTGGGCCTGTCGCTGGCACTTAACGAAGCCGACCTACGCAGTTATTTCACGCATCAGGAAAAATCGCTGCGCAGCCCACAGTATCTGCGGCTGGATGAAGCCGTCGCGGCGGTGCAGGAAGCGCTGGCGCAGCGCAGCACGCAGGCCGCCGTACGCCTTTATCATGATGATACCGTGCATGTGGTCCAGCCCGGCGAGACGATCATCAGCATCGCCTGGGATTATGGCGTGCCCTATCCCTGGATTCAGCACCTCAACCCCGGCCTGGGCGATGTGCTGTCTGTGGGCCAGTCCATCACCATCCCCTCGGCAGATCATTTTCTCGAATTCCCGGTGGTGCCGCACAAGCGCATCGTCGTCAGCATCAGCCAGCAGCGCACGAAGGTCTACGAAAACGGCCAGCTTAAATGGGACTGGGCGGCCAGCACCGGCATCGATTCCAGCCCGACCTGGCCCGGCATCTATCAGATCATCTCGCACGAAAGCAATGCCTATGCCGCCCGCTGGAACCTGTGGATGCCCAACTTCATGGGGGTTTACCGGCCCATCCCCGGCCAGGATTTTACCAACGGCTTTCATGGTTTCCCCACACGCGGCGGCAGCCAGCTTTTGTGGACGAACAACCTGGGCACACGGGTGACTTATGGCTGCATCCTGCTCAGCTCGGAAAATGCCGCGCTGCTGTATAACTGGGCTGAAGAAGGCGTGGTCGTCGAAATTCAGCCGTAACAGGGCCGGCCTGTCTGCAGCACAGGGGCTGGCCCTTCCTCCGGATATGCTTTTCTTCCCTGCTTCCTCATACATTTGTAACCTATATTGATTTTTCGCATAAATTTTATGCGTTTCTTTTGTATAATCAGTACAATAAGATTTGAATGTTGTGGCATTCCCAGCAGTATTTAATCGTTCTGCACAACAACAGCACAGCAAAGGTCGGGCACAATGTCTATCAACCTGCAATCAATTTTAAGGGACATGCGCCTTCATACGAACGAACAGCGGCGCATGATGCAGATCATCCGGGAGGATTGGGAAGGTGCGCTGCGCACCTGCGACAACGAAATCCGGTTGGACCCGAACAACGCAGAGCATTATGTGCGTCGTGGCATTATGCGGCAGCATATGGGCGATACCGAAGGCGCGCAGGCGGATTATGACGAAGCACTGCGGATCGACCGGCGCTGCACGGTAGCCTATATCAACCGGGGGCTGCTGCTGGCCAGCCAGGGCATGTACGCAGAAGCGCTGGCAGATTATAACTACGCCATCTACCTCGACCCGAACAACGGTGTCGCCTATAACAACCGGGCGCTGGTCAGCCGGGCAGAGGGCAACCTCGCCGCCGCCATTTCCGATTACTGCCGGGCCATTCAACTGGACCCGGAAAACCCGGTGGTGTACAGCAACCGCGCAACAGCTTATGAAGCCACCGGAGAAGTCGAAAAGGCCCAGGCAGATTATCATCGGGCAGACCAGTTAAAACTTCAGTACGCAGGCGCATAAAATCCGCAGCCTGCACCCGCAATACCAGCGGCAGGCCTCCATGCTCCGGCAGGATGAGGGCCTGCCGTTTTGATTCCCCGACATCACGATCTCTATTGGAATCATCCTCCTCTTGACCCGCTGTGCAGACTGCGTAAAGATTGCAGTGTTAACTCTAGATAAAGGCAGTCGTGGCTATGCGAATTGGTGTGCTGGCCCTTCAGGGCGCATTCATTGAACATATGAAAATGCTGAACCAGTTGGGTGTGGAGGCGGTAGAAGTGCGCCTGCCGCATGAGCTGGATGGTTTGGATGGCCTGATTATCCCGGGTGGCGAAAGCACCACGATTGGCAAGCTGGCCGTGGAATACGGGCTGATTGAGCCACTGCGGGACTATGCGCAGGCGCACCCGACCTGGGGCACCTGCGCCGGCATGATCTTTCTGGCAAAAGACCTGGGCAAGGATAAACAGCCGATTTTGGGACTGATGGATATTCACGTGGACCGCAACGCCTTCGGGCGTCAGATTCACAGCTTTGAGGTTGACCTGACGATTTCCGGCCTGCCGGATGAAACCCCTTACCACGCCATTTTTATCCGGGCGCCGGTCGTTACGGCCGCTGGTGATGAGGTGCAGGTGCTGGGGATTCTGGATAACGGCCGCATTGTGGCCGTGCAGCAGGGGCATCTTCTGGCAACCGCTTTTCATCCGGAACTTACGAATGATCTGCGTTTTCATCAGTATTTTGTGGATCTGGTTCAGAATCGCCAAAAAAGCACATTGACACCTGATTAAACGTGCTAAAATAGCAACAGTTTATCTGCAACCGCACACTACTCTGGGGTAGACAGGAAATGAATGATTACCCGCTGATGTTTATCGACGATGACGAGGACTTCGAAGAAGAAGAAGACCTCGATTTTGAGGAAGACAGCTTCGAAGAAGAAGATGTCGTCGAGGAGGATGAGGAGCTTTTTGAGGATATCGATCTCGATGTTGAGATTCCTGAAGAAGACTTCGATGAAGATGAATATGTCGATGATGAGGGCTACGACATCGACGAATTCGATGATGACGAAGACCTCTACGATGATGATCTTTACTATGATGACGACGACGAAGACGACGAACTCTACGAAGATGACGACGATTACTAATGCAGGGCCGCTAGAGATTCGTACCAGCAGATAACAAACACGTGGCTGTGCCAGCAGACACAGCCATAGTGTGAAAGGATATCATGAACGACGGTAGTAGTGCTATAGAACAAGGGCCTCCATTACCAGGCGGCAATAGCGCATTCTGACCCTCGCCTCTCCCCTCTTTGAGCGTTACCGGGGTGGCGTGCCCGCGTTATTGCCACCCCTGCTGTAAAACCAGGGGTTCCCGGTAACAGGTTCTGTTGTAAGCAAACAATCGCATAGGCTTAACCCATGTGTCACGGCTATTTTGGCGGCAGGCACAGGTACGCACGCGCTCAAGGAGGTTAGTGATGTCTGCAATCCTCGATAGACTGGAACCGCAGGTTTGCGAAGCGCTCGAAGCCGGGCAGCTGGACAGCCTGCAGGCTATTCTGGCAGAACAGCACCCGGCGGATATTGCCGATGTGATGGAACGGCTGAACCCGGAGCAGCAGTATCAGGTGTTTCAACTGGTGGACGCCGAACGCCAGCCCGAACTGCTGGACAGGCTGGGCGGGCGCGCCACCCGCGAACTGCTGACGCAGCTTCCTATAGAGATGGTTGGGGAACTGCTCAACGAGCTGCCGATGGACGACGCGGTGGAAATCCTTGTCGAAGATGTCCCGGAACTGAGAGAGCAGATTTTAGAGGCGATGGAGGCCGAAGACGCCGCCGAAGTCCAGCGCCTGCTGCAGTATCCCCCCTACAGTGCCGGTCTGCTGATGACCGAGCAGTATGTGCATATCCGCAGAGACTGGACAGCTGCCCAGACTCTGGATCATCTGCGCCGGGTGGATGAAGAAGTGGAAACAGTCAACGACCTGTACGTGCTGGATCGCCAGCGAAAGCTGATCGGGGTGCTTTCGCTGCGGGAATTGTTACGCCAGCCCGCAGAAGCGCGCGTTGAGGATTTTATGGAGACAGAGGTTGTTTCTGTCCAGCCAGAGGCAGATCAGGAAACGGTGGCCCGGCTGGTGTCCCATTACGATTTTCTGGCGGTTCCCGTCGTTGATGAGAATCAGGTGCTGCTGGGCATCATCACGGTGGATGACATCATCGACGTACTGATAGAAGAAAATACAGAAGACCTGCTTCGTTTTGGCGCGGTAGAAAGCACCGGCGTCGACCAGCCTTATTTCACAGTGCCGCTGTTCCAGGTGCTGCGCAATCGTTTTGGCTGGCTGCTGCTGCTCATGGTGGCAGATACCCTGACCGGTACCGTCCTGCGCATGTTCGACAGCCAGCTTGCCGCCGTCGTGCAGCTTTCGTTCTATATCCCCCTGCTCATCGGCACCGGGGGCAACACCGGCTCTCAGACTGTCTCAACGATTATCCGGGGGCTGGCCGTACATGATATTCGCTTTAGCGATATATTCCGCGTCATCCAGCGCGAACTGCTGGGCGGCATTCTGCTGGGTCTGGCGCTCAGCGTCGTGGCGGCGGCACGTGCCTATGTGTGGGATGGCGACCTGCAGCTTGCCCTGACGGTGGGCCTGTCCGTCATCGCGATCTGTACCTGGGCCAATATCATGGGGGCGCTTATCCCGATGGTCGCACACCGGGTCGGCATCGATGCGGCTGTTGTCTCCGCGCCGATGATTTCCACGCTGGTGGATGCCACCGGGTTGTTTATTTACCTGACCATCGCCGGGCTGATTTTATCCGGCCAGATAGGTTAAAACAGGCCAAAGCGTTTGCGCCGGGGGGCGGGTGTGCCATGGGTGAGGGTCACCAGCCCGCCGCCCCACAGATCATGTACCGGACGGATGTCGTTCAGCAGCGCCTCAAGGTCTTCTGACCAGTGCTGGTGCTGCGCCATTTCCCAGAATCCGCCATGCCGCTGGTAAAGTGCCCGCACGCCTTCGGTTTCCAGCACAGACTGCCCTTCTTCGGGCACATCCTCACCTTTCGCCTCAGAATCCCAGCGCCATTTTTCCGGATAATAGTAGTAATACAGCAGATACGGTATCGGCGTCAGCGCGGAGACGCCGCGTTCATTAAACGCCCACAGATTTTCGCCTGCATGGGTGGCAGCTTCGGCAGTCAGGATGAGGGCCTGCGCCGCCAGCAGCATCCACAGCAGGGTTTCGCCTCGCTGCCCCTGGGCGGCTTTGCGGATGTAACCTTCCGGATGCACATCATGCCGGACAGCCTCCTTAAACACGTCAGCGGCCTGTTCAAACGCGGCCTCCTGCTCCAGCACCACCGCCGCCACCAGGTTCAGCGCGTTCTGCCACAACTGCTCGACATACAGCAGGTCTCGCCCGGGCTGGTTGAGGGTTGACACGCGGCCCTCAAAGTCCTCCATCCATGCGCGCTGCTGGGTAAAAACGGGATGATCGCGCACCATTTCGAAACATTGTGCCTGTGTCATCGTCACGGCTGCGGCTTCGATATAGCTGGCGTTATGGGACGGAGTCAGGTTGTCCTGCTGCAATATCTGAACCGCACGCTCGCCGGATTCGCTGTCCTCCTCAAATCGATAGAGCAGGCCCAGCGATTGTGCCAGGGGCAGCAGTTCTGGCTGGCGACGCTGGCGCAGCAGTGCCCAGGCAGACCGAAACGGTTCGATATCGCGCTGGGCCTGCGCCTGCCGGATATGCGCTTCGGTAAAGTAAAGACCATAATGCACGGGATTGAACATCAACTTTCCCATCCGGGTCGCTAAACTGCACCCGCAGAGTATAACTCATAATCGTGAGAGAAGATTATATGGTATTATGAAAATAACTCGCCCTGCTCAGTGAACAATACCAGCATCGTGAACGATAAACCGCCACCACCCAACCCGGAAGCATCTGATTTCAAGCCATCCACTGGCTCGCTGCAATCCCCCATCCGCCCAAGGCATCCTGCCCCACCGCCCACAGACCAGACCGGCGCGCCAGATTCTCAAAATCCGCAGCCAAAGGAC
This sequence comes from uncultured Anaerolineaceae bacterium, assembly GCA_964593565.1. Classification (GTDB taxonomy): domain Bacteria; phylum Chloroflexota; class Anaerolineae; order Aggregatilineales; family Phototrophicaceae. The sequence goes on from CAZQIY010000004.1 coordinate 41,370, forward strand.
GACACCGAAGAAACCCTGTCGCGGGTAAAGGACCCGCGCCTGGTGCTGGAAGCTCTGCGGAAGAAGATGGAAGCCGTGGCCGGCGAGTATGCCAGCGGCAAGATCAATCGGGCGCAGTTTAACGCGATCTATGGGCGGTACGACGAAAAGCGACAGATTATCGAACGTATCCTGGAGCGCAACCCGGACAGCAGCGCATGGCGGCAGGTCGCCAGCGGCGGCCATACCACCTTTCTGCGCCAGCACTTCACGGCCCGCTGCCTTTATTATCTGGTTTACCGCCTGAACGCAAGCGACCCCCTGATGATGGGCGGGCAGGAGCCGCCGGATATGCCCTACGTGGAAAAAGTGGTGACGGCCCTGCACAGAATGCCGGATCGTCCCCGCAACGGGCTGGCCCGTAAAGCCCTGGGCAATGGGCGCTGGCTGGTGCTGACTGTGGGAGAACACGCCGCCACCCTGGCGATGTTTAACCTGGAACCATCGCTGACTCAGTTAAACCGGGTGCGTGACCTGCATCAGGATTTTGAGCGTGCCAACCAGATGACCCTGCAGCGCAGTGCTCATACGCTGGAAAAAATGGTGTTTCCACAGCGCGCCCTGACCGAACAGTGATGACCACCCCTGAACCACCAGAGCAGCCAGAAATTCCTGCTCCTGAAGCAGCAGAACCCTTCTGGACCCGCTGGCGGATCATCTATGCCATCATCGCCATTATTGTCATCATCGCTTTTCTGACGATGGTGCTGTGGCCTCTGATCGCAACCATCACGCAGCCACCGCCACCGCCACCCCCCACACAGCCGCTGCCGCGTGTCTGATTCTCGCGCAAGCTCAGACCACCGGGCGCGGGAGCGCCAGCATCTGTTCGACATCCGTCACACAGATTACCCCGGCCAGCGCAAAAGCCACCCGCCCGGCATCATCCACCGCCAGCGTATGCAGCACAATCATGGAAGGCGGCGGGTCCGCAATCAACTGAAGCGGCGCGGCACGGGCCATCAGGTCCGCTGCGTGGCGCTGGTACAGCGGCGTTAAGTGTTCATCATAAACGCGGATGACATTGGTTTCGCGGTCGCTGCACACCAGCAGCCTGCCGCCGGGCGCACAGGCAAACGCCCCCAGCGGATAGTGTAACTGCAGCCGTTTACGTACCCGCCCCTCTGAATCGAGCGCCACCAGCACGCGATCCCATGCCACATAGAGGCTGTGTTCTGTCACCGCCACCGCGCGATAAATTTCAAAACCCGGCGGCTGCAAATCCAGCGTATGCACACCGGCAGATACCCCCTGAAGAAACACATGCAGCCTGCCGGAATCATCCAGCGCCGCTGCTCTGGTCCCTGCGGCATTCAGCCCGACCGCCAGAAAGCGCTCCTCCGGCGCCAGCGGCAGCCTGCCCTGCGCCGTCATATAAAAGAGCCTGCCCGTCCGCTGATGCACCAGCCGCTGCTGCCCGGCCTGATTCAGATAGATGGCCGCCCCGGCGCTAAGCACCACCGGCGGATACCGCCCGTTGGGTGCCTTAAGCTCCTGCAGCAGCTCGTCCCAGTGCTCCTGTGTGCCATCGCCCGTTTCTGACCAGCGTTTCTCGCCCAGCGCCGCCCCCGTTTGCCAGTCGAAATAGGCTAGGCGTCCGGGCTGAGTCCAGACAGCCAGTACAGACTGCTGGAGAGCCGGTAGAACGTCCAGACGCTGAATCGCCCGGTTAGTAAGATGAAGACGCCAGGGCATGGTAGGTCCTGCACTTGGGTTATCTTGGGATAAACTTGGGATAAATGTACCCTGAGGGGCAGGGGCATGCAAATACCTTAATGCTCTGGCAGCAGATCAGCACCGCTGCGCAGGCATCTATGCCCTAGCATATTCAGGTACAGTGCATCGTATGTGTGAGGTATTACTGCGCAGGTTCGCGCACGGTGATTCGTCCGCGTGGCGCGGTCACAGTATAGCGCACGACGATCTCTGCGGATTCAATGTTGCGCGCTTCCAGCACATCCCCAACCAGATAATTGTAGACGCCAGCATCAAATACCGGGTCGATACCGCTGCTGCTGCGGTTAAGTTCCAGCCGCGCCGCTACCTGCGGGTCAATAAACAGGGTGATATCGCCCTCGCGCACCGCCAGCGTCCCCAGCGAGTCTTCCGGTTCAGACAGCAGTGGGTCGTACACCGGCAGCGTCACCAGGGCATCGCCGCGCTGCAAATTCAGGTTCATACGCTCCACCGCCAGCCCGCCGGTATTCAGCGTCACATCGCCATCCAGCCCTTGAATCTCAATATCCAGCGGCACATCGGCCGGCAGTTCCAGCCGCAGGGTCCCCCGCCCGATATTTTCCAGCATGGGGAAGGGATTCACCTGCTGTTCGACCAGCACAAAATCCGCGACCACCTCGGCTTCGTTGTAACTGATCTCGACCTGGCTTTCTGCGCTGCCGACAAACTGGCCGCTGATGACCCGATCCGTCCCGACCCGACTCAGCAGTTCGACATCCGTCGCCAGCGTCCTGATCTGAAGCCGCACCAGGGACACATCCGGCGCGACCGTCTGCATGACCGGTTCCTGATAATCCTGGCGGTGCTGTGTGGCGCGGGTGGAAAACGCCACCGCCGCCACCCCACCTACCAGCGCCGCACTGAGCAGCAGTGCCAGAAAAGAGCCGAACATCACGCGCGGGCGCAGGACAATCGACAGCCCGGCCAGCACCAGCAGCACCGGCCACGCCCGCACCAGCAGATCCGTCACGGGCTGCGGCAGCAGGCGCAGTGTATACAGCAGCAGCACCACCGCCACCGCCAGCAGAACAATCCCCCAGACCAGATTGGTACGCCGCTTCAAGCGCATGCCTGCCCTATCCCCTCAACTGCCGCAGGAAAAATATGCCACAGACGAGCAGCACCATGCCTGCCCAGTAAACCGGCTCGTCACCCGGCCCGCGCAGCCCACCGCTGGCCCACATGACCCAACCCGCGCCCGTCGCAATCGTCAAAATCAGTGTCAGCAGCAGCAGCCCGGAGCCGCCGCGCTGCCGTTCGATCAGACTCTGCTGCGGGATCATCATCCACAGGGCGACATAAAGCAGGGCAAAGGCGCCTAAAGTGAGCACAGACAGCAGCACAAAGACGATGCGCAGCACCCAGACATTCACCGGCAGCAGCGTGCCCAGTCCGCCGCAGACACCGCCCAATACACGATCCGTAAAACTTCGGTACATTCATCAACCCGTTTGAGCGAATCAAACAGATTACACTATACCGCTGCCAGCCAATGCTTTGCAAGCGTGGGCGGAAAAATCAGCGCGAGGGGCGCACGAAACGCAGCACCACGCGCAGGCGGCCAAATTCCAGTTCGTCGCCGTCGCGCAGGCGGTAGGAACGTCCGGGGATCAGTTGAAAGCCATTGATGCGCGTGCCGTTGGTGCTTTCCAGGTCTTCGATATACAGCGCGCCATCCTGGTAGGTGATCAGCGCGTGCTGGCGGGAAACGCCGTTGATCGCGCCATCAAAGGGGTCAAAGTCAATTTCGGGAATCTGGCCTTTGCGGCTGTCTTCGCGCCCCACCAGCATACGCGCTTCTACAGAAACGCCCAGCGTGGTGCGGTTTTCGCCGCCAATCTGAAGCAGCAGACGCCAGGGCGGCGCCACCTGATCCGGGGGCGGCTGCGGTCCACGATCCGCCAGGGGGCGAACCGGCGCCCGCTGCCCCAGAATATCCGTATTGCCATCCTTCGGTTTCAAAGTCAAACCACAAATCCTTAAGACCAAACCCTGCCTTGTAGTGTGTCTGACGAAACCGAAATTGGCAATAGCCGCTCCGTACCGTACAATCGGGGTGTACCATGCGGAGAGTGACTCATGCGTTTCAGAACAAAATGGATCATCCTTCTCATCCCCGTCCTTGCTGTACTGCTGGCAGCCCATACGGTAGCCGCGCGGGAGGTCATTCGCGGCAGCGAATGCACCATCGAAGCAGACGAGGTGATTGAGGAGAACGTATTTGTGCTCTGCCGTACCTTCACACTCAACGGCCATATCGAAGGCAATCTGATCGGGGCGGCGTTTGATATTGAACTGAACGGCCCTGTGGATGGCAATGTCTATATGCTGGGCGGGCAGATGGATGTGTTTGACCGCCTGGGACGCGATTTAATTTTCGCCGGGCCGGCGCTGCGCGTGCATCCGACCACTGTTTTTGAGGATGATCGCGCAGATGTGATCAGTGCGAGCCTGAGCACCGAAATTTATCATGGGGTTAATGTCCCCGGCAGCATCATCAGCTTCAGCTACCAGCTTCTGATCTTTGGCGATGTCAGCCGGGAAATCAGCTTCTGGGGGTCCGCGCTGCATATCGAAGGCAGCGTCAGCGGTGATGTGGATGCCACAGTGGGCGATGCCCAGACCGGCGATGCCTCGCCGCTGCAAACGCTGCTGGTGCCGTTCCGCTTCAACATCCGGTTGATTCCACCGGGTTTAAGCATCAGCGAAGGCGCGTCAATCGGCGGGCAGCTTACCTACACATCGACAGCACCGGGTAACATCCAGGGTGACCTGGCCACGCCGCCCCTGTTTGATCAGGTCATCAACACAACAGATTTTTCGCAGCTCAACGACACGGACGAAGAAAGCAGCATCACCTCATGGTTTATGGGCTATCTGGGCGTCGTCGTCCGTGAATTTGTCACCCTGGGCGCCATCGGGTTGCTCCTGGCGTATATGCTGCCGCGCCCATTGCAGGCACCCGTTCAGCAGATCCGCGCTCGCCCCTTAAACAGCCTGGGCACCGGCATCCTCACGTTTATTCTGTCGATTGGCCTGTGGGTGATGCTGCTGCTGGTCATCGTGCTGGTGATCCTCGTTTTTCTCGCGCTCAACCTGCCAGACCTGACGGTGGTCGCCCTTGTGGCGATTGGCGTGCTGAATGTGGGCGGCGCCAGCATCTTTTACTTCACGGCGGTTTATATTTCGCGGCTGATTGTGTGTCTGGCGCTGGGGCGTTTTGTGGTGCGCCTGACCCTGGGCGATAACACCGGCATGATCTATCTGAATATGCTGGTGGGGGTGGGGCTGCTTTCCGTGCTGATCTTCATCCCCTTTGCCGGCAGTGTCATCAACGGGCTGACTCTGGCGCTGGGGCTGGGGGCCATCATCCTGTCGCTCAACCAGTTACGCAGTGTCCAGCGGCGCACCGCAGCGCCGGTTCGCCTGCCAACCGCGCCAGAGGATGCACGCCAGATTCCGCCACCAGTTGTTGAAGAAGTGCCACGCGGGCCGGGGATGGATAACCTGCCCTCCGGTTTTCGTTGGTGGAGCGATGACGAGGGCAGGCCAGAAGTCTGAGCTAAACGTCTAAAGGTCGTCCAGTTCGCCCTTGCGCAGGGCAATCTCGAAAGCACGACCCACCAGTAAAATCTGTTCAATCCACAACGCCACTTCGTCCTCATCAGCATGATCCAGCAACGGATCAAGCAAATGCTCCGGAGAACTGTACAGGACTTCAGTTGCCAGACAGGACAGGGCCTGCGTCACAGAATCGCGCGATTCTGGCGGGTCGCTGTCCATGAGCTGCTCGAACCAGCGGGCAACAATAGGGTGGACCTGCTCACACGAGGAACCTGACCCTAATTGGGCATTTGCCAGCTCTTCAATCTGCTTCAGCCATTCCGGGTCATTGGATGGTGGCGGTTTATCCATGTCACTGCCTCTAGTAAATCTGATCCAATAGGAAAATTGTAACCCTGATAGGAAAAAAATACCAGCCAGTATAAGGCCATTTTGGAACAAAATTTCTAAACTGGAAAGCACCCTGAAAGCAGCGG
>CAZQIY010000004.1:47285-75115 GCA_964593565.1 uncultured Anaerolineaceae bacterium
ACCGCCAGGCGACCACCCACAGCCAGTATACTCATCGCTGGTGATGTATGATATAGTGAGCAGGCTGTGAATTTAGCTTGTTTGCGCAGGATCTATGAAGCGTAGTAGATGGCTTATCGCCATATCCGGCATCCTCATCAGCCTCATTTTTCTGTGGCTGGCCTTCCGCAATCTGCACCCGGCGCAGGTGTGGGAGACTATCCAGCAGGCAGACATACTGTATATCGCATTGGGCGCGCTGTGGTTTTTTGTCTCTGTGGTGGTGATTGCCCTGCGCTGGCAGTTCCTGTTGAACACCCTTCAACGAATCTCCCTGCGCGACCTGACTTCGCTGGTATGCATCGGCTATGCAGGCAATAACATCTACCCGTTCCGGGGGGGCGAAGTCCTGCGTATTCTGCTGCTGCAGCGCAATCATGGGGTGCCGTTTGCCAGGGGCACGACGACAGTAGTAGTCGAGCGTGTGCTGGATGGCCTGGTCATGCTGACCTTTATCCTCGTGCCGCTGCTGATCTCGGATGTGCCCTCGCAGGAGGTGCGTTCGGTGGCGGCCATCGCAGCGCCCATCTTCCTGGTAGCGACGATCATCTTCTTCATTCTGGCGGCCCGGCCAGACCTGCTGCGCAGCATTTACCACCTGTTCAGCCGCGTTCTGCCAGAGCGTCTGCGTGCGCCGGTTTCGGCGCTGGTAGAGGATGTGCTGACAGGGCTGGATGGCCTGCGCAGCCCGGCGGACCTGATCGGCACGATTATCAGTTCCTATGCCACATGGATTCTGCATTCCGGCGTTTACTGGCTGGTCGCCCTGGCTTTTCAACTGGATACGGATTTTATGACTCTGCTGCTGGTTGTGGGCGTGGTCAACCTGGCAGGGCTGATACCGGCCTCCCCAGGGCAGTTTGGCGTTTTTGAATCGCTGGCGTCGGCGGTGCTGCTGTCTACCGGGGTCCCACAGGCGCAGGCGGTGGCCTATGCCCTGACGGCCCATATGGTCATCTGGCTGCCAGTGACGCTGTTAGGCCTGTTTTTCCTGCTGCAGCAGGGTCTTTCCATTGCGGCGGTGGCCCGCGCACAACAGATGGAACAGAAAGCGCTGGGATAATGCCAGGAGATTCATGCCCCGCGCACCCGCTGTTTGTGGCGCTGGTGCCACAGGCGGCATGGCGGCATAGCACACGACAGGGTCGATCACATGAAGAAACTTAAAATTGGCATCATCGGTGCCGGGGTAGCCGGGCTGGCAGCAGCCTGGGACCTGGCCCGCGCCGGCCACGAAGTGCATCTGTACGAAGGCGAAGACACGGTTGGCGGGCTGGCGGCAGGCTTCCGCGATGAAGGCTGGGACTGGCACCTGGAGAAGTTTTATCACCACTGGTTCGAAACCGACGCTCATATCAAGCAGCTAATTGATGAACTGGGCTGCGCGGATAAGATGCTGTGGCCCCGGCCCAAAACCAGCTACTGGCTGGATGGCAAAATCTACCGCTCGGAAATTTCGCCCAGCGCGCTGCTGCTGCCGCTTTCGCTGGTGGCCAAGCTGCGCATGGGGCTGGTGGGCGTCTACCTGAAGCTGACGCGCAGCTGGCGCGCCCTGGAACAGGAAACCGCGCACGAATGGATGCTGCGTATGATGGGCCGCGAAGCCTACGAACGCCTGTGGCAGCCGCTGCTCATCGGCAAGTTCAGCACGCTGTACAGGGATGTAAACATGGCCTGGCTGTGGGCACGCATCTACACCCGCAGCCTGCGTTTGGGCATCTTTGAAGGCGGCTTTCAGGCTTTTGTGGATACCCTCGCCAAGGCCATTACCGAACACGGGGCACAGATCCACCTCAATACGCGCATCTCCCGCATCAGCACCGCCAACGGCCAGCCCACCCTGACCTTTGACGGCCACACAGAAACCTTTGATCGCGTCATCAGCACCACCTCGCCCGGCCTCATGCTGCGGCTGACGGAAGGCCTGGCCGAAACACCTTACGGGCAGCAGATGAACAGCCTGCGCAGTATCGGCGGCCTGTGCGTCGTCATCGCCCTTAAACAATCGCTGCTGACGGATGGCACCTACTGGCTCAACCTGCCCGCCACCAGCCCGGATAAACAGCAGAGCCGCTTTCCGTTTCTGGCACTGGTAGAGCATACCAACTGGATGCCGAAGGAACACTATAACGGCGATACCCTCATCTACTGCGGCGATTATGTGCCCGCAGATCATGAATATTTCCAGATGAGCGAAGACGCACTGGCCGAACGATTCATCGGCGTGCTGAACCAGTTCAACCCGAATTTTCAGCGCGACTGGGTGCGCCGCTACTGGGTATTCCGCGCGCCCTATGCCCAGCCTGTGCCGGGGGTCAATCACAGCCAGCACATCCCACCCTTGCAGACGCCGCTGAACGGGGTTTACTGGGCCAGCATGAGCCAGGTCTATCCCTGGGACCGGGGGACAAATTATGCGGTAGAACTGGGGCGCGAAGCTGCCCGGCAGATTATGACGGAAACAGGAGTGTCTCATGCCTGAAAATTCAACACACCACAGGCCGCTTTCCCGCATATGATAAGGGTTGATGCCACACAGGGGAATTCCCCTGTGGTCGGTCATTGCATAAAATGAGCATGGTCCGCGCTTCTGCTTAAGGTCTGCGCAAGGCAGCAGCGATACCTTAGCAGATGCTAAGAAGATGCAAATCCCCAGAGGGTTACACATTCTGGTTATCGAGCTAAACAAGAGGATGCTATGAGAATCATTGTCGCTGGAACAGGGTTTGTCGGCCTGACACATGCCGCTGTTTGTTCAGAGTATGGACATGAAGTCTATGCCTACGATATTGACACGACCAAAATCGAAGCTTACCGCACAGGCGAGCGCGAAAAAATCGAACATTACGTCAACGAACCCGGCCTTGCAGACATCATTACCGATAACCTGGGGCGTTACCTGTTCTTCGTGGACGATATCGAACCGATTATCGAGGGAACAGACGCCATCTTTCTGTGCCTGCCCACCCCGCCCAATGCCAACGGTTCATCGGACCTGAGCTATTATTTCAACGCGCTGCACAATATCGCGCCGCTGCTGGCCAACCGTGCTGACCAGCGGCGGGTGGTGCTCATCAACAAAAGCACCGTCCCGGTAGGCACAGCGCGCCAGCTTCAGCGCATCCTCAACGAACATGATGTGCCCAATTTTGGTATCGCCTCTAATCCGGAATTTCTGCCGGAAGGTGACGCGGTGGAAAAATCCCGCCGGCCGGATCGGGTGGTGGTCGGTGCGGATACCGAAGAAGACCTGCGCATCATCCGGCGCATCTATTCGCAGTTTGTCAATCATGTGCGCATCCGCTATATCGAAACCACCCCGGAAACCGCCGAGGCGATCAAGTACGTCAGCAACACCCTGCTGCTGACCTATATCTCCTTCTGGAACGGCGTCGGCGCGCGCATCGGAGAAACCTTCCCCAATGTGCGCATGGAAGACCTGAAGCGCGGCGTGACTTCGGATAATCGCATCAGCACCTGGGGATCGTATGTCTCTAACGGCGCGGGCGGATCGTGCTTTGGCAAGGATATTCAGTCGCTGATCTACCAGCTTCAGAGCGCGGGCCAGGCGGCGGACCTGCTGCAATCTGTGCATAACATCAACGAGTACCAGAAAAGCTACCTGATTGACCGCGCCGTGAACGAGGCGGGCGTCAGTTTTAATCAGAAGAGTGTGGCGCTGCTGGGGCTGGCGTTTAAGAAACAGACCAACGACATGCGCGATGCCTCATCGCTGAAAGTGGTGGAAGGGCTGCTGGCGCGCGGCGTGCGCGAGATTCGCGCCTATGATCCGCTGGCCATTCATGAAGCGAAACGCTTCTTTGACCCCAGCAAGAATCATCTGTTCGAGCGCATCACCTATCACAACTCGGTTCAGGAAGCCCTGCGCGGCAGCGATTACCTGTTCATCACGACGGATTGGGAAGAATTCCGGGGCATTTCCCGCACGATTGAGCAGTGCGTAGAGCCGCCCTACCTGATTATTGATGGCCGCCGCATGATCCCGGACTTTGAAGAACTGGTGGCCGGGGGTTATGGCTATCTGGCCGTCGGGTCGCCCTACCTCGCCCCGGACAACGCCTGACACCGTTCGCACCCTGTCTGCAGACGAGACGACCACCACAAACCCGGTGGTCGTCTTTTATTTGCGGATGCCGCATAAGTTAAGTTCTCCATGAGCGGTCACTGAAAGATGCGGAAATCTCAGTACAATATTTGTTTATCGGCCAGATCATCAGCCAGATGAGAGGGAAACCATGCCAAGAATGATTCTACCTGTATTGTTGAGCCTGATGCTGATTTTACCGGCAGCGGCACAGGAAAACCCACCGCTGGACCCTTCCCAGTACCAGTTGGTTGAAGTGACCAGCGGATTTTTCAAACCGGTGTACCTCACTCACGCAGGCGATGGCAGCAGCCGCCTGTTCGTGCTGGAACAGACCGGGCGGATCCATGTCGTCACCGGCGAATCCACCGAGAGCACCCCGTTTCTGGATATCGCGGCGCTGGTCAGCCAGGATGCCGCCGGGGGCTATTCTGAACGCGGCCTGCTGGGGCTGGCGTTCCACCCGAATTTTGCCGAAAACGGGCAGTTTATCGTGCATTACAACGACAGAAGCGGCGGCACCGTCATCGCCCGCTATCAGGTAAGCGCGGATAACCCCAACGTGGCGGACCCCAACAGTGCCGAAGTCATTTTTACGCATCCGCAGCCCTTCCCCAATCATAACGGCGGGCAGATCGAATTTGGCCCAGATGGCTACCTCTACATTGGCCTGGGCGATGGCGGTTCTGCAGGCGACCCCCAGAACAACGCTCAGAATCCCACCAGCCTGCTGGGGAAAATCCTGCGCATCGATGTTGATGGCGAAGCGCCCTACACCGTGCCCGACGATAACCCCATCGCGACAGTCAACCCGGACCTTGCGCCGGAAGTGTGGGCCTGGGGGCTGCGCAACCCCTACCGCTTCAGCTTTGATCGCGCCACAGGTGACATGTACATTGCCGATGTGGGCCAGGGCCAGTGGGAGGAAATCGACTTTCAGCCCGCAGGCAGCCCCGGCGGAGAAAATTATGGCTGGCGCGTGTTCGAGGGCACGCACCGCTATTCGCAGGATGCCGACCCCGGCAACACCGTACCGCCCATTGTGGAATACGATCACAGCCAGGGATGCTCCGTCACTGGCGGTTATGTCTATCGCGGTGAGGCGCTGCCAGAGCTGCAGGGGGCCTATATCTATGGTGACTGGTGCACCGGGCAGATCTGGGCCAGCACGCGCAGCGCGGACGAAACATGGCAGACTGTGGACTTTATGCCCAACACCGGCCTGCAGATCAGCGGATTTGGTGAGGACGAAGCTGGCGAACTGTATGTCGTGGCCTACAACGGACAAATCCTGAGGCTGGCAGGCACGCAATCAGCTTCTTAAGGTTTTTTGGTTATAATAAGCTCCACCATAGAAATATATGGTGGAGTTTTTTATTACACCACCACATCTGCTGAAAATTTACGGGGGGAATGGCAGCCAGCTCATGCTGCCAATGTACAGATCACATGATTGAATTACCAGACTTACAGGAACACCGGCATGATTATGAATGGCTGGACGAACACTTTAGCGACATCTTCAGCCAGACACGCGGAGCCCTGCAGCACGACGCCTATGCCATACGAGGCATCGAGATGCTCAATCTGGTGATGCCCTATGCCCTGACCCGGTCAGATTTTAGTCGATGGGAAAACGTGCTGTACGATGCGCTGCTGCACGCCATGGAGCTGAAGGATCAGGAAGCACAAATTCAGATATGGTCGCACCTGGGCAGTTGTTTTCTGCAATCTGCTAAATTCCGCAATGCGACAGGGACCCTTCAGAACGCCTTTGAGAAGATCGAACGCAGCACCTCGCCCGAAACCCGCCTGATAGCGCGTATCGGGATGCTGCGGGCCAAGACTGTCTTTGAAACCAGCGACATTGATGCCTTCATCGCGGAAACGCTGGCAGATGCACAGCAGATTGCTGATGATTATCTGCTGGGCAAGCTGCATCATACGCTGGCAAAAGCCTACACCCATCAGGCCGAAACCAGACGCGCATTCGGCCATGCCCAGACGGCGCTCGGCTTCTGGTACAGGCTGGGCAACACCAAAGAGCAGCAGGATACAGTGATGGCCCTGGCCGAAATCTGCTGGGTGGCGAAACGCTATGAACAGGCAGACCGGTTGCTGCGGCTGATTTCTAACCACACCGCGGACCGCTACAACGCCGCCATCTACACCTATCAGGAAGGCTGCATCCTTCTGGAACGCAATGAACTGGATCAGGCCCTGCGCCACTTCGAGCGAGGGCTGCTGCTCTTTAAAGACCTGGATGCACGTTACATGATCGCGGCTTCCAGCCACGCGCTGGCCCTGGTACAGACTCTTCTGAAGGACTTCAGCAGTGCGCGCATAAATCTGCATAATGCCCTGGTCCTGTGGCAGCAGAGCGATGTACTTTTCCAGCAGGCCAATGCCGTTTTTGCATGGGGATTCCTGGAGGAAAATGCGGAAGAGTTCGCAGCAGCCCGCAAGATGTATACCGAGGCGCTGGAACTGGCCCGCCGGCTTCCGCCATCCCGCATGGTGAACGAACTGACCTCAGACATTGCGCGAAAACTGGAGAATCTTTCAGGCTAAAAAAACGGCCTGTCATGGCAGGCGCATAACAGGCCGTTGTGAACCCTGCGTACTGCATCACGCGGGGGGAGTAACGGGTGGTCTGGGGTTCATTTCCCACTCCTGACGCTGAGGATTTTCGATGTCTTCAGCGTCGCAGAATGGGGGCCTCCGCCTCTACGCAAAGCGGACAGCATGTGGACAGGATGCGGACACCCTGCCCGTTTTGGCCTTGATTACCGGGGATCGTGGGGCTTAACCGCCACACAACAGCCGAAAAAACGACTATCTGGCAGTCAGCCCTTAATTCAGCGTTTTCAGGATGATTTTTTGAGATTCAGGCGTAATACAACGGGGTTGCCAGGGGCTGGCGATAAGCAGTCAGCGCAGCGGGGCTTCGGCCACACGAAAAGCGCAGTATCCCAGCACAAGCGGCAGCAGGGTTGGTGTCAGAAACAGGAGGGTCAGTTGAGGCGCGGTCAGGCGCATTTGCTGGCTGAGCAGCACCACGAGGATGCCGCCCATATACACCAGCCAGTACAGCATCACGGCCCCAACTGCAAATCCCAGGGCGTTGCCCTGGTCGCGCAGGTGATTGGCCCCCGCCAGCCCGACCATGCCGCTGAAGTACATCTCTGCAAATGGCTGGACGATAATCAGCAGGGTGCCGCTGAAAAGTACGGGCAGAGTCTGGCTGATGGGGACTTCTGCAAACAGCAGCGTAAACACCAGAAACCCGATAATGATGATGCTGTGCAGCAGCCGGTACACCACCATCATCCAGGTGCGGTTGATCTGCCACAGGCTGGCGGCCCAGATACTCAGCAGCAGTTCGCGACTGCTGAACGGAGTCAGCCGCATCAGGTCCCAGGTGGCGTGCCTGCGCTCCTGCCAGACCTTATCCACAGAGCTTGTCGCGATACGAATGAGAATCAGCAGCGAGAAGAAGCAGTACATCACCGGCAGGCTGAGTCCGCCAAGCATCAGAAACAGACCAATCGTCATAAAAAACAGCAGAACCTGAAAGTGACGACTGACCGGCTGGCGCAGATAACGCTGTACCACAGGATGACTGCGGCGCAGCCACAGGGGCAGGATCTTGTTTTTGCGCATGCGCCTATTGTATGCCACGCCCTGCCCCGTGTGAAAAACATAAACGAACCTGTGCAATTACGGACACTTCATTGACAAACCAGGGCAAACGGGAATAAACGAGGTCAAACCCGCAAACCCACAGCGAAAAACTTGGAAAGAAAGCACTTTCCACCTATATTTGATTACAGATTGACACATCTCAGGGAACAACGCGACGATGCACATGCTGTTGATGTTTGCCTTTTTGTTGTGGATCGCACCGGCAGCCGCCCAGACTGGGCCGGATTACGCCATCGAAAATGTGCGGCCAGCCCAACTGTCTGCCAATGGCAGCGCCGTTGAACTTGTCTTTGATGTCAACAACCTGGGCAGTGCGGCCAGCAGCCCTGCAACAGTACGTGCGATTAACGAGGATACCAGCGAAGTCGTCGCAATCGAGCGGCTGGATTCCCTGGACGCTGATCAACGCGTCACGATTCGTCTGATTATCCCCAGCAGACTGCTATCCCCGGATCGCGAACAGGTCATACAGGTCTCGGTCAGCGTCGATCAGACTGAAGCGCAGTCAGAAGACGTGTCCAATAATACGGCAAACATCACGATTCCCCCGCTGGAAGTGCTGCAGCAGGCCCCTTCAACCCTGCCCACGCCGCAATCCGGCACTGAAACACCCACAGGGACACCCATGCCAGAACCTGACGGCCTGGAGACGCTGCTGGCCAGCCTGGGTTTCGAGCCGGATAACCCGGTGCATGTGGCGGCTGCGGTGGCTGTCGGCATCGTCCTGCTGGTTATGCTGGTGCTGCTGATCGTGCTGCTGCGGCTGCTTTTCCGGCGGCAGAACCGCTTCGAGCTGCATCTGCCGCCATATGCCAATATCCCCCCCATGGCCCCATCGACCACAGCGGGGCGGCGGCAGGGCTGGCAGATTCATGCCCAGAACGACCTGCCACCCCCCTACCCGGCCAACGAGGGCGCGACCCATATCCGCAAACTGCTGACCGGCATCGACAATATCAAGCTGGCCAACTGGCAGATCAGCGGCCTGCGCATCAGCCAGTATGACCAGTATGGGCGGGTCGCCCGCAGCGAAGTAATCGGCACGCCGGGGTTATGCCGCCGCCTGAGCAAAGCGGCTGATCGTGCCCCTTCGCTGACCGAGGAACAGATCAGCCGCCGGGTGCGTCCGGTAGCGCGCGCGCTGGCCAGCCAGTTCCGGCGCAAAATCAACCCGCGCAGCGCCATGCTGCCCATCGCGCTGGATATTGCGTTTCAGGGCGTGCATGGCGAGGTGCGCATCCGGTTTGAATTATTCTATCTGGAACAGGGGCGCTGGCGGCTGGTGGATACGTGGGAGCCGGAAATGACGGTATCCGGCAAAGCGATCCACGAGAATTTCACCTATACCCTGAACGGCCAGCGCCAGGGAGAGCCGCTTAAACTATTTGTGCGGCGTCTGCAGGATGATCTGAGCGTGACACTGACGGACATGCTGCGGCACGAGCCGGCGGATACCGGCCGGTCTGAAGCTATCCAGACGGTAGAGGAATAACCCGCGCCCACGCCTTACAGTCAGCTTTCGGCAAAGTGTGGCAGCACATCGCGGGCGATCATTTCCAGCCCGACAACATCATCCAGGTCCAGCCATTGCAGCAGCAGACGCTGCACCCCGGCTTCCTGCCATTCGCTGAAACGCTCCACCAGTTCGGCGGTGGTCCCGGCGCTGATGCCGCGCTCCCACAGTTCATCGGTGCTGCTGGCCCCTTTCTGCTGGAGCCTGTCGCGCAGGTCAGCGTCATCCTTGCCCAGGATCGTTTGTGTCGGCACAGACCGTTTCACATCTTCTGGCTGGCGTCCGTGCTCGAGGATCAGCTCATCCAGATACACATTGTTCTCCCGGAACTGCTGGATAGGGCCAAAGCTGGCGTTCCATTCATCGGCAAACTGAGCCGTCAGCGGCAGCGTGCGGGTGCGGCCTTTACCGCCGATCAAAATCGGAGGGCCACCCAGCGGACGCGGCAGCAGCATGGCCTCGCGCAGCGAAAAATGTTTACCCTGGTGGGTGACAGGTTCCGGGCTGTTGTACAGCAGCGTCGTGATCGTCAGGGCCTCTTCCAGCATATCGAAGCGGGTTTTGAAGTCATAAAACGGGAAGCCGAACATCTCATGCTCGCGTTCGTTCCAGCCCGCCCCCAGCCCCAGCACCAGGCGTCCGCCGCTCAGGTCGTGGATCTGCGCCGCCATACGCGCCGTCATCACCGGATGCCGGAAGGTCACCGGCGCGACCATCGGGCCAAATTCGATGCGGTTGGTATGGCTGGCGGCATAGGTGAGGGAAATCCATAACTCCAGCGAATCTTCATCCGGCGGGCTGGCGTTGACAAAATGATCGGAGCGAAACACGTGCTGATACCCGTAATCTTCCGCGGCCTGCAGGATTCGCTGCCAGCGCGGCCAATCCAGCCCCATCTGTCCTTCCAGCATGATTCCGATCTGCATAGGTTCTCCTTTTGTTGGGTTCCCACCCCGGGTCGTACAGATTATCGCCTCAATCGCCTGATCCTGCAAAGAACATCCGGCGCAGATTCGGTGGCAATCTGCTGCATTTCAGCGCCAGATGTGTTAGTATAAGCGCCTATTATCAGGATGCAGCGTCAGAACAGAACTTATGCCACAGGTCGAACACAAGGTCATGATTAACCGCCCGGTCACGGATATTTTTCGTTTCATGGCGGATTTTAATAACAATTCAAAGTGGCAGCCTGCCAGCATGAGTCTGGATAAGGCAGGCAAGGTGCGCATTGGCGATATGGTCGTCGGCCACCAGCGGGTTCTGGGGCGCATGCAGCACGTCAATGCCGACGTGGTGGATTATTCCCCCAACCAGCGGATCACCTACAAGGGGATTATGGCCGGCCTGCCGTTTACCACCACCTACAACTTTAATTTTTCCGGCGCAGGCGGCACCGAAGTCGCCATCGCGACGGATATTCGTTTCCCCTGGTTTTACTTCCCGCTGCGTCCGTTTGTGCTTAACGGCGTCAGCAGCCAGATCGCGACATCGCTGCAGAACCTGAAAGCCTACATGGAAGCCCGCCGCGACCTGGGCACCTGACATCTGGCCGCGCCGCTATGGGTGTAGCTGTTCGGCGGAAAGCACCCCCGTGTCAGAGGTCAGCAGCGCCCGCACCCCCGGCTGTGTCAGATGAGAAAACACCTGCGCCATATACGCTACGGAATAGGGCCTGTCGTTTTCCAGCCACCAGCTAATCAGCGCCACCAGCGCGCCCGCCATAAAATTGGCAATCACTTTTAGCGGGATCGGACTCTGCGTTTCCTGCGCTTCCAGTTCCTCCTGAATCACCCCCGCCAGATATTCGCGGATGCGCTGGGCAATCGTTGCCGCCGCCTGGCTGCGCAGCAGCACCAGATACAGATCCTGATGCTCTGCCGCGTGTTCAAACGCGACCTGGCTGGAGCTTGGCCTGTCCGGGGGCAGCACATCGCGTTTTAAGGGTTTCAGGCGGGCCACCAGTTCATCATAAATTTCTTCCAGGTTGCTAAGAAGCAGTTCCTCCTTGCCGCCTTTGTAATGGACATACAACGTGGCGCGCCCCAGGCTGGCGCGCTGGGTGATATCCTGCACCGTGACGGCATCATAGCCCTTTTCAAGAATCAGCTCCATCAGGGCGTCGCGCAGCCGCTGGCGGGTGCGGATCACACGCCGGTCAAGTTTGGCCTGTCTTTTATTCGTCATAGGTTTTCTCTTCCTGATGCCCTGATTATGGCCCGTAACCGCCGTTTAGGCCAGCCTGATGATTGCATACCAGCAGGCCATTCTGGCACGCAGGATTTTTTGTATAATAGCGGCACTGACTCTATATGCCTTTGAGGAAGCCTATGTCCAGTTCGCCTGTAGATCAGCCGCCTGAGATGCCAGAGGATATCCCCGACAAAGTTTATGCCGAACGACGCAAAGATGGCTGCTATGCTTTTTTCACCTGCCTGGGGATTATACTGCTGGTGGTCATCGTGATTGCGGTAGCGCCCACGCTCATTGGTGTCAATATTCTGGGCAGCCTGGCCGACAGCCTGGGCAGCGCCTTTAACCAGCCTCCTATGGCGCAGACCATGTCCACCCGCACCGTCGTAACCGGCATTCAGCCGCTCGGCCAGTTGGTCAGCATCAGCGCGCAGCTTGCCAAGGCGGATATTCAGGTCGGGGTGCGCCAGGGCGGGTTAAATGCCTGTGGGTTTTCTGCGAACCATGTGGCGCAGGGCACCGTTGAGGGCGGAATCGATCTGTCCGCGATTACCGAAGAAGATGTGACCTACGATGCCGCCAGCGATACCTACACCGTGCGCCTGCCCCCGCCGCAGTTAACAAGCTGCCGCATCGACTTTATCCGCCAGTACACCCGCTCTACCACCGTCTGCAATGTAGACTGGGACGAGGCAAGAGTGCTGGCCCAGTACATCGCACTGTCAGATTTTCGCGAAGATGCGCTGGAAGGCGGCATCCTCAACCGCGCGCGCGCAGAAGCAGGCATTGTGATTGGCAACTTTGTCCGCGCACTGACAGGCAGCGATGTTGATATCGTCTTTAACGAAGATGCCGCGCCCGCCGTGCCCGCTTCCTGTATACCGCAGCCGCCCGAGGGGTGGGTTTTCGACGAGACTAACCAGGCCTGGGTGAAGGTTTCCTGAGCTTTTAGTAAGCGCCGCGCCGCAGCACGACATGAGGCAGGGTCATAATCAGGATCTGTATATCCAGCCGGATTGACCAGTTTTCGACATAATAAATATCCAGCAGGCACATTTCATCAAACGGAACATCGCTGCGCCCGCTGATCTGCCACAGCCCGGTCAGCCCGGGGATCGCCTGTATCCGCTGGCGGTGCCAGGGTTCGTAAAGCTGAACTTCTTCCGGGGTGGGCGGGCGCGGCCCCACCAGGCTCATTTCGCCGCGCAGCACATTGATGATCTGGGGCAGTTCGTCGATGCTGGTGGCACGAATAAAAGCGCCCACACGGGTAATGCGCGGATCGTTCTTGATTTTGGGGTGGCGCGGGTCTTCGCCGCTGGCTTCGATCAACTGCTGGCGATATTTTTCTGCGTCGGGAATCATGCTGCGAAACTTTAACATATCAAATTCCTTGCCGCCTTCGCCCACGCGCCGCGCCTTATACAGCACCGGGCCTGGCCCTTCCAGGCGGATGGCAGCCGCGGTGGCAGCAAATACCATCAGCAGCACAGGCATCGCCAGCAGGATCAGGCCAAGATCAATGGCGCGTTTGAGCAGGCGGTTGGTGCCGGTGATGCGCCGTTCGCCCCCGCCGATGCCAAGCAGCGGAATACCATCCAGGTTCTCGATCTGCACCTGCTTGAGATTCAACTGGAAAACATCCGGTACGGCGCGCACTTCGGCGCCAGCCCGGCGGGAGGTACGCACCAGCGACAGAATGCGATCATGATAGGACCAGGGCAGGGTAATCACCACCAGATCGACCTGATGCCTGCGGATCGTGCTGCGCAGATTTTCCAGGTTGCCCAGCCCTTTCACCCGCCCCAGGTCCACATTGCCCCGGTCCGGGTTGTCATCCACATAACCCACGACCCGATACCCCAGGTCCTTGCGGGCCATCATCACCCGCAGCACTGCCTGCCCGGTTTCGCCCACACCGACGATCAGCACACGCTGTACGCCAATCCCCTTGCTGCGCAGATGCGCCAGGATCATACGATAGATCATGCGCAGGGTGGCCAGCAGCACGATGGTGATGGCGGCCACATACACCAGCATCAGACGGCTGGTAACCAGCGGCTGGAACACAAAGAACATCGCCAGCAGAATGACGGTGGCACTGGTGACGCCGTTAACGATGATGTAGACCTCTTCCATCCAAGAGCGGCCGCGCACCACCCGGTACAGGCCGTTGCCCTGATAGATGAGATACAACATGGCTGCGTAAACGGCGGCATAGGGCAGATAGGGCGTGAAGGCGGCGGTGCTGGGGTCCAGCACGGGGCGAAAGATGGTCAGTTCGTAGCGGGCGATATAAGCCAGTGCAAAGGCAACAAACGTCAGCACCAGGTCCAGCACCGGCAGCAGCCAGGGCGGCATAATCACCTGACGCCGGGGAGGAATCGGTATTTCCTGCGAATCTGAGACAGCTTCGAGTGATTTTTCAGCTTCAATTTTTTCCAGGTATTGTTCTACTGCGTCTTCAACCTTAAGGCGCATGTATAACTCCTGACAGTCTCCTCAGCGGTGGATTGCCAACTGTAGCGCCGGGCTTCTGCAAAACCCTGCTGGCGGGCCTGTGCGCGCCAGTCCGAATCGGTCAGAGCGGTATGAAGCGCATCCGCCCACGCCTCCACATCATGAGGGGAGATGGCAAACCCCGCAGACCCCGCAACTTCTGGCAGAGAAGAGGTATTGGCCACGATGACAGGTGTACCACATGCCATGGCTTCCAGCACCGGCAGCCCAAACCCCTCAAAGACGGAAGGGAAAACAAATACCTCGGCACTATTGTACCAGAGTGGAAGCTCCTCTGCTGCCAGGTAATCCAGCCAGTGGACGCTGTCGCTCAGGTTCAGGCGCTCAATCGTGGCGAAGATGTCCTCATACTGCCAGCCTTTGCCACCCCCCAGCAGCAGCGGCACGCGCACAGACTCGGGCAGGCGGGCATAGGCCTGCAGCAGCGTGGGCAGATTTTTACGCGGCTCCAGCGTGCCCACAAACAACAAAAAGCGTTCTGGCAGGTTCTTCTTATGACGAAAGGCGGCGATATCCTGCGGCGGCAGCGGCCTGAAGGTATCCGGGTTATAGCCCGGCGCGGCGACATCCACCTTATCCGCCGGGATTTCCAGCGATTCAACGACATCGCGGGCGGTGCTGTGCGAAATGGCAATGACACGACGGGCGCGGCGGCAGGTCAGGCGCGTGAACAGACGCAGATACAGGCGGCGCATCGGCGTCAGCACCTGCGGATAGTGCAGAAAGCTCAGGTCATAAACGGTGACCACCATCGGCGTGTTCAGCCACACCGGCGCGACAAACGCCAGCGCGTGATACAGATCAAAGTCGCCCATCTGCCAGGGCTGCATCATCTGTTCCCACAGGATGCGGCGCAGCGGCGATTCCGTGTCCATGCTGGCGCGGCGCACGGTCAGGCCGGGGAACTGTGCCCGGTTCGCTGCGCCGGTCATCACCGTCAGGCGCCAGTCTTCCGGCGCGGCGGCGGCCAGATGTGCCAGGGTATTGTAGATATAACCATGAATGCCAGCGCTGCGATAGCTGGCCTGGCTCGAAAGCAGATGCGCGTTTAATCCGATATGCATGATGCCGGATTATAGCATCATTCCCGCCAATGAGAACGCGCTATATAATGAGCCTTCGTTTAATGGCCCCAGAAGCAGAAGGATGTCCTGTGACAGAGGTGATTTCTGTCGAGAATATCGACCAACTGAACGAAGTCGCGCATGCCGGACGCGGCTGGATCACGACGGTTCGCTGGTCGCCAAACAGCCGGGCGCTGGCGGTGGCTGCGGCGGCCGGGGTGGCATTGTACGAGGTCCACCATCACCTGAAGCTGCGCGCCCTGCTGGAAGGCCATGACGGCCCGGTCAAAAGCACGGCTGTCAGCCCGGATGGCACACGTATCGCTTCTGCCAGTGCGGATACGACGATTCGCCTGTGGGACCTGAAGCAGGGCGAGGGTTATCAGGTGCTGGCAGAGCATACCGACGCGGTGAACAGCGTCGCCTTCAGCCCGAATGGCGCGCTGCTGGCCTCCGCCAGTGCAGATCAGACCGTGCGGTTGTGGGATATGCAGACCGGCAGCAGCCTTGCCACCCTGACCGGACATAGCGATGAAGTACTGGGCGTGGCTTTCTGTGCGTCCGGGCAGTATCTGGCGTCTGGTGGGCGCGATTCCACAATCCGGCTGTGGGATGTGACAACTGGCCGCCAGGAGCGTCTGCTGCGCCATGATGACTGGGTGCGCGAACTGATCCCCTGCCCCATAGATTCAAACCTGCTGGCGTCTGCCAGCCGTGATATGACCGTCCGTCTGTGGGATGTGCGCACCGGCGAACAGCGCCTGATGCTGCGTTCTCATTTTAACGGCGCGGATACTGTCAGCTTTTCGCCGGATGGCCGGATGCTGGCAACCGGCGGGCGCGATAACCTGATCTGCCTGTGGGATGCCGCCACCGGCAGGCAGCTTCGGGAGATTGCCGCCCACGATAAACCCGTCCTGTCGGTGGCGTTCAGCCCGGATGGTCAGTGGCTGGTTTCTGGCAGCGGCGATAACGCACTGCGGCTGTGGGGAGTTGCGCCCTGATGCAACTGGCCGGGTGTTGAGCCTGCCCGTTCCTTCTGGTAAAATCTGGTAAAATAATGTACAGGCCCCTGTAGCTCAGAGGATAGAGCAGAGGTTTCCTAAACCTTGTGCGCAGGTTCGATTCCTGCCAGGGGTATTCGACGAATCGCGCAGGGCACAAACACATTGCGCGATTTTCATTTCAGGAGGTGGTCATGCCGTTCATTATTGCGCATGGCGCGCTGGGGCCATGGGATGAAATTATCTACCTGTCCATCGGGGTGGTTTTTGTCGGTTTCATGGTGGTAAGCTGGTTCCGCAGCCGTAACCAGCCCCCGGATGAGGAAGAACCTACTGCGGACCCGGCGCTGACTGAACAGTCGCCGGATCATTTCCGGCTGGATTAATTAACCTGCCCCGGTGAGCAACACGGGGCCTCCCCTCTCCTTTCCGGTATTGCTGAGGCTTCGCGCACAGGCACCCCCGCTGCTGCACCATCGCTGCGGCGTTTTTTTCTATCCTCAACAGACGGAATCCGATTTGATATGACCAGAACCAACTGCGGTTGCAGGATAAACAATCGCGGCTAAACTATGATGCATGATTTCTCATTGCGCCAGAAAACTGCTCTAAGGAACAAGAATCATGCGTCGTTTTGGTCAGGTCATTCGCCTGCGGCCCGAAGCGGAGGAAGAGTACCGCCGGATTCACGTCAAAATCTGGCCGGAAGTTGAGGCTGCCATCCGCGAAGCAGGCATCAGAAATTACAGCATTTATCTCAAAGACGGTATTCTCTTTGCCTATTACGAATATCACGGCCCGGAAGAAGAATTCGAAGCCCGTATGGCAGAACTGGCCCGGGTTTCGCGGGAAAGCGGCTGGTGGGATATCACCGAGCCAATGCAGGACCCGCTGGAAACCCGCCAGCCCGGCGAATGGTGGGCCGGTATGGACGAAGTTTTTCATCAGGATTAATGACCCGTGTATACCGATGTCGTACTGCCCAATGTGGGCTTTGGGATGGAAGAAGGCAGGCTGATCGCATGGCTGAAAGCGCCGGGCGATGCGGTGCGCCGGGGCGAGGCAATCGCGGAGGTCGAAGGCGACAAAACCACGGTGGAACTCGAAGCCCTGGCGGATGGAGTGCTGGATGAAATTCTGATCGAGGCGGATCAGGTGGTGCCGGTGGGCACGGTGCTGGCCCGCATTCGGCCCGCTGGTTCAGCCCCCACAGCACAGCCCGCCCAGCCCAGCAGCAGCAAGGTGCAGGCATCCCCGGTAGCGCGGCGGCTGGCCCAGGCGCAGGGCATCGACCTGCAAACTGTCGCGGGCAGCGGCCCCGGCGGGCGCATCACGCGGGAGGATATCGAATCCGCTGTGCAGGCGCGCACCGGCGCCAATGGCAGGCCGCTGGCAGCCCCGGCAGTGCGCAGACTGGCCCGCCAGCACAGCATCGACCTGCACACTATCCAGGGAACCGGCAAACACGGGCGCATCACCCGCACCGATGTGGAAGCCGCACTGAACGCGGCGCAGACTCCTGCACCAATGCATCCAGTGCAGCAGGCCGTACCCACTACCCCTGCCCCGGCCTATGGGGATGAACGGACGGAGGTCCCCCTCAGCCCCATGCGCCAGACTATCGCGCGGCGGCTGACAGCAGCCATGCAGGACATGCCGCATTTTTACGTCAGCGGCGAGCTGGATTTCACGGCGGCGCTGCGGGCACTACCACAGGATATCGGCATCAACGCCCTGCTGTTACACCTGACGGTGCAGGCCCTGCGCGATGTGCCGGACCTGAACGCCACCTATGAGGACGGACATCTGTACCGCTATGGTCATGTCAACCTGGCGATTGCGGTGGCCCTGCCGGATGGCCTCATTACGCCGGTGCTGCGCGGCGCGGATGATTTTTCGCTGAGCGGGCTGGCCAACCGGTCACGTGATCTGATTTTGCGGGCGCGCGAAGGCCGGCTGCGTCCGGAAGAACTCCAGGGCGGCACCTTTACTGTCAGCAACCTGGGCATGGTTCGTCAGGTGGATCAGTTCACGGCCATCATCAACCCGCCGCAGGCAGGCATCCTTGCCATTGGGGCGGTTCGGGAGCGCCCGGTGGTCATTGACGGCGGGCTGCATATCCGCACCACTGCCCACCTGACACTCTCGGCAGATCATCGCATTGTAGATGGCATGATCGCGGCGCGGTTTATCGAGGCGTTTGATGCGCATTTGCAGGCGTTCGCCCAGCGATAACGCCATGCATCTTGATACAGTTTGACAGGAAAATTTTATGGCAGAAAAACTCGACGCAGCAGCACGCCAGCACATGCTCAAAACCATGCTGGAAATCCGGTACGCGGAAGAACGTATTCAGGAACTGTTTCTTGAAAATGTCATTCGCGGCACGACTCATCTGTGCATTGGGCAGGAAGCTGTCTCGGTAGGGATGGCGGCCAATATCGACGCCCAGCGGGGCGATACCGTCACCTGCACCTATCGCGGGCATGGTCACGCGCTGGCGCTGGGGATGCCGCTGCGCACCCTGATGGCCGAAATGATGGGCAAACAGTCCGGCTGCTCTAAAGGCAAGGGCGGTTCCATGCACCTGACCGATATGAGCATCGGACTGATTGGCACCTTTGCGATTGTAGGGGCCGGGCTGCCCGTGACCAACGGCGCCGCGCTGACAGCCCAGCTTAAGAAGACTGGCGCGGTGGCGGTTTCTGTGTTTGGCGATGGCACCGCCAATATTGGCGCGTGGCACGAAGCCGTCAATCTGGCGGCAGTGTGGAAGCTGCCCAGTATTTTCATCTGCGAGAACAACCTGTATGGGGAATATTCGGCCTATGCGGATACAGCGCCCGTAGACCATGTTGCAGATCGCGCCGCCGCCTATGGCATCCCCGGCGTGATTGTCGACGGGCAGGATGCCGAAGCTGTGTACGCCACGGTCCGGCAGGCCGCAGACCGTGCCCGTGCCGGGGAAGGGCCGACACTGATTGAAGCCAAAACCTACCGCTATGTGGGGCATTCACGCACAGACCCCGCGGCTTATCGCCCGCCAGGAGAACTGGAGCAGTGGAAGCAGCGCGATCCGATTGATCTGCTGGCACAACGGATGCAGGCCGATGCTCAACTGACGGAGGCGCAGTTCCGCCAGATGCACGCAGCGGCCCAGCAGGCTGTCCAGGAAGCGACAGAATGGGCGCTGAACGAGCCGCATCCTCCAGTTGAAACCCTGTTTGAAGATATCTGGGTATAGGACACAATGAAACCCGAAGTCTATCACCCGCGTCTGGTCGAGGCCGTATCGCAGGAGCCAGCAGCCCGCCATACAGCCCTGCTGGCGCTGCACAGGGAGGCGCTGACGGCGTACCTGGAAGCGGTGCAGCGCATCACGCCAGAGCAGGCGGCGCAGCCGGTGCAGGTGGAAGGCGACCCGCGCACGCTGGGGCAGATTGTCGGGCATATCGCCGCCTGGGATCGCTTCTCCACGCTGGCCGCAGGCGATATCCTGGCCGGGGTGCGGCATCCCCGTACCATTACGACGACCCTCGGTTATATCGACGAGGATGGGCTGATGCTGGATTTCGAGAGCGTGGATGATTTTAATGCCTGGGCTGCAGAGCAGGATAACCAGCGGACATGGGCAGAAATTCAGACTTCGGCGCTGCAAATGGCGCAGACCTTTTACACCCTGTTTACCCACCCGGACCTGCTTTCGGCGCAGCGGCTGGAACAGACCACACTCCACATCAAGCGCCTGGGCAACGGCATGGTGATCGAGGACCTGCCAATGGGCTGGGTGCTGTGGCTGTTACAGATCGAACATATCGCCATCAGCCATGCTGATGAGCTAGGATTGCAGTAGATAACCTCACACTGAACACTAAGGCGTAACTTTATGGCGGAAATAACTTATCGGGAAGCGGTGGTGCGGGCGCTGGATGAAGAGATGGCCCGCGATGAAAATGTGATTTTCTTTGGCGAGGACGTGGGCAAGGCCGGCGGTGTATTTAAGGTGACGCCCGGCCTGTGGGAAAAATACGGCCCGGACCGGGTGCGTGATACCCCCATCTCGGAAAATGCCATTATCGGGGCCGGCATCGGCGCGGCCATTACCGGGATGCGCCCGGTGGTCGAACTCATGTTTGCGGATTTCGCGGCGGTTACGCTGGATCAGATCGTCAACCAGGCCGCCAAGATGCGCTATATGTCCGGCGGTCAGCTCTGTGTGCCGCTGACGATTCGCGCAGCGCAGGGCGGCGGCGCGGGGTTCGGGTCGCAGCATTCGCAGTGCTGCGAGGCATGGTTCATGCACGCGCCGGGCCTGAAGGTGGTCGTTCCCTCTACTCCGGCGGATGTACTCGGCCTGCTAAAGAGCGCCATCCGCGATGATAACCCGGTGGTGTTTCTGGAACACAAAGGGCAGTACACTGACCGGGGCGAAGTGCCGGATTCCAGCGACCACACCGTGCCGCTGGGGGTGGCGCGGGTGGTGCGCGAAGGGACCGATGTCACTATTGTGGCGATTCAAAACATGGTCAAAGTGGCCACCGCCGCTGCCGAAGCCCTGGCCAACGAGGGCATTTCCTGCGAGGTGATTGACCCGCGCACGCTGGTCCCGCTGGATGTGGAAACAATCATCCGGTCAGTGCAGAAAACCGGGCGGCTGGTCACGGTTGAGGAAGCCGTGCGCGCTGGCGGCTGGGGCGCAGAAGTGGCGACTCAGGTCACGGAAAAGGCCATCTGGTATCTGGAAGGGCCGGTGGTGCGCGTCACGATGGAGGCGGGCATTATCCCCTTCAGCGCGCCGCTGGAGGCGCAGTTGATCCCCGATAAGGATCGGGTGATCGCCGCGGTGCAGCAGGTAATGGAGCCATAAGCATGAAAACTCTTGTACTGGAACAACCGGGGCGCTTCAGCCTGACGGACACGCCAGAACCCGACGGCCCCGCCCCCGGCGAGGCGCTGGTGCGGGTGCGGCGTGTCGGCATCTGTGGCACAGACCTGAAGGCGTTTGAAGGCAAGATGCCCTTTATCGAATACCCGCGCATCCTCGGCCACGAACTGGGGGTCGAGATTGTGGAAATCGGCGCCAATGACCGGGGCCTGAAGGCCGGGGATATGGTCGCTGTCGAGCCGTACCTGAACTGTGGCGAATGCATCGCCTGCCGCCGGGGTAAAACCAACTGCTGCACCCGGCTGAAGGTGCTGGGGGTGCATACGGACGGCGGCATGCGCGAATACATCACCCTGCCCGTGCACAAGCTGCACAAATCCGAGCAGTTGACTCTCGATCAACTGGCGCTGGTCGAAACGCTGGTGATTGGTGCCCACGCAGTGCGGCGCGCCCAGCCAGAGCCGGGCGAATTTCTGCTGGTGATCGGCGCCGGGCCAATTGGCCTGACGGTGATCGAAGCGGCCAAGGCCAGCGGCGCGGAAATCATCGTGATGGACATCAACCCGGACCGCCTGAATTTTGCCCAGCAGCAGTTGGGGGTGGAACATGCGGTCAATGTCGCCAGCAACCCGGTAGAGCATCTGATGGAGATTACCAGCGGGGATATGCCGACCCAGGTCTA
Source organism: uncultured Anaerolineaceae bacterium (assembly GCA_964593565.1). Classification (GTDB taxonomy): domain Bacteria; phylum Chloroflexota; class Anaerolineae; order Aggregatilineales; family Phototrophicaceae. The sequence goes on from CAZQIY010000004.1 coordinate 68,993, forward strand.
TGATGCCACCGGCAATCTGGCCTCCATGAACCGCGCTTTTGACTATGTCGCTTCCAGCGGCAAGCTGATCTTTGTCGGGCTGGTGAAGGACGATATCACGCTGCACGACCCGGAATTTCACCGGCGCGAGCTGACGCTCTATGCCAGCCGCAACGGCACCGCCGCAGATTTTCATTGGGTGATCGACAAGGTGGCATCCGGCGCAATTGATACCCGCCCCTGGATTACGCACCGCGCCTCTGCAGATACCCTCATCAGCCAGTTTCCCGGCTGGCTGGACCCGGCTAACCGAGTCCTCAAAGCCATGCTGGAAATGTAACCGCAGAGCAGGCTGTAGGCTTGCTAGGGGGCCTGTGCCGCTGGCCGCCACTGGATGCTGTGCACAGGCCCTATTGAATCCGTAATCTGCTGCATGTCAGAACCATCGGCGCGCATCCGGTAAAGGCGATAATCCGCGTTGACCCTGGCACCAAACACAATCCACTCGCCATCCGGGGACCAAACCGCGTCCATCCCGCCCGCCTGCGTGATCTGTGACGGGTTTGTGCCATCAGCGCGCATCCGGTAGGTTTCCACCCTCTCATCCTGGCGTGCCTCGAACAGAATCCATGCGCTGTCTGGCGACCAGCTTAAATGTTCAAGGACGTTTAAATCCTGCGTAAGCTGTTCGCGGGCTGTGCCATCAGGTCGTATCCGGTAAATATCCCGCAGCGCAAAGACAATCCATTCGCCATCCGGCGACCACTGCATGGACCAGCCCTCGGTAATCAGCTCAATCTGTGTGTCGTTCGGGTTCATGCGATAGATGTTTCTTTGCTCGCCATCGTAAGCGCTAAAGACAAAATCCTGGCTGTCTGGTGACCATGACAGATACTGCGTATTGCCAGGACTCTCTGTCACCTGCGTAAGGCCGGTGCCATCAGCCCGCATCGTGTAAAGTTCGCAGTCGTGCACGTACCCAAACGGGCAGGAGGTATAGACGATCCAGGTATTATCCGCCGACAGCGCCATATGCCTCAGAAGCAGAATCGGCTCCTGCGTGATCTGTTCCCACGATGTACCCTCTGCGCTGACCCGGTAAAGATGGGTATAGCCCATGCTGACCAAATCTTCGGATAAGCCTTCAGCAGAAGCGGCAAGAAACCATTCGCCATCAGAGGCCCACTGCATGGACTGCGCCGCAAGGTCGGTCAGAAGCTGTGGGTCAGTGCCATCGGCGCGCATCTGGTAAATCTGCTGATCGACAATATAGGTGATCCAGCCCTCATCCGCATCCTGCGCGCTGACCGGCGCAGCCAGCCCCAGCAGGCACAGAATCAGCAGCCCGGCCATACGTAGCAATAAAATCATAACGCTGTCCTTTCTGTTACTTCTGCAACCCTTATTATCGTCAGGGGCGCTGGTGGGCACAACGCGATCCGACAGCCTGCCGACTGGATGACTCGTGAAATATGGAACAAATTCTGCTATACTGCCATGCACTGTTGTTTAAAGGTGTACTACGGGTACTGTCATGACTGTTCTGAGGCGTCTGGTGCTGCTGGGGCTGATCGCACTGGTGGCGGTCATTCACCAGCCAGCAGCGGCGCATGGTTATATTGTCCGCGCTATCCCGGAAGACCGCACCACCCTGCAATACTCCCCTGCTCGTCTGCAATACTGGTTCAGCGAAGGATTAGAACCTGAATTCAGCACCGTCACCCTGCGCGACCAGACCGGCGCAGTGATCGCAGAAGGCGGCGTTGACCCGGAAAACACGTCGCTGCTCCAGCTTCAGGTGCCGGGTACGCTGCCGGATGGCGCTTATGTGGTCGATCTGCGGCCCGCGTTTGCCAGTGATGGGCACGTGGTTGCAGAAACGCGCGTCTTTTTCGTGGGCGAGGAAGTGGGCGGCGTGGCCGGGTCGCAGTCCGGTTACGAAGTCATCCCGCTGGAAGTGCTGTGGCGGACGCTGCTGCTGGCCTCCAACCTGCTGCTGTTTGGCACAGCGGTGTTATACCGTCATGTGCTGCTGCCAGCCTGGGGCAACCCACAGCATGCCGCCGGGTGGCTGCCGCCGCGTGTCATGCACCGCCTGAACCGGATTTTTGGGGCGGCGCTGGCTGTCGCTTTCGCCGGGAACATCATCGCCATTCTGCAGCAGTCGATGGCCTTCTTCAACACGAGCATTGACCAGGTGGTGGCCCAGGGCTTATGGCAGGTGGTGCGCATTGGCTCGCGCTTTGGCGATGTGTGGACAGCGCGCATGCTGCTGCTGGCGCTGGCGGGGGTGCTGTTCGGCCTTAGCGTGCGGTGGCGAGAAGAACGTCCGGCCACTGTGCGCTCGTTCTGGAGCGTCAATGTCTGGGTGGGGGCGCTGCTGGTCGGCGCGTTCAGCATCGCCAGCCATGCCGCCGGGTCGCTGATTATGCCCTGGGTGGCGGTGTTTGTGGATTGGGCGCACATGCTGTCAGTGGGCATGTGGGCTGGCGGACTGGTGGCGCTGGCGCTGGTGCTGCCGGCGGCCCTGCGGCCCTACAGCGGCGAGGCGCGCCGTCAGGCCCTGCTGAGCGTCCTGCGGCGTTTTTCGTGGCTGGTGGCCTATGCGCTGGCGGTGGTCGTGACGACGGGCATCTACAGCGCACTCAACTGGCTGTATCAGCCTTCGGACCTGGTACAGACAGGCTGGGGGATGTCCCTGCTGGTCAAGCTGGCGCTGGTAGCCAGCGTGCTGGTGCTGGGGCTGATGCATTATCTGTCAGCCAACTCGGAACGCTTCCAGGTCTGGAGCGCCCGGCTCGAACGCGCCGTGAATCTACTGCTGACGCTGCGGCTGGAAGCCCTGCTGGTGCTGCTGGTGCTGGTATCTGTGGCCTATCTCAGCGCGTCGGCAGTGCCAGAACCCGTGTCCCTGACGGAGTCGGTGGCCGCCCCGCGTGCCGATCAGGTAGTGGATGATCTGACAGTGCATGTGACGATTTCCCCCGGCGGGCCGGGCGTCAACACCTATGATGTGGTGCTGGAACCGGACATCGCGACGGAGGTTCGCATGCAGGTGATCGACCCGGCGCAGGACTGGCGCGGCGACTGGCAGGAAGTTCCCCCGGCTGGCCCCGGCCTGTATGTGACGGCGGGGGATGAGATCGACCAGGAAGGGCGCTGGGTCACGCTGCTGGATATTACGACACCGGAGGGCAGTATACAGCGGGCGGCCTTTGCCTGGGATGTTTCTCAGGAATCGGCGGTGCCTGTCGCGCTGGAACCCGGCCTGCTCAACTGGCTGGCGCTGGCCGGGGTGGTGGCGGCGCTGAGCTGGGCCGCCTACCCGATGCTGTATCGTTTCTATCAATGGCTGGACTGGCGCCCGGCCAGCGTGGCCGCCGGGGCAGGCGCGATCCTGGCCAGTATCCTGCTGATCGTCATGGCGGTGGTCCTGGTCCGCCAGAGCGAGGCCGATTATCTGGCCACGCTCAACCCGCCGCCGCAGATGGTCAACCCGGTACTGCCGGATGCCGGCTCGCTGGCGCTGGGGCGCGAACTGTACACCCAGCACTGCATCGACTGGCAGTCTCATTCCGGGGATTTTCGGGCGCTGGTGGAACGACTGCCGCGCACCCGTGATGAAGCACTGTTCCTTGCGACTCAGGAGGGCTGGCGCAGCCTGCCGTCCTGCAGCGGCGACCTGTCCGATGAACAGCGCTGGCATATTGTCAATTTCTTCCGTACATTGGGGTAAAAGGTATGGCAACAATCATCTATCACCCGTCAGATGCGACTCTGGCGAAACGTATTCAGGCAGATTTAGCAGCGGCGGGGTCTTCCGGGCCAGATACAGCGGCCGTGATCATTCTTTCGCAGCAGGCCCAGAACGATGCCAGCATTCAGCGCGCACTGGTGGATGCAGTGGAACAGCATCGCCGCGTGGTACCTGTGCTGGCAGAGGCGGTCCCCCTGCCGAGACTCATCGAACACCTGGAGCCGGTGGATTTCACGCAGGGGTATGATTTTGACCGGCTGGCCGCGCGGCTGGCCAGCGCCCCAGGCGAGCTTCAGATGAAGGTCCACACGCCAGAAACAGTGGCGGCCAACCGGCGCACCGGTCTTATCGTCGGGGCAATGGCGCTGGTGATGTTCCTGGCGGCACTGTATGGCATCGGCGCGCTGGGTATTCAACCCCCAGCAGAAGAATATGACGGTGTCGAAACCCAGATTGTGCAGACACGCAACGCCTATATTGAGAATGCACTGCCGCGCAGCACGGATGACGCGCTCAACTTCCAGCCCACCGTAGAGGCTGCATCCACCGCGCTGCGCCCGCTGCTGATCGCCACCGCGACTGCCGAAGCCGGAGAATAAAAAAAGGCGCAAGGAGCAATGACTCTGTCTGCTCTTTGCGCCCATGCAGCCCTTACCGCTTATACGCTGGTTTCACGGGTGATGGTATGGATGCCGGTGGCGCCGCTGGGCCGCACGCCGCGCGGCGTGCTGATCTGCGGGTCGCCGTTGCCATCGACGGTGCGTACGGAGAACACATGCCGCCCGGCTTCAAACGGCCAGTCATAACGCCAGATCACCCAGGTCTTGTCTGACAGCGGTTCCCGAAGCTGGGCTTCCATCCATTCACCGTCGTCGATGCGCACCTGCACGCTGGAAATCGAGCGATCCCCGGCGTGGGCGATGCCGCCAACGGGGATATAGGTCGTGCCATCGGCCTCATACGCCTCGTCTACTGCCACGACATCGATCACGGATGTAGCCACCATCATCGCCTCGCGATCCCACCCCCGGCGCACCCAGAAGCCGTCCTCGTACCCTTCGACCACTTCGATCTCCGTAATCCACTTGGGCTGCTTCATGCCAAAGCGGTCCGGAATGTAGATGCGCAGCGGGAAGCCGTTACGTTCTGGCAGGGGCTGGTCATCCCAGGCATAAGTGAGCATGATGCGCTCATCCTGCATAATCAGGTCAATATCCACCGTCTCGTCAAAACTGTCCGCCCCAAAGATGCGCAGGTAGCGGGCGTTGTCCTGCAGCCCGGCATCAGCCAGGATTTTCTGCAGGCTGACCCCCGTCCATTTCTGCGTGCTGATCAGATCGCCAGCCACCGGGTTGGAGATGCAGGCCAGCGTGATGTACTGCTCCATTGGCTCGTACTGCCGGATAGCGTCCAGCGACAGTTCCAGCGGATTATTCACCAGCCCAAAGACAGGCAGGGTATAGGTGGTGCCATCAATCACCGGCGGGCGCGAACTGATGTCGATGCGATAATGGTCTGCCACCGGGGTAAATTCTGGCCGCGTGCCCGGCACAGGCTCCACCGCTGCCCCGGCATTGGGCAGGTCCGCACGCGGTTGTGACCCGGTGACGGTGGTGGAATCCGCGACTGCGCCGGTTGAGGTACCCTGCTCGCTGCGGTTCAGCAGCGCGCCCAGGCCCGCCCCCACAATGGTGATGGTCGCCGTGGCCCCACCTACCCGCAGCAGGAAGTTACGCCGGTCCATCGCCTGTGCCGAAACATGGGCGGGGGCCTGTGTGCCAGCCTGCGCAGCCGCCAGGTCGTTATACACCCAGCTTACCGCCGCGCCCCATCCCACAAAAGCCAGCATAATCCAGATCACGTTGATTGCTGGCGGCGTGGGTGCGGTAAAGTTGACGGACAGGCTGAGCAGCGCCACCGGCACCCCAATAATCAGGCCCAGGATCAGGCCCGGCCCGGTATTTTCCGGCACGTCATCGCGCTGGCCCATCACATAGAAGAAGATCGCGCCTGCGATGGTGCCGGTCAGCAGCATGCCACCAATCCCCATGATCTGCTCGGCGGCCTTGGCAGCGACATCCGTATCGCCCAACTGAAGCCCGCGAATAACAGCGACCATGGTATCAATGCCGGTGGTAATCAGCCCGCCGGGCAGGTTGCGCGCCATCCAGTCCAGCACATCAAACGGCACAAACGGCGTGCCCACCAGCGCATCCGCCGCATAAAAGATGGCCACCAGCGCCGCCGTCAGCATCAACCCCACCAGCGCGCCGGTCAGGGCGCCAGGCCGGTGATGGCTGCCACGTGCTGTGGTGGTCCCGGAAGTGTTTACTGTGTCCATAAATTGTCGTCTGACCTCCACACTCTGCAAACCGCCTGATTTTTAG
>CAZQIY010000004.1:75215-80100 GCA_964593565.1 uncultured Anaerolineaceae bacterium
TAGCTTAAGGTTATTTTCTTGCGAAACTCTTACACCTGCGGGATGCGTTATGATCTGTCCCTGTCACTGACCATTGTAGACGGGCCTGTGCCCCCGCGCACTGATTTTCAGAGCATTCTCATTTCCGGGGTATTCATTGGAAAATCCGGAGGGGCGGCGTACAATCTATAGTCGCACGACGGAAAGGATAGTTATGATCGTTGTCGATGCGCACGAGGATATTGCCTATAACGCGCTGGCGTTCGGGCGCGATTACCGCCGCAGCCCGCTGGCCATCCGGCAGGAGGAGCAGGCACAGTCCTCCGCCCCGGGACCAAACGGCACCGCCACCATTGGGCTGCCGGATGCGCTGCTGGGCCGGGTGGCGCTGATTTTCGCCACATTGTTTGTCGCGCCGCGCACCCGCCAGACCGCCCCCTGGGATACGATGGCATACAGCGAACCAGAAGAGGCCTATGCGCTGGCTTCGCGCCAGATGGATTATTACGAACGGCTGGCGGATGAGCACGACAAAATCCGCCTGGTACGCACCCTGGCCGATCTCGACGCGGTGCTGGCCACCTGGAAAGAAGGTACCGACCTCAGCGATCATGAAGTCGGGCTGGTCGTGCTGATGGAAAATGCCGACCCGATTCTGGAGCCGAAGCAGTTTGAGGAATGGTACGAGCGCGGCGTGCGCCTCGTGGGGCCAGCATGGCAGGCGACGCGCTACTGCGGCGGCACAGGGCAGCCCGGCCCCTTAACCGACCTGGGGCGCGAACTGCTGGAGGTGATGGCCAGCTTTAACGCGGTGCTTGATCTGTCGCACATGGCGGAAGAGGCGTTTCTGGAAGCGGTGGATCGTTATGAGGGCGTCCTGATCGCCAGCCACAGCAACCCGCGCCGCTTCTGCGATACAGACCGTCACCTGTCAGATGAGATGATCCGGCGGCTGGTGGAACGCGACGGCGTGATGGGCACGGTGCTGTTCAACAAATTCCTGACCAGAAACTGGGACCCGCGCCAGCGGCTGCCGCTGCACGTGGTGGCGGATGTGATTGATTATGTGTGCCAATTGGCGGGCAGTGCCGCGCATGTAGGCATCGGCAGCGACTTCGACGGCGGCTTTGGCCGCGAGAGCATCCCCCAGGGGCTGGATACCGTAGGCGATCTGCTGGTGATTGCGGAGGCGCTGCGCCAGCGCGGCTATGAAGAAGAGGATATCGCCGCGATTATGAGCGGGAATATGCTGCGCAAGCTGCGGCAGGCGCTGCCGGAAGATTGATGAGCTGATGGTACGAATCGGACAGATTGGAATCGCGGTTGGCGCGCTGGGGGTGGTGCTGGCCTTTATGGGGCTGTTCCCCGGTGTCACGGGCCTGCCACCGACCCCCGGAATCGGCGCGATTCAGCTTGTCACGATTCTGGCCGGGTTCAGCCTGCTGATCGCCGGGGCGTTCATCTATGCCAAATACACGTTTTATGTCGGGTGCTCGGCCAATCTCGCCCAGCAGATCGCCCTGCGCCTGTCCATGACGGGCCTGTTGCTTGCCGGTATGTCCGCCATGGCGGATGTGCTGGGCTTTGGCTCCAATGTGCGCACGGAAACGTCGGATATTTTCTTCGGTTCCTGGCAGGCCGGCGGGCTGATTGGCGGCTTCCTGATCGCGGCGCTGGGCGTGCTGCTGTATGTGGTCAGCGGCCCGGCGGAAGGCAGCACCAAATCCACAGCGGCGGATTCGCCAGCAGCAGCGGACTCTCCGGCCCCTGGCACAGAAGCCCCCGCGCCGCCTGAATCCGATTCTGAGAAAGCCCCTGCCAGCCCTGCCCAAATCCCCTGACTCACGGGCAACCCACGCTACACCGCAAATAAAAGGTGGCAGTCTGCGCTGCCACCGGGTCTATGCTGAGCTTTAGTCTGAACGCGGCTGTGTCAGGCTTTGTCCTGAGCAAGCACCATGACATTGCCGCTGTTGTCCTTGAAAACCGCCTCAATGATCCCGTACGGGCGGTCTGTGGGCGTCTGCACAAATTCCACGCCCCTGGCGCTGAGCGTTTCGTAGGTTTTCTGACAGTCGTCGGTTTTCCAGGGGCCAACGCCCAGCTTGCCTTCTTCCACCAGCTTCGTCAGATGATTCACGTCCTCCTCGGTCAGCCCGCCGCCCGGCTTCAGCGCCGCCAGCTGATAGTCGAGGTTGGGCTGGCTGGGCACGCCAACGGTCAGCCAGCGATAATCCCCGTTTGCCACATCGGCGCGGATTTCAAACCCCAGCTTTTCCGTGTAAAAGCGCAGCGCCTCGTTCTGATCCTTGACCCAGATGGTGGCCACTGAAAGGTTGTTAATCATCAGCATTCTCCTCCGATGTATGAACTAACACTAAAAGTATAAAACATTTGTGCTGATCTGACTTCTCGAAAATTGCTCTGTTTTCAGGTTTCGGGAGACTCTTCGAGGTTGTGGAGAACACAGACACACAGCGGAATATAGCCCGGTTTGGTGTCCGGCTGGCTGCGGGTACGGTAGGCGCTGGGGGAGATGCCGGCCACTTTGCTGAACAACGTGCTGAATGACCCCAGGCTTTCGTAGCCCACCGCCGCACAGATTTCCGTAATGCTGAGATCGGAATTACGCAGCAGTTCCTTGGCTCTGGCAATGCGCAGCCCCACCAGGTACTGATGCGGCGTTTGTTTGTAGACTTCTCTGAACGCCCGGATCAGGTAATAAGGGGAAAGCGCGACCTCGCGGCTCAGATCCTCAACGGTAATGGGCGCATCGTAGCGGCGATCCATCAATAGGCGAGCAAGGCGAAGCTGTTGATGCGGACTCATGCGCACAGTGGGCTGCTCCCGGCAAAAACGACACCTGCAAGCTACCTTAGCACCTTTGCCGGGGCATGGTCAAGGCCATGTGACTCAATGGTTTTGACAACCCCACCCCGGCGCGCTAAGCTACAGCGCAGTTGACAGATACGGGGATACGACGGCTCATGAAGGTTCTGGTGACAGGCAGCAGCGGACGCATCGGCCAGTATGTGGTCAAAGACCTGATCGAGGCGGGGCATGAAGTGCTGGGCACAGACCTGATCGCGCCGGAGGAAAAACTGGCTCCTTTCCTGCGGGTGGATCTGACCGACGCCGGAGAGGTTTACCAGGCGCTGGCGCTGGCCGAAGCGGAAGCGGTGGTGCATATGGGCGCGTGGGCCGATGCTGGCAAGGTGCCGGACAGCCGCACCTATGGCGAAAACGTACAGGGGACGTTCAACCTGCTGCATGCCTGCGCCAGCCTGGGCGTGCGCCGGGTGATTTCGGCCTCCAGCGGGCAGGTCTACGGCTTCCAGAAGCTGCCGCCCGTTTATGCGCCTGTCGATGAAAACCACCCCCTGCGCCCGGTCAACAGCTATGCGCTGTCTAAAACAGCCGGAGAGCAGATGGCGGATTATTTTGTGGCCAATCACGGCCTGACGATTCTCTCCTTCCGCCTCAACGGCATCCGCACGCCGCAGGAACTGCCGGATCAGATGGAACGCATCAACGCCGACCCCGACTATGCGGTTGGACAGCTCTGGACCCGGACTGATGTCCGCGATGCCGCCCGCGCCTGCCGCCTTGCCATCGAAAAGGCCGATGTTCCCTCTGGCCCCTACAACATCACCGGCAGGCTGGCGCTGGATGAACCCGCCGAGGCCATCATCCGGCGCGTCTTTGGCGACCAGACCGAGATTCGCGAGGACCTGTCCGCCTATCTGTCGCCCATAAGCTGTGCCCGCGCCGAAGCCGCGTTTGGCTATCAGCCGCAGTATCTGTGGTCGATGCAGCAGCAGCACCCGGAATAAACCCTTTACCTGAGGAGCATATTTTTGAAAATCGTTGATGTCAAAGTAGAAACCTTTCATTACAAAGCAGCCACCATGCGCGACTCTGAAGGGCACAGCCACCCTGGCCCGGAACACGACGCGCAGCACACCGTTCTGACCATCACCACTGATGAAGACGTTGAGGGGCATTACTTCGGCGCCAACCGCCCCGTCATCGAAGGGCTGGTGCGGCCCCTGCTGCTGGGGCAGGACCCGTTCTATCGCGAAAAAATCTGGCACATGCTGCGGGAACGGCAGCGGCTGGCGCTGGATCGCCTGTCAGATAAGGTGCTGTGCGCGGTAGACTGTGCCCTGTGGGACCTGCTGGGCAAGACGCTTAATCAGCCGGTTTATCGCCTGCTGGGGGCGACCCGCACCAGGGTTCCCGCCTATGCCAGCACCATGTGCGGCGATGATCTGGAAGGCGGGCTGAACACCCCCAGAGCCTATGCCGAATTTGCCATCTGGTGCAAGCAGCGCGGCTATAAAGCCTTCAAGCTGCATACCTGGCAGCCGCCCTACTCTGCTGACCCGAAACGCGACGTAGCCGCCTGCGCCGCTGTGCGCGAAGCCGTCGGGCCGGACATGGTGCTCATGATCGACCCCTATCATTACTACAGCCGCCATCAGGCGCTGTATCTGGGCCGGGAGCTGGACAGGCTGGGATTTTACTGGATGGAAGAACCCATGCCAGAACACAGCATGTCCTCTTATATCTGGCTGGCGGATCAGCTTGATCTGGCGATTGTCGGGCCGGAAACCGCCGAAGGCAAAATGTACAGCCGCGCCGAATGGATCAAACATGGGGCCTGCGACATGACCCGCGCTGGCGTGGCCGATGTCGGCGGCATTACGCCCATGATGAAGATCGTGCATCTGGCCGAATCATTTCACATGCAGATGGAATCGCATGGCGCCGGCGTGGCCAACCTGCATGTGCTGTGCGCCATGAACATCCCTGGCGAATATCATGAGCGCGGCCTGCTGCATCCGTTTGTTGACTACGAGAAGCCCAAACCCTGGCTCAACCAGATTGAGGACCCGATGGACGA
>CAZQIY010000004.1:80200-85520 GCA_964593565.1 uncultured Anaerolineaceae bacterium
TGAGTCACCACGTCCGCGATTTCCGGCAGATCACGCTTGACGGCCTGTTCCAGCAGGCTGACCTGTTCGTGTGCATGTGCCAGAGTCTGATCCGGCGGCACTTCGACATGCATTTCCAGCACCTTGCCCCTGGGCGAATCGCTGGTGACAACTTCATGCGTCGTCAGGGCCAGGGCGTCGGCATGAGCGCGTGCCAGCAGCGCATAATCCGGCGCGCGCGTCTCATCCGGCACAAAATGCACCTCCACCTCGCTGATACCGCCGAAATGCTGCTGAAGCTGTGCTCGAATCGCCTCAGTGATCGCGGCGCTCTGCCCGGCAGTCATCTCCGGCGCCACCTGAACATCCACGTCGATATGCGCGGCATCCACAGCGCCTCGGCTGCGCGCCCGCAGCACATGATCGACAGCGGGCACCTGCTGCACCTGTTCGATGATCTGTTCGGAAGTGTAGGGGGCGGCATCCACCAGCACCCGCCCGGTCTGCCGCAGGATTTTTACGGCCGCACGTCCAATCAGCACCGTCACCAGCAGCGCCGCCGCCACATCCGCCCAATCCCAGCCCAGCAGGGCCACCAGCGCCATGCTGACCAGCACCGACAGCGAAACCAGCACATCCGCGCCGGTATGCGCCGCATCCGCCAGTAAAATCTGCGATTCCAGGCGGCGGCCTTCGCGCACCTGATAACGATTCACCAGCAGATTTACCACCAGCGTTGCCAGCACCACCCCAAACGCCAGTGCGGTGATCTGCGGCGGTTCTCCGCCACCCAGACGATCTATCGCGCCGCGCACAATTTCCCACGCCGTCAGCAGCAGCAGCAGGCCCACCAGCAGCGCCGCCAGTGTTTCGTAGCGGCTGTGCCCGTAGGGATGCGATTCGTCCGGCGGCCGCGCCACCACCCGGATCGCGATCAGGCCCACAATGTTGCCGGAACTATCCATGATGGAATGCAGACCGTCGGCGGTCACGGCCAGCGCGCCCGTCATCAGGCCGATAAAAATTTTGCCAGTGGCGACCATCAGATTAAGCACGAGGGTGACGATCAGCACGCGGCGAATCTGAGGGTAACGGTTGTCTGCGGTCAAACGGTCAATCCTGTCTTGCTGTTTCCTTTATCTTACGACCTGTATAACCATTTCGACAACGGGGAATCAAATTGTTAGATAGGCCTTATTAAGGCTTATGGCCAGCCTAGATCGCGCACAGGCGTTCATAAAGGGCCAGCGTCTGCGCGTTCACCTGTTCCAGCGAGAATTCAGCCCGGGCAAGCTGCTGCCCGGCCTGTCCCATCTGCTGGCGGCGCACAGGATCATCAATCAGTGCCGCCAGCGCCGCACACAGCGCATCGGCATCATGAACCGGCACCAGCAGACCATTTTCGTCATGCCGCACAATTTCGCGGCAGCCCGGTGTATCTGTCGTCACGATGGCGCGCCCACAGGCCGCCGCTTCGATCAGCACTTTGGGCACACCTTCGCCATAGGACGAGGGCAGGCAGACAATGTGCGCCTGAGCAAACACCGCTGGCATATCGTCACGATAGCCCCACAGCTCGACCAACCCACTCTGCCGCCATGCTTCCAGTTGTTCCGGCGATACTGACGCCGGATTGCCAGCCTCGCCAAACCCCACAATGACAAAGCGCGCCCTGCCCTGCAGCCGCCGGGCCGCCTCGACAAATTCGCCCGCCCCTTTCTGCCACAGCAGCCGCCCAGCAAACAGCACCACCGGCAGGCCCTCTGGCTCTGGCTGCGGCTGGAACGCGGCCATATCCACGCCGGAACCTTTGATCACCACCGTCCGCGCCGCGTCGATGAGGCCGCTGCGCACGAAAAAATCGCGATCATCCGGATTCTGGAAAATGGTGACGCTGTTAGGATGGCGCAGCGCCGCCCGGTAAATCTGCTTGACGCCGCGCTGCAGCAGCGCCGCTTTGGGGCCTTTGGCGGCAAAGACATAGCCCAGCCCGCTGACCGCGTTCACCACCGCCGGGATGCCCACCCGCCGGGCTGCCAGCCCGCCATACAGAATCGCCTTTACGCTGACCTGATGGACGATATCCGGTTTAAGAGTCCGGTAAAGCTGGTTCACCGCCCGCAGGGCTTCGGCTTCGTACAGCGGGGAGGTGCTGTGCTGGCGCAGGGGCAGCGGATAAAAGGGCAGGCCCGCTGCCTGAATGCGCGCCGTATTGGCTTCATCATAGCGTGAGGTAGCGACATGCACTTCGTAACCGGCCTGCTGCGCCGCCAGCGCCAGCGGCAGCCGGTGTGTCATAAAAAAACGCGGGATGTTGACCAGGTACAACAGACGTGTCATGAAGCATTCAGCCGGGGCATTTCGCGGTTGATCACACTGGTATAACGTTCGTAGGTATGCCAGGCAAGCTCCGCACGCTGGGTCAGGTCATCCTCTGCTTCCAGTGATTCCGGCTGCTTCAGCGCGGTTTCCAGGCGTGTCAGCGCCCCCAGCACGGCCATCATCCGCCGCAGCCCTGCCCAGCCATGATAATGCCGCTCGAACAGGCGCAGAGCGACCCATGTCAGGACGATCACCACCAGGGATGTGGAAACCGCCGTGGTGATATTCAGCGATTCTGTCTGGTAAGTAGCAGCAACCCAGACACGCACATAGCCGGCGACTGTCGCCAGCACAAGAAAGATCACCAGCGGGACCAGCGCCGACAGCAGAAAACGCCGTGCCAGTGCTCCGGTGGTGTGCCGTATATCTTCCGAAATTGTATCCCATACGGCCTGGGCATATTCGCGTTCTGCCAAGAGCAACCTCAGATTAACTGCCGATAAAGCTGGATAGTTTCATCCACCATCCGCCGCGCCGCAAAGCGCGATTCAAGACGATCTTCGGCCAGCAGGCCCATGTGCCGCCGCAGCGGTGCATCCTCCAGAAGCTGCGCCAGCGCCGCCGCCAGCGCGTCAACATCACGTGGGGGCACCAGCAGCCCGGTCTCGCCATCGACCACAATTTCCGGAATGGCACTGACGGCGCTGGCCACCACCGGAAGCTGACGCGACATGGCTTCCAGAATGACCAGCCCGAAGCCTTCCCACAGGCTGGGCACCAGCAGCACATCAAACGCGCACATCAACTGCGATACATCGTCGCGCCAGCCCAGAAACTGCACCCGGTCGCGGATGCCCAGCGAGTCCGCTTCTGCTTCCAGCGCCTGCCGCAGCGGTCCATCCCCCGCGATCACCAGCCGCGCTGCTGGAAAACGCTCCGCGATCTGTGCGAATGCGCGCAGGCCATAGCTGACGCCCTTTTGTTCGACCAGGCGGCAGGCCATGCCCACCACCAGCGCATCATCCGCCAGCCGCAGTTGTTCGCACATATCCTTGCGCATCGCCTGCCGTTCGTCCGGTAACTGGGGCACATAATCCAGCCCATAATATACCGTCTGGACCTTGTTTTGTGGCGCGCCTTCCACCTCAACCGCGAACCGCGCCACAGATTCCGAAATGGCGATGCCGGCATCGACCCTGCGCCACAGCCAGTGGTTGAGGCTGCGATACGGCTGCTGGCGGCGGAAGGCGTTATCGTTGTGGCGAGTGCTGACCAGCGGGACAGCATGGGGAAACCATTTGGCCGCCAGTGCCCCGTAAAAATCGGCATGGAAAAGATGCGTATGCACAATGCGCGGCTTCATCAGCCGCAGCAGCCCCCGCAGGCGCGGTGCCAGCGTCGGGTCAATGTCCATCGGGATGATCAGCCGGTGGACGGGAATCTCGTGCTGCTCTACCGCCTGAACATAAGAGTCCATGGGGTTAGAGCGTTCTACCAGAAGGATCAACTGCGGGTTGATCTGCCGGGCGCGCAGGCCGGAGAGCAGGGTAAGCAGGTGTGTTTCTGCGCCGGCAACGTTCGTCACTTTGATGACATGAGCCACGCATAGCATAGTTTATCCGTGTGGTACTTTTTCCAGGTCGGGGGGAGCCGGCTTTGCGCTGGCCGCCGGTGGCTGGTAGCGCTGTCGCACCCAGACCATCAGCCCCGCCAGCAGCAGCAGCAGCAAAACACCAAAGATACCCAGCCTCAGGGCCACATCCTGTGGCGCGGCACTGACGAGCAGGGCAATGATGCCAAACAAAATGCAGAAGCCATAAATCATCACCAGCGTCGGCCGCTGCCCAAAGCCGATACTCATAATGCGGTGCGAGGTGTGATCCTTCCCGGCCTGTGCGGGCGAACGCCCCTCGAAGATGCGCGTCCACGTCACCAGGTTAATATCCAGCACCGGCAGGGCCAGCACAAAGACCGGGATCAGCCAGCGCAGCGAAAACGCCTGGTCAAATTCCAGCTTGATGGCCAGCACGGACAGGATAAACCCCAGCGGCAGCACGCCCATATCCCCCATAAAGGTGCTGGCCGGGTTGAAGTTGTACACCAGAAAACCAAGCGCGCTGCCCAGCACCGCCGCCGACAGCAGACTGACCAGGCTGAGGTCCTTCATAAACGCGATCAGCATGAAGAAAAAGGCCGCGATGGCCGTCATGCCGGCGGACTGGCCGTCCATGTTGTCCAGGTAATTGGTCGCGTTGGTGATCGCCACAATCCAGATTACGGTGATCGCGCTATCCAGCAGCACATGGTCAAAAAAGCTGACGCGCACCCCGGTAAGTACCAGCCCCAGCGCCACCAGGATCATCACCGGCAGTTTGACACGCCAGGGCAGATCATAACGATCATCCACCAGGCCCAGCAGCGCCAGTACCGCCGCACCCGCCAGCACCGCCGCAAATTCGCGGATATGGCGCGGCGGACTGAACAGCAGCAGTGCCGTTGCCAGCGCGACATAAACCGCCAGCCCGCCCATCATCGGCTTATGATCGAGGTGAATCTTGCGCTGGTTGGGTTTATCGACCACGCCCAGCCGCATCGCAATCTGCCGCGACAGGGGAGTCAGTACCAGGGATGCGGCAAAACCCACGATCAGTATCGGCACAAACTGCATAATTTCGGGCATTCAGTCCCCTCAGCATTCCTTGGCGTTCGCAGTATAACGCCGAATCTGACGGGAGTCTATATCAGGCAGCAGGCGCGCGCCGCCCGCACAACAAGCTGTTGTCACGATGATATTCGCTGCTTATAATAGCCCGCCGCCTTATCGGATACTCTGTCAGATCAAGTGAGGTGCAGACATGCAGATGGAGGTTATCACACAGCGCGACGATCTGCTGATCCGTCGCCTTATTCTGGAGCCGGGCGAGGCGCTGCCCTGGCATACAGATTCCTGCCACCGCTTTTCCGTGATCGTGCGCGGCGAGCAGATCAGCATTGAGATACGCGAAACGGGTGAAAAAAT
>CAZQIY010000004.1:85620-141945 GCA_964593565.1 uncultured Anaerolineaceae bacterium
TGGATTCTGCCGCCCTGCCAGAGAATCCACCTCACAGCAGGCGCTCGACCACCAGCTCAAACGCCCCGCCGGAAAGATAGCCGTTGACGCGCACCTGATAGGTGCCATCCACCGGCAGGTCGGCGCTGAACTGCGGGTTGAGGCCGTTTTCATCATCACCCATCGCAATCTCGCGCCCATCCGGCCCGATCAGCGCCGCCACCGGGTCGAAGCCGCTGCCCGGTTGGGCCGTCACGCGCACCCGTACCCGCTGCCCGGCCCCACCCTGAAACGGGAAAAAGGCATAGGCACCTTCTGGCACGCTGTCCTCTACGTTGAACAGCAGAATACGCGGCGGATCAAATGTCGGCGTTGGCGCGATGTTCAGATAGCGCCAGATCAGGCGATAAGGGCCGGCGCTGCCCCCGCCAGAAGCGCTGACCTGAAGCCGGTATTGTCCGCTGACAGGGGCGCGTACCTGCTCGATAAACGCATTGGGGAAGCCGCCGCTGTTATCATCGCTGGCAATCAGTGTGCCATCCGGCCCCACCAGTTCAATCACCGGGTCGAGCGAGGCTGTCAGTGGGCTGGCGGCGACGGTAATCACATCCCCTGCGCTGAGAGTCACCTGCCAGGAATCGCGCACGCCGCGCCGGTCAATGTGGCCATCATAGGGGGTATCCGCCAGCGCCGGGCCGCGTGGTATTTCCTCATACACCGTGCCCTGCCCGTACGAAATCACGTAATGGCCGTTTTGACTGCCCTCCCCGGTCACGAAGATGCTGTACGTGCCCGGCTCTGTCACCGGCAGCAGTTGGATGAGGGCTGCTGCGGAGGGGTTTGATGTGCCCCCGGTGGCCGTGCCCACCAGTTCCCCTGCCGGATTAAAGACCTCGACCACCGGCCGCAGCGGGTTGTCCGGCTGCAATTTGCGCACCCCAATACTGATGTAATCACTCGCGCCTATGGTGATGATGTGGCGGTTCACAGCGCCGGGCCGGTCCAGGTTGCCAATCACCGGGACATACGGTTCCAGCAGCATATCCGGCACGGCGGGCGCGGGCGTCAGGCTGAGCACCGGGTTAAACGGCGTGGCAGTGGGCGGTGCGATAATGGTGGGCGTCACCGGCACGGGGCGCTCTCCCGTCGTCAGGCGGATCTCATACTCTCCCGGGCCACCCCCACCTTCAGCCTGAAGGCTGTACTGGCCCGCCTGCCGCAGCGGGATATTACGCAGCAGCGCCGTCCGGTTGCCGCCGCTGTTGTCGTCCACCGCCAGCGGTTCGCCATCCGGGCCATACAACCGCAGCACCGGGTCCACCGTGCCAGAAACGCGCCGCATCTGGATGGTAGCATAATGCCCGGCCTGCCCCTCAAAGGTGTAGACATGGGGCTGCACCGGCCCGCGCAGGAACGTTTCCGCAACGGCGGCATCCGCTTCCAGTGGGCTGATCAGCACCCCCAGCGCCTCAAAGATGGGGGTCGGTGTGGGCACGCCCACCGTTACCGGCGGAGGCGTCGCTGTGTAGTCTGCCGGGTTGGGGCGGTCGGTATAGCCCAGGCCCAGTTGGTAACGGCCTGTATCACCCGCCGCCGACTGCACCTCGACGCTGTACAGGCCATCAGCGGATAACGTCAGTTCCAGGGTTGCGCCGCTGCCCAGCGCGCTGCCATCCGGCGCATACAGCGCCAGCGTGACCGGCCCCAGCACACTCAGGCGGATCGGGTCGCCGGCGCTGGCGGCAAACTGCCACCGGTCTACCTGTTGAGAGGATTCCAGTGTAGATTCGGCGACCTGCCAGAAGGTCAGCCTTTGGGGTGAGCTTTGCGGCGGTGGCGCAGTCGTCAGTGTGGGCAGCACAGCCAGTGTAGGCAGTTCGGCCACCGTCTGCGCGCGACAGCCAGCGATGAGGAGTGCAGTGCAGAAAGCCAGGATTCGCTTGGACATAGCAATGAACTATCGCGTACAATACATCTACTGCTCATTATAGTGCGCTGTTCACAGATCGGAAATTCGCGACGATCATGACACAGACGACGGTCCCTGCCCTGCAACCACCGCCGCCACATCTGGAAATTCGCCCGGTCAGTTATGGCGACCTGGAAGCGCTGAACAAAAACTGCTGGCCAGAACGCGGCGCAGATACGGTCTACCGCTTTATCGGGCGCATCCGGCAGTTTACCAGAGATGGGCGCGGCCTGGGCGCGGTGGTCATCGGCCCAGACCGCGAAGCCATCGGTTACGGGCAGTTGATGCTGTGGCCGCGCTGTGCCGAAATCAGCGATCTGATCGTGGCCCCGGCCCACCGGCGCAGCGGCCTGGGCACCGGGCTGATTCAGTATCTGGCGCGGGCCGCGCGCGAAATGCAGGCAGAGTGCGTGGATATCGGCGCCGCCCTGAGCAACCCCGGCGCGGTGGCCTTATACCGCCGTCTGGGCTTCCGCGACAGTTACACTCAGATAATTAACCTCGGCCAGGGCGATGAAGAAGTCCTGTACCTGCGCCTCAAATTTCCGCACTAGCGCCGCTGGCTAAAACAGGCTGCCGTCCCAGTGATAGCGCGCCTTCCACCCCAGCAGGCGCTCCGCTTTGCCACAGTCAATCGGGCTGGCATCGCCCTTGATATGCGGCGCCACCGGATAATCCCCGGGGAAATGCTGCGCCAGCAGTTCTTCAACCGGCTCTTTCGTATGAATCACCGGCGCGGTGATGTAAAAGGCTTCGTGGCCGGGGGTATTGTACTCCATCGACATGCGGCAGGCAGACGCCACATCGCGCACATCGATATAGGTCCAGAAAGCGCCGGTATGAATCGCGCCGGCGGTTCCATCTTCCCGCCGCTTAAGCAGCATTTCACGCATGGTCTGGTCCACCACCCACGTAAAACGCAGGCTCACCAGCGACATATCCGGCGTGCGCCGCAGAAAGCCCTCACACAATTCCTCCCCCGCCATCTTAGACAGGCCATAGGTATCCTGCGACAGCAGCGGGTGCGATTCGTCGATGGGGATGCACACCGGGTTGTAGTGCCGGTGGCGATAGGCGTATCCCAGCGCGGAAACGCTGCTGGCCGTCACCACGTTTTTAATACCGAGGATGGTAGCCGCTTCCAGCACGTTAAACTGCGCCATGATGTTGTTGCGAAAGACCACCTCCGCCGTATGCCGGGTCGGGGAAGGAATGGCCGCCAGATGAATCACGGCATCGTGGCCCTGCATTATGCCAATCACCTGCCCCAGGTCCTCGACATCCACGATTTTGGTCCAGGGATGCGTCGGATGCAGGTCGGCAGGGGTCACTTCATAGCCATGATCGCGCAGTTCCTGCACCACCACGCGCCCGATACGACCATCGCTGCCGGTCACAAGCACTTTTTGAATTGCCATAGAATAAATCCTGTTTGCAATGACTGATTTTCAACAGAGAAAGTATAGTACATCCTGTCTGCGCACCACAACAAACCACCCGGCGCTGACAGACTGCACTTGAAACCTTAATTTTTCGGGCCTCATTATACGCTAATATAAACGAGGGGAACGCCCCGGAATTGCCTATCGAAAAGGGGCCTACCTGTGATAAACTTACCTATTCGGAAGCCTGTTTGATTCCGAGGCAGATTGTGACCGATACGCTGGATCGCATTATTTACAGCACAGAATCGGCGGCTGAGAACAATAACAATCATCATGAGGTGATAGGGTTCAGCGGTGATCTGACCTCTGAGGATGCGTCGCAGTGGCGCGCTTTTGTCACCCTGGCTCCTGTACCGGACCTGACCGGACCAGCCTCGCAGAGTGTCGGCATCTTCGCTGGCCCTGGCAGAAATTTCCTGCTCGCGACAGTTTATCACGACCTGAATCATCCTATGCATGAATATGTGCTGATTCCAAGAAAACTACTCCAGCAGGCGGCTGGCAACGTCGAACCTCTGATCGAGATGGTGACGGAACCCACAGAAGCCCACCTGCTGCCATCAGACACGAAAATTACCGCGCTCGAAGCGCCGGTGGTGCTGCCCTGGACCTTTGAGGACCGGCTGAAGTATTTCCATACCCTGCTGGACGAGTATGCCGGGGGCAGCATGGCGCTGGTGCTCCAGCTTCTGGCCGCCGCCCTGGATGAGCGCCACCTGCTGATTCAGGGATTCCCTGGCGACACACGGGCGCGGGTGACCTTTGTCCAGGGGCTGATGACTCTGCTGCCTGCGCATACCCGCGCAGAGCTGACTTTTGCCACCCGTGTCAGCAGCGGCGACAGCCCGAACGCGATGATTATCTTTGCCGATGAAACCCTGGATACCCGGCGTTTCATGGTGGATTTTCCGGCAGGCAGCCCTGTGGATGACGCAGAGGATCGCCCTGCCGATATCCCCTATGTCGCGATGCTGCGCGATCTGTGGCAGGGTGACGAGGCTGATTTCATGCGTGCCCTGGCGGATCTGGAACCGCTGGCGACGACGATCCTGCCGGGCAAGGATATGCTGGATGGGCTGAACCAACTGACGGCCCAGGTCCAGATGAACGAACAGGTCTGGCGTGGCGAAGCTGTTGACCCCGCCGCGCTGAAAACCGTCTTCGCCAGCGATCTGCCCCTGTCGCCGGATCTGACGCGGCGTTATGGCGAACTGCTGCTGAAGCATTCGCTGGATGCGCGCGATACAGAAGCCGGCCTGCTGGTCGCCCTCAAGATGGATGAAGACCCGGAACTGGATGCTGCCCTCAACACCCTGCTGACCGCGTCGCTGGAAACCCAGCCGGATGCTGTTTATGTGTTTATCCGCACCCGCCTCAATGACGCGATGGAAGCAGATTACCGCTGGATCGAGCGGCTGCAGGCGGCGGCGCTGTTCTCGTTAAAGGTCGCCATCAACAATGCAGATCAGGAGACCATTGCTAACTGGCTGCGCCTGATCGCGCGCGAACCGGCCAGCTATAACCTGTCGGATATTCTGCGCAACGGCATTTTAAGTGCGCAGAAGCGCGCCTGTAGCGAAGGCGATCTGGCCCGACAGCTTGTTTCACTGGCGATTAAGCACACACCGCACATCCTGGATCGCCTGATGGATGACGAGGCGCTGCTGGCGGCCATCCCCGGTAACCTGGGCCTGGTGCTGCGCGATTATGCTGGCGACCCGCTGTATACCCTGCAAAATCGCGGGCCGGAATTTTTCCTGGTCGGCATGGCGCGGGCGGCGCGGGCAAAAGCGCCGCAGAACTTCACGCCGGAAGTGATCGACCAGCTCTGGAAGATTTATACCACCGGGCAGCGTTTTACAATCCCGGAGCATTATTCGCCAGAGCAGGTGATTGAGACTCTCGTTACCACCGGGGCAGAATGGCTGCCAGACGATATCCTGACCCACCTGATGACGCTCATGCTGGCCGATGGCCGTGATGAGCTGTTTCTTCAGGCCGCCGCGCACCTGGCAGAAAATGACCTGCTGACGCCCCTGCTGGGCGAAGCCCTGCACGAAAGCCAGCGCAGCATCGATGATGTGATTTCCATCGTCAGCCAGCTGACCAGCGCCGAACATCTGGATCAGCAGGCGGTGGCCGATCTGTATATCGAACTGCTGCAGCGGCGCGAATGGCGGCAGACCGCCCTGCCCATGGTCGAGCATCTGGCGCGGATGATCCAGCAGAATCCGGCGCTGGATATTGAGGCGGCTGTCTTCTGGGACCTGCTGGCTGTCGCGATGGCTACCCGGTCTGAAACCGTCGCCCGGATCAGCGCGCAGCAGCTTTTCCAGGAAATCGAACAATCGGAAAGCAGAGACCCGGAAGATGTAGATGCGCGGCTGATCGAAACCCTGCTGCGCCTGCACGAAAGCCTGCAATGGAGCCAGCAGGCCCGCCAGCACCTGCTTAAATGGTGGCGAGGCTTTGTGCATCGCCAGCCCCTGGCGCGCCTTTCCCGGCTGGAAAAGGCCCTGGAAAATCGCAAAACGCTGGCAGACTGCCGGGCCGTTGTGCAGAGTTCGCTGGCATTCCGGCGGATGATCGGCAACCGCAGCATGAGCGAATTCGCCGATGCCGTCAACGGCATGTTCAGCCTGCTGGCAGATATTTCTGAATCATTTGATCCATCGCCCAGGCAGCCCACCAGTTTTGACGAGGGCACGATACGCTCTGAACTGGACCGGCGGCGCGACGAACTGACCGACCAGCAGTGGCATATCCTGGCCAAGAACTTTAAGGAACTGGCGGCGCTCATTGGCGCGATGGGCGATCATCGCAGCCGGGGCAGTCTGGTCCGGCAGAATGTGGACCGGCAGCTTCTGACCGGCGAGCAGCAGCCAGAAAGCGCCGTCGATGCCATGAAATGGATTGCCGGGTATCTGGAAGGCGTGCAGGGGCGCGACGACGAACCCAGAGAGTGAGCACTCAGGGGCGCCAGCGCAGCGAGGATTTAGGCACGCCGTCGGCAGTCACCTGGCGCAGGCCCGTGCCATCCGCATTAATCACGAAGATTTCGGTCTGGCCGCTTTCTGCGGCGGTAAGAAACGCAATCTGGCTGCCATCCTGGGACCAGCGCGGCGCATCACTGAAGGCAATGTCGTACTCCGTTAGCTGGCGTGTCACCTCGCCCTCAACCACATAAACACCCCATTTGCCATTCACATAGCGCCGCAGGGCCACGTGTTCAGAATTACGTGGGCGCGATACTGTGCCGGGGTCCACGCGCTGCAGATTGCTGCCATCCGGGTCCACACGGTAAATCGCAACCGAGGGCGCTGTGCTTAAAAACCGCCTGAGCGAACGAAAGAAAATACTCTGCCCATCGGGTGCCCACCAGGGATCATATTCACTGGCGCCGGCATCCGCGCTCAGGCGGCGCACCTCAGTACTGTTGACATTCATGACATACACACCGCGCACACCGTTTCGCCAGGATTCAAACAGAAGCCGGCTGCCATCCGGCGACCACACCGGGCGGCTGTCTATGCCGGGATGTTGTGTCAGATTCAGCGTCAGGCGCCGGTCAATATCCAGCAGAAAGATTTCGGTATTGCTGTTGAACTGCGCCTCATAGGCAAGCTGGCGGGCGGGAGTCTGTGCGCCGACACTCATCGCCCCCGCTATCAGGACAGCCTGAAGAATCACCAGCAGGCCCAGGCGCAACACCAGATTCATCAAATCACCTCAACATTAATCACGGCGGGCGCAGCAAGCCGCTGTATCGTTTCGACCATCGCCCGCACTTCGCTGGCATAATTCCTGCTCCAGCGCAGGTCAAACCAGTCTTCTCCGTCTGTTTCCACCAGCAGAATGTGCCCCGCCTCGCCGTCGACCACCACCGGCAGGACCGGGATGCCATAATCCCGCGCCACGCCCACCGCCTGATGCACCCAGGTGGACAGGGTCGCATCTTTGGAAAGCACGGCCACCACACATAACGCTTCGGCCAGACGCTCATGCACTTCGGCCTGCCAGGCTGGCGTGCCGGGCATCAGGGTTTTGTTCGGCCATACCCGCAGGTTATACCGCCATAGGGCCTCGCGCAGCCGCCGGACCCGGCGAATATCCTTAAAACTGTAGGTCAGAAACACAAGGTCTCTCATCTTAAAAACCCGGTCTGGTTTATCTACTTACCATATTAGCAGAAACCGCTGTCAGAACCTATCAGTTCGCATGAGGAGTCGTTAAATCCGGCGCCGGGTTTGCGCTATACTAGAGCATAAACTGCCGGCGAAACCTGCAACACCAGCCAGCATAGGGACGGATGAACCTGTGATGTACGAAATTTCCTGCCATACCTGGGCCTTTAACGACCTGACGCTGCCAGAAGCGCTGGGGACAATTGCGCGGATGGGATTTCGTTATGTGGATATTGGCAGCGGCACCAACCTGAACGCCGTCCGTGCCGCAGAGCGCCCTCAGGCCGTCGCGAGGGAAATTCGGGATGATCTGGATATGTTCAACCTGCGGGTGGCTGATCTGTACCTGATGCTGCCGCGCATTTCCATCGACAATGAGGAAAAACGTCAGGGCGAGCTGACTCTGTACCAGGCGCTGCTGCCGTTTGCCACCGCGCTGGGCACACCCGGCATCACCCTTTCGCCGGGGCTGGCCCACCCCGCCGAGGATGTCGAAGCACAGGATCGCACCGTCGCCGCCCTGCGGGAAATCGTGCGTCTGGGCAAAGCTGCCGGCCTGCGAGTCAGTATCGAGCCGCACCTGGATTCGATGGCCCCTACACCCGAAGCCGCGCTGAAAATCCTCCAGCAGGTATCCGGGTTGGAAATCACGCTGGACTGGGCACACATGATCTGCCAGGGCATCCGCGAGAAGGATATCCTGGCCCTGCTGCCACACACCCGGCATGTTCAACTGCGACAGGCGGCGCGGCGCAAACTGCAAACGCCGTTCGACAAAGGCAGCCTCAATGCAGAAAGCGTGCTGGCGGCGCTGTCAGAGGCCGGATACCAGGGCGTGATCGGCGTCGAATACATGAAAACCGTAGGCTGGCACGGCATGGCCGATGTTGATTCAATTACCGAGAGCGCCCGCATGCGCGATGCCCTGCGCGATGCGCGGGACCGGCTTTTAGCCAGCAGCACCAGCTAACAGGAGGGAAAATGGCGGATATTGTCATTGTTGGCGGCGGCCTCAGCGGCCTGGCAGCAGCCTGGACGCTGGAACAGCACGGCCTGCCCTACACCCTGATTGAAGTCAAAGGACGGCTGGGCGGCAGCATCCATACAGAGCAGCAGCAGGGCTTTGTCATGGATGGCGGGCCGTTCGTCCTCTATCGCTCTCAGGAATGGCCCTGGCTGGATGATCTGGGCCTGGGGGATGCGCTGTACAACGTGGCACCGCTTTCCTCCGGCAGCCAGCTCGTCGCCTTCCGGCAGGGCACTCAGGCGCTGGTCGATGCACTGGCGGCGACCCTCAAAACAGGCCGCATCATCAGCCGCATGGCCGTCAGCACGCTGGGCAAAGTCGATGATCAGTTCGCGATCTGCCTGGAAAACGGCATGGTGATCCACGCCGCAGCGCTCATTGTCGCGGCCCCGGCGCGTTATGCCGAGCGCATGTTTTACACCTTCGTGCCAGAAATCAGCGAACACCTGCTCAGGTTCCGCTACGACACCATCACACGCATCTCGCTGGGCTACCCCAGGGACGCCATTTCACTGCCGATTGTGCCGCCGCCAGACGCCGCCTTCGCCTTTGGCCACTGGACAGACAGCGAGCATCGCGTGCCGCCGGATCATGTGCTGGTGCAGGTGGGCCTGCGTTTCCCGCTGCCACGCACCACCCCACAGGCCATCATCGCGGAACTGCAGAAGGATATGGGCTGGCCGGCGGATGTGGCAGCGGCTCAGGTCAGCTACTGGCCCGAATCGCACTGCCTGAACCTGTATCACGAATCGCATGATCGCCTTGTCGAGGAGGTTCAGCGCGGCCTGCCGGATGGAGTCGCGCTGATTGGCAGCGACTATGCAGGCTGGCGCATCGAGGATCGCATCCATCAGGCCCAGGCCGCCGCCCGGCAGATCGCCACCTGG
This sequence comes from uncultured Anaerolineaceae bacterium, assembly GCA_964593565.1. Lineage (GTDB taxonomy): Bacteria > Chloroflexota > Anaerolineae > Aggregatilineales > Phototrophicaceae. Next base: position 95,112 of record CAZQIY010000004.1, read on the forward strand.
TACACACAAACGCAGTCATGATCCGCCTGGACCGTCTCGATCATCTGGTACTGACCGTGCGCGATATCGATGCCACAATTGATTTTTATACCCGCGTCCTGGGGATGCAGGCCGTCACCTTTGGCGAAGGCCGCCGGGCGCTGCATTTCGGCCAGCAGAAAATCAACCTGCATCAGGCCGGGGCAGAATTTGACCCGAAAGCCGCCCGGCCGGCTCCTGGCTCTGCCGATCTGTGCTTCATCAGCAGCACGCCGCTGGAGCAGGTCATGCAGCATCTTGCTTCCTGCGGCGTCAGCCTCGAACTGCCGCCCTCCCGGCGCACCGGTGCACAGGGGGCCATTCAGTCGCTTTATGTACGCGACCCGGATGGCAACCTCATCGAAATTTCCACCTACGAAAGTGATGACTCATGAACGACGAACTGACCGGACAGCTCACCGCAGAAAACTGGCGCATCCCGGAATATGCGCTGGATTCCTTCTGGCTGGAAACAGAATCTGAAACCCTGCAAACCGCCGGCGCGGTGGGGCTGTTTGAACTGACGGCCCCAGCGCAGCAGCTCACCCTGCGCTGGGGGGGCGAACAAGGCCCGGCGCTGGCCCATTTCTCCTGGCAGCCAGATAACCTGGGCTGGGAAGGTCAGGTCAGTATTGGCGGGTTTATAGACGCCATCCACCTGACCACGCTGGAACGCAGCGAGGAGATGGGGGTGGCAGTGCTGTTTGTGGGGGGTCAGCCGCTGCGGTCCGGCCAGCGCCCTTACCCGGATACGCACGTGCGCATGCGCACGCCCTACCCTGTGCCCAGTTTTGAAGATGGCATCCTCGACAGCGTACCGGAAAGTGTGTCGATGTGGCTGGCACCAGAGGACAGCCCGCTGGTCACGCTGGCGCATGACGCGATGATGAACAAGCTGCGCGTCTATTGTTTCGGGCATCTGGCGCCGCCTGCCGGGGGCTGGCACTGGCATTTTGCCCTGCCGCTGCTGCTGGAATCGATCACGCTTTTCGCGCCCTAGAATCCAGCTTTGCCAGATAAGATGCGCCCTCAAAAATGGCGCGGGTGGCATGGGCTTCTGCCTGCATCGCCTCAGACAGCAGGCCGCAGGCTTCGCGGGTGATGGCCGCCAGCCGCAGCGACCCCGCCACCACCACCAGCGGCTCCGGCGCTTCGTCAATCTGCGCCAGGGCCTGGCTCAGGTCCGGCTCTACCACCACCGCCGCCTGTTGCAGTGGGTGCTGGCGATGCAGGCGGTGCGGGTCCGCTGCGCGATGCCCGGGGGCGCGGGTCAGCACGATGTGAAACTGTGGCGAATCGAAAACTTCCAGATAACCCGCCGCGTCCTTGTCGTTCAGCAGGCCGATAATCAGCCGCACGGGCTGGCCCGGCGCTGCCAGCCGTTCAATCTCCGCCAGCAGAAAACGCGCCGCTGCGGGGGTGTGCCCGCCATCAATCAGCACCCCGCGCTCCCCTCGCCGGATATATTCCAGTCGTCCCGGGGGCATGGCTGATGCTTCGCCCTCTGGCACAGCAGGCACAAAGCCGCGCTGGTACAGGTTCCGGCAGGCTGCCACCGCCAGCGGCACATCCGTCGCGATATGCAGTGCGGCCTGCTGCTGGCGTGCTTCATCAGCCAGCACCGCATGCACTGGCGGCACCTGGGGGACCGTGACGGCATGGCCGCCCGGCTTAATGATGCCAGCCTTGTGCCGCGCCACCGAATCCAGCGAACCGCCCAGCATGGCCACGTGTTCGGCTTCAATAGGCGCGAACACCGCCAGCAGATTATTCACGACGTTGACGGCATCCCAGCGCCCGCCCAGGCCCACCTCCAGCACGACCACATCCGGGCGCTGCTGCGCGAACCACCACAGCGCCAGCGCCGTCGCCTGCTCGAAGGTGCTGTAAGCATGTCCCACCCGCTCCGCTGCGGCGCTGACAGCTGCGGCCCCGGTGACAAACGCCGCCTGGTCAATCATCGCATCATCCAGGACGAAGCGCTCGCGAAAGCTGTGCAGGTGCGGGCTGGTGTACAGGCCGACATGCAGCCCGGCGACGCGCAGCATCTGGCTGATGCGGGTGCAGGTGGTCCCTTTGCCCGTCGAGCCAGCCACTACCACCGCAGGCAGCGTGTTGTGCGGGTCCCCTAGCGCCGCCAGCAGGGCGTGCATGGGCGCCAGCGAGTCCGGATACTCCCCCCGGCGCACCGGCTGGGCGATGCAGTTCAGTGCTTCCAGATAGGCAGACATCGACACCTCAGACAAGATTAAATCCTCAACGCCGCGCCGGGCAAGCCATCATCCCGCGACCCGATTCCCTGTCAACCTGATACGCCACAGGATGTTAACACAGTTTTAACGCCTGCCCGTCTTGTCAGGCAGGGTGTTTCTATGGTACACTTGGCTGGAAAATCCAAACATGTACCAAACAAAGATCGTGTCTGAAGACCCGGACCAACCTCCATTAAATAACCATACCTCCTATCGCCGGATTCTGTACAGTGCCCGGCTTTTCCCATTTGTCCAACAGCCAAAGGAAAGATTAACTTGGACGAAGGCAGTTTATCGAGCCTAACGATTCTGCTGCTGCTTGTTGCCGCCTATGCGTTAGTGACTATGACTTATAATGCGCTGACCAACGTGCGTCAGACTCCTGTACGTGAACAGGCGGAATCTGGCAGCAATCGTGCAAAGCGTATTCTTTACCTGTTAGATAATCTGGTGCGGCTGAACATCACCTACCAGTTTATGCTGAGTTTGCTGAATGTCAGCATCGCCACCGTTGCCACCCTCAGCATCGCGCAGCCGCTTATCGCCGCCAACCCGGATACCAGTATCCCAGCAGTCGCCATTTATGGCGTCGTGCTGCTGGCTGCGGTGATTTTCACGCTGCTGTTCGGCCAGATCATCCCATCCACCATCGGCAGCGCCTATGCGGACACCCTGGCCCCGGTCCTGTCTGGCTTTGCCTGGTTTGTGATGACGGTCCTGACGCCTGTCGTGGCCGTGCTGATGTCATTCAGCCGGTTTGTCGCCAGCGTGTTTGGCGGGGACAACATGGCGGTATCCGTGACTGAAGAAGAGATCATGACCCTCATCGATGCCGGTCAGAAGGAAGGCACGATTGAGGATGAGGAAAAAGCCATGATCTATTCGGTGCTCCAGTTCAGCGAAACGCTGGTGCGCGAGGTGATGGTGCCGCGTATCGACATTGTGGCTGTCGAAATTAATACATCGCTTGAAGCCGCAATGGGGAAATTTGTCGAAACGGGGCATTCGCGCATCCCGGTGTATGACGAAAAAATCGACAATATCGAAGGTCTGCTGTATGCCAAGGACCTGATTACGCTGTGGCACAACGGCGGTCCCAAGCCGCGCACCATCCGCGAACTGATGCGCCCGGCGCATTTCGTGCCGGAAAGCAAACGGGCGGACCTGGTGCTGAAGGAACTGCAGAAAAGCAAGATTCATCTGGCGATTGTGGTGGATGAATACGGCGGCACCGCCGGCATCGTCACCATCGAAAATCTGGTGGAGGAAATCGTCGGCGATATTCAGGACGAATACGACCTGGAAGAAGAAGCCAAATATATCCAGCACAGCGACGATGAATATACCGTTGATGCCAGTATGGACCTGGATGATTTTAATAACCTGCTGCGGCTGAACCTGCCCACAGAGGACAGCGATACGCTGGGCGGGTATATTTACAGCCAGTTGGGCCGTGTGCCTGTCGTGGGCGAAGTCGTGGACGATGACGAGCATCTGCTGGTTTTGCGGGTAGAATCCATAGAAGGGCGACGCATCCGCAAGGTGCATGTGATCCGCAAACGGGCGGATGCGGACGCACAGGATGAACCGGAAATGGAGACAGAGCCAAACGTGAAGAACGACTCCCGGATTCCGCCAGAAGCAGCCTCATAGCTGAGACAGACAATGAACAATCCTGACCACGCCACCAGACAACAGATGGTCGAGGCGGCCATCAAAGGCGCGCAGCATGCTTATGTGCCCTATTCCCGGTATACCGTCGGGGCAGCCCTGCGCGCCGCTGATGGGACCGTCTATACCGGCTGTAATATCGAAAACGCCGCCTATCCAGCAACGATCTGTGCAGAACGCACCGCCCTGGTTAAGGCAGTCAGCGAAGGCCAGCGCCAGTTTGATCTGCTTGCCGTCGTGACGGATAACGGCGGCTTCCCCTGTGGCACCTGCCGCCAGATGCTGTATGAATTTGCGCCAGAGCTTCAGGTCATTGTCGCCACGCTGAACGGCGACATCGTGCAGGAATGCCAGTTGAAGGACCTGCTGCCTCATGGTTTTGGCCCGGCGGAACTGAACGCCGCCAGAGAATAACCCCATGCCCCGGCCAGAGCGCTCTCTTCGTACAGAAGCAATCATCCTCAAGCGGCGCGATTTTGGCGAGGCAGATCGCCTGCTGACGATCCTGACGCCGCGTTATGGCAAAATGGATGTCGTCGCCAAAGGCGCGCGCAAACCCACCAGCACCAAAACCGGCCATGTCGAACTGTTCACCCGTGCCGATCTGCTGATTCACCGGGGGCGCGACCTGGGAATCGCGGTGCAGGCCGAAGTCATCCGCCCCTATGTGGAACTGCGCGACGACCTGCAGCGCGGCGCCTATGCCGGCTATGTGGCGGAGTTAATCGACCGCTTTACCACTTCCAGCGAAGAAGAACTGGAGCGCCTGTTCCGCCTGCTGGATGAAACGCTGCATCATCTGTGCAGCGAGGATGACCCGCGCCTGGCGGTGCGCTACTTTGAAATCCGGCTTCTGGATGAAGTGGGCTTCCGGCCAGAACTGCACGAATGTGTCATCAGCCGCGAAGCGATCCAGCCAGAAGACCAGTATTTCAGCTATGCCGATGGCGGCGTCGTCCGCCCGGAACATGCCGTCAGAAGCACCAGCTTCGTGCCCATCCCGATGGTCACGCTTAAGATGCTGCGGCACATGCAGCGCAGCAGTTATGACCATGTCCGCACCCTCAGCATCCCGCCCGCCCTGCACGATGATATGGAACGTATCCTGCTGGGTTATATCACCTATGTGCTGGAACAGAAACTGCAAAGCGTCGATTTTATCCGCCGAATCCGCTAGATGTTTTTAGGTGCGGGTAAGGGCGACATGGTTGGATTCTGGCATTGGAAAAATCGCCGGAAAAGACAGACTCACCCATGACCACGAAAGATCAACTCATGACCACACCCGCTGTTCCCTCGCCGCATATCGAAGGCGTCTATACGATGCCGATTAAGGCCTATGCTGATGAACGCGGCCAGTTTATGGAAACCTTCCGCCGCGAATGGTTCCCCTGGATCAACTGGGACAAGGCCCAGAGCAACCGTTCCGACAGCAAACAGCATGTGCTGCGCGGCCTGCATTACCATTTTCACCAGATCGACTACTGGTACGTAGTCAACGGCACCATCCGGGTTGGCATGGTGGACCTGCGCCCTTCATCCCCAACCTACATGGCCGTAGAAACGCTGGAAATCGGCCAGCAGAACAACCTGGGGGTGTTTATCCCGGTGGGTGTGGCGCATGGCTTCGTCGCCTTAACCGATGCCACCCTGACCTATCTGGTCAATAATTATTATGATGGCAAGGATGAATGCGGCGTGGCCTGGGATGATCCTGATATCAACATGCCCTGGGGCGTGGCCCAGCCCCTAATTTCTGAACGCGACAGGCAAAACCGGCGGCTGCGGGATATCCCGGCAGATGAACTGCCCCGGTAGCGAGGCACAGTAAACACATGGATACCCAACGGCTCATGATCATTTTTGGAGTGCCGCCAGATCATCTGGAGGCAGTGCTGGAAGCGATGGCGGCGGCAGGCGCGGGGGTGATCGGAGAATATACGCACTGCTCCTACACCAGCGAAGGTTTCGGGCGCTTCAAACCCAGCGCGGCGGCCAACCCCGCCTATGGCCAGCGCGAAGCGATCAACAAAGAGCCTGAAGTGCGTGTGGAAACCTTCTGCGATAAAGCCCAGGCGAAGGCGGTTGTCGCGGCGATCCGCCAGGCACACCCCTACGAAGAACCTGTCATCTACCTGCTGCCTCTGCTGGAAGAAACCGATCTTTAACCCGCTTTTTTCATCTTCAGTATGATCCGGCCCGGTGCCTTATGCGCCGGGCTTTTTTATTTTCCCCGCTTCACCCTGCTTACCAACTGCAAATGTGAAGAAATTCCCAATTTCCTCATGACAACGAAAACTTAATTAACCAAAACTTGACGTTATGTTAATCTTAATTCATCGTATTCATTCTTCGTCAATCTAAAGGATGTAAAGTGATCTCTCGGTTATCTGTCAGTCAACATGCAAAAATCTCCGCCATAGTGGCAATCATCAGCCTGGCGGTTATGGCACTGATTATCCCCACCACCTACGCCGCTGAAGGCGCTGTACAGGTCAGCATCCCGTCCCTGGATGTCCAGATGGGCGTCACCGAATTTCGTCTGAATGGCACAGGCTGGGATATCCACCCCTGGGAAACAAGCATTGGTCATCTTCAGGGTACAGGCTGGTTTGATGCCCCGGGGAATATTGCGCTGGGGGCGCATTCATGGATGCCGGACCGCACGCCCGGGCTTTTCGTTAATCTGCATACGCTGTCCGCCGGGGATGAGGTGATCGTCAATGTCAACGGCGAAGAACGCCGCTACAACGTCACCAGCGTGTCCAGCGTGTCCATGAATGATCTGCGGGTGATCTACCCCACCGACCACGAACAGCTGACCCTGATCACCTGCGACTCGTCATCGTTTGACCCCAACAGTGAGATGTATTACCAGCGAATCATCGTCACGGCCCAGCGCGCCTACTGATCTAGGAGCCGGACTGCGCCAGTGCAGGTAACAGGGGTACCTGTTCCGTACTGGGCGGAATCTCCAGCGTTCCCGTCACATGTTCCAGCGCGACGCGACCATCCTGCAGCCTGAGCGCCAGATAGGCGTCATCCGGCACGATGATGGAAAACGCCGCGCTGGATAATTTTCCCAGCATGCGGCGGCGGTGCGCCACCACATACACCCCGGCCTCATCCTGATCCGCCATGAGCCGCCAGCCAAAAGCCGCTTCCAGGCGCAGGCTGACTTCGACTCTGGGGCGGTTCCAGCGGACGATGCGCACATCGGCATTTTCCGCCCGCAGATAGAACGTGATCGGCCCCTGGGTGTTAAAGACGAGGGTGCGGCGGTCGCGGGGCAGCTCTCGCAGTTCGGCAGCCAGTTCAACGGCCCGCCACAGCGCATTTAATTTGGGGATGCCGGGAAGTCGTTCGTTCATGGGTCAACCTCCATCAACCACGCCTGCACAGCGCCCGCCACCACCTGTGGCTGTTCCAGCGCCATCATGTGCCCGCCGCCTTCGATCCGCACCAGCTGAGACCCGGCCAGGCCAGCGTGCAGCATTTCACTCTGCGCAAACGAAATCATCTGGTCTGCCGTCCCGCCGATCACCAGCGCAGGCACGCGAATATGCCCCAGACGATCCCGCACATCAAAACCGTTGACCGCCTTATAGTCATTCAGCAGCACGGCCGGGTCTGTTTCCAGCAGCCGCCGCAGGCTGAGCCGCTTCATCTGCTCTGGCGCACTGCTGGCCCACTGCCGGTCCACGATCAGGCGCGCTGTGGCTTCAAAATTGGTTTGCAGGCCGTCGATAATGGCCGGGTCAACGCGCATCTGTGCCCCGGCCCCCACCAGTACCAGCCCGGCCACCCGCGCCCGGTGATGCAGCGCCATCATGAGCGCCACCGCCGCGCCCATGCTGAACCCCAGGATCACCGCCTGCGCCAGTTGCAGCGCATCCAGCAGCGCGACCACATCCGCCGCATACGCGCTGACGGAGATGCGTCCGCCGCCGCTGGCGGCCTTGCTGCGCCCGTGCCCTGGCAGGTCCGGCACGATGGCATTCGCTTCCGGCAGGCGGCGCAGTTCGGCGGGCCAGTCCAGATGCGACCCGCCAGCGCCATGAATCATCACCACCGGCGTGCGATGCATGCTTGCATCGCGGTGGTCAGCGTACCAGATTCCTGCCTCATCTGACAGCGGCATCGCCTGTTACCATCTTTCCTGCTGGAACATCCAGCCCGGTTGCACCTTCTGCATTTCGATCTGATCATCGCGGCGCTGGAGTCCGCAGGTTTTATACTGTTCATGCAGCTTTGCCAGCATCGCCCGGTCAAGCTCGATCCCCAGGCCCGGCTCGTTGGAAATCACAATCGCGCCATCATCAAACTGGAAGCGCCCGCCGGTAATCACTTCTTCGGACTGCCAGGGATAATGCGTATCGCAGGCATAGGTCAGGTTGGGGACTGCCGCCGCCAGGTGCGCCATAGCCGCCAGCGAGATACCTACGTGGCTGTTGGAATGCATCGACATGCCGCGCCCAAACGTCTGGCAGATGCGCGCCAGCGCCAGCGAAGGCCGCAGCCCGCCCCAGAAGTGATGATCGCTGAGGATGATCGCCTCTGAATTCAGGCGCACACTGCCGACAATATCCTCAAAACAGGTGGTGCACATATTGGTCGCCAGCGGTAAATTGACCGCCTGTGCCACCTGGCTCATATTTTCCTGCCCGCGCACCGGGTCCTCATAATATTCCAGCACGCCTTCCAGCTTCCTGCCCCATTCAATGGCAGTTTCCACTTTCCAGACCGCGTTCGGGTCCCAGCGCAGCGGCATATCCGGCCCAAAAGCCTCGCGCAGCGCCAGGATGGCCTCCGCTTCCTGACTCGGCTCGAACACGCCGCCTTTCAGCTTGATCGACTGAAAGCCGAATTCATCGCACATGGCCTGCGCCTGAGCGACGATGCCTTCAGGATCGAGAGCGGCTTTCTGGCGGGCAGCAGCCCACCCGGTGGCGTTCGGGTCTGTCTCAAAGCCCAGCACGCCGCCTGCGCCTTCGTATTTGTAAAACAGATACGCAGAAAACGGCACCCGGTCCCGCGCCCTGCCACCCAGCAGATCAACCACCGGGCGCCCGGTCGCCTTGCCCATCAGATCAAAGCAGGCCACCTCCAGCGCGCTGAGGACATGCACCAGCTTACGTTGATCCCAGGGGGCTTCGCCGCGCGGCGCATGGGCTTCGTCAGCAAAGCGCTGGCTGATGGCGGCTTCGATGGCGTTAAGCTGAAACGGGTCCTGCCCGATCACCACATCGCGCACCGCTTCCAGCGCCTGTTCAGTTTCGATACTGCCCGGAATTTCGCCCAGGCCATAAATGTTGTCATCCGTCACCAGTTCAACCACAATGCGCAGCGCAAAGGGGGCATGCAGCCCTGCGGCGTTGAGCAGCGGCGGGTCAGTGATGGCGATGGGGGTAATATGCATATCGGTGATGCGCATGACGGAATTCCTCCTGTAAAGATAAAATTTTAACGCAAAAAACCATTGTCCAGGCTGTGTTGACATTTAAAATTGAGCATGTATCCGCTTCGGCCCTCACCCCTGCGAAGCGTCCCTCTCCCTGAGGGAGAGGGGCTTCAACAACCGCTTTTCTCCCCTTCTGCATGAGGGATGCCGAAGGGGTCGGCAGAGCCGACTGAAGGCAGCTACGCTGCTCCGGGCAGGGCCGGGGATGAGGGCAAAACATCGCATTTTACCCAATGTCAACAGAACCTAAAGTGATGGCATCGTTCAGCCGAGCGAAAAAACAGGACTATGGACAGCCTCAGCCACCTGTTCATCAATAAGACCGCAGGTTGGAAAACATTTCAAGAGCAGCGGCGTGTTTGCCCATCGCCGCCAGCAGGCATCATCAGCCTGTATACCCCTAAAAGTGGAGGTGATTCTTTCTGTGCAGGGCGTTGTACTATAATAGAAGCCTGAGCCTCTGACCTGTTTCGGGAGCAGCGCCTGTGTCCAGAAAAACCCAGATTTTCATCAGCTACAAAACCGGCATCGACAACAGCCTGACCTTCGTCGCCAATACCATCCGCGAACTGCTGCACGACAGCGGATATGATGTCTGGATGGATACTTCCAACCTGATTGCCGGTGAAGAATGGCCGACACAGATTTATGAGGCGATTTCCAAAAGCGATCTGGTGCTGCTGCTGCTGGCCAAGGAAACCGCCACATCGGAATGGGTGCGGCGCGAGGTGGATGTGGCACGCGGCGCGCGGGTGTATGTGCTGCCGGTGCTGGTGCAGGACACGCACAAGGATATCCGGCCGGTGCTGGAAATGTTTGATCTGGCAAATATCCAGACGCTTACCCTCAAGGAGAATTCAGAGCAGGAACGCACCCGGCTGATCCGCAGCATAGAAGCCAACAAAAACAAGACCAGTGGGCGTCAGGAGGAATGGCTGGTCTCGCTGCAGGAGGACCGGCAGTCTGTGGCGGTGCTGAAGGAGCGTTATAACCCCACGACAAAATCCTATGCGTCGCATATGCTGCGCAACCGCTGGGTCGATTGCAGAATTCACCTGGCTGCGGGCGATATGACCCGGATGCGCAGCATTGATGTGCTGGTCAATACGGAAAACAATTATATGCAGATGGCCCGCGTCTTCGAGACGTTTTCGCTGTCATGCAGCCTGCGTCTGTGCGGTTCGCTGTTGAACCGGTCCGGGTTTATTGTGGAGGACACAGTGCAGGAAGAACTGTACGAACAGATCAAACACGAGTATCCTATCCCCATTGGCATGGGGGTGGTCGTGCCGACTCATTCCGGTCATCCCGAAAGCAAGCTGGCGAAAAACGGTGCGCGCTATATTTTCCATACGGCTACCGTCAGTGTGGCGCCCAACAGCAAAAATCCGGTGCGGCCGCTGGATAACAGCGAAATCGTGACGGCAGTCTGCAACTGCCTGGACAGCGTCAAGGCCGTGAACGAATCGCGCGGGGTCATCTCGCCGCCGGGCAGCCTGCGCCGCGATCAGGAAAAGCGCGAGGCGGATAAGTACCGTCCGATAGAGAGCATCATCTTTCCGCTGTTTGCCACCGGGCGCGGCGGACGCGAACAGGCCGTCGGCGAGGTGGCGCAGCACATGATCGAAGCGATGCTAAATTATCTGTCGGATGGCGAAACAGCCGAAGGTCTGACTCTGAAGGATATTCACCTGTGCGCCTATTCAGAACTGGATGTCCACACCATAAAACCTGTACTGGACGCGATGTTCGCCGGTTAATGCCCTGTTTCTGTTATGAGCAGAGGCCAATGCCAGGGCAAAACAGAACAATTCTGCCTGCAGCCGCGTACTACAGAGCAGCCAGCCTGCAAATCAGCGGATTCTGTGCCGATTTTTTAATCAAATCCACTTGGGAAATTTCATAAAGCTCGATTATGATAAAAAAGCGATCTCGTCAGTATGGGAGGGCAGCGTTGCTCAAGCGAGAAAGTCTTTCCTGGGCAAGTTTAGTTTCTAACCTGCTCAGTCCGCCAGTGGTCTGGGCGATGATGGCTCTGCCAATCATGTTCCGCGATGCAGAAACAGAGCAGCAGGCCCTGACATGGGTGCTGGTGTATGCCGCCCTGGTGTGTCTGCTGCCGATGGTCTATGTGGCATGGATGGTGCGGCGCGGCGCGATTACCGACCTGCATATGCGGGTGCGGGAACAGCGCGTGCGCCCGTTTCTGGTCTCGATTGCCTGCACCGCGCTGGCCTGGTGGGTGCTGCGGCTGATGGGCGCCCCGCCGGTGGTTCCGCTGTTTGTCCTGTTCAGCCTGGTACAGATTGCTGTGATGGCCGCTATTACCCTGGTGTGGCAGATCAGCGTCCATGCCATGAGCATGACCGGCGCGATGGTCGCGGCCGTCGCCTTTTTTGACCCGCTGTGGGCGCTGGTGATTTTGCCGCTGGTGGTGCTGGTGGGCGCGGCCCGGCTGGAACTGAAGCGGCACACGCTGGCCCAGGTGGTCGCCGGCAGCGCGCTGGGGGTGATGGTCCCGCTGCTGGTATTTGCCACCCTCTAAAGCGATGTAAAGGCGGGTTATCGCGGCGTCGGCGTGGCCTGTGCGGCGGCGGTCGCTGTCAGCACGGCGCGGATTGTGGGTTGGTACGGCGCAAAGGCGGTTGCCTCTGCGGCGGCAGTCTGGGTGATGCGTACCACCCCCATAATATCCGGCACCGCTGCCTGATCAACAAGGTCCACCTGAACAGACGTCGTGATGCTGCGCCCGGCCGCATCGCACATCTGCACATAAATGGTTTTGGTGCCGTTGCCGGGGCTAAGAGACCACAGCACCTCGTTGTTATAAGGCTGCCAGTCCGGGCTGCTGGTATTTTCGCAGGCCAGCTCGCCCGGCTGCTCCGCAATACGAATCTTCTCCACCGCCCCGATCATACTGCCCTGGCCAAAGCGATTCACCCGCTCGTCATGAATATAGAGCACCACCTCCGGCTGGCTGACGGTGCGCACAATTTCCGTAATGGTGTTGCGATGTGTGGCCACTACTGGCAGCACATTGGGCTGCGCGGCAAAGATGATGACATAATAATGGCGCTGTGTGGTTGCGTTGAATTTCCAGGAAATACCAATTTCGCGATAGAGTGCGCTGAAGATAGGAAGCTGAGGATCGTCAAAGCGCACATTGCGGCGCGTGCGCATCTGGGGTTCTGGCTGGCGAAAATCGTTAATCCAGAAATCGATGATGTCATTAGGGCCAAAGTCGCGCACCACCACCGGGATAAAATCCACCGCATAGCCGTTGGGGTAAGCCTCATAACCCGCATCTCGCAGCAGATCATCAATCGTTTCGTTGCGGCGCGTCCGCAGCACATCCCCCAGGGCGTCAATCGGGCGCGCCATCAGATCATCGACGTAACGCTCCGCCACACCATTCAACGTTTCATCGGGCACAAGATGCACCAGATTCTCTCTCAGGCGAGAGGCGTTAATACGGTTAAGAATGATGATCTCATCAGTGGTCAGCCCGTTCGTGTCCTGGGCTACAGCCACCGAACCCAGAAGCACAACAAGCAAACATGCCGTCAAGCGAAACAGCAGTTTAAGCGGCATAAAATCCCCCGGCAAAGCTGGTGAGGCTGTCGCAAATCGCTCTGGCGCCACATCGCAGCCATCTGTAATTTATAGGCAAGTATAACTTAAGTGCTGGCCCTCCCCAACACCAGCACCAGATAGAGCTTGTTGGTGGCGATAGACCGCACCTGCTCGAAACCGGCATCGGTGTAATCCTGCAGGCCATCCAGCTCATCCAGCAGGTTTTGCAGCGTATACTGGTCATCTGTCGTCACAACGACCATGGTCGCCTCGCCTGTGTAACCGGCTTCGCTGGCCATGAAGATCGCATCCTGCCCATCCGCATTGCGGAACATGTTGGTGCTTTCCAGTTCTGGCAGCGGCAGGGATCGCAGATAGCTGAGATGCTGTTCTGCCACCGCCTGCAGCGCCGGATGACTGTTGAGCGACGGCAGGCCGCTGCTGGCGCGCCATGCGTTCAGCAGGTCCAGGGTGGCCGGTTGGGTCAGGGCATTTGGCGCCAGAGTCGGCAGGGGCGGGCTGGTGAGGGTCGGGGCTGCCGTGCTGGGGGGTGCCGCATTCATGCCGTTGAAAGCCAGTACCACTGCCGCCGCCACCACCAGCAGCGCCACAAGGCCCCCGGCCAGCCAGCGCCAGGAACGTCTGGGCGCAGGAGGCACAGGGGGCGCCGGCATGGGCGGCGGAGTCTCTATCGGGGCCATATGGGTCGTGATGGGCCGCCGGTTATCGCTGGCGATGGATTCCTCAATCTGGGTGACGACCTGCTCCGCCGTCGCCTCGCGCCCGTCGATGACCTGCCGGGCGTTGATAATCATGTGTTCCTGCGGCGCGGTGTCGTCAATCCGCACCGGGATGATCTTTTTCTTCAGCGTATGGGCATAGGTCATTTCCATCTCGACCCAGGTGGATTTAAGCGCGTTGGCGCTCCACAGCACCACCATCGTCTCTGACCACAGGATGCGCTCCTGAATAATATGCACCCACTCATGCCCGCCCTTAAGTTCGGCACGATCCATCCAGACGGTATGATCGCGCGCCAACAGCGCATGATAATACCTATCAGCAAATTCAGAGTCGTGGCTGGCGTAACTGATGAAAATCCGGGTCATGATGATACCCACAGGCGTAGTACAAGTGATTAACTCTATTGTACCCAGCAAGCCAGCAATGTTGCTAATTTGTTACGAGATTCTACAGTGAATTTTGCCCCAGCCGATCCGCACAGGGGGCAGCACCGCTGAAACAGCGCGGATCAGGGCGCAGGGGCTGCGATCTGCCCATCCACGATGTGCAAAACCGCGGTGCGATCCAGAAACGAATCGGTGAAGATATCCAGTTCGGTCGTGGTCATCAGGGTTTGAGTCGCACCGTCGAGGCGTTCCAGCAGGTAAGCGCGGCGGTGCGCATCCAGTTCCGCGATCACCTCATCCAGCAGCAGCAGCGGCCATTCGCCAATGCGCTGTTTCATCCAGTTCAGTTCCGCCAGCTTAAGCGCCATGACCGCCGTGCGGGCCTGTCCCCGGCTGCCATACAAACCGGCATCGTGCCCGTTGATGTGCAGGCGCAGCTCGTCGCGGTGCGGCCCGCTGAGCGTAACGCCGCGTTTGATCGATTCGGCCCGTTCTGCCTCTAGCTGGCTGGCAAACTGCGGCGCGATCTGATCCGATGTCAGTTCGCGGTGCAGATCCAGCCCGGTGGTATTAAACGAAAGCTGACCATCACCCCCGGCGGTGGGGGTAAAGCTGGGCTGATATTCCAGAGTCAGGGTTTCGGCCTTGCCTGTCAGGTCGTGGTGCGCCCGCTGCGCGTCGGCTTCCAGTTCCCGCAGGAAACTCTGCCGCCCCGCCACCAGCACGGCCCCGGCCTTTACGATCTGCGCATCCCAGTAATCCAGTTCGTGCGGCGCCGCCAGATTATCCCCAATGCGGCGCAGCAGGGCGTTACGCTGGGGCAGTGCGCGCTCATAGGTGTTCAGCGCCTCCAGATAATCCCCATCGACCTGGCACAACGTATCGTTCATAAAGCGCCGCCGGTCCGCAGGCGACCCTTCCACCAGCGTCAGATCACGCGGCAGGAACAGCACCACATTGACCAGCCCGACCAGGTCCATCACCCGTTTTTCCAGACCGTTGATTTTGACCACTTTCTTAAAACGGGCCGAATCGCCGTTGGTGTTATCCAGCATCAGCGTCATTTCGACGCGATCCAGCGGGCTGTGCCGGGTGCAGACTTCGGCGGCCAGCCGGGCATAGGGAATGGGGTCATTTTCGACACGCCAGTGGATTAACTGGCGGTCGCTGTTGGTATAGGGCGAACGCGATGTCGCCAGATAATAGATCGCTTCCAGCAGGCTGGTTTTGCCCTGCGCGTTGGCGCCATGAATAACGGTGGTGCCTTTGGGGAGTGTCCATTCCAGCCGGGCATAGTTGCGGAAATTGGTGAGCGAAAGATGTTCAATATGCATGATTTTTGAGGCGATTTTCAGCCAATCGCACCTCCTATTTTAACCTATCGAACGGGTGTTTGCCTACCTCCGATTACCCTAGTTTGTGCAGTATTTTGTGCAGTAAAATAAGGGGCTTAGGCATAGAAAGTGAGGTCACTGTGAAGCCGCTGGAACCGATTTCTGTCCTGCATCTTTTCCCGGATGAACGCGCCGCGCTGCTGGATTTACTGGACGCACTGGCACCGCAGGCATGGGCCGCACCGACAGTCTGCGAAGGCTGGTCAGTCAAAGATATTGCCGGGCATCTGCTGGGCGATGACCTGGGCCTGCTTTCCGGGCGGCGCGATGGATTCCGGTCGCCGGATGGGCAGGGCGTGAACTTTGCCGATTGGGATGAGCTGATCGCCTTCATCAACCGCCAGAATGACACCTGGGTGCGGGCCATGCGCCGGCTAAGTCCGCAGGTACTGGTGGACCTGCTGCGCGTCAGCGGGGCGCAGACACAGGCATTTTTTGAGTCGCTCGATGCTGACGCGACAGGCGGCACGGTCAACTGGGTCAGCGCCGAACCCGGCCCGGTGTGGATGGAACTGGCGCGGGAATATACCGAACGCTGGACTCATCAGCAGCACATCCGCGACGCGGTGAACCTGCCCGGGCTGAAGGATCGGCGCATGTTCGGGCCGGTGCTGGATGCATTCTGCCGGGCGCTGCCGCGAACCTTCGCAGCGGTGGATGCGCCGCAGGGAACCACCGTGCGCTGTGTGGTTACGGGCGAGGCAGGCGGCGCATGGACGATCCGGCGCGAGGGCGCGGCGTGGGTGCAGTATGTGCACGAACCGGGCGACCCACCCGCCGACAGCACCGTGACGATGGATCAGGAAACGGCGTGGCGATTATTCACCAGAGGAATTGACCGGGAAACCGCGCTGGCCCAGGTCGTCATAGAAGGCAGGCGCGAACTCGGCCTGCACCTGCTGGATACCGTAGCGATGCTGGTATGATTTTTGGTAATTGTTGCGGTCATGGTCCCCTGCTATGCTGTATACAGATCAACAAGGCGAGTCAGGCGAACAATGACGCGGACTATTCTGCATCTTGATCTGGATGCGTTCTTCTGTGCAGTCGAGGAACTGTACACCCCGGAACTGAAGGGCAAGCCGTTTGCGGTGGGCGGCAGACCAGAGGAACGCGGCGTGGTCGCGTCGTGTTCGTATGCCGCGCGCAAATTCGGCGTGCGTTCCGCCATGCCCATGTCCACCGCCGTGCAGCGCTGCCCGGACCTGCGCATCGTCCCGCGCCGCAGCGGGGCCTACAGCGCCAAATCCAGAGAGGTGATGGCGATTCTGCATGACCTGACGCCGCTGGTAGAACAGCTTTCCATTGATGAAGCCTTTCTGGATGTCACGGGCCTGCCCGGCGACGGCGCCGCCATCGCCCGCCGCTTACAGGGGCGCATCAACGAGGAACTGAGCCTGCCCTGCTCGCTCGGCGTGGCGACTAACAAGCTGGTCGCCAAGATCGCCAACACTATCGGCAAGGGCAGCGTCCAGGGCGATAATCCGCCCAACACCATCACCATCGTGCCGCCGGGCGAAGAAGCGGCATTTTTAGCGCCGCTGTCCGTCGGGGAATTGTGGGGGGTCGGCCCTAAAACCGCCGAGCGCCTGAACCAGATGGGCGTGCAGACCATTGGCGACCTGACCCAGCACAGCGAGCAAACCCTGGTGCGGCGTTTTGGCAAGGCCGGGTACGATATGGCCCGCCGCGCGCGCGGCATTGATGATCGGCCGGTAGAAACCGAGCGCGAAACCAAATCCATCAGCAGCGAAACCACCTTCGTGCATGATGTGCGCGATGAAGCTCTGCTCAAGCGCACCCTGCGCCAGTTGTGCGAGGATGTGGGTCGCCGTGTTCGCAAAGCGGACCTGCACGGCAAAACAGTGTTCATCAAACTGCGCTGGTCAGATTTCACCACCCTCACCCGGCAGGTGACGCTGGCGCAGCCAGTCAACAGCGATGAGGCTATCTATGCCGCTGCGGTGGCGCTGTTCGATAAAGTCTGGGCGCGCCGCCGGCTGGTCCGGCTGATCGGCGTGGGACTCAGCGGCTTCGATTCAGAAGCGCCAGCCCGCCAGCTTAGCCTGTGGGAAGCTGAACAGCCCGCTGCTGCGCAGGATGACAGCCAGCTGCAGCACACCCTGGATACGCTGCGCGAGCGATTCGGCGACGAAGTGATCCGCCGGGGAACGGACCTGAACAAATAAGCCCCGGCCCTCAGCCTGACGGAGTTGCCAGCGGCGCCAGAGTTGGGGCTGCGGTGGGCGTAGTGGCCGTAAACGTCGGCAGCGGTGACGGTGTAGCCGATGGCACCTGAGTCGGTGTCAGGGTCGGCGGCGGCGTGGGCACATTGGTTTCGATGCGCAGGTTCTGCACATCAAAATTATCGTTGCAGCGCAGGGTGGCAGCAGGCGCCCAGCCGGAAAGCCCGCCCGAAAGCCCGATGATGCGCACCCAACCGCCGCTCTGGTCGCGCGCATCCACCACCACTACCGCATCCTGCGGGATCGTGCCAACCACCTGATGCGCCGGATTCGGGCCAACGAACAACCGTACCGGGCCGCTGGCTGGGGCACATTCCGGGTTGACGACATTGACCGTCAGGTTAGAAGACAGCACATTGCCAAACTGGTCTTCCCCGGTCAGAGTCAGCAGCAGCGGGTCTGTTGGGATGCCGGGAATATCCGCAAATGCTGCTGATGGGCCATCGGCGGTCAGGTCTACAGCGGCAAAACTTTCCAGGCCGGTGACACGGGTAAATACCGCGCCGGGCACATCCCATTCCAGTGTCAGCCCCTGCACCACATAGCGCACCAGTTGAGGCGGGGTGGCCGCAAAATGCTCGACTCGCATCGGCTCGTAAACCAGCACCAGCATACTTTCGGTGTCTACCTGGTCACCGTTAAAGCCCTCCAGCAGGACTTCCACCTCACCGGAAAAATCTTCCGTATCCACGCTCAGGCTCACCCGCTGCGGGTCATTCTCTGTGGCAACCGGCGTGCCGTTCAGGCTCAACTGCACCCTGGCCACATCAGTCGCCTGCCAGCTGACTTCCAGCACATCCCCGCGCGCCAGTTCCGCCTGGCTGACATTAAAGGCCGTAAAATTCGGCTGTGGCGGTGGGGCAGTGAAAATGGCAAGCGCCGCCACCACCAGCGCCAGCACCATCAACCCGGCCCCGGCAGCCAGCAGCAGAGCCACCCACACCGGCAGCGCCGGTCTGACAGTCAGGTGGGCGCGCAGCGGAATCATGAAGCGGGCGTGATCGCGCGACTGAGCCAGCAGATCGAAGGTATAGTGGCGCGGCTGGCCAACCAGCAGAGTCTTTCGCGGCTGTGCTTCCACCTCGATAATGCGCTGCTGGCCGGGGGCCAGACTGAACTGCGCAGTCGCAAAGCGGAAATTCAGCTCGCCAGTGCGATCAACACCCCGCAGCGACAGCGGCAGCGGCGCGCTGCCTCCATTCTGCACCACCAGCCGGTAACGATCTCCGGCGGTCAGGTCCCGTCTTTCCAGGTGCATACTGAAACTGCCAAACGGCAGCACCGTCAGCATAAGCTGCGCTTCCAGCACGTCCTTTGGCTGATTTTTGGGGTATACCCGCACCCGCACATTATAATCGCCCGGTTTGCTGCTGCTGTGGCGCGTGGGTTTGAAATTGATCAGCACGAAGGTGGTATCACCAGCACTGACCAGCGGCGTGGGCCGGTCAATGCGTACCCAGTCTTCCGGCAGGCCGCTTACTTCTACCCGAAAACGCTCATCCTCGTCGGTGGTGTTGGTAATCGAAAGCTCTGCGGAAATATGCGCGCCGGGGGCCACGCCCTGGCCGGGTCCCTGCAGATCAATGTAGAAACTGGCCAGCGCCATCTCGACCCGCTGCGTGGTATCCTCCAGCGCCTCCAGTTTGACAGTCGGCGTGTCATCCACGATATGGTAAATAATACGCAGGTTGCCGATCAGGATTTCTTCGCCATCCATCAGCGGGCGCCGCTCGTCGGCCCCCAGTTTCATGCCATCCACATAGGTGCCGTTGGCAGAATCCATATCCGAAATATAGACCTGCTCGTTATCGTGAGTCAGGCTGAAGTGATAGCGCGAGATCGTATTGTTATCCAGCGTAATCGTGTTCCCGGCAGAACGCCCCACCGAAACCGTCGATTCGATCAACGGGAAAGTCTGGATGGGTCCATCCGGCGAAAACACGTCGAGGCGACCATAGGCCATAAACAGCGCTCCTCCGCGAATTGCTACAATTCAGATTTTATTCGGATGAGCCGCTTTAGCAACACATCGCAGGGCGAAAACCGGTTATCTCAAGGGTCCGGTGGCTCTATCCTGTTCTATTTCTGTCTGTTTCGTCTGTCCTCTACAATCTTACCCTGCCACCAGACGGCCAGGAAACACGGCAGGATTTCACCCTGGCTGGCTGACCCCACCCCTGCCCCGCCAGCTTACAGGCGATGATTTGCCTGGGCGATGCGCTGATTCAGTTCAATCAGCCGGTGGCAGGTTTCATCCAGTTTGACCAGTTCGCTGCGTGAGGTAATGAGGGGCCGGGTTGGATGGCTGACCCGGTTGCGCAGATTCTGAAAATCCAGCGCGCGGCGGGCCTGGCTGGGTGTTTCGAAACCCAGCAGTTCGCGCATGCGCGGGTTCTGCCGGGCGATCAGCACCAGATCGTAAATGTGCATGTGATGCAGCAGATCAAGCTCAATATCCTTTTGGGCCGCCTGCGTCTTCTCCTGCTGGAGCTTGCGCCAGCGCTCCTCTGTCAGGTGCGGCCGGTAATCGTCGTCCGAAGGCAGCACACGGCGGATCAGCCGGGCCAGTTCCGCCTCGAAATGAGCGATCAGCAGATACACGCTGGCCCGCGCCGGAATTTTGTTCAGGTCTGCCGGGGCCACCAGCCCGACAATGCGGCTGGCCTGAAGCACCAGGAATACCTGCTCTGGCTGGCTGGCGAACAGTTGGATGATTTCCAGAATGGTCGTATCAATTGCGATCAGCCAGTCCGAAGTCAGGCTGTGGGGGGCATCGCCATTTTCCAGCGCCTCTCGCGAAATAATGCCGGTAATGCGGCTGCCATCGCGCACGGGGATATAAGTCAGGTTGCTCTCTCTGGCACAGGCGGCGATGTCCTCGCGCGACTGCCCCGCTTCCCAGCAGGTTAACTGATTGGCCGGGGTGGCAATCTCAACGACTTTATACCCGATTTCCCGGCTCACGCCGTATATCTGGCTCATCACACCTCATCTGTCTCGCCGATGGGCAGGCCCTCAAGCTGCATAATCTTCAGCGCGTTGGTGGTGGGGCTGGGGCCGCTGCGCAGTTGATAATCAAACACCATCCGCCCATCCACCACATCCTCGCGGAAATGATAATTGCTCACCTGCGGGATTTCATCCGCAAGCTGCACCAGTTCGAGATCGTGGGTAGAAACCGCCCCCATGCCGTTGTGCCCGGCCAGCGCCCGGATATACGCCCGGCTGCCAATCAGTCTTTCCCGGTTGTTCGTCCCCTTAAATATTTCGTCGATGAGGAAAAACAGCGGGTAGGGGTGATCCGCTTCGAGGGCGCGCAGCAGGTTTTTGAGGCGGCGCACTTCGGCATAGAAGTAGGAGAATCCCTCCGTGACCGAATCATTGATGCGGATGGTGGAAAACAGCCGGAACAGCGAAGTTTCCAGATGCGCGGCATTCACCGGGCCGCCCGCATACGCCAGCGCCAGATTGACGCCCAGCGTGCGCAGAAACGAGCTTTTCCCGGCCATGTTAGAGCCGGTGATGATCACCAGTGTGCCGTTCTGTGTCAGGCTGAAGTCGTTGCAGACCTTCGCCTCAAACGGGATGAGTGGATGCCCCAGCGCCTGTGCCCGGAACATCGCCCCGTCGGTAATCACGGGCAGGCTGTATTCCGGGTTCAGGTAGGCGAAGGTCGCCAGCGAACACAGCCCCTCCAGTTCGTACCATGTATTTAACCAGCGCGGCATCTGCTGGCGAAGCTGCGCCTGTTTGTGGGCCAGCAGCCACGCAAAGCAGATATCCCAGGGAAACACCGCGTTAATCATGGCCCACAGGATGGGATTACCGCGCAGGCTGGTTGCAGTCGCTATGCGCCCGATCTGCCGCAGCGCCGCCGAGGGCTGCTGGCGCGCATCTGTAAACGGGGCGCACAATGTCCGCAGTGACGGACTGTGCGCATAACGATAGGTTTCCAGGTAGCGGAAGATGCCATGCAGGTTGCGCAGCACGTCCTGCAGCGACATGGCCCGGCTGAACAGATCGCCCATCGCGCGCAGCCGGTAATACGAATATCCCGCGTACACCAGCCACGTCAGCGGCCACACCGCCGGCAGCAGTTCCAGCGCCGCACCGATAAACAGCGCTGCATTCACCGCCGCCAGCCCCACCAGCAGCAGCACCTCCATGCGCGAGGGGTAAGCGGTGGGCGGCTGCTCCACCCAGGCCAGCAGGTCATCGCCCCGGATTTTGGTTTCCGGATGCCCCGCCGCCAGCCAGCCCCGCAGCGTCAGCCGGTCCCGAAAATGCGTCAGGCGCTTTAATTCCTGCACAATCGCCTGCCGCTGCCGGATTCCGTCCGGATCAGGCACCTCCGCCAGCAGCCAGGCCGCCAGCCGCTGGCTTCCTTCCTGCGAAACGGCGGTATTGATCAGCCGGTGGAGCGAGTGCTGGCCGGTTAAATCCAGATCATGCGCGAAGGGATGCTCCGCTGGCGCAGTGGCGTCGCTGGGCGGCAGCAGCGGCCATTCAAGCCGGATACGCGCCGTATGCAGGGCTTTCATCCGGCGCCAGTAAGCATGCCGGGTGATGCTGCGCTGTACCCGCCGGTGATAACGCGCAGCAACCAGAAACACGACAAACGCTGCCAGCGCGCTCAGATAGCCAGCGGTGTCGCTGACCTGAGAAAACGCCAGAAACGTCACCACCAGCCCCACCAGCCCGATTCCTACCCGCAGCCGGACGTAGCGATCACTCAGCGCCCGCAGCGCCGCCAGCCGCCGATCCAGCCGCGCGATATGCCGTTCAAGATGTTCCTGCCGAGCCTGTTTCGACTCCATCCGCTCTGTTCAGCCTGTGTTAATTCTGTCACTTCACGGAGTAACGATAAATCAAAACACGCATCATGACAATGCGCGTTCACAGAGGATCAGCCTCAGATCAGGGGTGTGCCGCCAGCGGCTGGCATCGTCTGCAGAGCGCGGGTAAACTAAACTCAAACCTTGTACGGCCTGCACAGAATTCGTCTCAGCGTAAAATCCGGGAGGGAATTATGCCGATTTCAGAAACCGCCCATCGTTTGCTGGATGCCTTCGACAACCATAACCTGCACATCATCAGGTCCTATCTGCGGGATGATTTTCAGCTTACCGGCAACGTGCTGCGCCCCATGAACAAAACCGAGTACCTGGCGCTGCTGGAGGCTTACTTTACGGCCTTTTCGAACTTTGACTGGAACTTTACCGAAGCCGCCCAGGAGGGCCAGATACTGCGCCTGAAATTCGCGGTCAGCGGGACGCATGATGGCGTGCTGGACCTGAACGGTATTGGGGTGCCGGTGGTGGTGGAACCCACAGGTAAAACCGTTAACCTGCCGCAGTCATCCAGCGAAATCACCTGGGACGAAAACAACCATGTGGTCTCTCAGGTGCTGCATCAGGCCGCCGGCGCCACCCTTTCCGATCTGCTGGCACAGATCGGGGCGGAAATGCCGCTGCAGGGTTAGCTTCGCATAAAACAAAGGCCCCTTGCGGGGCCTGATTCTGCTTATCCGGCGCGGCTGGTAATCCATACGCCGTTGTCAGGGTCTGGCGTCCGGCCATTACCGGACAGATAGAATACCCGCTGCTTCTGGCGTCTGGCTTCTTCCTGTGTCGCCCAGAAGCTGAGAGTACGGTTTTTGATTGAAGCAAGATATTCCAGCGCCGCCATGACATGTGTACAGGCGATCCCCCGGTTAAGCGCCCATTGGCAGGTGCAGCGGGCGTGCAGTACGCCATCCTCGTTGAATTCCACCGTCACAATGTGGTTCGCTACCGGGTTGGATGTGCTCTGTACTACCAGGGTATGTCGATCCACCCGTCGTGCGCGCAGTTGGCGGCTTTGGGCTTGAAGCTGTTTGATGTTTTTGGGTTTCATCTGTAACAACACATCCTTCTAGAACGCTTATTCTAATTATAACACGAATTAGCTTGAATAAGCATGAATACCCCGTAAATTAGGGGTTAGAATCCGGCAGTCTAAATGCTGCCTAACAGACTGCTGATTCCATACAGAAGGACGGTGCGCAGCACCACAAACAACACAAACAGTAACAGGAGCATAAAGATTATCGCGATGAGGCCAAAGATGCCCCACACGATATAATGCAGGAGGGTAGGCTGGGGCTGTCGCTGTGCCCCGACAATCTCGTTAATCTGATCTTCAATCTCGCCAGGCATTGTAAAATACCCCGGTTAACGTCCCCTCTTATTGTAACGGATTTTCCGGCAGCAAAGATAGCTGTTTCCCTCCGTTGGCCATCACCTGGGCATCACGTGGAGGGGGAGTAAGGCCGGGGCGCATCCGACGGGGTGCCCACCGCGCCAAACTGGGTCAGGTCCATGCCGGGGGTATAATGCTGGCCGTTGGGCAGCACAGCATCCACCAGGCGCGCACCAGAAAGATTCGTGCCCTGCAGCTCTGCATCTTCCAGGTTGATGCCCTGCATATCCGCCCCTTGCAGGTTCACATCGGTCAGGTCCGCCCCCCGCAGGTCGGCAAAATCCAGCTCCGCTTCAGACAGATCCGCCCCGCGCAGGTCCGCCTGCCGCAGTCGCGCACGGATCAGAATCGCATTGCGCAGGTCCGCACTGTGCAGGTTCGCGCTCCACAGGTTGCTGCCAAACAGATCCGCCCCGCGCAGGTTCGCGCCGGACAGGTCCCATCGTGGCAGATTGGCCTCGCGCAGGCCAAACCCGCGCCAGTACTGCGGGTGATCCGGGTTGGTAAAACGTTCCAGGTAGGAAATGTCATACTCACTTTGCCAGAAGGTTTCATCCGGCAGGCGGGTGGTCTCGTCCAGGCGGGCATGACCATAACGCCGGCTGACAAACTGCACCCCGGTCAGGTTGGCTTTGCCAAAATCGGCGCCGCGCAGGTCTGCCCGCGAAAGATTGGTGCCCGCCAGCGAGCCATCCTGCAGCCAGCCCCGGTGCCACAATTCTTCCAGCGCCGTCAGCGCCAGCACATTAAAGTTGCTGCCTAACTGCTGCAGCAGGCGCTTTTTGAGCACTCGTTCCTCACGCTGGCGCGCCAGCAGATCGAGTACAAACACCGTCACCGCCAGGCTCAGCGCTTCGGTAAACAGGTTGGTATCGTAGCCACCTTCCTCTGCGAACATTATCGCGCCCATAATCACGCCGATCACCACCAGCACAATGCCCCCCAGAATCTGGTACAGGGTGCGGTAATCGTGATGCATCTGCTGAATTTCTTCCCAACGATCCGGGACAGGTTGTTGTTTTGTCATAAGCTGCGTCTCCCACAGGCAACCTTAACACACCAGCATGAGCGAATCCTAAAAAGGTGGGGAAACGCTGGTTAACCGTTGCTTTCTTAGCCCAGGCCGACGCCAAAATTCAGTTCATAGATCGAACGCGCCGCCTGATACCCCATTTCGATCAGCTCTTCGCTGTGATCGTCGTAATCGACAATGCGCGCAATGGGAAAAAATTCATCCGGCGCGACCACCACCACATTGACGAGGCGGTACTGGTAGCTGTCGCTGTCGGGGTTCATCTCGCGTTCCATCTGGGCCAGTTTGTTGTAGGCTTCAGTCACGCGCAGCCGGTCGCGAAACGACGCCAGCAGCGCCCAGTCCAGAGTCCAGGTGGTGGCTTCCAGAAAGCTGTTCGGCAGGCGCTGGTGACCAATCTCCCCTTTGCGCCAGGGCGTCATCAGCACCACGATCACTTCCATAGCTTCCGTCACCGGATGATCGCGCGCAGCATCCAGCGCCGCGCTCAGCGGCGTATTGGCGACCACAGCGCCATCCCAGTAAGTAGCGTCGCCATCATGAGTCCAGGGGTAGACCAGGGGGATACTGGCGCTGGCCAGAATGCGGTTGAAGGTAATGCCGGGGTTCAGGTTTTGCCGTTCAGCACCGGTTTTGCGACTGTGCAGGTCCTTATTGCTGAAGATGACCAGTTCCCCGGTGCGAATATCCGTCGCGCTGACCAGCAGGGTCCTGTCGCTGGCATTGATTTTCGCCTCGTCCAGATGCAGCTTTTCCGACATGGTCTGCCGCAGCGGGCCGGTATCCAGCAGATTGCTCCAGCGCCCCACCAGCCACGATGGCAGATCACGAAAGTTCTCCCTGGCGGAATGCGCATCGTTGCGCGGCACCCTGGGCAGCGAACGGCCAATCGCTACGCGCAGGAACAGATTCGCCACCCGGCGCGCCAGCCAGTTCATGCCCGGCGGCAGCCCTTCAATATCCGATTCGCGCACGTTACGCCAGAACTCGACAATATCCTCAGGCGGGATGCCCTGCACAATGGCCGCGCCGTTAACCGCGCCAATAGACGTGCCCACCACAATATCCGGGTACCAGGGGCCGCGATGCTCATCATCCACAAGCGGCTTGTTGGCTTCCATCAGATACTTATAAACCCCGGCCTGGAACGCGCCGCGCCCGCCCCCACCAGAAAGCACCAGCGTCCGAATCGTCATACCCCCTCCTCCCATGTCGCCCTGTGGTTGTTCTGCGCTGATTATAGCCGACTTCGCAATGCGCCGTAACAAAAAACCGCAAAGAGGCTGCTGTGCGGCGTTCTCCTTGCGGTTTCTGGTTCAGTCAGGAAGGATGGATGAATAGCATTGGCTTACTGCCGCAGCGGGCGCATCCCGTTCAGCGTCACGATCAGGGCCATGCCGACATCCGCGAACACCGCCGCCCACAGCGATACCCCGCCAAACAGCGCCAGCACCAGGAAAACGGCTTTCAGCCCCAGGCTAAGCGCGACATTCTGCTTAATCAGCGTGCGGGTAAAGCGGGCCAGCCGCACCGCAAACGGAAGCTGCGTCAGATCATCCGCCATCAGGGCGATGTCGGCGGTTTCCAGTGCCTGCGCACTGCCAGCGCCACCCATCGCGATGCCCACCGTCGCGGTTGCCAGGGCCGGCGTGTCGTTAACTCCATCCCCCACCATAGCCACAGTGTGATGCTGCGCCAGCAGGTCGCGCACCGCTGCGACTTTCGCCTCCGGCAGCAGATTGGCCCGTACATCCGTCACGCCAACCGCCGCACCGACGGCCTGTGCCGCCCGCGCGTTATCGCCGGTCAGCATGACGGTGGTCAGGCCCAGCGCGTTCAGGTCGCGCACCACCGCTGCGCTGCTTTCCCGTGGCTGATCTGCCACCGCGATATAGCCGCGCACGCGCTGGCCATCGCTTAACAGCATGGCCGTCTGCCCCTGGGCCTCGGCGCGCTCAATCAGATCGCACAGGGCCTGGGGGTGCGGGTGTTCGCTGTCAAACAGCGAATGGCTGCCAACCGTCACCAGATGATCCCCCACCTGCCCCTGCACGCCGCGCCCGGCCAGCACCGCGACATCCGTTGCAGGCGCATACTGATCCAGCACCTGCTGCGCTGCGGCAGCCTGCAGGACAGCCTGCGCCAGCGGGTGTGTGCTGCGCTTCTCCACAGCCGCCGCCAGCGCCAGCACCTCGGCACAATCGTCACAGGACATATCGCCTGCCGCGCAGTCGACAGAACGCATCTGCGTCACCACAGGCTGCCCGGCGGTCAGAGTGCCGGTTTTATCAAAGGCGATGGCGCGCACACGCCCTAATGCTTCCAGAAATGCGCCGCCCTTAATCAGCACACCGCGCCGGGCCGCTGCGGTAATAGCGGAAACCACCGTCACCGGGGTGCTGATCACCAGCGCACACGGACAGGCGATCACCAGCATGGACAGCGCCCGGTAAAACCAGCCGTGGCCCTCTGGCGTATCGAAGAAGGGCGCGCCAAACAGCAGCGGCGGCACCACTGCCACCAGCAGCGCCAGCACCACCACCGACGGGGTGTAATAATGCGCGAATCGGTCAATCATGCGCTGGCTGGGCGCGCGGCGGCTCTGCGCTTCCGCCACCATCTGGATAATGCGGTTGAGGGTGTTATCCGCCGCCAGCTTCGTCACGCGCACTTCCAGCACGCCTTCCCCGTTGATGCTGCCGGCATACACGCCAGCGCCGACGGTTTTATGCACCGGCAGGCTCTCGCCCGTGATCGGGGCCTGGTTGGCGCTGCTGCTCCCGGCGCTCACTTCGCCATCCATCGGGATACGTTCGCCCGGTTTGACCAGCACGATATCCCCCACCTGCAGCGCTTCGACGGGCACGGTTTCCTCGTGTCCCTGGTGCAGACGCACGGCCTGCGGCGGCGAAAGATCAAGCAGGCTGCGCAGGCTGCGGCGGGCACGTTCCGCTGTATAGCCTTCCAGCGCCTCGCCAATGGCGAACAGAAAGATCACCGTCGCGCTTTCCAGATATTCCCCGATGATGACCGCGCCCACCGCCGCAATCGTCATCAGCAGGTTGATGTTAAATTCGCGGTTGATACGCAAACCGTTGAGGCCGCTGCGCGCAATGGGGTACAGCGTCACCAGCATGAACAGCGTATACAGCGCGCCGGAAACCGCCTCGTCCAGCGACAGCAGCAGCGTCAGCGCCAGGGTGAGCAGCACGCCTGCGCCCCCCACCAGCGCCAGCCGCGTTTCGTGACGATCCGCCAGATAGCGGAAGAAGCCCCTCACGCCGCCCGGCGCGGCAGCCTGCACAGAGGAATCCGCTTCCGGCATGATGAGAGTCTTGCCCAACGCCTCAACTCGCTCCCGCAGCGCCGCCTCTGTGACTTCGCCCTCCAGCATCATCTGGCCGGTGGCAAAATCCACCTGGACATTCGTCACCCCGGTCAGCCTGCGCACGCCCGTTTCGACCTCGCGGGCACAGCCAGCGCAGTCCATATTGCCAATCTGATAAGTCCGTTGAGCCATAATTTCTCTACCTGAGACTGTGTATCAAACATATGTGTGATCACACATATGTTTACACACTATAGCATGGCTTTGAACGGCGGTCAATGGGTCCGGGATCAGAACCGGGTTAGAACGCGGGCAGCGTGCGCAGCAGTTTCTGGAAGGCCAGATGCTTCTCGCGCACGTCGGGGTCCGCAGAACGGCGGTAATACAGCATGCCGGGGCCAATGCGCAGCAGACAGCCAAACGCCAGAATGCCCTTCAGCAGACCCGCAGACAGCGCGCCGTAATTCTTGCGGAAGAACATGACCTTGCTGCGATAAAGCTGAAGCATCATGTCGATGCGCACCTTACGGCTGCTGCCCCCCCACAGATGCACGGCCTGCACTGCCGGGTTATACAGGATCTGCCATCCCTGTTTCTTGATGCGGTAGCACCAGTCGGCCTCTTCGGAATACATGAAATAGCTTTCGTCCATGGTGCCGACCTGATCAATCACCTCGCGGCGCACCAGCATAAACGCGCCCATCACCATATCCACATCGCGCACGTCGCTAAAGTCCCACCAGGTCATGAGGTATTTGCCAAATTCACGGTGATGGGCAAACAGCTTGTCAAGCTGGAGCGCAATATACAGTTCTGTGGTGAGCGAAGGAAAGGCATAACACGAAGGCTGCAAACTCCCATCTTCGTACAGCAGCTTGCAGGCGGACATGC
The DNA here is from genome assembly GCA_964593565.1 of uncultured Anaerolineaceae bacterium. Taxonomy (GTDB): domain Bacteria; phylum Chloroflexota; class Anaerolineae; order Aggregatilineales; family Phototrophicaceae. Next base: position 124,349 of record CAZQIY010000004.1, read on the forward strand.
CCGCCGCCGGATGGTCATCCATAAACTGCACCATGTCGTCAATCGTGCGTTCCTGCACAAAGGCATCGCTGTTCAGCAGCAGCAGATAACGCCCCTGGCTGATGCTGATCCCCTGGTTGTTGGCGGCGGCAAACCCCACATTGTCTGTATTTTCAATCAGGCGGGCGTGGGGAAATTCGCGTTTGAGCATGTCCTGGCTGCCATCCTGAGAGCCGTTATCAACCACGATAAGCTCATAGCTGACACGCTGCACCGTGTTGGCGACATGCTCCAGGCATTTACGCAGCAGGTCCTGGGTATTCCAGTTGACAATAATGATCGAGACATCCAGCATTGATGCATACTCCGGCAGGTGTGAGCAAAGCCACCCCTAGGCTGGCACAGGCCACCTTGCCGGGTGCTAAAACCCGTGCGGCGGTGCAGTCAGCTTTCGGCGGCAGCGCGATGATTGCGGATGGTAGCCGTCGCCAGGTCGATAAACCCGCCCAGATTATCGACGCTGTGCGCCCCAAAGCGGCCTACCGTGCGCGTTTTCTGATTCTCATCGGCGCGGATGACGAGCCGACCGCGCTTTAGCGATACACTAAGCACGCGCCAGGGCAGTTCCTGCTTTCCGATCTGAAGCCCGCCCGGCCAGACGATCAGCCGGGGGTGCAGCCGCACCGGTTTTTCCTGACGTAGGCGGCGCCCCATGCGAATCCCCGTCACTTCGGCGGCGTAAGGGCGCAAAGCACGCTTCATCTGCCGGAAATCGCCATGCCGGGGCCGCAGCCGGAACACCTGATGATCGTCCATAGTCAGGGTGTGCGCTCCCCACTGGATCAGCGGCCATTTCCCCAGGTAGATGCCGCGCCCGCCCTCGCGGAAGATGCGCAGCCTTTCCCAGCGATACTGCTGCCGTGCGCCGTTTGTCTCCCAGGTGAAACCCTTGTTAAAAAAGCGGATAGTTTCGTTGGGGCGGCTGCGCCAGCGCACCAGATTGACCACCGCGCGCACACTCGCCAGCAGCAGGATGACGACAGCGGCAAGCTGGCCGACCCACAGCAGGCGGCGGTCCACATCCACCTGTTCTGCGGCCATATTCAGCGCGAACCACGCCGCAGCAGCCACCCCAGCAATCACCAGCAGAAAGAAAAAACGCCGCAAGTAAGGCCTGCGGCTGATGTTAATCTCAAAGAGCAGCTTTGGTTTGCGCAGTTCTCTGCTTACGCTCGACATATCCCCCCCGGATGCCCCGCTGCGGAAAAAACTGTCCGGCGCTATTCCTCGCCAAGTACGGCGCTTACCCGAAACTGGTTGGCTTCTGCATCCGGCGCATTGGCCACCGCCTGTTCCGGCGTCAGCGGCGCCGTGCTGGTATCTGGCCGCAGGACGTTCTTCAAAGGCAGCACAGAGGCTGTCGGTTCGATATGCGAGGTATCCAGTTCCTGCAGGCGCTGAAAATAGTTCAGTACGTCGTTTAACTGCCCGGCATACAGGGCAATTTCCTCTTCCGTCAGTTCCAGTTTTGCCAGTTCCGCAATGGTGCGCACTTCGTCGCTGGTCAGTTCCACGTCCCTACCCTGCTGATATGCTGCTGAACAATACGAATTTCATTATACCACCAAGCACCACAGGGCAAACCAGAAACAAACCTGGCAGGCCTTCTGATGAAAAATTCTCTCAATCTCCGTACAAAGATCAATCCCAACCGCGTCCAGTTTCTACTATAATGAGAACGTGACCGCCATTTTGGCATGTTCCACAGAACGGCAGTTGGATGACAACCAAAAAACTCACTCCACAACTCGATACCGTGATCGCCGCCAAACGTTATTACCTGTCCAAGCGCAAGGCCCACACCCCGCTGGAAGCGCTGCGCGCACTGGCCAGCATGCAAAAACGCCCCAGCCCGATCCTGTCGACGGTATCCGGCAGCGATGAGCCGGTGGTGGTGATCGGACAGATCAAGCACAACGTGGAACACAATGGCAGCATGGCCTACGACCCGGTAGGCACAGCGCTGCGCTTTGTGCATCAGGATGTGGATGCGGTGGCGCTGTTTACAGATCAGTTCATCTATGAAGAAGGGCTGGATGACCTGATGTTTGTCGCCAATGCCATCGACAGGCCGGTCATCAGTCAGGATTATGTGCTGGATGAATATGAGATTGTAGAAGCCAGGGCGGCAGGCGCTTCGGCATTACTGCTTTCGGCGGCGATTCTCGATAACGACACCCTGCGCCGCATGATCTCCGCCACCCAGCGCAACCTGATGACGGCCATTGTCCAGGTGCACAACACCAACGAACTGCGCTATGCCATCAGCCTCAGCCCGCATGTCATCTGCCTGAGCACCGACAACCCGATGACACCGGAGATTGAGCTGGACCTGGAGATGACACGCCGGCTGCGCGATATGATCCCTGCCCATACACGAGTGCTGATCGGAGAAAACCTGACGACTGTGGATGAAGTAAAGGCCATCGCGCATCTGGATGTCGACGCCATTATGGTGAGCGAGCAGTTAATGCAAGTGACAGGCAGTGCAGAAGCACTGCGCCAGTTTTTTAAACGCGGATAAATTTATTTATGAACGACACAAACTCAACCAGCCATCCCCAGGAGCCGGATGTTGAAGGCGCGATTCGGCTGCTGCGCGACTCGCAGGATTCGCAGATTCGGCAGTTTGTCGCGTACCTGCTGGGCCAGACCGGCGACGCTCGCGCGATTGAACCTCTGATCGATGCGCTTCAGGATGAACATGTCGGCGTGCGCGGGGCCGCGGCCAACGCGCTGGGCACCATCGGCGATGAGGCGGCGGTGCCGTATCTGCGGCCGCTGCTGAAGGACCCCAACCCGCAGCTCGTGGTCTGGGCAGCCTTTGCCCTCACCCGCCTGGGCGACGATCATTTTGATCTGCTGGCGGAGGCGCTGGCCGCGGACGAAGTTGAAGTGCGCCGCAGCGCGATCCTGGCCCTGCGCCAGTTAGGCGACCAGCGCGCTATCGGGCCGCTGCTGCTGCTGCTGGGCGATCATGAACGCCGCTTTGAGGCAGACTCCACCGTAGACGAAGCCGCCAGCCAGGCCCTGGCCAGCCTGGGCTATAATATCGGCAAGCTGCCCCCTCGTTCTTAACCAACTTTTTTGCACTTCGTAAAAAGTTAGCTAAGATTGAAAAGTTAGCTAAGATTGTCACAATCACTGAACATCGCCTGACAGCACATTCAGGTTTCACATTAAGGAGGGGGCGTGTTTAAAAGGACGCTGTTTGCAGCCGTTATTGTGCTTTCCCTGATGTCGGTCGCCTTTGCGGCGGTGCAGGAGCCGCGCGGGCCTCGCCTGGAAATTACAGGCCTTAACCCCATGGATTTACCGACGGTCAGTGTTTCTGTCAATGTCTTCGATATTGTCGGCCAGCCTGTGCCAGACCTGACTGCGGGTGATTTCAGCGTGGTTGGCGAACTGGCCGATCGGGCCGAGGTCGTCAGCGTGCGCAGCTTCAGCGATGAAGCCGTGCCGATCAATGTTGTGCTGATGATTGATGTCAGCAGCAGCATGGCCGGCATGCCAATTGAAAGCGCCAGGGCCGCCGCTTCCGCCTTTATCGAGGCTATCGGGCCAAATGATCCTGTCGCGGTGATGACCTTCTCTACCGGCACCAACCTTATTCAGGATTTTACCACCGATAAGGACGCCCTCAACGCCGCTGTCAGCAATCTGGGCTTTGGTGGCGAAACCTTCCTGTTCGATGGTGCGCTGGCGGCGGTCGAGAAGGCTGCAGAAAGCGAAAATACGCGCCGGGCCGTCATTCTGCTCAGCGATGGGGCGCAGTACGACACCACCCTCAGTTCCAGGGCCACCCAGCAGGATGTGCTGGATCTGGCCGTGGTCAACGGGGTACCGGTTTATACGATCGGGCTGGGCTTTGGCGCAGACCGGCATTATTTAGAGAATCTTTCTGAAAACACCAATGCGCTCTTCCGCGAATCGCCCACCCCGGCGGAGCTGGAAGACATTTTTAATGAACTGGCGGCGCTGCTGCGGACGCAGTACGAAGTTGTCCTGAACGTGGATGTCCCGCTGGATGGTACCACCTATGACCTGGAACTTGAGGTCGAGACGCCCCAGGGCACAGCCCAGGCCACAGGCCGGCTGCGCGCCCCGGTGCCGGTGCCGATTGTACGCCTGCCGGAACTGCCGGATACCATCGAATCGCTGACGGAAGTTCAGCCGGAAATTGTGGCGGATGACGCCCTGACGGATGTCACCATCGCGCTGGATGGCACCGAGCAGATCAGCCTGCCGGAAGAACCCTACATCTACATCATTGATCCGGTCGTGCTGGCCCCCGGCACCCACAGTCTGAGCTTTACCGCCACCGATGAAGACGGCGATACCGGCACAGCGTCGGTGGATTTCACCGTCGCGGCGCTGCCATCCACCATCACCATCGACCCGCCCCTCAGCGGTGAGATTGCTACCGAGCAGACCTTCAGCCTGGACATCAGCGGCCAGACCGAGGCCGAATCTGTAACGCTGACTCAGGATGGCGGCGAAGCGGTTGAACTGACCGCGCCGTACAGCTTTAGCATTGATCCATTCAATCTGGCCCCGGGCGAACACACCACGACCATTACGGTCACCAACGCAGGCGGCGCCACCGCCACAGCCGAAGGCCAGTTCACGGTGCCAGACCTGCCGATTCAGTTCAGCCTCAGCGGGCTGGAAAGCGGCCAGACGCTGGAAGAAGAAACAGAGATTGGCGTTGCGGTGGAAAGCAGCCAGGCGCCAGTGACCGCCAGCAGCTTCACGCTGGGCGGGGAAACCCTGGAACCCACAGACAGCGGCACCATCACGCTCAATCCGCTGACCCTGCCGCCCGGCCCGGCCACCCTCAGTGTAACGGTGGAGAACGAACTGGGCCAGACGACGACTGAAACCTTCAACTTCCAGGTAGCGCCACAGCCGCCGACCATCACCCTCAGCGGCCTTGAGCTGGGCGAAACCATTGATGCGGACCGCACCATCGAAATTGACGTGACCAGCCAGACGCCTGTCACGGTCAATGCCCAGGTTGACGGTGAAGCCGTGCCGGTGACAGAGGGCGACCCGATCACCCTGACGCTGAGCGTGCTGGAACTGGAACCGGGCGCGCATGTCCTGTCTGTCGAAGCCACAGATGAAGCTGGCTCCAGCGCCACAGCCGAAACGGCCTTCACAGTGGCCGAAGGCCCCGCGCAGACCGCCACAGCCATGATCACAGCGGAAGACACCGCAACGCAGGAAACGCAGGAAACGGAAACCGCCAGCGAGACCCCGACACCAGCAGTCGATGTGCTGCCTACCGTTCTGGCGCGGGCCAATGAACTGGCGGCGACTGCCGGCGTGCGCGAAACCGGCGAGGCTCGGGCCGCCCAGATTCAGGCGACCCGCGAGGCGGATGTACAGGCGGAGGATACCGCAACCACAGAAGCGGCTGAGGCAGAGCAGGCCACGCTGGACGCTCAGGCGACAATTGATGCTGAGGCTGGCGCTGAAGAAGCGGACCAGCAGGCAACGGTCGATGCCGAAGCGACCGCCAACCTGGTTGCCACCATCAATGCCGGCGCCACCCTGGATGCGCAGGCCACCACCGATGCTCTTGCCAGCCAGACCACAGAGGCCCCGGCGGAGACCGCCACCCCGACCATTGCCGCAGAAGACCTCGATGCCACGATTGATGCTGCCGCCGCGAATGCGCTGGCGGGAATCAGCCGGCTGACGACAGCCACCGCCGAGGCACAGGAGGCGCTGCTGGCGCCAACGACCACGGCAGAAGCTGAAGCCACGGCCCAGGCCGCCGCCCAGCAGGCGACAGCCGACGCAGAGCAGACGGCGGTGCAGGTGGCGCTCAATGAGGAATCAACGGCGACACAGGCCGCCGCAGATGAGCAGGCTACCACTGATGCTCAGGCCACGGCTGATGCCGAAGCCACCGCCAATGCTGACCTGACGGCAACTCAGGCTGCGGCGGACGAGCAGGCCACCCAGGATACGCTTGACCAGGAGGCCACCACCGACGCCGAGACGACAGAGCAGGCCGAACCCACCGAGGAAGTGACGGAAGAAGACGCCACAGAGGCGCCAACCGAAGTGGCACAGGCCGCAGACCCCAGCGCCACCCCCACCAGCGGCGATGAAGACGGCACTCCGCTGCCGACTATCACGCCGATTGGTACGCTGATCCCGGCCCAGGCGGAAACCACGCCCGGCAATGAGGCGCTGATCCCGCTGATCGTCATCATTATCGTGATTGTGGTGGTCCTGCTGCTGGTTTACTTCCTGGCCCGCAGGGGCCGCCAGCCGCGCCGCTAAAGGCGGCACAGACGGAGATAGAAACAGAGGCCGGGTTTTTCACACCGGCCTCTGCTTTTTGCGGCACACACTTTACAGCGTACAGGCTAGATAATGGCCCGCACGGTATCCGCATCGACGTTGCCCCCGCTGATAACGACCACCGTCGGCCGGTCATTCATGGGAACAACCCCGCTGCGCAGCGCCGCGATGCCCACCGCGCCGCCGCCTTCGATCACCCAACTGCAATCAAACAGCAGCCAGCGCATCGCCTCTGCAATGGCCTCTTCCGAAACCAGCACGATCTCATCTACATAGCGCTGCGTCAGGCTGACAGTAATGGCGTTGGCTTCAATTTCGCCGGACAGCGCCTCTGCCAGCGTCTCCCATACCTGGGGCAGCGCCGTGTCATAAAACAGGTTGTACATCGCCGGGGCAGATTCCGCACACACCCCAATCACCTCAATCGTGGGTTTCAGCGACTTCAGCGCCAGCGCCACACCAGAAATCAGCCCGCCGCCGCTGACAGGTACCAGCACCCGTTCGATTTCCGGCAGCACATCCAGAATTTCCAGCCCGACAGTCCCGGCCCCGGCAACGATCAGCGGGTCGTTATAGGGCGAGAGGAAGGCCGCGCCCTCATCTCTGGACAGGCGACGCGCCTCTTCTTCGGCCTCATCGTAATTATCGCCATGCAGCACCGCTTCAGACCCATAAAGCTGCACCCCGGCGATCTTGCGTTTGGGGGTGTGCGCAGGCATCAGCACCCGGGCTGTGGTGCCCAGCAGATGCGCCGCATAGGCGACCCCCTGCGCATGATTGCCCGAAGAACAGGCCACAATCCCCCGCTGGCGGGCTTTCTGGGGCAGCGACAGCAGGGCATTTAACGCTCCACGCACCTTAAAGGAGCGGGTCTTGTTGACATTTTCCAGCTTCAGCCACGCAGCGGGGCCTAATTCAGGCGCTTTTTCCAGAGGCGTAGGCGTCAGATACGGCGAAATTCTGTAACGAGCCAGTGCAATGTCCGCTAATTCAAGCATTTACCTCTCCCGGGGCAAAACGACGTATAATAGTCCTAGTTTAGCCTGTAATTCTGCGCGCGCCCTGGCAGATTTTCAACAGCGGAGTTTGGGCCGGCCAGACGCGGCAATATCCTTTGTCCGACATACCTGCATGATACGGAATAACCATGAATCCTTCAACTGATGCTGCGACTCTTCGCCAGGAAGCCTATGCGACAGACCAACACCTGAATGTGCGATACCAGATTCATGAGCAGTACAGCGTGCCTCAGATCGATTTTACTTCATGGGCCTTAAACCGTATTCACTGGCGTGGCAGAGAAAATGTGCTGGATGTGGGCTGTGGGCCAGGGTTATATGCCAGCGCGCTGGCGAAGATTGCGCCCGGCGCCACCTATTACGGTCATGACCTGTCCGATGGTATCCTGGCGAAGCATCCCTACCCGGACCGCGTGATCCAGGCCAATGCCCAGCATCTCCCGTTCCCGGATGCGACCTTTGACGTGGTGATGGCCAACCACGTCCTGTATCACCTGCCGGATATCGAAGACGCGATTCAGGAAATCCGCCGCGTGCTCAAACCGGACGGCCTGCTGATGGCCACGACCAACAGCAGCGAAACCATGCCGCAGTTTTATGACCTGTACAAACGCGCCATCATGGTGCTGACAGCGCCGGGCAAACAGGTTGTGGTCCCGCTGCCTTCCAGCCACGCCTTCACGCTCGAAAGCGGCACCCGCTATCTGGCGCGCAGCTTTTTTGCCGTTGTGCGCTATGACCTGCCCGGTGCGCTGGTGTTCGATAAACCGGAGCCGATCATGGCGTATCTGGAAAGCTCACGCAGCCTGCGCGAACCGCAGCTTCCGCCCGGCATCACCTGGGATGCCGTCATGATGATCGTGCGGGAACAGATCCGCAACCAGCTTAATTATGTGGGCGAACTTGTCGTCCACAAGCTCAGCGGGGTGCTGCTGGCTTCAGATCGCGGCGGATTTATTCGTGATTACGTGGTGCAGCAGGAACACACGGCCTAAACATCCGCCAGCCAGTCGTTGTTATCGCGGCTGTAGGTGCTGGATGGCAGATGAAAGCCATAACGCCCGCCCAGCAGCACAAAGCGGACACGTTCTGTCTGCTCAATCTGCCATGTCCTGCCGCGCCGGGTTACGCGCTCGATATACTGATCCTGGCGGCTCCCTACCGGGATCACCAGCCGGCCGCCATCCGCGCTCAACTGAGAGCGCAGGGGGCCAGGGATGGCCGGGGCCGCCGCAGTGACCAGAATCGCATCAAACGGGGCCATATCCGGCAGGCCCTGGCTGCCATCACCCACGTGAAGCTCCACGTTGTCCACGCCGAGCTGTTCCAGCACACGGGCAGCGCGGCCCGCCAGCCGGGGGTAATATTCCAGGGTGTAAACCCGCCGCGCCAGGCGACATAACACAGCGGTCTGATAGCCGGACCCGGTACCGATTTCCAGCACGGTTTCGCTGCCGTTCAGCCCCAGCATCTCTGTCATCAGCGCGACGATATACGGCTGAGAAATGGTCTGGTCTTCGCCAATGGGCAGGGGGTGGTCGTCGTAGGCCAGATGCCGCTGTTTAGAAGGCACAAACAAATGGCGGGGCACTTCCAGCATGGCCGACAGCACATTTTTATCCTGAATACCGCGTGCAGCAAGCTGGTTCATCACCATCTGACTGCGCAGGATTCGATACGAATTGTTCATCACAGCACCTCACCGGCCCACATCACTATCTTCTATAAACTTTACTCTTACTCTCCTCAAGAATGCCTAACAATGAAACAACCTGTAAGTTCTGGCTGCCGCAGAAAAGGCAGAGCAAACGATGTTCTTATATCAGTATAAGCCCGCCGCACTTTCCGGACAAACCCCCTCCGGCGGTTGTAACGTGATTCAAATAATCTGTTTGAAAGTTCGCGCATTCGTGGCAAACTTAATCGCGTTCCGGTTCACACAAGAGGCGTGCTATGATGGGTCGTATCCTCCTGCTGCTGATAATGAGTGTCCTGCTGGCCTTTGGGGCCACCCTGCCCGGCACGGCCCAGGAGCCGCCGGCATTCGCGACCAACACGCCGCCCCCGCCGCCGCTTGTCTTCAGCACCCCGGCAGCGCCCATCAACCGCTATGCCCTGCGCACATGGCGCGAGGCCGACCTGCTGGAGATGCTCTATACGCGCATCCGCCAGCTAACCCCCGGCGCGGCCGAACAGCAAAGCGCGATCCGTCTGATGCAGCACGAACTGCGCCAGCGTTTCCCGGCGGCCCCCCGTGACCCCGCTGCCCACGAACGCCTGCTGCGGGCCATGCTGAATGCCCCTGCGGGCAGTATCGACATGCGAACCTGGGTGCGCCCGTATATCGAAGCCGCCCTTAACCAGCAGGCCGGCAGCGCATCCACAGAACTGCTGCCCTTTGAATTTGCCGGTTTTCAGATCGAGGTGATTCCGGCAGACCTTGACGGCGCAGACCCGCAGGATGCCGTCCTCCACATTTATTATCCCGGCGCCACACAGGGCCTGATCTACAATGATTACGTGCCAGTGGTGGCAGGCGCTGGCGGCTATCGTCTGCTGTCCAGCAGCGCGCTGCCTGCGGCCCCGCTTGGCCCGGTGAGCCAGATCGAGATGATGGGCGTGGGCGACTTTAATCAGGATGGCCTGAACGAACTGGCCGTCACGCTGGATGATGGCACGCTCAACCGGGAACTGCGCATCTTTGGCTGGCGCAGCGGCAGTCTGGTCAGCCTGATTCAACCCGGCCAGACCATCCGTTATGGCCAGATCGACAACTGGATGAGCGAAGGCAGGCCGCTGGAAGTGAGGGTGTATCGCGAGGAATCTGCGGAATGGCGCTGCCTGGCGGAACAGACCGTCGTATGGCAGTGGAGGGCCAACTTCTTCCGTCCCACGCCGGGGCCGGATGGCTACACCCTGCAGAACACGGCCAACTGCCTGTTTTACAGCGAAGAACCCATTTTTGCCCTGCCTATCCACGAAGCACTGGCGACTATCAACGACCTGCTGGCGTTTGTCCCGGCGGACGATGATTACAGCGCCCAGCGCGCGCGCATGATCCAGGCCATGCTGCACGCCTTCGACGGGGATACAGGCACCGCCATGGCCACAGCACTTGATCTGGAAGCCGGGGCCGCGCCGGAATCGTGGCTGGCACAGCAGACCGGGGCTTTCATCGCGGCGCTGGGCCAGCCAGGGGCGACTCCGCTGCAAATCTGCGCGGCGCTGATCGAAGCCAGCCCGCATGGCGCGTGCCAGGTGGATGATGCGCTGACCCGTATCCTCGACGAACGGCCGCTGCAGCGGGAACAGCCCATCGCCGCACAGATGGCCGAACTTGGCATCACCGTACAGGAGGAATGGATAGTTTCTGAGGTGGGCCATGCAGACCGGCAGGCCGTACGTTTCGATCTGGCCGGGGAACACACCTGGGCTTTTGCGCCGCTGGACCCGGAATTTTACACCGCAGAACGCCTTGACCTGCCCACCTTTAATTCCACAGCGCCCCCCCTGCTGCTGATCACCACCACACCAGCCATGCTGGATGCCCTGCTGGTAAATAACGACCCGGCGACAGTGCTGGCGGTGCTGGATGGTCTGGTGCGCGCTCATCCTCAGGCTACCCTGTCGCCCGAAGTCCGTTTCCTGCAGGCGCTCAGCCTGGACCTGCTGGCAGATCGTCCCCGTGCCCGCCAGGCCTATTACGACCTGTGGCAGCAGCATCCACTGTCGGGCTGGGGCCAATTAGCGGCAGAGCACCTGGAACAGCGTTAAAATAAGGTTGGTTACTGTATATCAACACTGGATAAAGTCTGATGAAACTGGCTACATTCACATATCGCAATCGTAACCTGCTTGGTCAAATTCTCGATGACGAGATTTATGTCCTCTCGACATCGGATACCCTGCGAATGCACGAGATTATCCGCAGGGGCATTACCCCCAACCGCACCAGCCTGCATTATCCGATGGCAGAAGTTAATCTGCATGCCCCGCTGAAGCCGGGCAAGATTATCGCCATTGGCCGCAACTATGCAGAACATGCCAAGGAAACCGGCAACGAACCCCCACCCCGGCCGCTGATCTTCGCCAAGTTCCCCAGCAGCGTGATCGGCCCGAATGAACAGATCGTCTGGAGCGAATCGGTCACGAAGGAAGTGGACTGGGAAGTTGAACTGGCTGTCATTATCGGCAGGCGGGCACAGCACGTCAGCGAGGAAGACGCGCTCAATTATGTCTTCGGCTATACCATCGGCAACGATGTATCTGCGCGTGACCTGCAGCTGCGCACCGATGGCCAGTGGACACGTGGCAAGAGCCTGGATACCTTCTGCCCGTTAGGGCCGGTGATTATCACCCGCGACGAGATCGAGGACCCGCAAAACCTCAACCTGAAGACCACTGTCAACGATGAGGTGATGCAGGATGGCAATACCAAAGACATGATCTTTAAGGTCCCCTACCTGATCCATTACCTGTCGAAGCACTTCACGCTCGAACCCGGTGATGTGATCCTGACAGGCACCCCGCCCGGCGTGGGCGAAGGCCGTGACCCGAAGGTGTATCTCAAGGATGGCGATGTCATCACATGCAGCATTGACGGCATCGGCGAACTGTCTAACACCTGCAAAGTGGTGGAATAACCCGCGCTATTCCGCAGTCGTCACACGCACAGCGGCCAGCCGCGCCAGAGTCTGCACATCCGCAGGGTATACCACTGGCAGCGGCTGGTCTGCCCCGGCAGGAAACACGCGAAACAACAGCGTATAGTCTGCCGGCGCAGTTTCACACGGCACCGGGAACAGACGCCGGTCTGTGAGGATAGAATCATCAGCGATTCCCCACAGCGGGACGCGCTGCTCCGCCTGTGCCAGCCCGTGCTCATCCACCAGATAGACCATCATATCCAGCGCCGGCGCCGCAGCAGGCACCCGCCACCACGTGGTCAGATGCAGGCTGCTGCACGCTGATAGCTGCGTTTCTGCGCCCACTGCCAGCAGCGCCGTGCCATCCTCAAAGCGCGCCACCGCCTGCCGGGTGGGCGGTGGCACAGCGGCGGAATACACCCGCACCTGTTCGATGGCCAGTTCCGGATAATAATCATAAAAAATGGCGCATTCCTGCAGCAGCCGCAGCGGATCATACGCCTCCGGCGGCACATGCAGCGACAGCCCGGTCTCGCGCAGTTCGACCTCCAGCCGCGTGCCGTTGCAGAAAGTATTGCCCAGCAGTTCCGGGGTCAGCGCTCCGCTGGCATAGGTCACATCAATATAGAAATCGGTGCTTTCCAGCATCTGCGCCGGGAACTCCACCCGCAGCAGGCGATCATCCTCGCTGACCAGCGCGCCTTCAGGATCAAGTACCAGATGTTCATCCTCCGGCGGCCCGGCGATCTGATAACCGTAAAAATCGACGGCGGCCGGATGCGCGAAAAAGGCGCGGATTTCCGCGTCGTCAGCATCCAGCAGCAGACAGTTCACCTGCGGCGTCAGGCTGAGCGTCAGGTAAGGCAGCCCGGCGCTCTGGCAGGTGTCGATCCGGCTCAGGATGCCCGCCACTGACCCATCCGCCAGCATCACGCCGATCTGATCCTGTGGCACAATCCGGTAACGGTGCCGGGGCGATTGATCAACGATAGACCAGAAGCTCATACCCTCTCCGGTGACACCGATCACGGCATCGGCGGGCAGCACATCGCGCAGCAGCGCCGCATAGTCCGGCCGGTAGCCCGCCGCCCGGTCATAATCGTACTGGCCCTGCAGCGTCTCCGCGATCAGCACATCGCGCCGGAAGCTCTCCGTCACCGCCCAGATCGCTGTCCACGCCGCCAGCAGCATAACAGGCAGCAGCCAGAACGCCCGCCAGCGCCCCCGGTACAGCCAGGGCATCAGCACCGCCACCACCAGCGGCAGAAACACGTTGAAATAGCGCGTGCGGTACGGCGACCAGGGCGCAATCGCCGAAAAGGTGACCAGCCAGCCCCACGCCATCACCAGCAGCAGCACCGCCACCAGCAAACGCGGTGACCGCCGCAGCCGCCATGCACACCAGATCAGCACAAACGGGCTGAACAGCAGCGCAAGGTAGATAACAGGGCCAAAGCCGGATGTGCCCAGCGCGAGCTGGCGCAGCCCTACCCCGTGAAAGCCAAACTCACTGATTGATTCCGGGTTGAGGCCCAGCGCCGCGCTGAGGGTGCTGAACCCGGCCCAGTGCTGGCGGAACAGGGGATGATCTTCGGTGACATCGAACAGCGCCCAATCCATCGACATATACACGTAGCGGATCAGGTTATCGCCCAGCCCGTACAGATCAGAGCGCGGCCCGTCCTGCGCCAGCGCGGAGGCTTCGTCAAGGTCCCGCGTGGTGATAGGATTGCCATAATTCAGCAGGTTGAGCACGTAGTTATAGCTGCCGAATATGGCGAAACCGATGGCCATACTGATACCCAGCGCGATCATCAGCTTCCAGACCGCGTGCCGCACCCGCCAGAAACCATAGATCATCAGCGCCGGCCCGGCCGCAGGCAGCAGGAAAAACGCCGTATATTTCGTCCCCAGGCTGAGTCCCAGCGCCAGCCCGGCATAGCCCAGGGCATGATTACGCGCCAGCGGCACACCATCCGCCGCATGCATCAGAAACCGGAAGCTGAAATAAATGAACCCGAAGGTCATCGCGCTGGTGAGCAGGTCGCTGTTGGAGACACTCATCTGCAGGATGGTGTTGGTGCCGGTCAGCACAATCAACCCGCCAAACACGGATGCCGCCCGCGAATAGCCCGTCAGCCGCGCCAGCCCGGCCACCCCTACCGCCATCACCAGCCCGGCGACCCACTGCGGCAGATGCAGCCAGCGCAGGGCCTGCGGCGCGGTCACCATCATCCACAGATAGGTAAAAGAGGCGTTGGGCGGAAATTCCACCTGCCGGAAATCATCCGCCGGGAAGTGACGCGCCGTCTGCGTCTGCGACCATATATAGGCGCGTGGCAGGTGATAATTCAGCGCGTCGGATGCCAGCGTAGGATACAGCACGCCGAAGATCAGATTCGCCACGCTAAGCAGCAGAATCACCGCCGCGAACAGGCTGAGCAAGGGGTGCGCCCGCACTGCGCGGATCACTTCAGAGGGTGAAATCCACCACCCGGCGATGAGATTCGGGCGGCCGCGCCACCCCCACAGCGCCAGACTGAGGCCAAACAGCAGCGCATGCCCTGTCAGATAGCCCGCCAGATGCAGGGCGTTCAGTTCAGAAAGTATCTGGGACAGCAGCACCACCTGCCCATAGACAATGCACGCCAGCGCCAGCCAGTTGGCCAGCCTGCCCCGCGCCGGGAACACGGCATTCAGCAGCAGCGCCGTGCCCACCAGCAAGCTCGATGCCAGAATCAGACTCATGGAGAATCCATCTTACGCAGTGGATAAGCCCTCTGGATTATAGGGACACGGCCAGCAGTTGAACAGCGTCGATGCCCTCAGTCCATCGGGTACAGGCTGCACCCGCCATCCACCGTCAGCACAGAGCCGGTCATGTAGCTGGCGGCCGGGCTGCACATAAACAGGAAGGCATCCGCGACGGATTCCAGCGGCTGCATAAAGCCCAGCGGAATCGCCTTCTGGGCGCGCGCGCGGTAGGTGGGGTCCGTATCCCACTGCCATTTGGCCATGCCGACGCTGACAATGCCCGGCGCAATCGCATTAGCCCGGATTCCCCTGGGGGCCAGTTCCCGCGCAAATGAGCGCATCAACTGGTTCATAGCGGCCTTGCTGGCGTTATAGGGGCCAATCTCCGGCCAGGGGACATGGGCCACCCACGACGAGGTAAACACCAGCAGCCCTTTCACCTCATCCGCCAGCATCGACTTTGCTGCCGCCTGCCCCAGCAGAAAGGCGGTGGTCACATTAACCGCCTGAGTCTTGTTCCAGTCCTGCGCGTTAAGGTCGAGAATCGCCCCCGGGATGACCACCCCCACATGACACAGCGCGATATGCAGCGGCCCAAACCGGACTCGCGCTTCTTCAACCAGCCGGTCCACCTCGGTTTCCTGCGTCAGGTCGCCCTGGACGTAATGAATCTGTTCCAGATCAACACCCGCTTCCTGCATCCGACTTCTGGCTTCATCCGCCGCCACAATATCGTTGACCGTCACCTGCGCGCCGTGTTCTGTCAGCTTTTTGACGACGCCTACGCCAATCGCCCCTGCGCCGCCAGAAATGACCACATGCTGCCCGGCCAGCACATCCTGTTGAAAAGCCATCGTGTTCTCCTTGCAAGATATATGGGCAAAATACGCTGTCGGCTCATTCTACTCAATTTACATCGCCTGCCCCGCCACGACCATACCCTTTAATGGGGGATAGACGCGGGGTATAATCCCTGTGTAATCCTTGCTGCACATCGAGGACAATCTGTGCCAATCCTGCGCGAAGGCGAACTGGACATCATCAGTCATAGTGTAGAACAAACCCAGCGGCTGGGGTCGCGGCTGGGCGCGCTGCTGGAACCCGGCGACGTGATCTGCCTGTCTGGCGATATGGGCGCAGGCAAAACCATGTTCGCCATCGGGATCGGGCGCGGCTGGGGCACGAAGGTTCCCCTCACCAGCCCCACCTACAACCTGATCCATGAACACCGGCGCGACAAAGACAACAAGCGCCTGTATCATCTGGATTGTTATCGCCTGGAAAGTACCGACGAAACGGAGCAGATCGGTCTGGATGATGTGCTGGCAGGGCGCGGCCCGGTGATTCTGGAATGGCCGGAGCATATCGAGGAGGTGCTGCCGGAAAAGCGGCTCTGGATTGAACTGCGCATCCTCGAACCCACCCGGCGCAACTTTATCTTTAACGCAACCGGCGAACGCTATGAAGAACTGCTGAAAGCGTTTCAGGAAGCAGCGTTTGGAATATAAAGCGTGATGTTATTTGCCATAGATACCGCAACACGCCTGATCAGCCTGGCCCTGCACGACGGCCACCAGTTACTGGCTGAACAATCCTGGCACACAGCCAATAATCACACCGCAGAACTGGCGCCTGCCATCCAGGTGCTGCTGGCACGCTGCGATCTCACCCTGGATGATCTGACCGCGCTGGCGGTGTCTGTCGGGCCGGGGTCGTTTACCGGGCTGCGTATCGGCGTCGCACTGGCCAAGGGCCTCGCCTCTGGCAAAAAACTGCCGCTGGTGGGTGTTTCCACGCTGGATACCCTGGCGGCGGCACAGCCACAGCATTCGCGTCACGGCCTGATTACCGTGGTGGAGGCCGGGCGCGGGCGCATCATCGCCGCGACCTACCGCTGGGGCAAAAATCGCTGGGTGAATCGTGGCGAACCCCGCCTGATGGATTGGGAAACGCTGCTGACGACCATTGACGGCCCGGCGATCATTACCGGCGATGTGGACGACGAAGGCCGCACAGCCATCGAGGTGGCCCGCAGCGCAGCGCACCCTGTAGAACTGGCACCACCAGCCCTGCGGCTGCGCCGGGCGGGTTTTCTGGCAGAAACCGCGTTAGAACGTCTGGAGGAGCATGGTGTTAAGCAGTTTGACCCGGCACTTCTGGCCCCGCTGTATGTTCAGACCAGAGACATCCCCTGACCAATGAGCAAGCCGCTACTTGTCCGCTACATGCAGCCTGCCGACATCGCCCAGGTGGTTGAAATTGACCGCCAGTCCTTTGATCCGCCCTGGTCGGTGCGCTCGTACAATTACGAAGTGAGCGAATCAAGCTACAGCCATATGCTGGTGCTGGAAGCGCAGAACCAGAAATCCACAGTCAGCGGCTGGCGGCGCTGGCTGCAGCCCCGGCCACAGCCCAACGGCCAGGTGGTGGGCTATGGGGGCCTGTGGCATATCGCCGGCGAAGGCCATATCAGCACCATCGCCTCCCACGTCAGTTATCGCGGGCGCGGCTATGGCGAAATTCTGCTGGCCGCCATGATCCGGCGGGCGATCACGCTGCGTGCTGAATATATCGTGCTGGAAGTGCGCGTCAGCAATACCATTGCGCAGAACCTGTACCAGAAGTACGAATTTGTCACGGTGGGCACCAAGGCCAATTATTACCGCAGCGACAACGAAGACGCCTACGATATGCGGCTTGATCTGACGGATAAGGCGATGCTGGCCCGCTTTGAGGAACGTTACGCGGCATTGCAGGCCCGGGCAGCCTTTGAAGATACCTATTCTGCGGCCGCCTCGCCCAAAAAACGGACGGAGTAGGC
>CAZQIY010000005.1:0-14783 GCA_964593565.1 uncultured Anaerolineaceae bacterium
CCTCTACGATTGAAATCGTGAGGCTTGCGGCGGGTTAAATTCGGTCATGGGGCGCCAATCTGTGTGACGATGCCCCAATCCTGCGGCGGCCAATAGCGCACCAGAACTTCCCCGACAATAAGCTGCCGTTTGACCAGCCCCACGGACGGAGACCGTGAGTCGCTGCTGTGGTTGCGGTTATCGCCCATCACAAAATACTCATCCGGTCCCAGCTCCCAGCGGTTATCCTGGCAGCGGCCAGGGGTGCAGGGTTCGTTGATGTATGGCTCGTCCAGTGCCTGCCCGTTGACATAAACCTGTGTATCGCGAATTTCCACGACATCGCCGGGCAGGCCGATGATGCGCTTGATATAATCTTCCGCCGGGTTGCCGGGGAAATGAAACACCACAATGTCCATACGCTCCGGCGCCCCGAACATATAATTCAGCCGGCTGACGTAAAGAATCTGGTTGTCATCGAAGTTGGGGTACATGCTCTGCCCCTGCACCATATAACGGGCGCTGGACAGATTGACCAGGGCATAGATCGATACCACCAGCAGGATTGTTTCGAGAATTTCGCGCAGCCAGCTTGTCCGGCGCAGCCGGGGGCGCGGCGGCGCACCCACAAAAGTTTGTTGCTGATTCAATTCAGACTCCCGGAATCGTATCCTCAGATTATAGAATGAGAGCCGCCCGATCAGCAATTGTGGACTGTGCGTGCTGCCGGATGTCTAACCTTAGCTTAGGTTTTATCAAGGTCTGTGCACCGTAATTGTCAGTACAATAAGAGTAAGTAACTGATTCACCAGAATTCTCAGAGGCTGATTTGTCAGGTGAACGTATTTTAATCGTGGATGACGGCCGGGAAAACCGTGAGTTTATCCACGAATACATTCTGGAGCCGAACGGCTACGAAACCCTCATGGCGCGCGATGGCCAGGAAGGGCTGGAAATGGCGATGCAGTACCAGCCAGACCTGATGCTGCTGGATTTGCAGATGCCGCGCATGGATGGTATTCAGGTGCTGCAGGGGCTGGACAGCCAGGGGCTGGATGTGCCGGTCATCCTGATGACGTTTCATGGCTCCGAAGAAATCGCGATTGAAGTGTACCGGCTGGGCGTGCGCGACTATGTCAAAAAGCCGTTCACGGTTGAGGAAATGCTGGAATCCATCGAGCGCAGCCTGTCCGAAGTCCGCCTGCGGCGCGAGAAGGAAGCCCTGACTGAACGCATCCTGGTGGCCAACCGGGAACTTCAGCAGCGCGTGCAGGAACTCAACGTGCTGTATTCGGTGGGCAAGAGCGTCACTTCGACCCTCAACACGGATGAAATTCTGGCGCGCATTGTCGATGCCGCTACAGAAATCACCCATGCGGAATCCGGCTATCTTTATCTGGTGGAGGGGGCGCATCTGGTGTGCCGGGCGGTCAAACGCCCCAGCGACCCGCACGCGCGCCCGGTCAAGATGGAAGCCAGAGACCCGATTGCCAACCAGGTACTGCAATCGCATAAGGCCATCGTCCTGACGCCCGAACAGCTTGGCAACCACAACGGCCCGCATTCTATCGCCTATGCGCCGCTGCTGTTTAAGGATCAGGCCAGCGGTGTGCTGGGGGTCAGCAATGTCAGCCGTTCTGCCCATGTGTTCACCAAACATGACCGCGCCCTGCTGAGCGCCCTGACGGATTATGCCGCTATCGCCATTGAAAATTCGCGCAACTTCGAGGAACTGCGGCGCGCCAAGGAGCGCGAAACGGCGCAGATTCGCGGCTCGTTCGAGCGTCTGGTGCCGCCGTCGATTGTGGACCGGATTCTGGCCAACCCGGAGACACTGGAACTGGGCGGCAGGCGTCAGGAGATCAGTATCCTGTTCGCCGATATTCGCGGGTATACCGCATGGAGCGAAAACGAACCGCCGGAGCGCGTGGTCGAAATGCTCAACGATTACCTCAGTCTGGCGGCGGAGATTGTGCTGGCGTGGGATGGCACGCTGGATAAGTTTTTTGGCGATGGTCTGATGGCGATCTTTAACGCGCCGGAAGAACAGGAAGATCATGTCCACCGGGCGGCGGATGCGGCGCTGGCGCTGCTGCGGGCCGCCAAGGAAATGCACTCGCGGCGCGGCTATGGCCTGTCCTACAGCGTCGGCGTGCATGTGGGCGAGGCGGTTGTGGGCTATATCGGCACCAATCGCGCCATGAACTACACCGCTATCGGCGATACCGTCAACCTGGCCAAGCGGCTGCAGGAACATGGGTCGCCGGGGCAGGTGCTGGTGGAAGAAGCGGTGATCCAGCGGCTGGGGAGTCTGGCGCAGTATCGCCCGGTAGGCGAACTTCAGGTCAAGGGCCGCAGGCAGGCCGCTTTTGCTTACGAACTGCTTGGCCTCAGCCCGATTGTGTGACAGGCCGCAGCCGGCAGCGCAGCAGCGGCAGCATGCGCCCCGGCACCACGGTAGATTCCGCTTCGCCAATACGCTCTGCCCCCATTCTGAGATAGAACGATTCGGCATAGGGGTCGCTGTCGATCTGGATTTCGCGGCAGCCCCCGGCGCGTGCCACCTGCACCGCATGATCGAACAGGGCGCGACCACAGCCCTGGCCCATGGCCTCCGGCGCGATGAACAACATCTCCAGTGTGGCGGTGCCCTCCGCCTGCGCGATCAGCAGATAAAACCCGGCCGCCTTGCCATCTGCGTTCTGTGCGACAAAAACCGCGTTTTCCAGAATATGCTGCGTGCTGACGGTCAGGGCGTCGCGGCATGCGGCGATAAAATCCGGCGGATAGCCCCAGTGCGCTTTGGACCGCAGCGCCAGATCACTGAGCAGCGATGCTTCATGCGGGGCAGCAGGGCGAATATGAATACTCATGAGGCGCGCCTATTTTTCCAGCATGCCCCCACGCGGGCGAAAACTGAGGATCATCGGGGTGCCTTCAAACGGATAGACCGCCCGAATCTGATTTTCCAGGTAACGCTTATAGGTAAAATGCACCAGCCGCGTATCGTTGACATGGAACAGGAACACCGGCGGATCAACCGCCACCTGTGACCCGAAGAAAATCTTAAGCTGGCGCGTGCCCTTCTGGGGCGGGGGGTGCTTCTGGATGGCTTCGCGCAGGATGCGATTCACTTCTGCGGTGGGGATGCGGAAGGTGCGCGCCTCCCAGACCCGGTGCGCGCTTTCCAGCACCTGATGAATCCGCTGGCCTGTCAGGGCGCTGATGAAAATGGCCGGGACATTGGGCAGAAAGTTGAATTTCTCTTTCATAGTGTCCAGGTACTGCGTCATGGTGTAGGCGTCTTTTTCCACCAGATCCCATTTGTTGACCACGACGACAATGCTTTTGTTGGCTTCCAGCACATAGCCGGCGATATGCTGATCCTGCTCCGTGATGCCATCGACGGCATCCGTCACCAGCAGGGCCACATCGGCCCGTTCAATCGCTTTCATGGCGCGCAGCACGCTGTATTTTTCGACGCCCGGTTCGATCTTGCCGCGCCGCCGGATGCCGGCCGTATCGATGAGCGTGACAGGCATGCCATGCCACTGAATGCGCGTGTCGATTGCATCGCGGGTGGTGCCTGCCAGCGGGCTGACAATCGTGCGTTCTTCCCCCAGGATATGGTTGAGCAGGCTGCTTTTGCCCACGTTGGGGCGGCCCACGATGGCGATTTTGAGATGCTCGTCATCGTCCTCCTCGTCGGTCAGTTCCAGGTTTACCCCCTGGAAGGACTCGACAATGCCATCCAGCAGATCGCCCACCCCCAGGTTATGATAGGCGCTGATGGCATAGACCTGTTCAAAGCCGAGGCCATAAAATTCAAACGCATCATCGGCGCGCTGAGGGTTATCGGCTTTGTTGGCGGCCACGATAATGGGCTTGTCGGCGGCGTTGCGCCGCAGGACGCGCACAATTTCCTCATCCGCCGCCGTGATGCCCTGCTGGCTGTCGACCACCAGCACAATCACATCGGCCTCGCTGGCGGCGGTCAGCGCCTGATTTTCGATCTGTGGGACAAAATCAACGCTGCCTTCGGCCAGGGGGCGTGTATCGCGGCTGTCTCTGGGCTGGTAAACTTCGATGCCGCCTGTATCGAATACGTTAAACGTCACCCCATTCCAGAACGTTTCCGCCTGGATGCGATCGCGGGTGGTGCCGGGAATCGAATCGATCACCGCTGTTCTTTGCCCTACAAGGCGGTTGAACAGAGTGCTTTTGCCGACATTTGGCCTGCCCACCAGGGCCACCAGAGGCTTACGGGGCATAAGGGTTTTGGCTACCTCATCTGATCATCAGGTAATGATTGTATCAGAACGGGTCAGCGCTGCGTAGGTTTATCTGCTGCCCCCGGGGGCCGCGTTGATGTTGGTGACCGTGACATCAATTTCGGCAGGCAGCACCGAAATGTTGGTCAGGGCGGCCTGGTCGGCACTGGCGATGACATCCGGCACAAGCTGATGATTGCCCTCGCTCAGCCCGTTGAGGTCGATGACGGCGTGAACATCATCAGCTTCCAGTGCATCCAGCATGATTTGCGGTCCGCTCATGAGCACCGTAACTTCTTCAGGCGAAATCGCCACCTCGTAGCCGCTGCCCAGGCCAATGGTTTCGACAGGAACGCGGTCAAACTGGCGGCTGGAGAGCAGGGGGGTGACGCCCACAGCGACGTTGATTGTCTGCTGGCCGATAATGAACAGCCGGTCATTAGGAAGCTGAACCGTGACCGCCAGTTCAAAGTTTGAGGTGCGATCCGTCAGGTCTATTGGTTCAGTGAACAGAGTGCCGGGCGCGCTTTCCAGCGCATCCGGCGGGCCGCTGATGAGCAGCACCTGCGGGCTGTAATCGATGGAACTGAGGGCATAGCCTGCTGGCAGATTATCCGCCAGAATATTGGGTGTGACACTGACCTGCCGGACATCTGAACGGGCCTGCACCGGGACGGTCACCAGCATGCTGGCAGGTTCAACCGTCACATTTTCAACCAGGCTGCCCTCAATATCGACGGGCAGCAGGCGCAGTTCATCGCTGAAGGGGTTGCGGCGCTGGCTGAGGTTGAGGACAAGATGTGCAGATGCCACCCGTTCCACCAGGCTCTGCGGCCCATTTACAAGCACCTGACTGCTTTCCAGCACCGGGCTGCCCCCCTGGATTTCAAAACCGCGCGGCAGCGGCTCCGAGATGACGACTTCCACCGGCACCAGTTTTTCCTGGGCCGCTTCCAGATCCACAATGATACGGCGCGGTACGGTATCTGTACGCGCCCGGCGCGAAACGGTGGCGTCCAGATTGACGATATGTTCACCCGGGCCAAGCTGCTCCAGATTCGCCACGACCTGAATATCATCCTGATCCAGTTGGTTGATAGTAGATTGGGGTGCGCTCACCCGCACGGTGGCGGTGGATGTGCTGCGATCCGTCACCAGGATGCCCGAGTCCGGCTCGATTCGAATCGGCACGCCGTTAAAGCTGCGCTCCATCACCGGGTCAGAATCCAGCGTGGCCACCACCCACACAAAAAATGCCAGCGCCAGCGAGCCGGCAAACCAGATCAGATTATTGATGAGTAGCTGACGCCCGGTGTCTCTGCGCTGCTGCATCAGGTCTGTTTCCGCCAGTCCAGCAGCCCCAGGCTCTTGGCCTGGCTGCGCATCCATTCCCAGGGTGATTGCGGCCGCTTGCGGCTGGAGCCGTAAATCGCGTTCAGAATCGTGTTCAGCCGCCGGGCATCCAGCCGGGGGATCATCCGCCCGCCATCCGTGATCGAGATGCGGCCGGTTTCCTCAGAAACGATAATGGTAATCGCGTCGCTCACTTCGCTGATGCCCAGCGCCGCCCGGTGCCGGGTCCCCAGGTTGCGGTTGGGCAGATTGCGGCTGGATGACAGCGGCAGCACCGAGGCTGCCGACGCAATGCGCCCGCGTGTGTTGATAATGGCCGCGCCGTCGTGCAGTTCGGTCTTTGGCCAGAAGATTGTCAGCAGGATTTCTGTGGTAACTTCGCTGTCCAGCGGAATGCCTGTGCGGATATATTCATCCAGGCTGCTGTTGCGCTGCAGGACGATCAGCCCGCCGTGCCGCCGTTCCGACAGCTTTTCCGCCGCTTCGCACACTTCATCAATCACCTGGGCGCGCCGGTTATCCGCGGGCTGGCGGTTATTAAAGAAAAACCCGGCTCGCCCGACTCGTTCCAGGCCGCGCCGCAGTTCCGGCTGAAAAATCACCGGGATGGTGAAGACCAGCACTGGCAGCGAGGTGCGGATCAGCCAGCTTAAAGCGGTCAGTTCCAGCAGATGGGCGACGATAACCACAGCCAGCACCACCATCACACTGCGCAGCAGCGCGACGGCCTGGGTGCCTCGTATAAAGAAGCTGAGGCCGAAGAAAAACAGACCGACCAGAACGATATCCGCGATGGCTTTTGCGGTCAGGTTATCCAGAACCCAGAACAGTGCATCCAAAACTCAGCGTCCTAACCGCCCAGTTGTGACAGCAGGCGTTTATAATCCTCTACCCCCTCCGGGTTGAGTGCGATAATCTGGCGAATGGTGTGGGCCGCTTCTTCGTGGAGGCCGGCTTCCAGCTGCAGTTCGCCCAGCGCGTCCAGCTGCATCACGGCATCGCGGGTGCGGTTCAACTGCCGGTAGATGGCCGCCAGCCGCGAACGCAGGCCGGTATCGTTCGGGTACATCGTGGCAAGCTCCTCCAGCAGTTGGACGATGCGGTTGACCTGTTTTTTCTTAGCGTACAGGCTCAGCAGCTGGTCGAGGCGTTTGATGGCATCCACCTGATTGCCCTGCCGGTAATTGAGGTCGATCAGCATGCGGCGGGCGCGCTCGTCCTCCGGGTCGAGTTCGACAATTTCCTCATAGGTGCGCTGCGCCTTGCGAATATCCAGCCGCATCTGGTCGATATCCGCGATACGGTGCTTGATGCGCACCATCTTCTCTGGCGATGCCCCGACACGATTGGCGGTTCGTTCCGCCAGGCTGTAGGTATTGCGCGACATATCAAAATCGCCCAACTGATGGTAAGTATCCGCCAGGTCCACATACTGGTCGAGGGCCTCGTCCCAGCGTTCTTCCGCTTCCAGCAGTTCGATCAGGCTGGTGCGAATTTCAATATCCAGCGGGGCCATTTCCAGCACTTCGCCCAGAATAGAGGCCGCCCGGTCATTTTCGCCGCGCACCATATAGGTCTTCGCCACCACGTTATATTTGTTGATGGCCTGCCGCACGCGCCCTTCGCGCATCATGATTTCTGCCATGCGCACATGCACCGGCAGATACTGGGGCGCATATTCCACCGCATAATGTGCTTCATCAATGGCCAGAGTCAGCAGGCCCTGGCGCAGATAGCGGTCTATCATCGAGACGGACTGCGTGAGCTTGTCGCTGTTGGAGGTGACCAGAATATCGACCACGCCCTGCTCGCCACCGACACGCATCGCTTCCTGCAGTTGGCGGCGCGTTTCCGCGATGCGCTGTTTCCAGTCCTTGCCCTGCAGCAGGTTGGTAAAACGCTGGTTGATAGCCGTCAGCGATTCATCCGTTCGCCCATCCAGTGTGGCCAGAAGCTGGCCATACACGTCGCTCAGTTCCTGAATTTCATCAATATCGCTGGCCAGGCTGGTATCCACCGCCTGCAGGCTCTGGATCAGATAGCGCGAGGCCTGTTTCTGCTTGCCCTGCCTGAAGTATGACAGCCCCAGACCATGAAACGCCCCGGCGTTCAGTTCTGGCAGCATGGCGGCTTCGCCCAGGTGCGGGATAGCCTTCTGCGGTTCGTCATGCAGCACCAGCAGCGACCCCAGATTCAACTGGAGCGCCGGGTGGCGCAGGTCGGCTTCGGCGTCGGCATAGGCCTGGATGGCTTCCTCGTTCTGGCCCTGCCGCTGAAGTTCCATCGCCAGCAGGGCGCTGCTGCCACCTCTGCCCAGGTCGCCGCTTTCCATGACATAAGCGGCCAGAATGCCCAGGGCATCATCCATCGCTTCGCCAATCGGCCCCAGCGGATGCGCCGCGCCAACCCGCATGCGCTCGTCCGCCTCGACACTCATATCAAAGGCTGAAACGCTGTCTGATTGGGCGGAAGGTTCGTCCTCTGGGGTGGGGGGGACTACCTCGCCGCCGGTTTCCAGCGCGTGCAGCATGTTCAGGGCCTGCGAATTTTTCTTGTCCAGCCGCAGCGCCCGCTGTACCGCTTTAATGCCTTTGGCGTTTTCGCCCGCCCGCTGGAAGTTAAAGCCCAGCATCAGATATTCGTGCACTGCGCGGCGGTTATCGCCCATGCGCTCGTAGGCTTGCGCCAGCTTGGCATGCACGCTGACAAAGCCGGGCGAAAGCCGGGTGGCCTGCCGCCAGTTGCCTACGGCCTTATCCAGATCGCGCTGGTTGAGATAAATCTCCGCGACGTTGACATACTGCTGAGCGGCCTCGCGCAGCCGGCCCATCATTTCCAGCACTTCGGCGCTTTTTTCCAGCGGGATCGGATCCGTTTTTGCCAGTTGGTGCGCCCGTGTATACACCTTCAGCGCATCATCCAGACGGCCTGCCTTCAGCAGCGATAACCCCAGGTGAATATGTGCATCCGGGTCATCCGGGAACTGCTGAATGGCGTTACCATAGGCGGCAATGGCTGTGGCCCAGTTCTGATCCCAGGCCGCATTATGCCCCGCATTCATGGCTTGTTCATAGGTTTCCCGATTTCCGGCCATGCAACACCCTCTAACTCATCAAACTGACCAGAATAGCTTTTTGTGCGTGCAGGCGATTTTCCGCCTGCGTAAAAATGACTGACTGCGGCCCGTCTGCCACCTCATCGGTGATTTCCTTGCCCCGGTAGGCGGGCAGATCGTGCATGACAATCGTATGTTTTTCGGCCTGTTCCAGCAGCGCCCGGTTGACCTGATAATCCGTAAAGGCGGTCTGGCGCTGGCCGGCTTCCTGTTCCTGCCCCATGCTGACCCAGGTATCGGTATAGACTACATCCACCCCGCGCACCGCCTCTGCCGGGTTCTGCAGCAGGCAGATGTCAATCGCCGGGTTGATCGTGCGTGCCGCCTGAATCACACGTTCTGGCAGTTCGTAGCCTGTGGGCGAGGCGATGTGATAATGAATGCCGAAATGCGCGCAGGCGATCAGCAGGGAGCGCGCCACGTTGTTGCCATCTCCAATATATGCCAGCCGCAGCCCGTCGGTATATCCAAAGTGTTCCACAATCGTCAGGATATCGGCCATCGCCTGGCATGGGTGGCTGTCGTCGCTGAGGCCGTTGATCACCGGCACAGCGGAACAGTGGGCCAGTTCAACTACGTGCTGATGCTCAAACACGCGGGCCATGATGCCCTGCACCATGCTCGAAAGCACGCGCGCCACATCTGCTATGCTCTCGCGCTTGCCCAGGCCAATCTCATCTGGTCCCAGCATGATGGCATGCCCGCCCAGGTGCTGCATGCCGACATCAAAGGAGACACGGGTGCGCAGGGATGGTTTCTGGAAGATCATGCCCAGCGTCTGGCCGCCCAGCACAGGCCGGTTGCCACCGCTTTTCCATTCCATCTTGAGCTGCTGCGCCAGCCGAATCATGTATCGCAGGTCTTTGGAAGACCAGTCCGTCAGGTCGAGAAAATGGTTCATTGGTTTTATTCTACTGTAATGCGGATGCCGCGCATAATAAGAAGTTGATTATGCTAGGAGTATAACATAGTTAGCAGGCGCGGCGCGATAAAATCCTGCATCTGCTGCACCGCTGATGATGCGCTCTGGCAGGCTGGCGGTCTTGCTGCGTTTTTTAATCCCGTGCACAACAGGTTCAGGCGTCGACGGCTTCCATATCGCGCCAGTTCAGGCCAACTTCGGCATTGGCCTTCAGCGGCACTTTCAGATCGCAGGCATTTTCCATCACCTCGACCACCAGCTTCACCGTCTCATCAACCTGATCGTCCGGCACTTCCAGCACCAGCTCGTCATGCACCTGCAGGATCATCTGTGCGTCCAGGCTGCTGGCCTGAAGCGCGGCATGCAGTTCGATCATGGCCTTTTTCATGATGTCGGCGGCGGTTCCCTGAATCGGCATGTTGATCGCCATGCGTTCCTCTGACTGAACTTCGTTGAAGTTGCGGGAACTGCTCATCAGGGCGCGGAATTCGCGGCGGCGGCCAAACAGCGTAGTGATCGGCCCCTGGCGCGCCTGCTGCTTGGTGCGTTCCAGGTACACCTTGACCCCCGGCAGCCGGGCGAAGTAATCATCAATAAACTGGCGTGCTTCCGCTATCGTAAGCTCGCTGTCGCGGGCCAGTCGGAACGCGCCCATGCCATAGATCAGCCCGAAGTTGACCCGCTTGGCAAAGCTGCGCTGCTCTTTGGTGACGGCTTCCAGCGAGATGCCATACACAGCGGCGGCGGTAGCGGCATGAATGTCCTGATCCTGCGCGAAGGCTTCCAGCAGGGTGGGGTCGTCGCTGTAGTGGGCCAGCACGCGCAGTTCAATCTGGCTGTAATCCACCGCCAGAAGCTGCGTTCCCGGTGGGGTGATGAAGGCCCGCCGCACCTCTCGCCCCAGTTCTGTACGGATGGGGATATTCTGCAGGTTGGGGTTGCTGCTGCTCAGCCGCCCCGTAACCGCCCCGGTCTGGTTGTAGCTGGTGTGGACCCGGCCCGTATGGGGGTTGATCAGCAGCGGCAGCGCGTCCACATAGGTGTTTTTCAGCTTGGAAAGTTCGCGATATTCCAGAATGCATTCAATGACCGGGTGCTGCCCCTTCAGGCTTTCCAGCGTCGTGACGTTGGTGGAATAGCCGTGCGCGGTTTTCTTCAGCCCTTCTACCGACAGGCCCAGCTTATCGAACAGCAGCTCGTTGAGCTGCTTCGGGCTGTTGATGTTGATTTTTTCCACCGCATCGCTGAGGCTGTGGATTTCTTCTTCCAGCACCTGTAACTTCTCCGCCAGCGTGGTGCTCAGTTGGGCCAGGTGCGCTGTATCCAGCACCACCCCGGCACGCTCCATCGCGGCGATCACTGGCACCAGCGGCATTTCCAGCGTGGTATACAGCCGCCACAGGTCGGCATCTTCTTCCAACTGCGGGCGCAGCTGCATCGCACAGCGGTAGGTCACGGCGGCATCGGCAGCGGCATAGGGGGCGGCCTTTTCGACTTCGACCTTATCCATGGTGATCTGCTTTTTGCCTGTGCCCAGCAGTTCGCTGATTTCAGTCATAATCACCGGCGGTTCCAGCACGAAGCGGGCGAAATTCTTCAGCCCCAGAAACTTGCTGGTCGGGTCGCGCAGCCACTCCGCGATCATCGTATCAAACGTCACCGGCGCGACATTGATGCCATAACGCTGCATCACGACCAGATCAAATTCGGCGTTGTGCGCATATTTGGGAATGTTCGGGTTGGTCAGCGGGCCGCGCAGCGCGTGCAGCACGGTTTTTAGTTCAAGCTGCTGGCCGTGCTGGTGGCCCACCGGCACGTAATAGCCGGTGTCGCCATCCACCGCCAGCGCAATGCCGACCAGATCGCAGGCGGTGGGGTCCACGTCGGTGGTCTCCACGTCCCATACAATCGCCTCGGCGCTGTTCAGCGTGTCTGCCAGGGCCTGAAGCGTGGCTTCATCCTGCACAATCACGGTCTCGATGCCCGTATCTGTGGGGGCAGGTTCGGCGGCGCCATCCTCATTCCCGGCCAGCTCAAACAGCGGAAGCTGCTCCTGAGGGGTGATGCGGTCCGTAAACTGGCGAAACTCCAGTTCGCGGAACAGTTCCAGCACATTCTGAACGTTGTAATCGTGGGCGACGCATTTTTCCAGCACGAAGGCGACCGGAATATCGCGCTTGATGGTCGCCAGGTCGCGGCTCAGATAGGCGATCTGTTCACCGTCGATCAGGCGCTGCTTCAGCACACCCTTGAGTTCGTCAATGTGGGCATAGATGCCCTCCAGGTTCTCATACTGCTTCAGCAGGTTGGTGGCGGTTTTCTGGCCCACGCCCTTGATGCCGGGGATATTGTCTGAACTGTCACCCATCAGCCCTTTCAGTTCCACAAGCTGCCAGGGTTCAAGTTCGTATTCCTCGCGGAACAGGGCCTCGTCGTATACCACATCCTGTTCGCCACGTTTCGGAAGCTGCACCGTGACATGCGGGGTCAGCAGCTGCAGAATATCCCTGTCGCCGGTGATGATGCGTGATTCCAGCCCCATTTCCTCCGTCAGCTTCACCACCGTACCGATCACATCATCCGCTTCGTAACCGTCCATCGCCATGATGGGGATGTTAAACGCCTCGACCACCTGATGAATACGTTCGATCTGCGGCTGCAAATCATCTGGCATTTTGTCGCGGGTGGCCTTGTATTCCGAAAAGACAGTTTCGCGCCCGCTCAGACCGCGATCAAAGCTGACGGCCAGATACTGCGGCTTGTCTTTTTGCAGAATATCCAGCAGCGTGCGGGTAAAGCCGAAAGTGGCGTTGGTTGGCTCGCCAGAACGGGTGCGGAACCCGGAAGCTACCAGCGCATGAAACTGGCGATACGCCAGCGCGTGACCATCAATAATGTAAAACCTGGGTCGTGCAGCCATAAATCACTCACTGTTAGGGTTGCGTACGAACATGTGAGCGATTATACCTTATTTTTTTGGTTTGTGCTGGCCAGATCGCGCCGTATTACGACGAGCGGCCCAGCAGCCGCGCCACCAGCCGCAGCAGCCAGCTTTGCGAATCTTCGGGGGGATGTTCCTGGGTCTGGGCGGCCTGCTGTTCGCGTTCGCGCCGCCGCATTTCGCGCAGAGTCAGCATGCCTTCGTCGCCGGCTTCATAATGTGCCAGCGGGCTTTCCTGGGCGGCGCGCTGCTGGACGGCCTGGCGCACAACGCGGCGATCCGGCAGCGTTTCGGTGGGGTAATCCGGGTCCGCTTTCACCGGGATGCGCCCCGGCGGGCGCGGCGGCAGTTTAGCGGTAAAATCGGTCAGTTCGCGGGTGATCTGGTTGGTCTGGCGGCTGCGCAGGGCTGGCACGGATGTATTAAAGTAACTGACAATATCGGTTTCGATGTCGGCTTCGTACAGGCCGGCCAGCACATCCGGGTTTGTGCCAAAGGCGAAGGACGCAATGCGCAGGCGCGGGTCCGATAAAGCGGCGATCAGCAGGCTGCGGCCATCCTGGGTGAAGGGCAGAAACAGGCGATCCTGCGTCAGACGGGCGGCAAAGTCGCTGATGAGGCCGGCTTCATCCGCAGCCCGGGATGGTTTAGCCGGGGGGTCCGGCCAGTCCTTTTCTTCGGACTGCTGCACGGTGGCGGCTTCGATACTTTCTACGCTGTCCGCAATATTGAGTACTTCGTCCTGCTGGGCCAGGAGGTGCGGCAGGGTCTGCTGGTACACAGGCTGCAAATCGCGCCGCACAGCGATGCCTTCCACCACGCCGATATTGCGCCCGGCATGTTTGCGCCCGCTGTCATAATGGCGCAGCAGCAGGTGATATTCGCCCAGCGGAAAACTGTACAGCGCGGGCCAGTTGGGAGTCAGGTCCGCGATATTGTGTACATGGTTGAGCGCGCTGGCAATGACGCTGACATCCTTGTTGGTCAGGGCGCCGGGGCGAATAAATGCCGTAAAATCACGCTGCTGGTTGCGGGTGAACAGGAACGTCTCGTAAAGCACACTGCGCCTCCCTCAACAACCAACCTCACGACGGGATGAGCGAGCGCATCTTTTTGTTGGCGACGGAAGTCACAGCGCGAATCTTCGGCTCCATTGCCGCCAGTTTTTCGGCCAGCGCCTGCCGCTCCTCATGCAGTTCCTTGATGGTCCGCCCGCGCAGGATGCGATTCAGTACGTTGCGGTTTAACTTGCTCAGGCGATCCTCCAGTTCCTCTTCGCGTTCTTCCATCGTCAGCGCGTTGCGGTCCAGCTCGTTGCCGATGGCGTACAGGAACGGGTAGTGGATGTTGATCGGCTCCGGCGGGTTGTCCAGGCTGACTGTCGCCAGTTCGTAACCGGTGCCGGGGTTGACCACAGACGCATTGCCATCGCCAGCCACCGAAACCGGGATCATCGCGGCGGGATACAGCCAGGGGCGCAGGCTGCTGGTTTTGGCGCGCTGCTCCTCTGCAAAGCTGACCACGCCCCGGAATACATCGCGGGCCTGCTCGAACAGCTTCTGGTAATTATTTTCCTTGAATTCGTCCGGCAGGATGTCGGCTTTGGTCAGCACCAGCACAACCGTGATTCCCTGGCTCAGCCCGGCGCCGCGTTCGGCCTCGCGGAATTTGTAACTGTTCAGCAGGTTGAAGATATAAGTCGATGATGTCAGCATTTCAGCTTCGATGCGCGGGCGGGTGGCAATCGTGAAGGCATCCGCCACGATAATCACGGCGTTGCTTTCCTGAATATCGGCATGAAGCTGAGCGGCCTCGTCCGATTCATCGGTGGGGATATTGATCGCGCCGCCCTGATAATCCACCCAGCGAAATTCGGTGATGAGTTCATTGTTGAACAGCAGGCTAAAGGTATCCTCCCGGCGGCCCATCGTGGGGGCGGGCCACTTGCGGGCGATGACAAAGTCACGCCAGGGATTGAGGTATTTGGTCGAGGTGTCTGCGTC
The DNA here is from genome assembly GCA_964593565.1 of uncultured Anaerolineaceae bacterium. Lineage (GTDB taxonomy): Bacteria > Chloroflexota > Anaerolineae > Aggregatilineales > Phototrophicaceae. The sequence goes on from CAZQIY010000005.1 coordinate 14,585, forward strand.
TCTGGCTTCGATGCGGAAACCGTCAATGCCTGCTGCCATCTGGTACAGCAGCGCCAGCGTGTAGGTTGTCTTGCCCTGTCCGGTGCCCCCAAAAAGCGTGACCTTCAGTGCCATGTTTCTTCCCTGGTGATCTGTGACCGCTAATCTGCATCTAGCGTAGCCGTTTTTGGGGAATAGAGTCAAGCTATCTCAATAATGT
>CAZQIY010000005.1:14883-114780 GCA_964593565.1 uncultured Anaerolineaceae bacterium
TCTGCATCTAGCGTAGCCGTTTTTGGGGAATAGAGTCAAGCTATCTCAATAATGTGCTGAGATGGCCGGGCGGGTTTGTGTTCCGCAAACTGTATCCGGTTCTCCAGAATGTATTGATAAAGCTGCTTCAGTTCATGCGCCGTAAGCTGGTCAACGGTTTTGAATAATTCCTGCAAATCTGTCATAGGCTGACTTCCTGTTCGCTTATGGCTATTGTATTACCACATTGGGCAGGTTGGTCGGCTGGTGGGGCAGGCGCGCCAGCGCATCGAGTTTGCGCTGGGCCAGCGGCAGAGTCAGGCGGTGATAGATCATGGCGGCGGTGCGGCGCAGATGGCCGGGGCGCAGGCTGGCCGGGCTGCGAATCAGGCTGCGCAGGTCCTGCCACGTTTTGCGCGAGCGATAATCCTTATGCACGACGGTATGCAGTTGGCGGTAAAATTCGGTCGCGAACGGCCCCTGATACAGCATCGCCATGTCGGCGCTGTCCAGCCAGTTGGCGCGTTCGCCCAGTTCGTGCCGCACGTGCTCGTAAAAGGGCGTGCCGGGCAGGGGATAGCTGACGCTGATGCCGATATCGTCCGGCATGAGATCGCGCACCATCTTCAGCGTCAGTTCGATATCCTCTCTCGTTTCGCCGGGGTAGCCAAATTGCAGGAAAAAGGCGACCTTAACGCCATGTGCATGAAGCTGGCGGGTGGCCTCGTAAATCTGCTCGACGGTAGTGCCCTTGTCCATCGCATCCAGAATCTTCTGGCTGCCGCTTTCTGCGCCCACCCACACAATTTTTGCCCCGGCCCGCGCCAGCGCCGGGATCGTCCGGCCGCGCAGCAGCAGATCCACCCGGTTGAGGCTCTTGAACGGGATGTGCAGATCAGCCTCATCCAACAGGCCGGCAAATTCCTCAATCCAGCGGTCCTGAATGCCCATAATATCATCCATAAACCAGATATGCTCCGGGTTGAAGGTGTCCTTCAGCCAGCGCATTTCATCGACCACATTCTGCGGGCTGCGCACGTTGTACTTCTGCCCCCAGATCGGCTTGGCGCACCAGTTGCAGTGGAACGGACAGCCGCGCGTCGTCACGAGATTCATGCTGAAATAGCCGTGATGCGTCTGCCAGATACGACGATATTTCTCGTAGTCAATCATGCCCCAGGCCGGGAAGGGCAGGCGGTCCAGATCACGGATGACCGGGCGCGGCGGCGTTTTAATCATCTGTCCATCGTGCAGATAGGCCAGGCTGCGAATCTGGTAGAGCGCATCCTCCGGGGCGGGGTTGGCGTCCAGACAGGCCACCAGTTCCGCCAGCGTTTCCTCACCTTCGCCCAGCAGCACATAATCCGCGCCCCGCGCCAGATACTGCCCGGCGTGGTCGGTCATGTCCGCGCCGCAGACGATGACCGTACAGCCCGCCGCCCTGGCCGCGTCGATCATCGCAAAGGCGGCGTCGCGCATCCGCAGCAGCGACATCTTGCTGAGGTAGTTGAAGTTGTCCTCGAAGATCACGGCATAGCGCGGTTGAAGCCGCTGCACCAGCGCCGCCCATTCGTGCGGGCCTTCGCTCAGCATGGCATCGAACAGCGCCACCTGATAGCCCTGTTCGCGCATGAAGCTGGCAGCATACAGCGACCCCAGCGGCGGGTAGGGCTGCATCGCGTCCCAGAGTTTGGGGTCAAAGCGCAGATAGTACGATTGGCCGAACAGAATATCCGTCATGAGCAGTTGTCAGGTCCGCAGTCGTCCGTTAAAAGCTTAAACCCAAAATCGCCACAGAACAAAGGCGCAAAGGTCATAGTCAATGCAGGCGCTTCCCGTTGCTCCGTTAGCCGGGCGGTTTTGAACCCCCGGCGGCCACGGCGATCAGATCAGCCAGAAGCGCCGGACGGGCAGCGCATCGACCTCCAGCCCGGGTTCCTTCAGCGTGCATTGATGAATACGGCGGGCAAGGTCAATGTGGATTGCTCTGGGCACGCCATCCAGCGCGGCGGCGACGGCCTGCACCTGCGGGAACTTTGCCACGAGGGCTGGCTGGCCGATTTGCGGGACACCGCCCTTAACGACCAGGGCGATATTGTCGCGTATCCAGAAATCGCTGCGTATCCACCAGTCTGCATGAGCGCCCGGTTTCAGGTGGCCTGCGTCGGCCAGACCGAGCACAGACGCCGCGCGTGTAAGCAGCCTCAGGAAATCTTCAGGATCAGTGAGCTGATGCGTGTATACGCCGCCGCGCAGTTCATCCAGCCAGTCCCCCTCCGCGGTGAGGCGGGAATCGCTGCCGAGGACAACCTTTTCGCCCCAGTCCTGAATCGCGGCTGTTTTGCCCAGCAAATATATATTCGTCGTCGGGCACCACACCAGCCCGCGCACACGCGGCACGGCATCGGCAATATCATCTTCTGTCAGGCCGACGCCATGCACAATCATCGTGTTTGGCCCGACGCAGCCCAGCGCCTTCAGCCGCCCATACTCCGCTGCGGCCACCGCGTCCGTGCCTTCCGCCAGATGGATGAACCAGGGCCAGTCCGGCGGCGTTTTGCGATACGATGCGACCACTTCCTGTTGGGTGTTAAAGTGCAGCGAATGTGCCCAGCCGTACTGCTTCAGCACGCGCACGGGGAAATCACGGGCGAACAGGGGCCGGTGCGGTGGGCCGTGATGCGCCACCGTCGTCACGCCGCACAGCAGATTCTTGAGTCCGCCGATGAACAGCCGGTCCTTCAGCGGATAGGCCCGCAGCGACCTGTACGGCTCGCTGTCCAGCCGGGCGTCCATATCCTCGCCCCACTGGTGAGCATTGTCATACGCCTCGCGGAATTTGCTGCGTGGGTAGTGATTTAATTCCAGATGATCGTGGGCGTTTATCAGGCCGGGGTAGATGGTACAGCCCTCCAGATCAACCCCCTGTGCGCCGCTGGCGGGCTGGTCGACAATGCGCCCGTTGGCAATGTACAGGTCGCGCCGCACCGCCGGCCCTGCGCCATCCCAGACGCGCGCGTTTTTAATGTGCAGGGGGATCATCATCTGCTGCCGGATGACTCATGGTTGATCTGTACCCCGCTGGCTGCGCGACAGCAGCAGGCAGGAATGCCCCTGCCTGCCGCCGGTATACTAGCTGCATGGCTCCGGCCTGTGGTTCTTAGCCGCATGGCTTCAGCCTGCGGGCAGAAAAGGCGGAAACTACGCAAAAATCGCTTCCAGAGACCGGCATTCCTCGATCCAGGCGTCCTGTTCTTCCTGGCTCATGGGCTGGAAGTTTTCCGCCGCCTGCAAAATCAACGGCAGCAGGCTTGTATCGCCCGCCGTCGGGATGCCCACCACCCCCGGCTGCGACAGCGTAAAGTTGACGCAGCGCTGGATGAGGTCCGGGTCTTCAAATGGCTCGTACCAGGTGTTAAAGCGCCGTTCCTGCCCTTCGCGCCAGGGGCCTTTGGTGATCGACTTGATCGCCATAATGCCGACCTCGCGCTCCTGCGCGATCTGCAGCAGGCGTTCTGCGTCGCGCCGGTAATCGGCGTTGCCATACATCACGCCGTTGACCGGGAAAAGCACGCTGTCGAAGTCGAAGCGGTTGAGCGCCTCGATATAAATGGACGGGGCCAGCCAGCCGTGCCCGGTGATACCGATATACTTTGTCAGACCCTCGTCGCGTGCCCGCTGCGCCGCTTTCAGCGCGCCATCCGGCCCGGTGGCCTTGTCCAGTTCCTCGAACGTCGTCACGGCGTGAATCTGGATCAGGTCCAGCGGCCCACGCAGCAGCGCCACCGACCGGTTGAATTCCGCCCAGGCGCCGTCATAGGTGCGCAGGCCGGATTTTGTGCCCAGGAAAATCTCGTCGCGATGCCGTTCGACCCACGGCCCCATGCGCGTTTCGGCCATACCGTGCGAATAAGAGGCCGCCGTATCGTAATGATTGACTCCCGCCGCCAGCGCCCTATCCAGCGCCGCTTCCGCTTCTTCCTGGCTGATCGTCGGGTGCAGGGCCGCGCCGCCAAAAATCGCCACGCTGCTCATGTGCCCGCTGCGGCCATAGCGTCTCTTTTCCATGAACCTTCGCCTCCGTTTCCTCTTGAATTCTGTCCGGCTCCTGCGATAAAACCACACGCCTTATGGTACATCATTCATCCGGCCTGTGCTATAATGCCGCCCGCTATGGATACGCTCCTGGGCTGGTTATTGATTGTGCTGGTGCTGGTGGCTGCCTACCCCTGGGCGGCCTGGTTGACATCCCGCAGCCAGCGCGAGGGTGGTTTCTGGCTGCCGGTACTGCTGGCGCTGGCCCTGTGCAGCGGCGCACTGTCGCTGATCATGTTCTGGCAGGGGCTGGCGAATATCCCCTTCAGTCTGTGGGGTATCACCCTGCCGTACCTGCTGCTGATGCTGTTGGGGGCGTGGTTGTGGCGGCGCGCTGGCATGCCCCGCCCGGCCCTGACCCTGCCCGCTGCGCGCTGGGAACGAATCGCGCTGGCCCTGCTGCTGCCCATCTGCGCCGGGGTGTTGTTCAACAGCCTGTACTGGCCCTTCAGCCGCGAGGATGCGCTGGGCATTTATGCGCGATATGGCGAAGTGATGTTTGACCAGCGCGCTCTGGTCGACCTGCCCGGCGAGTTCACCGTTTACGAAGCCTACCCGATTCTCATCCCGCTGACGTACACCTATACCTATCTCGCTTCCGGCTGGCAGAACGAATTTCTGGCGCGGCTGTTCCCGGCGCTGATGAGCCTGGGCTGTCTGGCGGCCATCTTCACGCTGGGGCGCATGCTGCGCGGCCCGCTGGCGGGGTGGGTGGGGGCGCTGCTGCTGGCGATCACCCCCGCTTTTGGCAGTTGGGCCTCATCGGGCTATGTCGATCTGCCAATGGCGTTCTTTTATACGCTGGCGGCGATCTTTGCCTGGCGCCAGTGGCAGGGCGGGCACTGGCGCGATGCGCTGCTGGCCGGGGCCATGATGGGACTGGCAGCCTGGACAAAAAATACCGGCCTGATCGGAATCGGGCTGCTGGCGGCCTGGCTGCTGTGGGTCCGGCTGCATGGGCGCATCACCTGGCCGCAGATAGCGCTGGTGCTGCTGGCCTGCGGGCTGCTCGCGGCGCCCTGGTACCTGCGCAATCTGGCCGGGGCGGGTTTGCTCATCCCCCCGACCATCTGGACGGAACAGGCCAGCCGCACGCTGGACACGCTGCTGACTCCGATCACGCACCCCCAGACCTACAGCATCACCGGGCCGATTGTGCTGGTCAGCGTGGTGATGGCGCTGGTGGAACTGCTGCGACGCAGGCTGAATCTGCCCTCATTCGCGCTGCTGCTGTCGTGGACCCTGCCGTTTTATGTCGTGTGGTGGTGGTATGCCAGCTACGACCCGCGCTTTATCCTGCTGTTTCTGCCGCTGTGGTGCGTGCTGGCCGGGGTGCAGTTAGCGCGGGTGTGGGCTGCGCTGCCGGCCGGGTGGCATCGCTGGCTGATCGCGCCGGTGCTGGTACTGGTGACCGGCCTCGTGCTGCTGGCGACCTGGGACAGCGTGGAAAACAAGGACGACCTGCTGCGTAATCCGCTGATGAGCGTGGAGGAACGCCGCATGGTCGCCATCCGCGAACGCCAGCCGGAGCTGTACCAGCGCCTGTATGGCGATGAAGCGCCGTAGGGGCAATATTCGCCTGTTTGTCAGGGGATATGCACCGGCCCCAGCCCGATCTGATCGTCGGTGGTGCCCTCCGGCAGCGACACGGCCAGCCGCTGTTCCAGTTGGCTTTCATCGGCAAAGGCTGCCAGGCTGATCCACCATTCGCCCGGCATGGGCTGATCCGGCAGGGGCAGGCGCACCACCTCGCCCACGATTTCCCCCGGCTGCCAGCAGGTGGTCGGGTAGCGCGTATCCAGTGCCTGCCAGACCGTCGTGTCCTGTGGCAGCGATCCATCCGGCGCGACCAGCAGCGCCGCGAACCAGTACGGCGTCGTCATCTGGCGCAGCGGCTGCCAGTTGAGATGCAGCGTCAGGTGATCATCTGCGGCCTGCGCCTCCCACCCCACCAGCCGAAAATCCTCGCCAAAGGTGGCCTGTGCAGCATGCGCCACCGGCACTGGCCCCGGCGCCTGTGGTGGCGGATTCATGTCCGGCGCGTTAATCAGCAGCCATGTCCCCGCGACAGCTACCAGCAGCGCCGCCTGTCCCGTGCTGATGAGCAGCCATCCCCTGGCGGCACGCTCCCGGTTGAGGCTGGCCGCCGCGCTGATGAGCACAAACGGAGCAAAGAACAGCCACACCCGCCCGGTTTCGCCGCGTGCTGTGCCGCTGATGACCAGCACCAGCATGGTCAGCAGCAGGGCCAGCGCCAGCACGCCGCCGTTATCCGGTTTGCGCCGCAGCGCCCACACCAGCCACAGCGCGATCAGCGGCAGCCCGGTCAGCAGCGCCCATTCCCAACTGTGCAGCCACAGCCAGGGCAGGTAAGGGCGATCCAGAATCAGATGATTCGCCATCGCGTGATCGAGTAAATCCAGCGGAGACAGGCCGCTGAGCAGCCAGTACATTACCCAGGGCGCCGCCAGCCCCAGCCCGAACCACAGCCCGGCGACAATGGGACGCCGCAGCCCGCGCCGCCGCAGCCACAGGTCATGCAGCAGCGTATAAAAGCCAAAAAGCCCCAGCAGCGGCACCATCGAAAAATTGGCGAAGATCAGCAGCCCGGCGACCAGCCCCGATGCCACCAGCCAGCCCGCGCCGCCCTGTAACCCGCGCAGCAGCAGCCAGAAAGCGACCAGCGCCCCCAGCGGATAGACGGTGTTCCATGTGGGGGTGAACAGCACCAGCGCCGGCACCAGCGGCCACCACGCCACCGCCAGCCGCGCCGCCTGTCCATCATCATCGACCAGCCGCCGGGTGATGGCATGCAGCAGAATCACCGCCAGCCCGGCCCACACCGGCATCAGCATGCCGAACCAGGCCGATGCCCACTGCGCCGGGCTGTAGGCCAGCAGCGCATAATTGCGGCACTGGTACACAATCAGCGCCCGGTGCAGCGGATCTGTCACCGCCGGGACCTGATCCAGCGCCGTGTTCAGCGCGCCGTACCACAGCGGCAGGGCCGGGCCAGACAGTACGATATGCCCGCTGCGCCCGACAAAGGGTTCAACCGTTTGCGGCCAGTTCAGCCAGGCGGGGTCAGACCAGTCAATTTCGGCGCCTGCCAGATGCTGCCCGGTGGTGACGCCGGAAGCGGTGCGGATAAACAATTCGTAGACCACATCATCAGCGCGCAGCCACAGCCCCGCCAGCGACAGGGCCACCACCCCGGCAAAGCTCCAGATCAGCAGCCAGCGGGTCTGCCGCCTGTGCCGCAGCAGCGCCCATGCCCCGGCCACATATACCGCCATCGCGGCCAGCAGCGGCACAACCCGCACCGGCGATACAGGATCATAGGGCCACTGCCAGCCGAAGCCACCGCGCAGCAGCGGCACGGCATCCACCAGCAGCAGCAGCGCCACCCCCAGCGACAGCGCCAGCAGAATCAACCAGGGCCGGGATAGTGCGCGCATTATTCCTCCACGATGATGGCTGCGGGCAGCACGCCGATGGTGCCTTCAACGGTTTCTGTGCCCTGTACAGGCAGGTTAACGAGCGTGCCATCCGGCGCGGTGGTATACAGCACCACCCACAGGCGATATTCCCCCGGCGGTGTATCAGGCGGCACCTGCAGGGCGCGGTTATCCCACACCGGCACGCCCGGGCGCCAGCTATCGGTAGGCGCAAAGCCCATCCCCGGCTCGCTGTCCCACCCCTGCGCTACTGGCCCGCCGCTGGCATCGCGCAGGAACCAGGCGATGGTGTAGCGCGCCTCCAGCGCGGCATCTGTGCGCCAGTACAGCGAGACGGGCAGCGGGTCGCCCGGCGCATAGCGCGTCCCGTTGGGCAGTTCGTAACCCGCCAGGGTGATATGATCGCCATAGACCAGATCGGTGGTGTACTGCGGCCCCAGAAAGGCGTAAGGGGCAGGGGCCTGGGCCGTGCTGTACTCGATCAGGCGTACCTGTGGCCCGGTGGACCATTCGCGTACTGGGTAATAATAAGCGGCCATAAAACGCTCAACCGGGCGCACGCTCCAGGGGTGGAACGGTCCGCTGTCGGCCAGCACAAACAGGCGCTCGTGCTGTTGGGCCAGCGCAAAGATCAGCGGCCCGGTGCTGCGGTGGATTAATGCCTCCGGATTTTCCGCCACAACCTCCGGTGGCTGTTCCGGGCTGGGCTGTTCGCCGGGCTGAAACGGCAGGCTGACGATGCGCGGGCTGTCCGGCCTTTCGTGCTGGGTGAAGAAGCGCTCATAGGCCAGGCTGCTCAGCAGCACTACATCATCGCGCTGCGTTTCGGCCTGCATCATCGCCTGCATGTCGTGTAACTGCTGGTTATCAGCTTGAAACAGCGGATCATCCGCTATCGCCCGCAGGCCCAGCAGCGCCGCCAGCGCAAAGCCTCCCGCCAGCGCCGCCGCGCTCCAAGTGGGCAGGCGCTGCCCGCGCAGCCGCTGCCACAGCAGATAACTTCCGATCAGCGCCAGCCCGCCAAAGGCTACCGGCCACAGCGGCACCCCCAGCCGCACCCAGGCGAAGTCAAAGTCTGCCTGCGGCCATAACGCCGGGATGACGACCCAGCGCAGGTAACGCACCACGTTCAGCCCGCCGCCCCATTCGCCCAGACGATTCGCTTCTGGCGGCAGGGCCGCGCTGTAATCGCCCCACCACAGCGTCACCGCGCTGAGCTGCACCCACACCGCATACAGCAGCAGCGCCAGCGTCACCAGCAGCATGGCGTTGGGGTAGGGGCGGCGCAGGGCGCGATCCAGCGCGGGCAGCGCGGCAATCAGGCCGAACGGCACCACCGGGATCAGAAAACGGGGCGGCCACGACAGGCCCCCGAACCAATCCTGCCCCTGCCACAGCGCATAGACCAGCGCAAAACTGAGGGCGATTACCCCCAGTGCCAGCCCGTGCCGCCAGCGCCGCGACAGCCACACGCCCGGGATCGCCAGCAGTATCACCGGCGATGTGGCCCACACACTGCCGCCAATGCTCAGCAGGTAGCTGTGCAGGGCCACCCCCAGCGCCGGACTCGGCCTGCGCACAATATTCACCAACTGGTTGATGCGCCCGGCAATGCCCAGCGTCTCGCCGAACAGCACCACCAGCCCCGCCAGCGCCAGCCCCACCAGCCCCAGCAGCAATGCGCGCCGCACGGTCAGGCGCGGGGCCACAATCACCAGCAGCGCGGGCAGGGCCAGTACCGCCGCCGCCTTGCTGAAGGCCGCCGCCACACCCAGCGCCAGCGCCAGCAGCAGCCAGTACAGGGCGTGGTAACCGCTGGCGCGCCATTTTTCCAGCATCAGCGCGCAGCTCAAAATCAGCAGCAGGGTCAGCGGTTCCTGAAAGAAGGTTTTGCTGTACGGCCAGACAATCGTCCCTACCGCCAGCAGCAAGGCCGCCAGCACCCCCACACGCTCATCATAGCCCAGCGTACGGGCATAGAGGAACAGCACACAGGCCGCCGCCGCGCTGACCAGGATATTAAACAGATAGACGACATGCACCAGCCCGACGCCGGGTATCTGAGACGCCAGCCAGTACAACGGGGTCACCAGGATAATCTGAAGGGGTTCCGCCCCGACATGAGGCAGGGGATAGCGGGTGTCTGTAGGCAGGCTGCCCGGTGGCGGCGGCCTCACCCCGGCGCTGATATCCAGTCGCAGGTCGCCATAGCGCACCAGGCTGCCAGCAGCATCAAACAAAAACAGCGTATCGGTGCTTTCGATACGTGCGCTGTAGGTCAGCATATAGAAGCTGCACAAACTGACAAAAAGAACCACCAGCAGCCCGAACCGCCGGTGGCTCTGTATCTGATTCTGTACTTGTTCTGGCGATTGCATTCTTACCGGTTTAAGCCGCGAAAATACAGTCGCACAACTATAACATTAATTGACTTTGCTGCCACCGGTCAGCTTGTTGCGCATCCCCAGCAGCCCCTTGATGACTTTCTGGCTGGCAGAAAGCTGGTCCAGATTTTCCAGGCCCACTTCATAGGTGGCAGCCCCGCGCATGACGTTGCCTTCGCGCACCTGCAGGCCGCCCATCGCGATCAGCGTTTCGCCGTACAGCTTCTTTTCGCCCAGTTCATCGAAAATATCGGCGGCCTGGCGATAGCAGTTGTAGGCCTGTTCCTTATCATCCAGCGCGGCATACACCCCCCCCAGGTTGCCCAGGGTCATCGCGCTGCGGCGCATATCCTGCATCGTCCTGAAGGTGTGCAGTGCTTCCTGCATGACATCCAGCGCCTGCTGGTGTTGGCCCAGAGCGCGGTGCACCAGCCCCAGATTCACCAGCATTTCGGCCACCATGTCCATCTGGCCTTCGGCTTCATAGGCATCGCGCGCCTGATGGAACAGCCGCGCCGCATCTTCGTAATCCTGCTGCTGGAACAGTTTAACGCCCTGTGCCTGCAATTCTTCTGCCTGATTCACTGCTGCTTACCTCATCACTACATGGTAATTTCGAGCATACTTTCGCCCACCTGACGTAACTTGTCAGTAGGCATTTTACTGAGCATGATGGCGATTTCGATAAAGCCGATGTTGACCGGATTTGCCGCGAACTGGCGCACATCATCCGGCAGGTTGGTAAAATGTTTCCATTCCTCACGGCTTGCCAGCAGCCTGCCAATATAGCTGCTGCTTTCCAGAAAATAACTCAGGTTTTTGTTGACCGCGTTTGCCAGCACAGACAGTTCATGAATCGGCAGGGGCGTTTCGCCCAGTTCATAACGTTCGATCTGTTCAACGGCGATCTGGCTGGTCTCGCTCAACGTTTCCAGACTGTGCCCGGCTTCTTCCCGCGCCTGCCGCAGCAGCGCCCCGATCATGCGGTCGCGCAGGGCCAGGTACTGGGTATTGGCATCAGTCCGCTGGTCCTGGCTGTCGCTGATCGTTTCCGTGCCCCAGAAATGCGACACCGGAACCCCCAGAAAACTCGCCAGCAGTTCCAGTTGGGGCAGGCTGGGCACACTTTCGCCATATTCCCAGGCCTGCACCTGGGCCGGCTCTACCCGCAGCAGCAGCGCGCATTCCTCGATGCTGCGTTTGGCGCTCAGCCGCGCATCCTGGATCAGTACCCCGACCATGCGGGCGCGCAGACGATACGATTCGGCAGGGTCTGCCGGTCTGGGCTGTGGAGCAGCAGACTCCGGCTCCTGATGCGCTTTTTTGAATCTTGAGGAAACGTCTCCGAAATCCATTATGCAACTCCACCCAGCACCATTAAACAGTATAAGCGCATTATAAAGTGCCCGTCCCTTAAGGGCAACTCGTATGATGGCCAGGCCGGGCACTGCATCAGGGCGCTGAATGGTGGCTGTTTAACCAGTCATAAACAGCCTCATGCAGGGCAAACTGTCCATGTTCTGGCGGAATCCGTATACCTTAATAGTTTTAATGGTGTCAGGGCAGTGTATAATACGCAAAGATGATTTACCGAAAACAGCATTTTTCCTATGACTTCAGATAAAGTGATTCAGGAAGATAAGTTTGATGATCAGGCGGCGCTGTTCCAGGAGATGATTCTCTCTGTCGGGACGGTGCTGGATCTGGATACGCTGCTGGGGCAGCTTGCCGCCAGGGTGGTCGAATCGCTGCCGTGTGATCGCTGTCTGGTGCTGACCCTGGACGATGAGAACCTCGCGCTGCGGTTTGGGGCGCTGCGGACGATGCCGCAGGTATCAGCCGAAACCAGCCAGTTTGAAAACTTTGATTTCGCGCTGTACAGCGCGGAAGCTCATGCCGTCATAGATGCCTGGATGGCCGGGCAGGCCCAGCACCTGACGCCGGAAACCGTCACGACGCACCGTGCCCTGAACTGGCTGATGTCCGCGCTGCAAACTCAGCAGATGTACAGTGTGCCGCTGACCGGCACGAATCAACTGATCGGCGTGCTGCTGGTGGATAACCCGCACAGCACGCAGCCTCTCACCCCGGAACTGGAGTCACGCCTGAAAACGCTGGCCTCTGCCGGGGCGGTCACCATGCAGAATGCCCGCATCTACAGCAAGACCGTTCATCAGGCCGAAACGCACCTGCGCGAACTGACGATCCTGCGGCAGATTGACCGCGAACTGAACGACACCATCGAACCGCAGCATGTCTTTCAGATGACGCTGGATTGGGCGCTGCGTTTTACCAACGCCCATGCCGCCTCTGTTGCCCTGTACGATCAGGACACGGACGAACTGCGGGTGATGGTCACCTACGGTTATGACATCGAACAGGAACAACTGGCTATCCTGCGTATGGAGCAGGGCGGCATCGCGCACCGGGTGGCACGTTCTGCCCATGCAGAAGTGATCCCCGATACGATGATGGACAAGGACTTTATTCAGGGAACCAGCCTGACCCGGTCCCAGATGTCTGTGCCGGTCATGCGCGAAGACCGGGTGATTGCGGTCATCACCGTCGAGAGTAAAAAGCTCAATGGTTTTGCGGATGAACAACTGGATTTTGTCGAAAAACTGGCGACCCGGGCCGGGGTAGCCATCGACAATGCGCGCCTGTTTGATGAAACCGCCCGCGAACGCGAAAAGCTCTCGCACATCCTTAACAACATTGCCGATGTGGTTATCGTGTTCGGGCTGGATGAACGGCTCATCCTCATCAACCCGGCGGCAGTGTCTGCCCTGCGCATCTATCCGCATGAAGTGTACCAGGGGCAGAAATTTCAGGATGTCGTGATGAACACCGCCGTGATCGACGCCTATATGCGCGCCAGAACCAGCGGCGACCCGATTGTTGAAGAAGTGCAGATGAACAATGATCGCACCTTCCACATGAACCTGATTCGTCAGGAGAATGTGGGCTGGATCATCGTTATGCACGATATTACGCCCTTCAAGGAGATGGATCAGCTAAAGAGCGAGCTGATCGCGACGGTTTCGCACGATCTTAAACAGCCGCTGGCCGTCATGAACGGGTATATCGAGCTGCTGCTGATGCACCGGCAGTTCGATACCACCGGCATTAACTTCCTGGATATGGTGCGCCGTTCGATTCAGAACATGCGCCAGTTGATTGATGACCTGCTTGATCTGGCCAAGATCGAAACCGGCATTCATCTTAATTTGCAGTCGCTGGAGCTGAAAGACCTGGTCGAGGAATGCCGCGACGCCCTGCAGCCCAGCGTGCTGAATAAGGCGCTGGAACTGGCCATCGACATCCCGCCGGACCTGCCCCCGCTGCTGGCGGACCGCGCCCGCCTGCACCAGATTCTGATGAACCTGATTGGCAACGCCGTTAAATATACCCAGCCGGAAGGGTGGGTGCGGGTTATGGCGGAATCGCGCGATAAAATCATCCGCATCGCCATTCAGGACAACGGCATGGGCATCAGCCCGGAAGATCAGGCGCATATCTTCGAGCGCTTCTATCGGGTGCGCCGCCCGGAAACCGACAGCATCGACGGCACCGGCCTGGGCCTGGCGATTGTCAAAAGCCTGGTGGAAGCACATAAGGGGAAGATCAGCCTGGAAAGCCGCCTGGGCGAAGGCACAACTTTTTTCCTGACTTTGCCCGTCGCCTCTCAGTCAGAAGAGAAAGCCCCTGCCTCGCCTGTGGAAAAGTGACACAGAAAAGCAGCGCCTTCTCTTCATGACTTTACAGCAGGCTGACGAGGCAGAATCAGCCCGCGCCGGGTGTGTCCATGTGCATGACATGAAACGGCACATCAATGACCACCACATGTTCCATGGAACGCAGCCGCCCGCGCAGGATGTTGGCGGTCTGGTTATGCAGCAGACGCGCCGCTGCCTGGGCCGGCACAAATTCCGGAATTACGATAGTCACCAGTTGATCCTTAAATTCCTCGCGGCTGACCTGCTCGATGTAGGCCACCAGCGGCGTCAGCACATCGCGGTAATCGTAGTCGATAATCATCAGTTGGATACCGGTCATCAGCCGGGGGAAACGTTCCCAGCGGCGCTGAATGCGTTCGTGCATTTCCGGCGAGGTGGCTACGGCAACCGCGCGCACGTCGTCTGAAATTCGCTTGGCATACTGCAGGGCGCGCAGCGTGCCCCGGTGGACATCCGCAATCGGCACGATGGCGACATTGGCCACGTCCAGCAGCGCATCCTCATGGAACTCTGCTGTTGTCAGTGTGGCGGCCACATCATCATAATGCTGGTGAATCTTATAGAACATGAAGATCAGTGCCGGGATCGCCAGCGCCACGATCCAGGCACCTTCTGTAAACTTGGTCGCCAGCAGGATGACGAACACCACGCCGGTCGTGATCGACCCGATGATGTTGATGGCGCGTTTCCAGTGCCAGCCCTTTTCATAATGGATGGTGGTCGCGTCGGTGTCCATGCTTTCGCCCGGCTTTAAGGTGCCGATCTTCGCCATCAGGCGCGACATGCCGGCCTGCGACAGCGTAAAGCTGATCATCACGCCCAGGGCATACAGCGGCAGCATGGCGATTTCGTTGGCCTGGAACACAATGATAATCAGCGACGAAACCACCGCCAGCACCACAATGCCGGAACTGTACACCAGTCGGTCACCCCGGTTACGCATCCAGCGCGGCATAAAGCCATCGCGGGCCAGGAAGTAGCTTAAACGCGGGAAGTCCTGATAGCCGGTGTTCGCCGCGAGGAACAGGATCAGCGCAGTAAAAAGCTGCACCCAGAAATACAGAAAGCCGCCGCCGGTCACCTCGCGGGTCATCTGCGACAGAATACTTTCCTCATGCTCCGGGATCAGGTGCATGTGGGTGGCAAGGTACGAAATGCCAACAAAAAGCGACATGGCCATTATGCCCATCGCCACCATTGTAATTGCTGCATTTTTAGACTCCGGCGGTTTGAAGGCCTGCACGCCGTCGCTGATGGCTTCGATACCTGTCAGGGCGGTACAGCCGCCTGCAAAGGCCCGCAAAAGCAGCCAGACAAAGGCCAGACCGACCACCGACGCCTGTGCCGGGACAACATCCTGATGCACCGGCAGGGGCGCCGCGCCAAACCAGCCAAAACTGCGCACCAGGCCGATGCCGATCACCAGCAGTACGCCGCCGACAAAGGCATAGGTCGGGAAGGCGAAGATGGTGCCGCTTTCACGCATCCCGCGCAGGTTAATCCACGTGATAAAGGCCACCGCCGCCAGCGCGATCAGCACCCGGTAATCAAATGCTTCCGGGAAGGCCGAAGTCACGGCGCGCACCCCGGCAGAGGCGGATACGGAGACGGTCAGCGTATAGTCGATCAGCAGCGCCGCGGCCGCCAGCAGCGAGGGATACCTGCCCAGGTTATCCTTAGAGACGATATAGGCCCCGCCACCATGCGGGTAGTGCAGGATCGTCTGGATGTAGCTGAAGATCACCAGCAGCACCAGCGTAACCACCGCCATCGCCACCGGCAGGGTGAGTGCCAGCGCGCCGCTGCCCAGCACTATCAGCACCCCCATAATGGCCTCAGTGGCATAGGCGTTGCTGCTGATCGGGTCTGATGCGAATACCGCCAGGCCGCGTACCTTGTCCAGGCGTTCGTGCATTTCCTGGCTGGTCGGGAAAGGCTGGCCGATCAGCACCCGTTTAATACTGCGCGTGTCCATAGGATAGCTCCGTTAATACCCCACTTGAATCTATAACTGGCAAGCCATCTGACTCGCCAGTTCCTTTGGATTTCTCTTACGCATTAGTTTGATTATATCATGAAGACTGGCTTTTGATGGCGGTAATTTTCTGCTGCCGAATATATTCCACAGCAAGCCTTCATGTGCTGCAAGGTCAGGAAAATCAGCCTGGTATCTTGATGCCTGACCCTCTTTGCAGGCGTTTGCGCCCCACCGTCAGGAAAGCCGCCGCAGCGACCAGCATATTATACGCGGCCAGCCCGATCCAGAAGGCAGACCAGCGCCGTTCCCGCACCGGAGCCGGTGTAACTTCCTGCGACGTTGGCACTGGCTGGCCAGTCGCAACGCGGGCCGGCAGCAGCGATCTGCGCGCGGCCAGCGAAGTCGCGGCGGGCCTGGGGGTGGGGCCAGGGCTGGGGGTGGCTGGCGTGCCCGTCTGGGCTTCCACCTCGCTGATCGGCACGGCGTTATCCGCTGGCTGGATGCGCGCCCCCCGGCGCCGGGCATAGACCTGGGTAAATTCTGCGCCAAACAGCAGAATCTGCGCCGAATAATAGACCCACAGCAGCAGCACCACAAACGACCCGGCGACGCCATAGGTCGAGGCTACGCCGCTGTTGCCCAGGTACAGCCCCAGCAGAAACTTGCCGATAGTGAACAGCAGCGCGGTGATGGCCGCCCCCACCCAGACATCCCGCCACTCGATTTCCACATCCGGCAGAATCTTGTAGATCATGGCGAACAGCAGCGTGATGATGCCAAACGAAATCAGGTTGTTGATGATCTGGCTGACAAGCTGTGCCTGGGGCAGCAGCCCTTCGACATAATTGTGCAGCGAGGAGACCAGCGCGCTGATGAGCAGCGACACCAGCAGCAGGAAGCCGATGCCCAGCACCATGGTAAATGACATAAAACGATCCTTGACGACCGCCATAATGCCGCGTCCGGGTTTTGGGGCGACATCCCAGATGGTATTGAGCGCGTCCTGAAGCTGGCCGAAGAAGCCCGCCGCGCCAAAAATAATCGCGCCGATGCCCAGCACGGTGGCGATAATACCGGAGGAGGTATCGCTGGCATTTTCGATCATCGTCTGGATGATCTGCGCCGATTCTGCGCCGACTTCGTTCTCGATCTGGCGCATAATCTCGCCCTGGGCGGCGCTCTGGCCGAAGGCCAGCCCGGCGACCGCGATCACGATCACCAGCAGCGGCGCAATCGAAAAGGCGGTGTAATAGGCCAGGGCCGCAGCCAGCCGGGGGGCCTTGTCCTGATTCCATTCCGAGAAGGTTTCTTTCAGCATGTCAAAAGCGGTTTTAAGAAAGTTCATCGCCCGTTACCCTGGATGTACGCGTACAGATACTTGCTCCCACTGTAAACGCGGCGCAGGCTGTACAAAAGAGGCTGCTGGGCTATTTTGATCTCCTACAGGTGGCTGGCAGGCGGCGGTACAGTACATAAGAGTTTCATAGGAATCAGGCGGATGTCACCTTTTTGTAAGAAATAACGTAGAACATTTGTTGTCTGTGTGACATAATAAACGCCTTGTTTCTTCGCCTCCCCAACTGAAGAAACAGGTATAACTTAATCAATCCAGGAGGAAGTATGAACGCGAGCAATTCTACTTTAGTCAGACGCATCGCCACAATCCTTACCCTGGGGCTGCTTATGATCGCTGTCTTTGCGACAGCGAACGCGCAGGAAGAATCTTCCCTGCGCATCGGCATCAATGTACCGGAAGACAATCTCGACCCGGCGCTGGCCTCCAGCGACTCCGCGGTGCTGCTCAACCGCCACATTTATGATTACCTTGTCGAGGTGACCCCGGCGGGGGAGATTGAGCCAAATCTTGCTACGGACTGGACCATCAGCGATGATGGGCTGACCTACACCTTCACCCTGGTTGAAAACGCGACCTTCCACGATGGGACGCCGTTTACGGCGCAGGATGTGGTGTTTACATTTAACCGGCTGGAAGAACTGGAATCGGCAGCAATCGGGCTGCTGGGCGATTTTGAGGTGCAGGCCGAAGACGATCATACGGTGGTCTTCACCCTGGCCGGAGTCAATGCGGATTTTCTGTATGGCGTCGGGTCGCGCTTCGCCCTCATCCTGAAGGACGGCACCACCACCCCCAACCAGATCGCCGAAGGGGAGAACCCATATGCCAGCTTTAACGGCACCGGCCCCTTCCGCCTCAGCGATTACCGCCAGGGCGAATCCGCAACGCTGGTGCGCAACGACGCCTACTGGCGCGAAGGCCAGCCGCTGCTGGACAGCCTGGTATTTGTCTACAACAATGACCCCATCGGCCAGATCAACCAGATTCTGGATAATCAGGTGGATGTGATTTTCCGCGTTCCGCTGGATGAACTGGTGCGGCTGGAACAGAACCCCGACATCAGCATTCTGCAGGAAGTGACCAACCAGCACCCGCTGATTCGTCTGCGGGCGGATGAGGGCTTTCTGGGCGAGGATGTTCGCATCCGCCAGGCCTTTAAGCTGGCGACGGATCGCGAGGAACTGAACGATGTGTTCCTGAACGGGCTGGGTACCGTCGGCAACAATGACCCCATCGGCCCCAAGTACGCCCAGTTTTACAACGATGCGATTGAAGACCCCGGCTATCAGCCGGAAGCCGCCTGCGAGCTGATCCAGCAGACGGGTGTGGATCGCCTGAGCGTGCAGCTTTATGTGGTGCAGGATGCTTTCCTGTACGAGGAACGGTTGGCCCCGGTGCTTCAGCAGCAGTGGGAGCAGGGCTGCATCGACGTGACGGAAATTCTGGGCCGGCCGGAATCGGTCTACTATGGCGAAAATGAATGGCTGGAAGTCGAACTGGGCATCACGCCCTGGGCGGATCGTCCGGTGCCGCAGGAATATCTGGCGACTTCGTATCATTCCGAAGGCGTCTGGAACGAGGCGCACTGGTCTAACGCGGAACTGGATGACCTGATCCAGCAGGCCAGCCAGGCCGTTGATGCCGAGGAACGCGCCGCTATTTATGCCCGCATCAGCGAGATTTTCGCGGAAGAAGGCCCGGTCATCATCCCCTTCTTCTCGCCAATTGTGGCCGCTGTGCGTGCCGATGTCAGCGGGATTGAGATGAATCCATTCCCTGGCCTGACGGACTTCCGGCAGGTGAGCGTAAACGGCTGAGATCAGTATGGCCCATATGGAAACATCGGGGGGGCGGCCTGCCGGGGCTTCCCCCTCCCTTTCTGCGCGAACGCAGCGCCGCGTCAGCGGCTTTTTCCGGCAGATGGCCCGCAGCCCGCTGGCGCTGGTGGGCTTCATCATCGTCATGATTTTTATCCTGCTGGCATTTCTGGGGCCGGTGATCGCCCCCTACGATTTCGACAGCCTCCAGCGCAACGAGGAAGGCCGCGTCGCCCGTTACGAATCGCCATCGGCCCGCTTTTACTTTGGCACGGACAGCATCGGCCGCGATGTCTTCAGCCGGGTGCTGTGGGGCGCGCGCGAGGTGATTCTCATCCCCGGCATCGCGACCCTGCTGGCCGTCAGCCTGGGGACCGTCACCGGCCTGATCCTGGGCTACTTTGGCGGCTGGCTGGATGAGCTGATCTCGCGAGTGCTGGACAGCCTGCTGGCGATCCCGGCGATGGTGCTGGCGCTGGTGCTGGTCGGCACGATTGGCCCTTCTACCATTGGCCTGATTGTGGTGATTGTGGTGCTGTATGTGCCCATCGTCACCCGCGTGATTCGCAGCGCCACGCTGAACCTGCGCGCCAGCGGCTATATCGAGGCGGCCCGTCTGCGCGGTGAATCCATCGCCTATATTCTCTTTCGCGAGATTCTGCCTGGGGTGCTGCCCGCGCTGGCTGTCGAGGCGGCGCTGCGCTTTTCCTATGCCATCTTTCTGACCGCTTCGCTGGGGTTTCTGGGGCTGGGGGTGCAGCCGCCCTCGCCGGATTGGGGCCGCATGGTCAACGAGGCGCGGGGCGACTTTTTCCGCGCCCCCTGGACACTCTGGTTTCCGGCCGGGGCCATTGCGCTGCTGGTCATCAGCGTCAACCTGATGGCCGACGGCCTGCGCCGCATCTTCCGCTATGAAGGTCAACTGCGATGACTCCTGTGATCGAAGCCAGACATCTGTCGATAGATTACAGACTGGGCCGCCAGTGGATCAATGCTATCAACGACGTGGCGCTGCATGTCGACCCGCTGGAAATTCATGGCCTGGTGGGGGAAAGCGGCAGCGGCAAAAGCACGCTGGCCCTGGCGCTGATGAATTATCTGGCGGAAAACGCGCGCGTATCCAGCGGCGAAGTGCTGCTGGAAGGCGACAACCTGCTGGGCAAATCGCTGGATGAGATGCGCCGTATCTGGGGGCGCGACCTCAACCTTGTGCCGCAGGACCCGCTGGCTTCGCTCAACCCGTCCTACACCATTGGCGACCAGATCGCAGAAATTACCCGGCTTCATCAGGGCCTGTCGCGCCGCGAAGCCCGGGATCAGGCGGTGGACATGCTGCGCGAAGTCAGAATTGCCGACCCTGCCACCGTCGCCCGCCAGTACCCGCACCAGCTTTCCGGCGGCATGCAGCAGCGCGTGACGATTGCCATGGCGCTCAGCACGCACCCGCGCCTGCTGGTGCTGGATGAACCCACGTCGTCGCTGGATGTGACCACCCAGGCCGTCATCCTCGATCTGTTCCGCGACCTGATTCGCGATAATCAGGCGGCGGCGCTGTATGTCTCGCACGATCTGGGGACAGTGGCGCAGCTTTGTGACCGCGTGACAGTGCTGTATGCCGGCGAGGTGATGGAAACCGCCAGCGTGTATGATCTGTTCGCCCAGCCGCTGCACCCATACACAGCGGGCCTGCTGGCCAGCCTGCCGCGCATGACCGAAGGCACAGAAACCCGTCTGTTTACCATCGGCGGGGTCGCGCCTGCACTGAATGATCGCCCGCCGGCCTGTGTGTTTGCGCCGCGCTGCCCGGTGGCGCTGGATATCTGCCACCAGCAGAAGCCGCCGCTGGAAGCTGTCGATTCAACCGGGCGGCTGGTGCGCTGTCATCGCTGGCAGGAAATCCGCAGCGGCGAACTGGTTCTGCCTACCGCGCCCCAGAGCCAGGCGGCGGATGTCGCGCCGCAGCGGGGCCGCGTGCTGGATGCCCAGCGTATGACGAAACGTTATGGCGAAACATCACTGCTGGATACGCTGCTGCGCCGCCCGGCGGAGTATGTGCAGGCGGTGGATGATGTCTCGCTGACGATCCAGCAGCGGTCTACGCTGGGGCTGGTGGGGGAAAGCGGCAGCGGCAAAACCACGCTGGCCCGCTGCATCGTCGCGCTGGAAACCGCCGACAGCGGCACGCTGGAATTGTTCGATATGCAGATCAGCCCCCGGCTGGAAGAGCGCAGCCGCGAAGCCCTGCGCAATCTGCGGATGGTGTTTCAGAACCCGAACGACACGCTCAACCCCTATCACAATGTGCGCCAGGCGCTGGAGCGTCCGCTGCGCCTGCTGAGCGAACCGCGCCTGACAGCGGACGAGATTCGCCAGCGCATCGACGAGCTGCTGCTGGCGGTGGGCCTGACGCCGGACTATGCCGAACGTTACCCCGCAGAACTGAGCGGCGGCGAAAAGCAGCGGGTGGCCATCGCGCGCGCCTTTGCGGCCAACCCGGCGCTGGTTGTGGCTGACGAACCGACCTCCGCGCTGGATGTCTCCGTCCAGGCCGTTATCCTCAACCTGCTGAAGGACCTGCGGGCACAGCAGGGCGCTTCCTACCTGCTGATCTCGCATAATCTGGATGTCATCACCTACCTGGCGGACTGGATCGCGGTGATGTACCTGGGGCAGATTTTGGAGGAAGGTGAAACGGCGGATGTCTATAACCCGCCCTGGCATCCGTATACCGAAGCGCTGCTGTCTGCCATCCCCGTGCCGGACCCCACCCGGCGGCAGGGGGCGATCCGGCTGGAAGGCGACGTGCCCAGCGCCCGCAACATCCCGCAGGGCTGCCGCTTTCATACCCGCTGCCCGCGCAGGATTGGCCCGGTGTGCGAGCAGGAAGCCCCGCCCTGGCGCGATGCCGGGAACGGCCATTTTATCCGCTGTCACATTCCCATCGAGGAACTGGCGGCGCTGCAATCTGGCCCGCAGGAAGCCACGACACAAGAGGAATGATCGTCCATGCTGCAATTTCTGGTGCGCCGCGTTCTGCTGCTGGTGGTGACCATGCTCATCACCTCAGTTATCATCTTCGCGCTGACTCAACTGCTGCCCGGCGATATCGCTCGCCTGATTCTGGGACGCGACGCGGGCGAGGCGGCGCTGGCGGCTATGCGCGAGCAGTTTGGGCTGGATGACCCTGTGCCGGTGCAGTATCTCAACTGGCTGAAGGGCTTTGTCACCGGTGACTGGGGCCGTTCCTTCAGCAGCGGCAACCCACCCGTCCGGCCGCTGGTGCTGGCGCGGCTCGCCAATTCCATGCGGCTGATGCTGATGACGCTGGCGCTGTCGATTCCGCTGTCCATTGCGCTGGGGGTGATTGCGGCGCTGCGCGAAAATACCTGGATCGATCATGTAATTTCGGTGCTGTCGCTGTCGGTGGTGGGCCTGCCGGAATTTGTCACTGGGCTGGTGCTCATCAACACCCTGGCGCTGGGGCTGGGCTGGTTCCCGGCGTCGTCGCTGGTGGAGGATGGCTACCAGTTATCCGACTGGCTGCGCACCCTGTTTCTGCCCGCCCTCACGGCGACTTTTGTGCTGCTGGGGTATGTGCTGCGCATGACCCGCGCCGGGGTGCTGGAAGAAATCCGCAAGCCTTACGTCCGCACCGCCACGCTTAAAGGGCTGCCCCAGCGGACGATCATCATCCGGCATGTGCTGCGCAACGCGCTGCTGCCCACCATCACCGTGATCGCTATCAGTATTGGCTGGCTGATCGGTGGGGTGGTTGTCATCGAAACCGTGTTTAATTACCCCGGTCTGGGCGCGCTGCTGGTCGAGGCGGTCAGCCAGAAGAACCTGACCCTGCTGCAGGCCTGCGTGATGGTGGTGATCTTTTTCTTCGCGCTGGCTAACCTCATCGCCGACCTGCTGTACGCCCTGCTGAACCCGCGTATCCGGCTGGGTTAGGTGCCAGTTAATGGACTGCTCATCCAAGATACTCATGTCGGCTGCGGCAGAATGCGGGTATGATGAAAGCAGCACTGACCAACTGGAAGTAAAGGGAGTTGCAGCATGCCCCTGTATGATTACCGCTGCCCGAATTGTAATCACCTGTACGAAGCGCGCCACAGCTTTAATGAATCCGCGCCGCCCTGCCCGGAATGCGGCCATGTCGAAGTGACGCGGGTCATCCTGAAAGCGCCGCGTGTGGCCCAGGGCATGAATGCCAGCGTCAGCGACACCGGCAGCGCGACCAAAGAGCAGCTTCAGGACAAGTGGGCCGAAGAAACACCCAAACTGCGCCGTAAGCTGGTGGACAAGCTGGGTGAGGACACGGTCAACAAATACGCGCCCACCCTCAACAAGCAGTACGATTAACGGCTGACCTGATGGGGCAGGGAGTCGCCCCGCAGCCCGGCCAGCAGATTTTCCGCCGCGATTTCCGCCATGCGGTTGCGGGTGCGCACACTGGCGCTGCCGATGTGCGGCACGATGGTGATGTTAGGCAGCGTCAGCAGCGGGTCATCTGCCGGGATCGGTTCCGGGTCCGTTACGTCGAGCGCGGCATGGGCGATCTGGCCTTCCTTCAGCGCCGCGTACAGCGCCTGCTGGTCGACGATTGGGCCGCGCGCCGTATTGATCAGAATCGCGGTGCGTTTCATCCGGCGCAGCGCCTCCGCATTAATCAGGTGGCGGGTGGCGTCCGTCAGCGGCGTATGCACAGAAACAAAGTCAGATTCCACCAGCAGCGTATCCAGGCTGACCAGCGAAACCCCCAGCGCGGCGGCGGATTCTGAAGAAGCGCTGGGGTCATGGGCGATCAGGCGCATATCAAAGCCGCTGGCGCGCCGGATCATCGCCCTGCCGATCCTGCCCAGGCCGATGATGCCCAGGGTGGCCCCGGTCAGGTCCGCGCCCAGCAGCGTTTCCGGCTCCCAGGTTTTCCATTCGCCCGCCTTGATGTAATTCACGCCTTCGACAATGCGCCGGGCGGCGGCCAGCAGCAGCGCAAAGGCCAGGTCGGCGGTGGCTTCGGTCAAAACGCCGGGGGTATGCCCCACCGGGATGCCACGTTCGGCAGCGGCGGCCAGATCAATGTTGTCATAGCCGACGGCCAGCTGGCTGATGACCTTCAACTGTGGCCCGGCGGCATCCATCAGGTTCGCGTCGATCCGGTCCGTCAGCAGGCACAGCAGACCATCCACGCCCTTCACTCGTTCGAGCAGCACTTCGTAGGGCGGGGGCATCTGTTCTGGCCACACATCAACGTCACACTGTTCGCGAATTCGATCCAGCCCGGCGGCGGGGATAACACGGCTGACAAATACTCTGGGTTTCATGCGGTTTTACACCTTGGGTTCAGTGGGTAATTCAGTCGGCTTGGTGCGCGGCGTCAGGTACATATCCCGATACAGCATACCCAGGTCGCGCACCGTGCGCGGGATACGCATAAACGGACTGTACCGCGAGGGCCGGGTTTCTTCAACCGTAACCGGCAGTTCAATGGTCGTCAGGCCGGCCTGCTGCGCCCGCAGGATCACTTCCGTATCAAAAATCTCGCGTTCTGTGATGCAGTCCTTGACCACCGGCACGATGCGCCGCCGCCGGAAGGCCTTGATGCCGTGCGTATCGGACCCGGTAAAGCCAAACATCACCCGCAGCAGCAGGTTAAAGGCCCAGGTGATAAAGCGCCGGTTAAATGGCCGCTGGTCGTGCGACTGCTGGTGCCGTTTGGAGGCGATGACAATATCATAGGTTTCCAGCAGGTGCAGGGCCTGTCGCAGAAAATCCAGGTCCCACAGGTCGGCATTAAACACGACAATATTTTCGCCCTGGCTGTTGAGGATGCCGGTTTTGATGGCGCGGCCATAACTGGCGGTCGGGCTGCTGATGACCACCACATTAGACACTTCGGCGGCCAGCCGCTGCGCCAGGGCCAGCGTGTTATCCTTGCTGCCGTTTTCGCTCAGGATCAGTTCGTAATCTGTATTCAGATCATGCAGGCCGTTCGTCAGTTCGTGGATCAGCGATTCGAGGATGCGTTCCTCGTTGTGAATCGGGATTACGATAGAAAGCATGAACACAACACCCCACTCAGGCACTGGCACATATGGGGGCGTTCTGCTCCCCGGTGCCTAACTTTACCTGAGGTGTCCGGTTTCGTAAAGCGCCGGACAGCCCGGAACGGGTTTCAACCGCCGGGCCTGTTTCTCGTCTGCTTTACAGGGCTGAACCCCGTCTTTTAAGCCCTGTACCCGCCCGATATAATGAGCCGCTGGTTTTTTCTGTGGAGACGTGCCGGATGGCAAAAATAATCACTTCGCGCCCCTGGCTGTTCGGCGTGGTGTTGGTCTTTCTCAGCGCGGTGGTGCTGGTGACGGGCATCGATTCGGTGCAGATGCGCCCCGACGAAAGCCTTGTGTATGATTTCACCCGGAATGATCTGCCCTATCTGGTGCGCTATCTGGCTGCGGAGGATTCGCACCCGCCGCTGTGGTTTTCGTCATTCTGGCTGTGGCGGCAGTTTGTGGGCGACAGCGAATTTGCCGGGCGGCTGCTGGCGCTCTTTTACAGCCTGCTGGCGCTGGCGCTGGTCTATCAGGTGGGGCGGCGCTGGTTTGGGACACCGCGCTATGGCCTGCTGGCGATGGCGCTGCTGGGCGTCAACGCCTTCTTTTTTATCCACGCGCTGGAAATCCGCCCCTATGGACTGATTCTGCTGCTGGTCACGGCGTCGATGTGGACGTACCAGCGCTGGCTGACCAAGCAGACCGGGCGTGCCGCCTTCTGGTATGCGCTGACGCTGGGGGCCATGCTGTACGTCCATTACTTCCTGTTCGTGCTGATGCTGGTGCAGGGCCTGTATTTTCTGCTGCGGCGTCCATCACGCAGGCTGCTGGCGCAGGGCCTGCATGTGGTGGTGATGGCCGGGCTGATCTGGCTGCCCTGGCTGCCGTTTGCCATCTTCCAGGTGCTGCATGTGCGGCAGGCGGAAACCATCGGCGGTAACCAGCGCGGCCTGCTGGGGGCCGGTTCGACCACCATTCCATCATCACCGGATGCCGCCCTGGACCTGTTCGCGCTGGCGTCCAACGGCCAGATTGCGTTATATGCCGCGCTGCTGGTAGTGGGCGTGGTGTTCCTGTGGCGCAAATCCGCCTACCGGCTGGCACTGGCCTGGGCCTTTGGCGTGCCGCTGGTGTCGCTGCTGATCAATCTGGCCATTGCGGTTTACCTGCCGCGTTATGTGGTCTACATGGTGATCGGCTTTGCGCTGGTGATGGCGGCCGGGCTGGCGGTGCTGCCGGGGCGGGTGCGCTGGCCAGCGGCGGCGGGGGTGCTGGCGCTGTCGCTGGTGGCTCTGCCTGCACAGATTCCGGCGCGAACGCCCTATCGCGATTTGTTCCGGCAGGTTTCGCTGGAGGCTCAGCCGCAGGACGTGATCCTTTTTGACAGCGGCGGCCTGTATGATGGCTTTGTCCGCGGGCAGGTGCGCCGCTATCTCGACCCGGAACTGTGGTCGCGCCGGGTGGACAGCATCGAGGAAGCGCAGACTCACCGCCGCGTCTGGTACGTGACTGATGGCGAATGGCGCGCCGACGACACCCGCGCCCGCTTCGCCCGGATTGAACAATCGCACCCATTGCAGCAGGTGATTGGCGATTGTAACCGGCAGTGGTGCTATCTGCTTCAGCTTCTGGAAGCGCCGCCCTGGACTGAACCGGCGGTCTTTGCCGATTCGCTGGTCTTCCTGGGCATGGATGTCGATGCCATCACGGACGGCAGCATGACGGTGCGCCTGTGGTGGGCGGCGGAATCGCCCATCTCGCTGGATTATTCCATCGGGCTGCATCTGCTGGATGACGAAGGCGCACTGGTGGCCCAGGCTGATGGCCCGATCACGGATTTTTACAGCGGCCAGCCTGTGCAGACCTCCATACTGGAACCGGACCGGCTCTATATTGATCTGCGCGTGCTGGACCTGTCCGACGATCTGCCAGCAGGGCAGTATCAGCCGGCGCTGGTGGTGTACCAGTCCTGGGATAACACCCGCCTGACGCTGCCCGGCGGCGAGGATCAACTGCTGCTGGAACCGCTGAACCTGAATGCTTCATGAATTGGTGTTACTTGGGCTTGGCAAGATGGGCTAACATAGGGGCAGGCTGACACATTCGAGAAGATGTATGACTGTTGAATTTGATGCGCCCGGCGCATTTACAAGCAATCGATCCAGTCCCCTGCGGTTTATTCTGTCGCATGTCATTCGCCACTGGTGGGTGGGCGTGCTGATGGTGCTGGGGGCCTTTGGCAATGCCGCCTTTGCCGCCTCCATCGCCTATCTGATTGGCGAAGCCTTCGATGCGATTATCAACAACAGCGATCTTCAGCAGGTGCTGGCGGTATGTCTGGGCATCGTCGGCATCTCGGCGGTGCGCTCTGTGGTGCAGTTCACCCGCAACATCAGCGCGCAGGTCTATGGCCAGCGTATCGAGCGCGATGTGCGCGACGAACTGTATGCCAGCCTGCTGGGCAAGAGCATGGATTTCCATGATATGCAGCCCGTGGGCGAGATCATGGCGCGGGTGACCAACGACGTGATCGAACTTAACATGATGATGAATACCGGCGTCAATCTGCTGGTGGGGTCCTCTATGTTTCTGGTCATGCCGCTGATCGCTTCTCCGGCCATTCATCCGCACCTGATTCTGTCGCCGGTGGTGTTCGTCCTGATTCAGCTTATCATCGCGGTGCGGTTTGTACGCCGCCTGCATCCTATCGCGCAGGAGGTGCGCGCCAGTTTTGGGCGGATGAATGCGCGCCTGGCGGAATCGCTGGAAGGTCTGCAGGTTGTCAAGGGTGCTGCCCAGGAAGATCAGGAAGTGGCACATGTCAGCAGCCTGGTGGATACCGCGCGTGACCGGTTTATCGAGCAGGGCGAACTGGAAGCCCGTTACTGGTCGAACCTGCTGTACCCCCTCACGGTGTTTAGCGCGCTGCTGCACGCCATGCTGCTGTTCCAGCAGGGCCGCATTGATACGGGGGATATTGTCGCCTATGTGGGCATTGTCACCCTGTTCCAGTTCCCGGTCTTTTCGACCCTGTTCACGCTGCCGCGCATCGCCCTGGGTTATGCCAGCGCCGCGCGCATCCTGAAAGTCATTAATGCGGAAAACAACCTCGACCAGAACGCCGCCGGTCATAACCAGCCGATTAAGGGCGAAATCCGGTTCGAGCATGTCAACTTTGGCTATACGCCGGAGAAGGAAGTCCTGCACGACATCTCCTTCACCATCAAACCGGGCCAGACAGTGGCAATTGTGGGGCAGACTGGCGCGGGTAAAACGACCATCACCAAACTGATCAACCGCACCTACGACGCCACCGGGGGCCGCGTGCTGGTGGATGGGGTGGATGTGCGCGACTGGTCGATGGAGGCGCTGCGCTCGCAGATCAGCATTATCGAGCAGGATATTTTCCTGTTCAGCCGCACGCTGGCAGAAAATGTCGCCTTTGGGGCGGAGCAGGCCACGCAGGAGCAGGTGGAGGATGCCGCCCGCAAAGCCCAGGCCCACGATTTTATTCTGTCCTTCCCGGAAGGGTACGATACCAAAATCGGGCAGCGCGGCGTGACCCTCAGCGGCGGCCAGCGCCAGCGCATCGCGCTTGCACGCGCCTTTGTCACCCAGCCGCCGGTGCTGATCCTGGATGACAGCACCAGCGCGATTGACAGCGCCACAGAAGACATGATCCAGCAGGCTATCTGGACCGCCTCGCGCGGGCGCACCACCATTCTGATCACACACCGCCTGTCGCAGATTCGCTGGGCAGATCATATTATCGTGCTGCGCAACGGCCGGGTGGCCGCCCAGGGCAGCCACGAAGACCTGCTGCAGACATCGGAAGCCTACCGCCGCATTTTTGCCCGCTACGAAGCGCCGGCCAGAACGGCGAATAAATCCTGAAAGGGGTAAATCACTATGGGTGGTCCCGCATTCATGCGCGGGCTGGAAGCCGATAAATATGACCGCCAGTATACAGATGCCTACCTGTTCCGGCGCATCCTGAGCTATTTTAAAACCTACCGGCGGCAGGCCATCATCATGCTGACCGCGTTTGCGGTGCTGGCTGTGCTGATCGGTGTGCAGCCGCTGCTGATCTCGGAAGGGGTGGCCCAACTGGAGGATGCGGGCAGCCCGGTGCCACAGCTCGTGCTGGGGGCGCTGTTTGTGGCGGCATTTTTACAATACATTTCCAACTGGGCGCGCCGCCGCATGCTGACCTTTATCGTCGGCAATGTGGTCGCCCGGATGCGCAAGGATGCCGTCGTGGCGGCAGTGGGGCGTGACCTGGCTTTTTATGATGAGAACAGCACTGGCAAGATTGTCAGCCGCATCACCAGCGATACGCAGGAATTTGGCGATATCGTCATGGTCAGCAGCGACATTGTGACGCAGGTGCTGCAGGTATTTATTCTGGTGTTTATCATGCTCAGCCGGTCCGTCACCATGACCGCCCTGCTGCTGGCAGTCGCCCCGGTGGTGGTGCTGGCGGCGCTGGCGTTCCGGCGCATGGCGCGGTTCGTCACCCGGCAGTCGTCGCGCCAGCTTGCCATCGTCAACAGCACCATTCAGGAAAGCGTCTCCGGCATCAGCGTGGCCAAAAATTTCCGCAAAGAGGCCATGGTTTATGATCAGTTCGTGCAGGTGAACAACGATTCCTACCGCATCAACCTGCAGCGCGGGCTGGTGCTGGCGCTGGTCTTCCCGGTGCTGACGGTGCTTTCCGGGCTGGCCACCGCGCTGATTGTGTATGCCGGGGCGTCTCTGGTCATCGCCGGGACGATTTCTGCGGCGGCCTGGTTCCTGTTTGTGCAGGGGGTGGATCGCTTCTGGTTCCCCTTCATGAACGTGTCCTCGTTCTGGAGCCAGTTCCAGCAGGGCCTCAGCGCGACAGAACGTGTTTTTGCGCTCATCGACGCGGAAAACACCATTGTCCAGCACGATCAGCAGCCCGCCGCCCGGCTTTCCGGCCATATTGAATTTGAGGATGTCACCTTTGAGTATGTGCCCGGCGACCCTGTGCTGAAAAACTTCAACCTCGAGATTCAGCCGGGCGAAAGTGTGGCCTTTGTGGGGCACACCGGCGCGGGTAAAAGCACCATCGCCAAGCTGATCACACGCTTTTATGAATTTCAGCGTGGGCAGATTCGGGTGGATGGGCAGGATATTCGTTCCTTCGATCTTCAGTCATACCGCAGCCGTCTGGGTATTGTGCCGCAGGCGCCGTTTCTGTTCAGCGGGACGATTATGGAGAATATCCGCTACAGCAAGCCGGACGCCACGGATGCCGAGATTGAGGAAATTGCCTACAGCATCGGCGGGGGCGAATGGCTGGAAACCCTGCCGGATGGACTCAACAGTGATGTGGGCGAACGCGGCGCGCGCCTGAGCATGGGCCAGCGCCAGCTTGTTAGCCTGCTGCGGGTGCTGCTGCAGCGGCCTGCTATCTTTATCCTGGACGAAGCCACCGCCAGCATCGACCCCTTTACCGAGATGCAGATTCAGGAAGCGCTGAACATGATTCTGGCGCGTTCCACCTCCATTCTGATCGCGCATCGCCTGAGCACGGTGCGCAGCGCGGATCGTATCATTGTGCTGCGCCAGGGCGAGATTATCGAGCAGGGCAGCCACGAGTCGCTGATGGAGCAGGAAGGGCACTACGCGGAACTGTACAACACCTACTTCCGCCACCAGTCGCTCAGCTACATCGAAAATGCGAAGGATATGTTCACGGCCAGAAACGCCTGACAGCCTGATGGTGCAGGTATGAACATCCTTGCCCTGACCACACGCGGCCTGGAATCCATCAGCGCGGCGGAAATGAGCACCCTGCCCGGCATGGTCAGCCCGCAGGTGGCTTACCGCCGCGTGACCGCCGAATATCAGGGCGCGCTGAAGCACCTGCTGCGCCTGACCACCGTCGATGATGTATTTATCCATCTGGCCACGTGGGAGGGCATTGGCCGCCCACGCGATGCCCTCAGGCATCTGAATCAGCACAGCCAGGGGCTTGATGTCGCGGTGGCGGTGGGGGCGCTGCGCGATCTGCGCCCGCTGGATGCCGCCCCGGCATTTTCCATCACCGCCAGTTTTGTTGGCAAGCGCAATTACACCACCGCAGAAATTAAGCAGGCTGTGGCCGAAGGCGTGCTGGCGGCGCAGCCGGGCTGGCGCTATGTCGATGATGACCGCGACGCCGCGCTGAACCTGCGCCTGTTTATCGAGCATGAAACCGCGCTGGTGGGGCTGCGCATTGGCGCCACCAGCCTGCACCGGCGGCCCTATAAGCAGCATCATCTGCCCGGCGCGCTGAAGCCATCAGTCGCGGCGGCCATGCTCCACGTGGCCGGGCTGGAACCGGGGCAGCGGCTGCTTGATCCTTTCTGTGGCACCGCCACGATTGTCATTGAAGCGGCCTATCAGGGGGCGGCGGCGGCGGGCAGCGACCTGGCGGCCAATGCGCTGCAAATGGCGCTGGCGGACCTGAACCGCGCCGCGCTGTATGCAACCTTTGTGCAGGGGGATGCGCGCCAACTGCCTTTCAGGCGCGCCTGTATGGACTGCGTGGTTTCGAATATGCCCTGGGGCAAGCAGGTGCTGAACCCGCAGGACCTGCCTACGCTGTACCGCGCCAGTTACGCCGAAATGCGGCGGGTTATCGCGCCGGGCGGGGTCATCGTGCTGCTGACCAGCACGCCGGAACTGCTGCCCGATCAGCCGCAGATACAGATCGAGATCAGCCTGTTTGGGGAAACGCCAAAGATCAGCCTGTTTCGCCCCGGCTGAGACGCATCAGCGTCGGGTTATTCGCCGCCGTACAGTTCCTGCCAGACGGCGCGCAGTTCGCGGTAGGTGTTCTCCAGCGAATCCGGAATGACGCGGGTGGAGGCGACGGTGCTCATAAAGTTCACATCGCCTGCCCAGCGCGGCACGATATGGAAATGATAATGCTCCGCGATGCCCGCGCCCGCCGCCGCGCCGATGTTGGCCCCCAGGTTGAATGCCTGCGGATTATACAGGCGGCGCAGCGCCCCCAGCGCCCGGTTGGTCGTCAGCATCAGGTCGGTGAGCGCTTCTGTGGGCAGGGCTTCCTGCGTATCGACATGGGCATAGGGCACGACCATCACATGGCCGTTGTTATAGGGGTACAGGTTCAGCGTGACGTAAACATGCTGCGAACGGGCGACGATCTGTTCCTCGTCGTCCTGCGCGTTGATCTTGTTGCAGAAAATGCAGCCTTCCACCGGTTTTTTCTCACCTCGAATATAGGCCATGCGCCAGGGTGTCCAGAGATGATCCACGATACCCTCACTTTTCGCTCTTGGGTCTGTCCGCAGGCATGTTACAATCATCGGGCATACTTGAAAAGAGAGAGTCGCCTTGAGTCTGAATCAGGAACGTCTGCAAAGCCTGCTGGCGCCGCGTCCGGTGCGGTTTTATGCGCAGGCCGGCAGCACCAATGATATCGCCCGCGAATGGCTGCTGGATGGAGCGCCGGCGGGTGCGGTGGTGATTGCGGATGAGCAGGTGCAGGGCCGGGGGCGTCTGGGACGTGCCTGGCACACGCCCGCTGGCAGTGCGCTGGCCCTGTCTGTGGTGCTGCACCCGACGCCGGAGGCTCTGCCGCGCCTGAGCATGCTGGGCGCGCTGGCGGTGGCGGATCTGGCGGCGCAGCCTGGCGCGGCGGATGTGGGCATCAAATGGCCCAACGATGTGCAGATCGGCGGGTTGAAGGTATCCGGCGTGCTGCCCGAAGCGGTATGGCAGGGCGCGCATCTGGCCGGGGCGGTGCTGGGGCTGGGGGTCAATGTGCGGGTCGATTTTGCCGGTACGGACCTGCAGGGCAAGGCCACCAGCCTGGAAACGGCGCTGGGGCGGCGGCTGGATCGCGCAGAACTGGCGCAGGCGCTGCTGGCGTGTATAGAGCGTTGGTACGGGCGCATTGGCACGGAAGCATTCTTTGCGGCATGGCAGGGGCGGCTTTCCACCCTGGGGCAGTGGGTGACAGTAGGCGATGTGCAGGGGCAGGCAGAAGCCGTGAATGCAGACGGCGCGCTGCTGGTGCGCGATGCCAGCGGAGAGATTCATCAGATAACAGCCGGTGATCTGGCGATAGGGATGAGCAGTTAATGGTTCGTCTGGATTGGGAAATAGAATCCGAACAGCAGGTGGTGCGGCAGACAGGCGGCGAGGACCCGGAATCGCGCCGCCGCCGTCGCCGTCGCCAGTTGATATTGCTGATGCTGCCGCTGGTGCTGGTCGGGCTGGTGGCGCTGGTGGTGGGGGTGGTCATTTTCCGTCTGCGGCAGGTCGAGGCGGAGACAGTGCAGGTGCTGCGTGATACGGTGGATGCCGAAGTGGCGACCCTGCGCATTGGCGATGAGCAGGCATTTCTGGGGTTTCAGCGCAGCGCCAACGACACCTGGCTGAGCGCGCAGCAGGAGGCGTTCAACCGCTATCAGGACCTGAAGCTGAATGATCAGATTCAACTGACTGGCCAGATTCTGGATGCGGCGGTGGATGGTCACCGGGCGCGGGTGCAGGTGCAGGAAATTCTGGACGGCGCGCCTTATGTGCAGACCTGGTTTTACTGGCGTTATGATGATGGCTGGCGCCATGTTCCGCCGGATTACACTTTCTGGGGGGATGCCGCCACGCTGGAAACAGACCGCCTGACGATTCGTTATCAGCGCGTCGATGAAGCGCTGGCGCATACTATGCGCGATGCGCTGGCCGGGTGGCTGCAAACCGCCTGCGCCAGCCTGGGCTGTGCTGATCTGCCAATGGTGACGGTGGAAATCGTGCCGGACCCTGGCCTCGCCAGCGGCTGGTCTGCGGAGGATGCCTGGTTATTGCGGGTGCGTTCGCCCTATACGCAGGCGGCGCGGCAGGATATGCCCTTTGATTTTGCGCTCCAGTTTGAACTGGCCAATCTGCTGGCAGAACGGCTGGTGGGGGTGACCGCCGGCGGGATGCAGCCCGTTTATCCGGCGGATGCCTTTTATCTGCTTTCGTCGGTGGATTCGTGGCTGGTGGGCCGGTTCGTGTCGATAAACACCAACAGCTTTCTCGTCGACAGCGTGGCCCGGAATTACGGTGAAGAAGCGGTGGGCGGCCTGCTGCGCGCCATGCAGCCGGATTCCAGCGCGGCGGTGCTGAACAGTATTCTTGGTACGCAATCGCTGGCACAGGCCAACCTGGACTGGCGCGACTTTCTGACATGGCGGCTGACGCTGGAAGACGAACTGATCCAGCGTGGCGATGAGAATAACTTCCTGGCCCTGTACGACACCCGCGACGAATCCATCCGCAATCAGGCTTACCAGCGCTACAATGCCGGGCCAGCAGGCGAAAACCGGGTGGTGGTATCTGTCACACCGGAAACCACACCAGAAGGCATTTATCAACTGCGGGCGCTGGTGGAAGTGGGCGACCCGGCCACACGGCAGGAAGAGGTGCTGTTCCGGCTGGTGGATGAGCGCTGGCTGCGGGCAAATTGACAGGCGTTCTGATCTGGATTATGCTGGAAAACACGCGTGCTGAGGAGAATGATTGATGCTGGATGATCTGCGCAGAGACGCGCTGGAAAACGATTTTGAGGATTTTGAGGAAGAAGAGGATACCTACGTTGCCGAGGTGGATACTTCTGGCGACGGGGGCCGTTTTCTGGGCATGACGGCGGTAGAGCGCATGTTCCTGTCGATCTTCTTCTTTATGAATGTGGTGGTACTGGGGCTGGCGCTGCTGCTGGCAACACAGCGAATTATGCTGTAATTCCGCCAGTATTCCACTGCTGGCCAGGCGCGTGACTGCGCTGTATCCTGGCTCACTCGTTGAGGGCCGCTAATTCCGCTTCAATCCTGCCAGCATAATCTCTCGCCTGGGCGGCGTATTCGCCATCCGGCGCCAGTGCCAGATAATGCCGGAAGTCTGCCAGCGCTTCCTCGCGCAGGGCCTGCCCGGTCTGCAAAACCGAATAATACAGCACCCCACGATGAAAATAGGCATCGGCGTAATCCGGCGCGAGTGCTATCGCCGTGTTGAAATCTTCCAGCGACTCATCCCATTCGTACAGGTTCAGGTAAAGCTGCCCCCGATTGATATAGAGCAGGGGGTTATCCGGCTGAAGGTCGATCATGAGGCTGGCATAACCGAGTGCCGATACTGTTTCAAATTCGCCGGCGCTGCGCTGCTGCCATACCAGAAAACGCGCGGCTTCCCTGGCGACAGACCCAGCAAAATTACCAACCGGGGCACAGCCCGTCACCCCGGCCATACTCATCAGCACGATGATCATCCAGAAACGGCGCATGATTGGCCTCCGTGTGGGTTATCCCAAAAAATTTGGGATAACGCTCTTAACATTTGGGATACAGGAACCCGCTATCGCCATTTTTGCCATTTTGGAGTATAATAAAAGCGTTATGGACAGACAATGGTACGGGTGCTGGATGTGTAACATCGTTAATGGAATCCCCCGCATAATGCACCCTCACGCCGGGCTTAAACACCGCATCCGGCGAAGAAACTGACGACAGAGAATGACCACGAAAGGAGTTCGGCGCTGCCGGGTGGTGCAGCCCCGCAGTGCGCCTGTTGCCTATGGATGAAATCGGGATTGTACGCCCCATAAATATTAACGAGGAGATGCGCGGCAGCTACCTCGACTATGCCATGAGTGTCATTGTGGCCCGCGCCCTGCCAGATGCGCGCGACGGTCTGAAACCGGTCCACCGGCGCATTCTGTATGCCATGCACGAGATGGGCATGCGCTATAACTCGCAGTACAAGAAGAGCGCCCGTGTGGTGGGCGATGTGCTGGGGAAATATCATCCGCACGGCGACAGCGCAGTGTATGATGCCATGGCCCGCATGGTGCAGGATTTCTCGCTGCGCTACCCCCTTATCGACGGCCAGGGCAACTTCGGCAGTGTCGATGGTGACAGCCCGGCGGCCATGCGTTATACCGAAGCGCGGCTGGCGCGCATCGCCGAAGAACTGCTGGTCGATATCAGCATGAACACGGTGGATTTTGTCGATAATTATGACGGCACCCAGCAGGAACCGGAAGTGCTGCCGGCGCGTCTGCCAAATCTGCTGCTGAACGGCACCAGCGGCATCGCGGTTGGTATGGCGACCAGTATTCCGCCGCACAACCTGCGCGAACTGGTGGCCGCGATCACCTATCTGATTGATAACGCAGAACGCATTGATGATGTCACCGTCGATGAACTGATGCAGTTCGTCACCGGGCCGGACTTTCCCACCGGGGCCATTATCGTGGCGGATGACGGCCTGAAGGAAGCCTATGCCACCGGGCGGGGCCGGGTGGTGGTGCGCGCGCGGGCAGAATTTGAAGAAATCCGCGATGAACGGCATCGCATTGTGTTTACGGAAATCCCCTACCAGGTGGGCAAATCTGCCATTATCGAGCGCATCGTCTCGCTGGTGCGCGAAGGGCGCATCGACGCCATTGCCGACCTGCGCGATGAATCTGACCGGAAAGGCATGCGGCTGGCGGTGGAACTGCGCCGGGGCGCGCAGCCGCTGAAAGTGCTCAACCAGCTTTACAAATACACCCAGCTTCAAAGCACCTTCAGCATCCAGATGCTGGCCCTGGTCAACGGCGAACCGCGCACCCTCGGCCTCAAGCGGTCGCTGCAAATCTATGTTGAACATCGCTATGATGTCATCGTCCGCCGTTCTGAATACGAACTGGAACGACTGCGGGCGCGGGCGCACATCCTGGAAGGGCTGCTCAAGGCGCTGACCAGTATTGACCGCATAATTCAGACGATTCGTTCGTCAGATGATACCGAAGCCGCCCGCAGCCAGTTGATCAGCCGGTTTGATCTGACCGAAGCGCAGGCCAACGCGATCCTGGAAATGCAGCTTCGGCGGCTGGCCGCGCTGGAACAGCAAAAGCTCAAGGATGAATATGACGAGGTGATGTCGCGCATCACCTATCTGGAAGACCTGCTGGCATCGCCCGCGATGATCCTGTCCGTCATTCGCGAGGACGTGAACGACCTTGCAGAGACCTTTGGCGATAACCGCCGCACAGAAATCCAGTACGGCGTCAGCACCGAATTTAACGAAGCGGACCTGGTGCGCGATGAGCGTGTGCTGGTGACGCTGTCGACACGGGGCTATATCAAGCGCGTGCCAACCACCGCCTACAGATCGCAGCGGCGCGGCGGCAAGGGTGTGATCGGCATGACCACCAAAGAGGAAGATGCCATCTGGGATATCTTCTCTGCGGGCAGCCTGGATTATCTGCTGTTCTTCAGCGACCGGGGCAAGGTGTACTGCGAACGCACCTTTGCCATCCCGGAAACGCAGCGCGCCAGCAAGGGCACGCTCATACACTCGATTTTGCCCCTGATGCCGGATGAACATATCACGGCGGTGCTGCCGGTCAGTACTTTTGACGGCGTCGAAGGCTATTTCACGATGGCCACGCGGCATGGGCGCATCAAGCGCGTGCATCTGGATCAGTTCGCGGATGTGCGGCCCAGCGGCCTGATCGCCATCACGCTCGACCCTGGCGACACCCTGAACTGGGTGAAATACACCACCGGCAGCCAGCACATCATGCTGGTGACGGAAGGCGGGCAGGCGGTGCGCTTCCACGAAGATCAGGTGCGGGTGATGGGCCGCCCGGCAGCAGGCGTGAACGCCATCCGTCTGCTGCGCGGCGATATGGTCGCAGGCATGGACGTGATCGAGGAAGAGGATACGCATCTGCTGGTGGTCACCGCCAACGGCCACGGGAAACGTACCGCGCTGGATGAATACGCGCTGCGCGGACGCTTTGGTATCGGTGTGCGCACGCTGGCCCGCAATGAAAAGACCGGGCCGGTGGTCAAGATGGGCTGCATCAAGGAAAGCGATGCCATCATGCTCATGACGGAAAACGGGGTTGTGCTGCGGACTCAGCTTAACGAGATTCGCGAGACCGGGCGCAGCACCCAGGGCGTGACGCTGATGAATCTGGCCGAAGGTGACCGCGTGGTGGGGCTGGCGATCATGGATATAGAAGCCGAAGCCGCCGTAAACGAAAACGGCAAGCCACCTGCTAACGGGGCCGTGCCAGAAGAATAACGGCTTGCAGGCTGATCACGGGAAAAATAAAACTGGCGAGCTAACACACAGTCTCGCCAGTTTTTGTTTTGTGTCTCTGGTGCGGGCAGGGCAGAGAGGCGATTATTCCTCGTCGCCTGCTTCTTCCTCAGCCGGGGCTTCGCCTTCAGCGGCTTCGGCTGCGGCTTCTTCGCTCTCGATTTCATCCAGCAGGGCAGCGCGGGCCGCCGACGGCTGGACGATGCGCACCACCAGATCTTCGGGGTCGTTGAGGATGTTGATGCCCTCGCCCAGGTCCAGATCGCGCACATGGATTGAATCGCCCACTTCAGCCAGGCTGGAAAGATCGACTTCGACATATTCCGGCAGGTTGGCGGGCAGTGCTTCCACGCTCAGGCTGTTGGACCCTGTCAGCAGGATACCCTGGCTGCTGCTGACGGCCGGGCTTTCGCCGACGAACTGGACATAAATATCCGCCGCGATAGGCTGGGTCAGGTCGATTGCTACAAAATCGACGTGCAGAATATCACCCCGGATGACGTGGCGCTGCACATCACGGGTCAGCACGGTGTGCTTCTGCTTATCGACCTGAATATCGATCAACTGAGTCCCGCCGGCCTTCATCAGGGCGACTTCCAGCGGACGATAGGGAATCTGAATCGAGACTGGCTCCATCTTTGATCCGTAAACAATCGCCGGAACCAGGCCCTGGTTGCGCAGTTGCTTCACCTGCTTGCCGGTGATGGTGCGCGGCTGCGCTTCGATGACATAATCAGCCACTGTTATTCTCCTTCAAACCAGAGCCTCGATGGAGACTCTTTCATTCGTTTTCAAGAAAAACGCGCCTTGGGGCAGGCGCATTTGCCGTAAAGCGGGTAACGGGACTCGAACCCGTGACACCTTGCTTGGGAAGCAAGTGCTCTACCAACTGAGCTACACCCGCAACCTGACCAAATTATAGGGGGCGGGCAGGGGTGTGTCAAGAGTCTGCCCGGCCATCTGCCCTGTAATGAAGTTTGTGATAGCTGATAATCAACCCTAACAATCTGCAACCGCCTTTGGCTATAATCCCTCTTTGGGTGTGGTTCCGCCACGAAGTATGAC
This sequence comes from uncultured Anaerolineaceae bacterium, assembly GCA_964593565.1. Classification (GTDB taxonomy): domain Bacteria; phylum Chloroflexota; class Anaerolineae; order Aggregatilineales; family Phototrophicaceae. The sequence goes on from CAZQIY010000005.1 coordinate 53,923, forward strand.
AGGACAGGCACTTGAAGCACTGGCGAATCGGGTTGCTGGGGGCGGTGGTCAGCCTGCTGGCGCTCTATTTCATGCTTTCTCAGGTCGATCTGGCGCGGCTGGCACAGGCGCTGGCGGCGGCGCGTTATATTTATGTACTGCCTTCGGCGCTGCTGCTGCTGGCCGGGCTGCTGACTCGTGCGGTACGCTGGCGGGTGCTGCTCAATGGCGCGCTGCCGCTGGGGCGGGCCTTCAGCATTACCAATGTGTCCTATCTGGTCAACGGCCTGCTGCCGCTGCGCATGGGCGAGGTGGCCCGGGCGGTGCTGGCTTCGCGTGTAGAGCCGCCGGTGCCGGTGTTAAAATCGGCCAGTTCGATCATCGTCGAGCGCATGCTGGATTTGCTGGCGGTGCTGCTGCTGCTGGGGTTCGCGCTGGCGTTTGTCCCGGCGCTGCCAGATGATTATCGCACGGCGGCGATTTTCACGGTGCCGCTGCTGCTGGTCGGCTTTGGGGTGCTGGTGACGCTGGCAGCCCGGCGGGCGCATCTGCACCGTCTGCTGGCGTGGATCGTACAGCGTGCGCCCCTGCTTCAGCAGCGGAACCCGGCCGCGTGGCTCGATCATTTTCTGGATGGCCTGCTGCCCCTCACACAGCCGGCGCTGCTGCTGCGGGCGCTGTTCTGGACCGTGATAAGCTGGGGTTTTTCGCTGGCAGCCGGGTATATACTCATGTTTGCCTTTTATGACCGGGCAGACTGGGCGGCGGCGGCGCTGTTTATCGCGGCGGCGGCGTTCGTTATCGCGGTGCCGGCGGTGCCGGGCAATATCGGCACCTATGAATGGGCGATCATGCTGGCCATGAGCGCGATGGGTTACGGCGCGGCCACAGACCCGGTGAATGTCTCCTTTGCGGTGGTGGTGCATGCGCTCAATCTGGCGCTTTATGCGGTGATGGGCACGCTGGGGTTTGTGCAGGAAGGCATCAGTCTCAACCGCCTGACCCGCGAAGTAGAAGGTTATCGCGCAACATAACATATACAGGAACGCAATGTCCGCGAACGGTAAATCGTCGGAAAAACTGAAAATTCTGATCGCCTTGCTGTATTACTTTCCGCACCGCACCGGGCTGACTATTCATGTGCAGCGGGTGGCGGAGGAACTGGCGCGGCGCGGGCATGAGGTGACGGTGCTGACGGCGCGCTATCACATCTCGCTGCCGCGTGACGAGGTGATTCATAACGGCGTGCGCATCGTCCGGTTGTGGACTCCGCCGGTGGCCGTCAGCCGGGGCATGGTGATGCCGGCTTATCCCTGGGCGGCGCTGGGGCTTATGCTGCAGCATGATGTGGTGTGGGTGAATGTGCCCATGCTGGAAACGGCGCTGCTGGCGGTGCTGGCACAGCTTACCGGGCGCCCGATTGTCGCCACCCATCATGGCGACCTGATCCTGCCGGAAGGCCGCCTGAACCGGTTTATCACAGATACCATGTTCTGGATGTACAAATTCATGGCACGGCGCAGCGCCCGCCTGATCGCCTACAGTCAGGATTATGCCGAGCATTCCTACTATCTGCGCCCCTTTCTGGATAAGGTGACGGTGATCTCTCCGCCGATTCACATGCCGCTGCCAGACCCGCAGCGGGTGGAGGCGTGGCGCAGCGAATGGGCCAACAACGGCGGCCCGGTGATCGGGTTTGCCAGCCGCTTTGTCGAGGAAAAACGGCCGGACCTGCTGCTGCGCGCCCTGGAGATTATCAACCAGCGCTACCCTAATGCGCGGCTGGTATTTGTGGGGGAGTATCCCATCAAGTACGAAAAGGAATTCTGGGATCAGAACCAGGGGCTGCTGGAACAATACAAGGATCAACTGGTGTTCCCCGGCCTGATGACCGATATGCAGGCCATGGCGGATTTTTACGCCGCCTGCGATGTGCTGGCGCTGACCAGCGATTCTGAATGTTTCGCGCTGGTACAGGTGGAGGCGATGCTGTGCGGCACGCCGGTGGTCATGACGGATATTCCGGGTGGGCGCGTGCCCGTGCGCGAAACCGGCATGGGCCGGCTGGCCAGGGCGGGCGACTGGCGCTCGATTGGCGAGGCGATTGTGGAGGTGCTGCAAAATCGCGAGCAGTACATCCGCCCGCGTGAAGTTATCGAGGCGAAGTTTTCCTTCCAGGAAACGGTGGATCGTTACGAGAAGGTATTCTATGACCATGCCCGACGCTGACGGCGGCGTTGATCCGCAGGTGATCGCACATATGACGCGCAACGAGGCCGACATGGCCTTCAAAAAGCGCGTCCAGACCATCTTTGAATGGATCGACCCGCGCGATGACAGCCTGATTCTGGATATCCCCTGTGGGCGGGGGTTTTACCTGAACATGTTTCGCTACGTCAGCCGCTGCCAGCTTGTGGGGGCGGACCTGGATTGGGACGTGATGCTGAAGGCGCAGCGCAACGTCGGCCATCTGCCAGACATTATGCTGAATCACGCCAGCATTTATGCGCTGCCTTACCCGGACAACACCTTTGACGGCGTTATTCTTTCTGAAGTGCTGGAACATCTGGAGGACGACGTGGCTGGCCTGCGCGAAGCCTTTCGCGTGCTCAAACCGGGTGGCGTGGCGGCTGTCACCGTGCCCAATGCCAATTATCCCTTCTGGTGGGACCCGATCAACAGGACGCTGGAAACCGTCTTTGGCACGCACATCAGCCGGGGGCCGCTGGCGGGCATCTGGGCCAATCATGTACGCTTATATACACAGGAACAGTTGGAAGCCAGCGTGCAGGCATCCGGCCTGATGATTGAGGAAACGCGTGCCTTTACGCATTATTCGTTTCCGTTTATCCATAATATAGTGTATGGCCTGGGCAAACCGCTGCTGGAAGCCGGCATGATGCCGGAAACGCTGGCGAACGCGGCGGACCGCACCACCTTCGACAAAAACAATGGCAGCCTGCTGAACCCGGTGAACCTGGGCCTGAGAGTGTTTAATTATTTTGACCGACGCAACGCCATCAGCGAACCGCCGGGCCGGTCTACTGTGAACCTGGCCGTGAAGGCGCGCAAACCGGAACGTTAGATGACTGACATTTCTTCCTTACCGCCAGAAGCTTCTGACAACGAACCACAGGCCACCCCGGACCGCAGCTTTGAGGATTTCACGCTGGCTGAAGCAGTCGGCCAGATGCGGCGGATGCCAGCGGCGACTCTGCGTGCGCTGCGTCAGGTGGCGCGTGCGCCGCGTGGGGCCACAGCCGCGCCAGTCGCGCTGACGCCTGCTGTGCGTGCACCTGTACAGCGGCGGCAGAAGGGTCGTGCGCAGCCAGTGCCGGATGCTCAGCGGCGCGAGGCGGCGTTGTTCGGCCTGCGCATGACGGCGTTTCTGGTGGCATGGTGGGGGGCGGGCATCCTGGCCAATACCCCCCTGCGCAGCGAGGAAGTCGCGCTGGCGGCGGGCGCGCCGTTTCTGCTGGGCGGGTTTCTGATCTGGCTGGGGTCGGAACTGTATGCCGACTGGCCGGAAATCCAGCGCCGCCGGGCACAGCGCAGGCAGGCCGCAGAAGCATCGAGCGCGGCGGATGCTGTCGATGTGCCCGCAGACACAGCGCAGCCAGAGCCGGTGGTGGATGAGCAGCCGCCACCGGACAGCCCGGCGTTCCCGGCGTGGGCCGGGCTGCATCCTGCGCGGGTGATGACCGGGCTGGCGGCGGTGCTGCTCAGCCTGCTGGCGCTGGTGTTTACGGCCAATAATCAGTTTACTTTCATCGGTTTCTGGGGCTGGATCGCCAGCATTGTCCTGTGGGTGACGACGCTGGCGCCGCAGGATAACGGCCCGCTGGTGTGGGTGCGCGGCGCACTGGTGGCGGTGCGCGGGATTCGCTGGCGCAGCGGGGTGGTGCTGGCGCTGCTGGCGATTCTGCTGCTGGGGGCGTGGTTCCGCCTGTCGGCGCTGGATACCGTGCCGCCGGAGATGACCAGCGATCATGTGGAAAAAATCCTGGATTCGCATGGGGTGCAGCAGGGCCAGCATAACGTCTTCTTTGCCAACAACGGCGGGCGCGAACCGTTCCAGATGTACGCGATGGCGCTGTTTGCCCAGCTTCCTGGCCTGGGCATGAACCATTACACGCTGAAGCTGCTGTCCGTGCTGGAAGGCCTGATTTCGATTGTGGCGCTGTTCTGGATGGGGCGCGAGATCGTCGGGCAGGAAAACCGGCGTTTTGGCAATCTGGTGGGGCTGCTGCTGGCGGCGCTGGTGGCGGCCAGCTACTGGCATACTGTGCTCAGCCGCCTGGGGCTGCGCATCGTCCTGACCACGCTGGTGACCGCCGCGCTGCTGATATTTCTGGCGCGGGCCATGCGCCACAACCGGCGCATCGATTTTATCAAGGCCGGGCTGGTGCTGGGCTTCGGGCTGTATGCCTATCAGGCCGTGCGGATGCTGCCGGTGGTCGTGACGGTGGGCGTAGGGCTGGCATTTCTGTTCCACGCCCGCACCTGGCTGGATCGCCGGCGCTATCTGCTCAACTTTGGGGTGCTGGTGCTGGTGGCCTTTGTCGTGTTTGTGCCGCTGTTTGGCTACTGGCTGCAATACCCGCAGGATTTCTGGCGGCGGACCCAGGGGCGTCTGCTGGGCGATGATCTGATCGTCACCACCGATGCCGCCGGGAACCTTGTAGAACGATCCGCCACCGTGCAGGAACGTCTGCAGGCCTTCAGCGAGAATATGCCGATTCTGGCGAATAACTTGCGTACCGCGCTGCTGATGTTCAACTGGAAGGGCGATGTCGCCTGGATCAATGGCGACCCGAACGCGCCCGCGATGGATGTATTTACCGGCGCGCTGCTGATTGTCGGGCTGGCGGCGTGGCTGGCGCGCATGCTGCGGCGGCGCGATGTCTTTGACTGGCTGGTTCCGCTGGCGCTGCTGATCATGCTGCTGCCGTCGGCGTTGTCGATTGCCTATCCGGTGGAGAATCCCAGTCACACCCGCACCAGCGGCGCGCTGCCAGAGGCCTACCTGATCGCGGCGCTGCCACTGGCGCTGATGGTACAGTCGATAGTGCGGATGGCCCCTGGAACGCGGGGGCGGGTGGCATCTGTCGGGCTGGCGGTGGTCGTCCTGCTGGGGGCTTATAGCCAGAATTCCCACACCTATTTTGTGGGGCATCATGAGGCCTATATTGAATCCTCGCTGCCGTATACCGAAGCCGGGCGCGTGCTGCGCGGCTTTGCAGACAGCACCGGCAGTTATGGAAACGCCTTTATGATTGGCTTTTCCTACTGGTGGGATCATCGCGCACTGGGCATTGAGGCCGGGCGCCCGGACTGGCCCAACGGCATCATTTCTGCGGATAACCTGAAGGAATTCTTACGCATCGCTGCCCAGCGCACGGATGCCTACCAGCTTGACCCGGACCGGGACCTGATGTTCTTTTTTGCCACTGAGGATGAGAACACACAGGCGATTCTGGCACAGCATTTCCCCCAGGGGCGGACGGTGATCCGGCAGAGCTATCAGCCGGATGACACCTATAACCTGTATCTGGTGCCGGCCCTGGGTGCCGATGGCTTCCTGCGGTGGCTGATGGAAGCCGGATGAGGCGCGGCGGTTGAGGAAAAACGTGGGGCAGTGTGTAAAATAACTGGTTTGTGTGGGCTGGATTTAAACGCTTATGGCTGAAGCAAGTTTCGCGGCAGAAGGGACCGGACGGCGGGCGGGCTGGCTCAGCATCACCCTCAGCGATGTGGTGGTGGGGGTGCTGCTGGTGCTGGTGATGCTGGTGGGCGGGTATTTCCGCTTTGTGGGGCAGAACTGGGACGATTTTACCCACCTGCACCCGGACGAGCGCTTCCTGACGGATGTCGCGTCCTCTATCGGCGGGACGCTGCGCCCCAGCCATCCCTCATCCACCGACCAGCAGGCGCAGATTGACCTGTGCATGAGCCGCTACCCGAATACCGGCGGCATCGGCGGCTATTTTGACGCGGAATGTTCCACCCTCAACCCGCACAACGCCGGCAAGGGCCTGTATGTCTATGGGACGCTGCCGTTGTTCGCGGCCCGCGCGGCGGGCGATTTACTGGTCCAGCAGACCGGCGATACCTCGTTAAACAGTTACAGCGGGGTGCATCTGGTCTGGCGCAGCCTGTCCGCGCTGGCGGAGATGGTGGTGATTCTGGCCGTCTTTGCCATGGGCTACGAACTGCATGGTAAATGGGTCGGGCTGGTGGCCGGGGCGTTGTATGCCGCCGCCGTCTTTTCGATTCAGGCTTCGCATTTTGGCACGGCAGATGCCATGACCAACGCCTTTGCCGCGCTGGGGCTGCTGTTCGCGGTGCGGGTGCAGCTTCGCGGCGGACTGCTGGATTATGCATTTTTCGGGCTGGCGTTTGGGGCGGCCCTGGCCAGCCGGGTGAATATTGCACCGCTGGGCGGGGTGATTGTGCTGGCGGCCATGGTGAACGCGCTGCCGGTGCTGGATCTGCGGCTGGCGGCGGGGCTGCGCTGGCGGCTGCTGCGTCAGCACGCCCTGGGGCTGATGCTGGCAGGCATCCTGACCGTGCTGGTGTTCCGCATTTTTAACCCATATGCCTTTATGGGGCCGGGGTTCTTTGGCCTGGTGCCCAACCCGCGCTGGCTGGCGGATATTGCCCAGGCGCGGCATCTGGTCAGCGGCGCGGCGGAAATGCCGCCTAACTGGCAGTGGGTGGGCCGCACGCCCTATCTGTTTGCGCTGAACAACATGGTGCTGTGGGGCATGGGGATCGCGCTCGGCCTGACGGGGCTGGCCGGGTGGGTGTGGTCTGGCTGGCGGCTGCTGCGCGGCAGCGCCGGCGCGCTGCGTAACCTGCTGCCGGTGATATGGTTTCTGGTGTATTTTGGCTGGCTGGGGGCCAACTGGGTCGCCACCATGCGCTATTTTCTGCCGCTGTATCCGGTCTTTGCGCTGCTGGCGGCCTGGCTGCTGGGCGAACTGGTGCAGCGCGCCCAGGGGCGGCCTGTGCCCCGCCTGTTGGCGGGCGCGTTCATGGTGCTGGTGGTGGGGTTCACCTTCCTGTGGGCGGCCATGTTCACCAATATTTACCGCCACCAGCTTACCCGCGTGCAGGCCAGCCACTGGTTCTGGGAGCAGGCACCGGGCGATTTTGCCATGCGGGTCGAAGGCGCGCGGCCGGATACCCCGCTGATCAATATCGCGGTGAGCAACGGCCCGGGGCAGGGGTATGACCTGCTGGTGAAGGCCTCTGCCCACTATGAAGAAAGCCCGTTTGAATATCTGTTCACCGCCCCGGCCACCGGCACAATCAGCAGTATATATGCGCCGCACCTGGGCGATAGAGACGATGACCCGGAACCGGAAACCGTCCGCGCGGCGATTCAGGCGGTGGATACGGGCGAAATTCTGGCGGAAGTGACGCTGACCGCCAACCTGACACGCGCCAATCATGTGCTGGGCGATGCCTATGACATGCAGTTGGATTCGCCAGCAGCCGTGACCGGGGGGCAGCAGTATCGCTTCATCTTTGAGGTGATCGAGGGCGGGCCAGTGGTCAGCGGCGGTTCTGTGGTGTCGCATGAAGGCGGCTGGGATGATCCGATCCCCTATACCGTCTGCACGCTGCCACCGGGCATCAGTCTGGCGGATGATCCGCCGCCGGGCCTGCTGAACGCCCATAACTGCAATGGGCGCACGGCCTGGAGCGCGTTGATTGTGGGCTATGACATGCCGCTGGCGACAGAGGATGAGGCGTATAAGCGCGATCTGATGCTGCAGGCGCTGCGCGACAGCGATTACCTGACCATCAGCAGCAACCGGTTTTACGACTCGCAGAACCGCATCCCCACCCGCTGGCCGATGACCAACGCCTATTATGACAAACTATTCGCGGGCGAACTCGGCTTTGAGCTGGCAGCGCTGTTCCAGGAAACCTTCGAGCTGGGGCCGCTGCGTATTTCTGACCAGCACCTGCCGATTTACGACAGCCCGGCCTGGCTGAACGAATTTGAGGCGGAAGAAGCCTTTCATGTTTACGATCATCCGGTGGTGTTTGTGTTCCGCAAAACGGCGGACTACGATCACCGGCAGGTCGAGAACTTCTTCCACTCCGTCCCGCTGAACCGGGCTACAGCCGCCGGATCGAACCCGGTGGAAAACTGCCCGTCGGTCTTTATGCAGCCCGGCGGGGGCGGCTGCGATACCACCCTGATTGATACCTTCACCCTGTCCGCGCTGGATACAGACCCGGCCCCCACCCAGCTCATGCTGACGGACGAACGGCGGGCGATTCAGGAAACGAATGGCAGTTGGCACGAACTGTTTGACCGCGACAGCATCATCAACACCCAGCCAGTGCTGACGGTGGCGGTCTGGTGGCTGGCGATTATGGTCATTGGCTGGGTGACGTGGCCGCTGCTGTTCGGGTTGTTCCCGGCGCTGGCGGATCGTGGCTATGCGGTGGCCAAGCTGGCCGGGCTGGTGCTGATCGGCTGGAGCACGTGGTATGCCGCCAGCGGCGGGCTGGCGTTGTGGTCGCAGGGCGGCATCCTGCTGGCGATGGCGCTGCTGGCGGTGGCTGGTCTGGTGGTGGTATGGCGGCACCGCGATTCGTTTTTTGGCTATGTGCGCACCTACTGGCGGCGGATGCTGGCCGTCGAGATCATCATGGTGCTGGCCTTCCTCGGCTTTCTGGCAGTGCGCCTGACCAACCCGGACCTGTGGCACACCAGCTATGGCGGCGAAAAGCCGATGGATTTTGCCTATTTTAACGGCGTGCTGCGCAGTACGATCTTCCCGGCAATCGACCCCTGGTACGCCGGCGGCTACCTGAATTACTACTATTTCGGGTACGTGATCGTGGGGGTTCCGGTGCTGCTGCTCAAGGTTGTGCCCTCGGTAGCCTACAACCTGATCCTGCCGACTCTGTTCGCTGTCACCGGCATCGGCGCGTTTGCGGTGGCGTTCAACCTGGTGCATCACTGGCAGGAACGGCGGCAGACGGCCGACGACGAACCGGGCGACAGGCCGGGCTGGCGGCGCATGGGCAACCCCTGGATTGCGGGTATTGTCGCGCTGCTGCTGGCGGTGGTGCTGGGCAACCTGGATACGCCGCGCGTGCTGGGCAACGGGCTGGCAGACCTGGGCGGTTATGTGCCGCCGCGTGGGCTGGCCGACTTTCTGATCGATGAACAGATGGCGCAGCGGGGCACGATAGAGGCGTCGACGGAAATGGAACTGCGCCAGCGTGCTGCACGGAATCACCTGGGCGACCGGCTGCGGTATGAGGTACATAATTCCGTATCGCTGGTCAGCGGGCTGGTGCGTGGGGTCGGGGCGGCGCTTTCCGGCCAGTCGCTGCCGATTGGCTCTAACCGCTGGTTCTGGGCGCCCACCCGCGTGATTATGGAAACCCCCGGCGTGGAAGGTAACGCCATCACCGAAATACCGTACTTTACCTTCCTGTATGGCGACCTGCACGCGCATATGATCGCCATGCCGATGCAGTTATTCGTGATGGCTTTCCTGCTGCACGAACTGCTGGCGGCGGGGCGCGATGGGCGCAGCGGGCGGATGCGATGGCTGGCGCTGGGGCTGGGGGCGATGTTTGTCGGCCTGCTGCGGGCGACCAATACCTGGGACTGGCCCACATTTATGCTGCTGGGGGCGCTGGGGCTGGGCTATGCCTGGTGGCTGGCATGGCGGCACATTGACCGGCATTCGCTGATTGATCTGGCGCTGCGGGTGGGCGGTTTTGTCGTGCTGACCTTTGCGGCGGCGCTGCCCTTTACCACGTGGTACGCGGCGGTGTATGGCAGCATTCAGCCCTGGGAAGGCGGCAAAACCCCGCTGTGGATTTACTTCGACCTGCACGGCCTGTTCCTGTTCCTGCTGTTCTGTCTGCTGGTGTGGGAAACTGCCCGCTGGTTCAGCAGCGTGTACGTGCGCGATCTGCGCGGCATGTGGCCGCTGCTGGTGGCGCTGCTGGTGGCGGTGGTCACGGTGCTGGCGGCCGGGGCGGCGCTGGCGATAATGGGCTATCAGGTGGCGCTGGTGGTGCTGCCGCTGCTGCTGTGGATGGCGGTGCTGTTCCTGCGGCCGGGCCAGTCGCGGGCGATGCAGTTTGTGCTGGCGCTGGCCGGGCTGGCGCTGGGCCTGACTCTGGGCGTGGAATTTGTCGTGCTGGCGGGGGATATTGGCCGGCAGAATACGGTGTTCAAGTTCTACATTCAGGCCTGGATGCTGTTCAGCGTGGCGGGTGGGGCGGCCTTCGCGTGGCTGTTTGAAAGCGCCGCAGGCTGGCGCCCCAGAACGCGCTATGTGTGGTACGCAGCGGCGGGGATGCTGTTCACCGTGGCCGCGCTGTATCCCATCATGGCGACGCGTGCCAAAGCGCTGGAACGTATGGCGCCGGATATGCCGTTTACGCTGGATGGCATGGATTACATGCAGTACGCCAGCTACTACGATGGCCAGGAAAGCATCCCGCTGTCAGATGATTACCAGATGATTCGCTGGCTGCAGGAAAATATCCCCGGCACGCCCACCATTGTGGAGGCGCAGGACTGGTGGGAATATCGCTGGGGCGGGCGCGTGGCGATCTATACCGGCATGCCAACGATCCTGGGCTGGCGCTTCCACCAGACGCAGCAGCGCACCTTCGAGCAGTTGGTGACGATGGTGAACCAGCGCCGCGCCAACGTCAACGGCTTTTACTCCACGACGGATATTGATACCGCGCTGGACATCATCGACTTTTATGGCATCCGCTATATCATCGTCAGCGGGCTGGAACGCGCCTACTATCCGCCGGAAGGCCTGCAAAAGTTCGAGCAGATGGCGGAGCGTGGGCTGCTGGAGAAAGTGTACGAACAGGGCCGCGCTACAGTGTATAAAGTGGCAGACAATGCGCAGGTTGCACAGGTGATGGGTTAGGGATACGTGATCTTCGAGTGGTTGGCCCGCGAGGGATGGATCGTTTTTAACTGGTGGCTGCTGGTGACGCTGGCTGGGGTGGCGGCGCTGCCGCTGACCACGCGCCTGCTGGGCGGCCTGCCGGATAAAGGCTATACGCTGGCCCGAGCAGTGGGTTTGCTGCTGGTGGGGTTTGTGTTCTGGCTGCTGGCCAGCCTGGGCTTTTTGACCAACGCGCCCGGCAGCCTGATTCTCTCCTGGCTGATTGTGCTGGTGGCCGGGATCATCGTTCATTTCCGGCATCCGCAGCGCTTTGACTGGCGCGGCTGGTGGCAGCAGAATCGCCCGGTGGTGCTGGTGGGCGAGGTGCTGTTTGTGGCACTGCTGATCTTTTTCGCCCTTTTCCGCGCCCATATCCCGGACCTGACCGGCACCGAAAAGCCAATGGAACTGGCGTTTATGAGCGCCGTGCAGCGCAGCGAAATCTTCCCGCCCAACGACCCCTGGCTTTCCGGTTATGCCATCAGCTACTACTACTTTGGCTATGTTATTTCCGCGGCGCTGTCGATGCTCAGCGGCATCAGCAGCACGGTGGGCTTTAACATGACAATCACGCTGTTGTTTGCGCTCACCGGGCTGACGGCCTACGGCGTGGCCTATAACCTGGCGGCGTCTCGTGCCCGGCGCGACCAGCCAGCGGCCCCGGCGGCGCTGATCTGCGGACTGCTGGGCATGGCCTTTGTGGTGCTGCTGGGCAATTTCCAACTGCCGCTGATCGAAATGCCCTACCAGAACCGCATCGCCAGCGAGTCTTACCTCAGCTTCTGGGGGCAGGATGACCGCCTGATTCCCAAGCCATCGCTGCCAGAAGACGCAGGCGCGATAGCCCCGCAGAACTGGGATTTCTGGTGGTGGTTCCGCGCCAGTCGGGTGCTGACGGATACCAACCTGGATGGCACGCTGATCGGGGTGCAGCCCATTGACGAATTCCCGGCCTTCAGCTTCGTGCTGGCGGATGTGCATCCGCACGTGCTGGCGCTGCCCTTTGCCATGCTGGCGCTGGGGCTGGCGCTGAATCTGGTGCTGACGGAGCGCGACCCCACCCGGCAGGAAGTGGTATTTTATGCGCTGGCGCTGGGTGGGCTGGTGTTCCTTAACACCTGGGATGGCCCGATCTATATGGTCGTGCTGGTCGGGGCGGATGCGGTGCGGCGGCTGATGCGCAGCGGCAGCGGCAGGCTGACCGGGCGCGATTGGTGGGCGCTGCTGCGGCTGGGGCTGGCGCTGGGCCTGCTGACTCTGGTGTTTTATTTTCCGTTCTTCATCAGCTTTCGCTCTCAGGCTTCGGGTGTGCTGCCCAACCTGCTGCATCCGACCTACTTCCCGCAGTATTTCATCATGTTTGGCCCCTTCATGCTGATTCTGGCGGCATTTCTGTTCCTCGAAGTGCGGCTGGCGGCGGGGCGCATGAACTGGCGGCTGGGGCTGGTGGTGGCGGTTGGCCTGTGGCTGGGGCTGGTGTTGTTGATGCTGCTGCTGAGTATCATGGCGGCGCTGATACCGGCCCAGCGCGATCTGGTCACCGGGTTTATCGAGCAGTACGGCGGCCTGCAGGCGGTCCTGCCGGCGCTGCTGTCGCGGCGTCTGGCGCACATCCTGACCTCGCTGGTGCTGCTGGCCGGGGTGGCGGTGGTGGTGGCGCGCCTGTTCCCGCGTGTACCATCGCTGGAAGAAGTGGAGGATGCGCCCACCGCGGCGCGGCAGGTGATTGCCTACCCGGCGGCGACGGGGTTTGCGCTGCTGCTGGCCGGGGCAGGCATCGTGCTCACCCTCGCGCCGGATTATGTCTACCTGCGCGATAATTTTGGGGTGCGCATCAACACCATTTTTAAGTTCTACTATCAGGCATGGCTGATGTTTGGTATCGCCAGCGCCTATGGTGTTTACGTCATTGCAGCGGACCTGCGCCTGCGGGATCGTTTCCGCGCGGCGCGGGTGGTCATGGTGACAGCGACAACGGTGGTGGTGCTGCTGGGGCTGATGTACTCGGTGCTGGGCTTCCATAACCGCATGTTCATCGAATCGGGGCGGGCATCTGCCAACACACTGACTCTGGATGGCGGGCCGACGACGGTCAGCGCCGATGATTACGCCGCTATCATGTGCTTCGATGCGCTTATCGAAGGCGATGATGTGGTGGTGCTGGAAGCGGCGGACCCCGGCTCTGCCTACAACATTACCGGCAAGTGGGGGCGCGTGGGTATGCTGACCGGCGTGCCAATTGTGCTGGGCTGGCAGAATCATGAAGGGCAGTGGCGCGGCCCCACCTATGCCCAGACAGTAGGCACGCGCCCGCAGGATATTGACCGCATCTATACTGATCTGCGCTGGGATGTGGTCAGCCCGCTGGTGGCGCAGTATGGCATCGATTATATCTTCTTTGGCGAGACCGAACGCAGCAAGTATGGCGCCCAGGCCGAAGAAAAATTTGCCCAGAATCTGGCGGTGGTGTGCGAGCGCGGGTCGAGCCGCTTCTACCGGGTGGATTCCGGTAATCTGGTGGCACGTGGATAAATCACCTGAGACGAATCTTTCTGCTGAACGAGTCAACACAGGGGCGATATGCAAGCGGTAACACCTTCTCATCAACTGACGCAGGCACAACCCGGCAGCGCGATCCGCGTGGCCTATGAATGGCTGCTGGTGGCGGCGCTGCTGGCCCTGTCGGTATGGCTGCGCCTGGCCGAACTGGATACCGTGCCGCTTTCTGAACCAGAGGCGACCCAGGCACTGGCGGCGTGGCGGGCCTTGCATCCGCACCTGTCCGGTGGCGCGATTGTGCCTGAAAGTCCGCTGCTGTTTCTGCTGCATGGGGTGGCATTTTCGGCGCTGGGGAGCAGCGAATTTACGGTGCGCGTTTTTACGGCGCTGGCGGGGGCCTTGCTGCTGACCACGCCGCTGCTGTTCCGGGATGCGCTGGGGCGCGGGCGGGCTTTCCTGTTCACCCTGCTGCTGACCTTCTCGCCGGTGCTGCTGGTGGCATCGCGTTTCGATTCCCCTATGATCTGGTGCGCCCTGTGCGCCGTGCTGGGCCTGTGGGCGCTGTGGCGCTGGTGGCGGTCCGGGCTGGCGGGCTGGGCGCTGGCGGCATCGGCGCTGTTTGCCGCTGTCGTGCTGCTGACGGACCCGGCGGGCTGGATTTTCGGGCTGGTGCTGCTGGGGGCGGGCGCGGTGGCCCTGCTGTGGAACCGGGTGGATAACCCCGATGATGACCCGCTGCCCCAGGTGCAGCAGCATTTGCGGGGCTGGCCCTGGCAGCAGGCGCTGCTGGTGGGTGGGCTGGCGCTGTTTGCGGTGGCGACGGCCTTCATGTTTTACCTGCCCGGCCTGTCCGCCATCAGTCAGCTTCTGCAAAGCGGCTTTGCTGGCCTGCTGACATCTCAGGCGGGTGCGCCGCCGGCTTTCCCGCTGCTGACCACGCTTTTTTATGAGCCGCTGCTGTGGGTATTCGGCCTGGCCGGGTTCCTGCTGCTGGCGCGGCGGGGTGAACTGACCCTGCTGGATCGCTTTCTGGCGGCCTGGGTGGTGCTGGGCGGGGTGGCGGCGCTGCTGTATCAGGGCGGCGGGCCACAGCACGCGCTCTGGCTGACCCTGCCGCTGACGGGACTGGCGACGGCGGTGGCGCTGGAATGCCTGAAGCCGGACAAGCACCCGTTTCTGGATGTGCCATCCTGGGGTAAATGGGTGGTGGCGGTGGTGGTGTTCGCGCTGCTGATTATCCTCGCTATCAATTTTCAGGGCATGGTGCGTGCGGTGCTGCAAACGGCCGATGGCAGCCTGCTGTCGGTGCAGCCGGACCCGATCAATACAGTCTGGACGGTGATTGCCCTGTTGTTTATGATCGTCGGGTATTTCCTGGTATCCAGCCTGTGGGGCAGCCCGGCAGCCCTGCGCGGCGGCGCGCTGGGGGTGCTGGCGTTTGCACTGGTGACTTCGCTGGGCAGCGGATGGGCCGCGGCTGTAACGAACGCGGCCAACCCGGCGGAATTCTGGCATGTAGAGCCGACCAGCCGCGAAACGCTGCTGCTGCGCGATACGCTGCGGGAACTGACCCGGCGCGAGAGCGAGGGTTTCCCCCGCATGACCGTCTATGTGCAGGCCCCGGATGATGGCGTGATCGGCTGGATGCTGCGTGAATTTACCGATGCGCGCTACATTGTGGAGCCAACCGAGGCGCGGGCGCAGGAAGTGGCCCTGCTGGCGGCTGCGGGCGAACCGCCGGAACTGGGCGGCAGTTATGTCGGGCAGAATTTTGTCCTGGCGCGCACCTGGGCTGCGGGATCGCTGGCCGGGCTGGATTTTCTGCCCTGGTGGACTCAGCGCCGGGTGCGGCTTCAGCCGCTGCCAACGCAGGAGATGACGCTGTGGCTGCGGCAGGATGTTTATGACGGGGTCGATTTTAGCCCGGCAGGCTGAGGATTTTCCGGGCAGGGTGTGTATAAACGGGGTAGTTATTTTTGGACAACGGCGGTCTGAGTATGCAGGCAATAGATCAGGCAATTGAGCGCTGTCTTGCGGGCGATCAGCAAAGTTATGCAACCCTGTACGATGAATTTGCAGGCGGCATCTATCGCCTGTGTTACAGCCTTCTGCTCAACCGGCAGGACGCCGAAGACGTGACGCAGGAAACATTTGTCTATGCGTTCCGCAACCTGCGGCGCTATGATCCGCAGCGCGCCGCCTTCAGGACGTGGCTGTACACCATCGCCATCAGCCGCTGCCGCAATCTTTACCGGCGCAAGCGGCCCATGATGATGGACATCGCGCAGATGTTGCAGCTCCGGCTGTACAGCCCAAAATCGGAAACGCCGGAAAACGCGCTGTCTGCACAGGATGCCCGCAGCACGCTGGAATCCGCCCTGGCGGCGCTTTCGCCCCGCCTGCGCGAGGCGGTGGTGCTGCGCTATGGGCACGGGCTGATGTATCGTGAAATGGCCGAAATTATGAACTGCCCGCAAAAGACCGCAGAAAGCCGGGTGCGGCTGGCGCACGATGCGCTGCGCGGCCTGCTGCAGGCGGAAGGTCCAGGGTTGCTGGAAGAACTGCTGACGAGTTCGTAAAGAGTTTACAGGTACAGACGCGATGTTATGGCGATTGCTGGCTTGTCGTTACTATCATTCAAAACTGGATGCCTTTGTCGATGGCAGACTGTCTCCGCGTGCGCGGCGGCGTCTGGCGCGGCACATGGATCACTGCCCGGCCTGTTACCGGGCCTATACCCGGCGGCGCGATCTGCATCAGGACCTGCGGCAGACTGTGCCTCTGGTCGGGCGCGATCATGCGCCGGATTTTGACCGAATCTGGGGCGCGGTGCGTACCGAGCTGCCCCAGCCCCGGCGGCCTCAGTTTCGTTATGGGGTGGCGGTGCTGCTGCTATTACTGGCGCTGCTGGTGCCGTTTACGATGGGCAATCATGAACTGACGCGGGTGATTCCGGAGCATCCTGTGCCACATGCGGAACCTTCGACCGAGACACCGGAGCGCACCGATGAGCCACAGATGATGGCTACGGTGGCGGCGTCCTCGACCATGGCGAGCAGTCTGGCACAGGAGACTGCCCCCCCGACTTTGCCGGAACCCGATGGGAATCAATAAGGGCGAGTATTTGGCATGGCAACGACGATTGAACATCCCTCACAGACAGAGGCGGTCAGCCCGCTGAACCGTTTTCTGCTGACTTCTCAGGCCGTAAACTGGGAAATCATCGCCTACACGGTCATCTTCCTGCTGGCGATCTTCACGCGCTTTTACATGCTGGGCGATCGGGTGATGAGCCACGACGAAAGCCTGCACACCCGCTACTCGTACAATCTGTACGCAGAAGGCGACTTCCAGCACACCCCGCTGATGCACGGGCCGATTCTGTTCCACATCACCGGCTTTTTCTACTTCCTGTTTGGCGACAACGATTTTACGTCGCGCATTTATCCGGCGGCGCTGGGGGTGGCGATGGTGCTCATGCCGCTGCTGTTCCGCCGCTGGCTGGGGCGCACCGGGGCGCTGCTGGCGTCGATCATGCTGCTGATTTCCCCGATCATCCTGTATTACAACCGCTACATCCGGCACGATACGCCGTCGACGTTCTTTGCCCTGCTGATGCTGTATGCCATCATGATGTACCTGGCCGGGCCAGAGACGCAGCGACGGCGCGCCCACTGGCTCTATCTGCTGGCCGGGGCCATGATCGGCAACCTGGGGTCGAAGGAAACCTCGTTTATTTACATCGCCATTTTCGGCAGTTTCCTCACGCTGTACTGGCTGGTGCGGCTGGGGCAGCATCTGTGGCGCTGGCGGGGCAGGACGCTGTTTTATTTCCTGACAGTGGGCATTCTGCTGGCGGGGGTGGCCGCGCTTGGCATTTATGTGGTCTGGTCAATTGTCACACCGGAGCGCGCAGCAGAGGCGGCCCAGCTCAACGGTGGCTGGCTGGCGAGCGTGGATTCCGCCACCTTTATCCTGGGGACTCTGGTAGTGTTCGCGGTGGTGGTGGTCGTCATGCTGGCGACTCTGCTGTGGGCGTTCCGCCGCAGCCAGGTTTCGATTCGCCGCAGCGATGTTGTGGCGCTGGTGCTGATCGCTGTGATCGTCTGCGCAGGTCTGATCATTATTGAGGAACTGTCGCATGTCAGCCCGGCCAGTTCTGCGGAGACAGCCGCGCCTTCTGTGCCCGGCGAGGAAATGGTCGAAACCGGCGTTGGACTGCGCTCTCTGCCGCTGATTATCGCCTGGGTGCTGGCCGCGCTGGTGGTGCTGGGGGTGCTGGCCTCCTGGCGGCTGGGCTGGTGGCAGACGCTGCACCAGTTCCCGGAACTGGATATTCTCCTCGTCATGGGCACGCTGATTCTGCCCTGGCTGGCGCCGTTTATTATTACGGCGATGGGGGTGGTTGCCACAGATTATTCTACTGATGGCATTGTCCGCGCTGTGCTGGCGCTGATCCCGCTGGCCGCCATTTCGATTACGGTCGGGCTGGTGTGGAACTGGCGGCGCTGGCTGGTGTGCGTGGCGATCTTTTACGCTATTTTCGCCTTTTTCTTTACGACTATGTTTACCAATATCAACGGCCTGGCCACCGGCGTGATCGGCAGTCTGGGCTACTGGCTGGAACAGCAGGGCGTGCGCCGGGGCAGCCAGCCGCAGTATTATTACCTGGCCCTGATTATGCCGTTTTATGAATTTCTGCCGGTGCTGGGCAGTATCCTGGCCATGTTCAGCGGCCTGTCCCTGTTCTGGGGCTACCGCCGCCGCCGTCTGGCAGAAGAAGAAGCAGGGCTGGCGCTGGCCAGCATCAATGGCGACGAGCCGCCGCTGGCGGATGCAGACGACCCGGAAGCTGAAATTCCCGCGCTCAGCGAACTGGTGGTGGACGCGCCATCTGAAACAGAGCCGGGGGTGGTGCCGGATGCATCGGCCTATATCGACGGAAAGCGTAAGGAACGGGCCGACTGGCTGGATCGCCTGCCATTTCTGCTGTTTGTCAGTTGGTGGTCCATCCTCAACCTGGTGGGGTATACGCTGGCGGGCGAAAAGATGCCCTGGCTGGGCACCCATCTGACTCTGCCGCTGATCTTCCTGACGGGCTGGTACTTCGGCAGAATCTTCGAGCGCATCGACTGGCAGAAGTTCCGGCAGGGCGGCTGGTTGTATCTGGTGCTGCTGCCGCTGCTGTTTGTCACGCTGTTTCAGGTTATCATGCCGTTTATTTTTGGGCGCGGGCCGTTCGCCGGGCTGGAACAGGCGCAGTTGGCGCAGTCTGGCCAGTGGCTGGCGGTGGTGGCCGTCAGCGGCTTTGTGGTGCTGGCCATCTACCAGCTTGTCGAACGCACGGGCTGGCGGCATCTACGCGGCATGTTCGCGCTGGCGCTGTTTGGTTTCCTCAGCCTGCTGACGGCGCGCTCTGCCTTTATGGCCTCGTTCATCAACTATGATCTGGCCACAGAATATCTGGTGTATGCGCACGCGGCCCCGGCGGTCAAAACGGTGCTTGATGACATCGAGGAAATGAGCCTGCGCACCACAGATGGCTATGACCTGAGCTTTGCCTACGATAACGAGGTATCCTGGCCATATAGCTGGTATTTCCGCAATTATCCTAACGCGCAGTACTTTGGCAGCAGCCCCAGCCGCCCGGTTATCGACAATTCTATGGCGGTGGTGGTAGGCGAGGCCAATCGCGCCGCAGTCGAACCGCTGCTGGAAGATCGCTTCTATCACTTCGAATATATCCGGCTGTGGTGGCCCATGCAGGATTATTTCAACCTGACGCCGGAACGCCTGCTGAACGCGCTCGACTTTTCGCCGGATAACCCCAATGCCGCCCTGGTGCGGCGCGGCCTGTTTGATATCTGGTGGTCGCGCGATTACACCACCTATGGGCAGGCGGTGTCGCGCAGCTTTGATGTCACGCGCTGGCCGGTGTCGGACCGGATGCATTACTACGTGCGCAAGGATGTCGCTTCTGAAATCTGGACTCTGGGTGTGGGCGAAGGCAGCGTTGCCAACCCGCTGGATGAACTGGAGGTCAACGTCTGTAATGCCAACTGGCAGTTGATGGCGGCGGATGTGGTCATGGGCAGCCTGGGGCCAGCAGACGGGCAGTTGAACCGTCCGGTAGGGCTGGCGATTGGCCCGGATAACACCCTGTACATTGCTGAAGAATCCAACGATCGGCTGTCTGCCTATACCACGCAGGGCGAATTTATACGCACCTTTGGCGACGGCGATGGCCTGGTGTTCGCGCGTCCCAACAGCGTCAGTGTCGGGCCGGATGGCAATCTGTATGTGGCGGATACCTGGAATTACCAGATTCTGGTGCTGTCGCCCGAAGGCGAAGTGCTCAACCGCTGGGGCGAGCCGGGTGAGTATGGCCAGAACGCGCAGACCGAACCGGTCTATGGGTTCTGGGGGCCGCGTGATGTGGTGGTGGACGGCGAAGGCCGGGTGTTTGTGGCCGATACAGGCAACAAACGTGTGCGGGTGTACACGTCTGATGGCCAGCATATCCGCGACATCGGTTCTGCTGGCAGCGCCCCCGGCCAGCTCGATGAACCCAGCGGCCTGGCGCTGCATCCGGATGGCCGCCTGTTTGTGGCAGACTACTGGAACCGGCGTATTTCGGTCTTCAACGTGAATGGCGAGTTTCTGTACACCTTCCCGGTGCGCGCCTGGTACGACGAACAGGGCAACCGGCCTTACATGGCGGTGGATGTCGCCCGCGACCAGCTTTACGTGACGGACCCGGATGCCGGGCGCGTGCTTGTCTATAACACCGCTGGCGACTGTCTGGGATCGTTTGGCCAGCCCAGCCGCGAAGGCTTTGATGCGACACAGTTCCGCGTCTCTGGCGGCGTCGCGGTGGGATCAGATGGCGCTGTGTTTGTGTCGGATGCGGGCACGGGCCGTGTCCTGCGCTTCGCGCCGTTTGAATCCGGGCTGGACCCGGCCGGGGCGCAGCAGGAGCAGGCCCCGCTGGATGACGCGGCGGGCGAGGAAGAGGCCGCCCTGCAGGACGAAATCACCGAAGAAATCACGGCGGAAATCACACCTGAAACAGAGGCCACCAGCGAAGTGGAATCTGTAGACTAGAACTTGTCAGCAGTAGGGATTTATGCTATGATATAAGCGCAAAAGTGGGGCTGAAACCCCACTTTTGTTCGTAATTGCAGGAAAACATTCCAGCCCGTATTCAGGCCATTGGAGAGTTAAGAGAAACAGGAAATTATGAGAAGCGAATTCGAACTCGCCTTCAACGAGATTACCGAGTTGCGATCGTTGCCACGTGAAGTCGTGCTGGAGGCTTTGCAGACAGCGCTGGTTTCTGCATACCGGCGTGATACTGGCGCGAGCGCAGCGCAGCGGGTCGAAGCAGATATTGACCCTACAACGGGCAGGCCGCGCATTTTTGTCGAGAAGGAAGTTGTCGATTCCGTCGAGAACCCCTGGACTGAGGTCGATCTTGAGCAGGCGCGTTTTTATGACCCCGAAGCTCAGCCCGGGGATATGGTCATGGTGCAGGTACAGCGGACGACCAAGAAATTTGGCCGTATCGCCGCCCAGACCGCCAAGCAGGTAATCTTGCAGAAGATTCGAGAAGCTGAACGTAACTCTCTGTATGAAGAGTTTGTCGAACGCGAAGGCGACCTGATTACCGGCACAGTACAGAGCGTCAACCCGCATGTGGTGACCCTCAGCCTGGGCCGTGCAGAAGCCGTGATGCCCCGCGCCCAGCAGATTCCTGGCGAACGGTACCGCCCGCACGACAAACTGCGCACCTATGTGGTCGAAGTCAAACGCGGCAACGGCGGCCCACAGATTATTGTCAGCCGTGGCCACAAGAATATGCTGCGCCGCCTGCTGGAATACGAAGTGCCGGAAATTTATAACGGCCAGGTGGAAATCAAGAACATCGCGCGCGAAGCGGGCTACCGTTCGAAGGTGGCTGTCGCTGCGCTGCAGGATGGCATCGACCCGGTGGGCGCCTGTGTCGGCATGCGCGGTATGCGCATTCAGAACATCGTCAAGGAACTGCACGATGAGAAGATTGACGTCATCGAGTGGGTTTCTGATCAGGAAGTGTTTATCGCCAAGGCCCTCAGCCCGGCGCGTGTGAATGGTGTTTATCTGGATGATGACCCCGGCAGCGGGCGGACCGCTGTGGTGGTTGTGCCGGATGACCAGCTTTCGCTGGCGATTGGGCGCGAGGGGCAGAATGCCCGCCTGGCCGCCAAGCTGACTGGCTGGCGCATCGACATCAAGAGCGTTTCGGAGGCCGTTCAGGACGCGCTGAACAGCATGCATGTCGAGCCGCTGTCCGAACTGGTCAATACGCAGGCAGACCTGCTGTCTGAGGTGGCGCGCATTATGGAGAAGAAGGCGGCCAGCCGCACCGTCATGCCGGAGGAATATTCCACGCTGGGGAAATTTGCCGATGTGGCCGAACGACGCCTGCTGGCACAGCGCCAGGCCAGACGTCAGGCCCGCCAGGCAGAAATCACCGCCGTAAAGTCGACGCTGCCGGCGGGGGCGTTCCAGCTCCCCGTCGAGGCGCTGGACCTGCCGGAAGAGATTATCGAAGCCCTGCAGCCGCTGGAAAATGTGGGCGAAATTATGTGGCGCTTCCTCATCGACGAAGGTTCGCTGCATCAGATGCTGAACAAGCTGCCGGAAGATTCCATCGCCAGGCTGCAATCTGCGCTGGATCGGGTGGTGATTCCGGAGGTGATGGAAGCCGAACTGGAAGAACACATCCCTGCTACGGAGGCCCCGGAAGCGGTGGATGAAGCCGCGCCGCAGGAAGAGGCTGAGATCGTGGCCGAGGCTGCCGAGGCGGCTGAAGCTGTCGAGGTCGAAGAAGCGCCGGGCGCGTTTGGCGATGAAGTTCCGGAAGTGCTGCCGGTTGAGGACCAGCCAGCGGCCCCTGAAAAACCGAAAACGCGCGAGCGTGAGACCGTCTTTGAAGAGGAAGATGAATTCGAAGACGAAGACGCCGATGCGCTGCTGGATGAGGATTCACGCGATGAATCCCGCAAGAAGAAGAAAGACCGGCAGAAACGCCGCCAGTTGGTTTACGATGAGAAGCTGGGCGAAGTGGTGGCCCGCCGCCGCCGTAAAGGCCGCCGGGGCAGCCGGGACGATTGGGACGATTTTCTCGACTGAGTGAATCATGAGTGCGAAACCGTCAACGAGTCGAAAGCATGTGCCCCAGCGCACCTGCGTTATCTGTGGCCAGAAGCGGGACAAACGTTCGCTGACGCGGGTGGTTTATACCGCTGAAGGGCTTCAGATCGACCCTACGGGTAAAATGGAAGGACGTGGGGCTTATCTGTGCGAGCAGGATGCCTGTTGGCAGCGCGCACTGACCAGCCCAATTCTCGGTAAAGCATTACGGATGACGTTAACCGATGAAGACCGTCAGTCTTTACAGCAGGCAAGGCCGTAACCCGGATGGGTAACACCATGATGGCGTACACGGCAACCCGACAGTTTAATCATAGTTGCGCGATGGGTTAGGTAAGCAGACCACAAAATGCTTTTCCTGTCCCATCGCCTGACACCATGCGGAGGATGCGATGGCAAAGGAAAAGCAGGTTATACTCGTACCGGACTATCTTACAGTTCGTGAACTCGCAGAATTAATTGAGGCCAGTCCCATTGAGGTGATGAAGCAGTTGATCGCCAATGGGATCATGGCCTCAATTAATCAACAGGTCGATTTCGATACCGCGGCAATCGTTATCGAGGAAATGGGCTTCGAGGCGCAGTCCGAAAGCGCCCTGGTCGCCCAGGAAAAGCAGGAAGAAGCCGCCAAGGCACAGACCTGGCGCCAGCTTTATGCCGAAGAAAAACCCGAAAACCTGACGGTACGTCCCCCGATTGTGGCGATTCTGGGCCACGTCGATCATGGCAAGACCACGCTGCTGGATACAATTCGTAAAACCCATGTGGCCGAAGGCGAGGCCGGCGGCATCACCCAGCATATTGGCGCCTATCGTGCCCAGCACAACGGCCGCACGATCACCTTTCTGGATACGCCCGGTCACGAAGCCTTTACCGCCATGCGTGCACGCGGCGCCCAGGGGGCGGATATCGCGGTGCTGGTGGTGGCCGCAGATGACGGTGTAATGCCGACCACGCGCGAGGCGATTAATCATGCCCGCGCCGCCAATGTGCCGATTGTGGTGGCCGTGACCAAAGTGGACAAACGGAATTCCAATATCGAACGGGTGAAGCAGCAGCTTGCAGAGGTGGAGCTTGTGCCGGACGACTGGGATGGCAATACGATGGTGGTGCCGGTATCTGCGCTTCAGGGCGAAGGCATCGAAGACCTGCTGGAGGCTATCCTGCTGGTGGCCGAAGACAGCAGCATCGTGGCCAACCCGAAGGCCAACCCCGCCGGGGTGGTGCTGGAAGCCAACGTGAACCCCAGCCGTGGGGTGATAGCGACTCTGCTGGTGCTCAATGGCAACCTGGAGCGCGGCGATACGATCATCGCGGGCAGCGCCTATGGCCGTATCAAGGCCATGTTCGACGAAGCAGGCAACCAGGTCAAAACGGCCGGTCCATCAACGCCGGTGGCGGTGATGGGCCTCAGCGACCTGCCAGAGCCGGGCGACAGCTTTGAAGCGGTAAAAAACGAAAAGGCCGCCCGCCAGATCATCGCGGAGCGCGAGACAGAAGAAGCCGATGGCACCGCTGCCCGTCAGCCGGTGTCGCTTCAGGATGTCTTTGCCCAGATCGCCAGCGGCCACGCCAAGGAACTGACTATGATCCTGAAGACGGATTTTCAGGGGACGCTGCAGCCGATTGTGGATTCGCTGGATACGCTTTCGCAGAACAACCCGGAAGGCATCCGCATTAACATTCTGGCGGCGGATACCGGCAACATTGGCGAAAGCGATGTCATGCTGGCCAGTGCTTCCGGCGCGATCATCATCGGCTTTAACGTCGACATCGACAGCGCCGCCCGCCGCTCGGCAGATTCGCAGAGTGTGGATATCCGCCTCTATAACGTCATCTACAAACTGCTGGAAGATATCGAACTGGCGCTGCATGGTATGCTGGAACCGCAGTATGCCGAAAAGCTGATTGGTTCTGCGGAAGTACGCCAGGTCTTCCGAATTTCCCGCCTGGGGTCGATTGCAGGCAGCTACGTACGCGACGGCGTGATTCGACGCAACGCCCGGGCGCGGGTGCTGCGCAATGACCAGGTGCTGGCCCAGGATGTGCCGGTGGCTTCGCTCAAGCGCATTAACGAAGATGTGCGCGAGGTGCGGGCCGGTTTTGAATGCGGTATCGGGCTGGATGGCTTCAACAACTTTGAAGAAGGCGACATTATCGAATTCTTCGTCACAGAACGTGTCAGCTAGGCTTAATCGCCGGGCTGTTCAGGAACAATCGCGCGTCCGGGGATGCCCGCAGGCCCTTACAGGCCAGGGCACCCGGCGGCAGCGAGGAAGGTGAATCATGACGATCAAACAGGATCGGGTTGCGGATCGCATACGCACTATCCTGAGTGAACTGCTGCTGCGTGAAATTGCCGACCCCCGTTTGCAGAATATCACAGTGACCGAGGTCAGGCTCGACCCGGAGCTGAAGTTTGCCAATATCTATGTCAATGCGCTGGGCGATGAAAGCCGCCAGGATGAAGTGATGGAAGGGCTGATGCGTGCGCAGGGTTTTCTGCGGCGCGAAGTCGGCAAGCGTGTTCGGCTGCGCAGCGTGCCAGAACTGCATTTCCACTGGGATGTCACCCTGGAACGCAGCGAGCGCCTGAA
Organism: uncultured Anaerolineaceae bacterium; assembly: GCA_964593565.1. GTDB lineage: Bacteria > Chloroflexota > Anaerolineae > Aggregatilineales > Phototrophicaceae. Next base: position 79,154 of record CAZQIY010000005.1, read on the forward strand.
TCAACTGCTTTCGGGCCTGGATATTCCGCCGGAGGAGCCGGACGTTGATGAATAGCAGCGCGAGAACAGAGTGGGCGCGGGCCACAGAGGTGGTCAGTGCTGCGCAGAAAATCCTCATCGTGACCCACATCAGCCCGGATGGCGATGCTGTAGGCTCGCTGCTGGGGCTGGGTAATGCGCTGCTGGAAAAGGGATACAAGGTCACCTGTGCGGTGGATGGCGGCGTGCCGGGTTTTCTTCGCTTTTTACCGGGTGCAGCCACTGTTCAGGAGGAACTGCAATCCGGCGACTGGGATGTCATGATTTCCGTCGATTCCAGCGATGAAGAACGCACCGGGCAGGTGGGGGCCTATGGCCGCGCCCACAGCCGCATCGTGGTCAACCTGGATCATCACGCCACCAACACCTTTTTCGGCGATGTGTTCCTGGTGATGCCGCAGGCGGTTTCCGCTACAGAGGTGATCTACCACTGGCTGACATCTATGGGCGCGCCGCTGTCCGATGCGGTGGCCATCCCCCTGCTGACAGGTCTTGTCACTGATACGCTGGGCTTTCGTACCACATCGGTGACGGCCAGTACGCTGGAGATTGCCATGCGCCTGATGGCGGCCGGGGCACCGCTGGCGGAAATCACCGCCCGCACGCTGGACAGCAAGCCGTATCGCGTCGTTGAGCTGTGGAAAAACACGCTGCCTTCCGCCGTGCTGCACGATGGCATTATCGAAGCTGTTGTGTCTCAGGCAGATTTGCAGCGGGCCGGGCTGGACGAAGTGACCGATGGCGGGCTGGTCGGCTTTCTGATTCGCGTCAACGAGGCGCGGGTGGCCGTAGTGTTTAAGGAACTGGCGGACGGCCGGGTCGAGATCAGCATGCGCAGCAAGCCAGGCTATGATGTGGCGCAGGTCGCCTTTAGTCTGGGGGGCGGCGGTCATGTACAGGCCGCCGGGGCCACCATTGATGGCCCGCTGGAAGCCGCCCGTGCGCGTGTCATCGGCCTGCTGCAGCAGATGGTGGCCGCAGGCGCGCTGCTCAAATAACCGGCAGCGCCACAAAGAGCCAGCATAGACGCTGGCTTTTTTGTTGTGCTTTTGTAGAATCACACCTTATGCAGAGTATGGGTTTTCTCAATGTGGATAAACCCGCCGGCCTGACCAGCCATGATGTCGTGGCACAGGTGCGCCGGGGGTTGAAGATTAAAAAGGTCGGCCATGCCGGGACTCTCGACCCGCTGGCGACAGGCGTGCTGGTGATCTGCATCGGGGCGGCGACGCGCCTGAGCGAATATGTGATGCACACCGAAAAACGCTATCGTGCCCGGATTCATCTGGGCGTGCGCACCACCACCTATGATGCTGAGGGCGAGGTGACGGCCCGGCACGATGCATCGCAGGTTGGCCGCGCCGATGTCGAGCAGGCGTTGGCTGGCTTTGTAGGGGAAATCGAGCAGATTCCGCCGATGTACAGTGCGATCAAGCAGGGCGGGCGCAAACTCTATGATCTGGCCCGCGCCGGTCAGGTAGTGGAGCGCCAGCCGCGCCCGGTCCGCATCGCCTCGCTGGAGATTGTCGATTGGGCGCCGCCGCTGGTCACTGTCGATGTGGTATGCAGCGCCGGGACGTATATTCGCAGCCTGGCCGATGATCTGGGGCAGGCGCTTGGGACAGGGGCGCATCTGGCCGGCCTGGTGCGCACGGCCAGCGGAAGCTTTCATCTGGAAGACGCGGTGCAGCCAGCGGCGCTGCTGGAAAGCGAAACCTGGCAGCAGTATCTCATCCCCCCGGCACAGGCGCTGTCGCATCTGCCGGTGGTGCAGTGCGACGATGCCGCTGCCGAAGCGCTGATGCATGGCCGCGCCGTGCCGGATGCTGGCGCGACAGCCGGGACCCTGGCACAGGCCTGTAACGCGGCTGGCGACCTGCTGGCGATTGTGGAGGGCAACGGCCAGCACTGGCGGCCCCGCAAGGTTTTTGGCGGCTAGGTTTCTGTTGGCATTTTGGGAAAATGCCCTGTTTTGCGCTCATCCCCTGGCCCTGCACGGGAGCAGCCTGGCCCTCATCCCCCGGCCCCTTCTCCCTCACGGAGAAGGGGAGAAAGAAAGGGAGAAAAGCGGTTTTTGAAGTCCCTCGCCCTGAGGGACGCAGTGCCGCGTCCTTTGCGGTAGAGGGACGCTTCGCAGGGGTGAGGGCAGAAACGAATCTGTGCTGAATCTGAAATGTCAACACAGTAGCGTAGCCTTCAGGGGCGATTTTTGAGGAAAGGTGAGGCGGTGACGGAGCATATTTATAACCTGCAGAATGCGCGGCTTCCACGGCCTTCGCTGGTGACCATTGGCGTTTTTGATGGCGTCCACCGGGGGCACCAGCATCTGATCCGGCAGTTGGTGGAGGATGCCCGCCAGAAAGGGTGTGCCGCCGCCGTGCTGACTTTTTTCCCGCATCCGGATGTCGTGCTGCGCGGGCTGAAAGGCCGTTATTACCTGACCACTGCGGAACAGAAAGCCGCCCTGCTGATCGACCTGGGGGTGGATTACGTCATCACGCACCCGTTTGATGACAGCGTGCGCCAGATGCGCGCCGCCGATTTTGTTGATCAGCTTCTGGACCATCTGAACATGAAGGCGCTGGCGGTAGGGTCAGATTTTGCGATGGGCTACCGGCGCGAAGGCAATGTCGATTTCCTGCGCGCACAGGCCGCAGAAAAGCAGTTTGAACTTCAGGTGGTGGATCTGGTCAGCAACAACGGCGATACCATCAGCAGCACCGCAATTCGGCAGGCGCTGGAAGCGGGCGATGTGGCGCAGGCCCGGCACTGGCTGGGGCGCAGTTACAGCGTCAGCGGCACGGTGGTGGATGGCGCGAAACGCGGCCGTCAGATCGGCTTCCCGACGGCGAACCTGGCCCTGTGGGATGAGCAGGTGATCCCTGCCAACGGCATCTATGCAAGTTGGGTAACGCTGGAGGGCAAGCGGCTTATGGCGGCGACCAATGTCGGCATTCGCCCACAATTTGAATCGGGCGAGGTGGCGGTTACTGTCGAGCCGTACATCCTCGATTTTAACCGCGAAATCTATGGCCAGCAGCTTACCGTGACGTTTGAGAAACGCCTGCGCGATGAGGCCCGGTTCGAGAGTGTGGAGGCGCTGATCGCGCAGATTGGGGCGGATGTGGAGGAAAGCCGCGCCTATCTGTCGGCTAATCCTTAGGGATGCGATAGCCCAGCCGCCGCATCAGCCGGTCATCGCTGCGCCAGTTTTTAAGCACCTTCACCTGTAAATCGAGGTACACCTGCGTTCCCAGCATGGTTTGCAGTTCGGTGCGGGCTTCCTGGCCAATCTGTTTAATCATGCCGCCGCCCTTGCCAATGATGATGCCCTTCTGCGAATCGCGCTCGACATAGATCACGGCGCTGATGTAGGTCATATCCTCAGAGCGTTCTTTGTATTCCACAATTTCCACCGCCACCGCGTGCGGAATCTCCTGCTCTGTCGCCAGCATGATCTTCTCGCGGACCACCTCTGCGGCGATAAAGCGCATGTTCACTTCGCTGACCTGATCCGCCGGGTAATAACGCGGTCCTTCTGGCAGCAAGTCGGTCAGTGTGCCGACCAGTTCCGGCACACCATCGCCGTTCAGGGCGCTGACCAGCAGGGCAGTGGTGTAGGGGACCAGGGCTTCATAGGCGGCGGTATGGGCTTCCTGCTGTGCTTCATCCAGCAGGTCCGCCTTATTGAGGGCCAGTACCACCGGCGTTTCCTGCACCAGCCGCTGGATCGTTTCGGCAATGCGCTGGTCGGCGGTGGTGGGCATGACGGACACATCCAGCACCCACAGGATTACATCGGCGTCGCGCAGCGCGTCTTCGGCAGCCTTCACCATGAACTGACCCAGCTTGTGCTGTGGGTTGTGCAGGCCGGGTGTATCCACAAAGATCATCTGGCTGGCTGGCCCGGTATGAATGCCAAGCTGCTGCCGCTGTGTGGTTTGCGGTCTGGGCGTGACAATCGCGATTTTCTGACCGAGCACGGTGTTCATAAGGGTGGATTTACCCACGTTGGGCCGCCCCACCACTGCGATAAAGCCGGAACGATGGTTATCCGGCCAGGTATCGTCAAAGATCGTATTCAGGTCATCCGTCATGCTGCTGCCAGGCCTCCAGCGAATCGTAACAGGGCAGATACTTAACCAGGCGCGGGGGCAGGTCATCCGTCTGCGACGCGATCAGCGCCGTCACCCGCGCGACAGGCTGCCGGGATTTATCCTCGGTATAGATCAGCACCTGAATCGGCTGTGCCAGATCAAGCCGCTTGACCACCACCATATCCTCGGTGCCGTCGTTGCGATAACCGAACACTTCGGCGCGGGGGTGCAGGTTGCTGCGATGCAGCAGAAAATCCCACGCAGTTTCTCCGATCAGCATCTCGCCATAATCCAGCGCCACCAGCTCTGGCACAATCGACAGATGCGGCTTGCCCAGGTACTGCACCCCATAGCGGATCCGCAGGTCCCCCTGCGCCACAGACTGCACGCCCGGCGGCACATCACGGGCCAGCAGACAGGCGCCGCTGATGGACAGCACAGCCCCCCTGAACAGGTCCGTAACCGGCAGGCGCGGGGGGATGGCGGTCATCAGTGCTGTTCGGCCAGCGTAGTTTCGCCTTCGGGGTGTGCCTCGTGCTCGTCGTCATGCTCGTGGCCATGATACAAGGGGACATTGATGTCATCAAAGTGTTTATGCGGCCGGACGACGATAAACCATGCGATAATGCCGCTGATCAGCATTGCCGTGCCGATGGCAAACCACAGACCCAGCGAGGCGCTGCTGGCGGAGGTATCCACAACGGCCACCCCGGCAACCACCACCATCAGGGTAAGGCCAATCCCGGCGATAAACGCCAGGCCAAACTGTAATGCTCTGGAAGGCTGGTCAGTCACTGAATGTACGCTCCCTGGTGTGTGATAATGACTTCCTGAATGCACCATGCCCGCTATCAGGGCAGATCAGGCCGTGCTGAACGCCTGTTTGCTGCGCACGGACCCTGCTAGTTTAATTGTGCCGTTTTGCACGGAAAGCGTCAACCCTGATACGCCCACCGCAGTTGCTTTGGCCGCAAAGCATATAAACAGAACATGATAAACTGCGTGATAAAGCAGGATTTATGCCATAATAGGCCCACAGGCATAACCGGTACAATAACGTAAGAATAAAGACCATCCAAAGAATTCCTTCTTTCTGGGCAATCTGCAACTTATCGTTAAAAGTACAAGGAGGTACTATGCCACTCCCAACGGTTGTTCATCCTCACAGCCCGGTGGGTCTGCAGGAATATGGTATCGAAACGTTTGAGGGTTATAACCTCGTTCACTGGAACCTGAACCCGGCAGAGATTTACGAATATGCGCTTAAACTCAACGAAGCGCACCTGACTAATACAGGCGCACTGCGTGTTCTCACTGGCCAGTACACAGGCCGCAGCCCGAAAGATAAGTTCTTTGTCGAGGAGCCGTCCTCGAAGGATAAAATCTGGTGGGGCGAAGTCAACCAGTCCTGCACGCAGGAATTGTTCGATCATATGCTGGATCGTGCGCGGTTCCACCTGGAACAGCAGCAGGATATCTTCGTGATGGACCTGTTTGTCGGCACGGACCCCACATACCGCATGCCGATCCGGGTCGTCAGCGAAGCGGCCTATCATGCCATTTTCTCCTGGAACATGTTCCTGCGCCCCACGCCGGAAGAACTGGCCAGCCATGTGCCGGAATGGACGGTCATTGCCGCGCCCAGCCTGGTTGCCCGGCCCTATGAGGATGGCACCCGCACCGGTACGTTTATCGGCATCGACATCGGCAAGAAAATCATTGTCATTGTCGGTACGCGCTACTCCGGCGAGGTCAAGAAGGGCATCTTCTCTGTGATGAATTACATCCTGCCGCAGAAGGGCGTGCTGCCCATGCACTGCTCTGCCAACATGGGGCACGATGGCGACACCGCCGTTTTCTTCGGCCTCAGCGGCACCGGCAAGACCACCCTCAGCGCAGATCAGTCCCGCATCCTCATCGGCGACGATGAGCACGGCTGGAGCGAAGATGGCGTATTCAACTTCGAGGGGGGCTGCTATGCCAAGGTGATCAACATCGACCCCGAAGGCGAACCGGAGATTTATGCCACGACCCAGATGTTCGGCACCATTCTGGAAAATGTCCGCCTGAAACACGAGGATCGTTCGCCGGATTTCACCAGCGCACGCTTTACGGAAAACACACGGGCATCCTACCCGATCAGCTATATTCCCAACGCCAGCCCCACCGGTATGGGCGGGCATCCGGACAATATCATCTTCCTGACGGCGGATGCCTTTGGGGTGCTGCCGCCGATCAGCAAACTGACGCCGGAGCAGGCTCAGTATCACTTCATCAGCGGCTACACCGCCAAGGTTGCCGGGACGGAACGCGGCGTCACTGAACCCACCGCGACCTTCAGCGCCTGCTTTGGGGCACCGTTTATGCCGCTGCATCCCACTGTCTATGCCCGCCTGCTGGCCGAGAAAATCGAAAAGCACGGGTCGGACGTCTGGCTCATCAACACCGGCTGGAACGGCCGGGGCGAGCGTATGCCGCTGAAATACACCCGCCGCATGGTCAACGCCGCCCTTAATGGCGAGCTGCGCGATGCCGAATTTGTGGAAGAACCGTACTTCGGCCTGCACATCCCCAGGCATGTGCCGGGTGTGCCGGATAACCTGCTCGATCCTGCCTCGTCCTGGAGCGATGCCGATGCTTACCGGGCCAAGGCGCTCGAACTGGCAGCGCGGTTTGTCAAAAACTTCGAGCGTTTCGCCAGCCAGGCAGATGAAGAGGTGCTGGCCGCCGGGCCGAAGGCGCCCGAAGCTGTGTCTTAGAACCCGGCCACAAGTTGTGCTATAATCGCGCCGCCAATACGCGATTTCCGGGTAAGGCGCAGGCCAGTTTACCTGAGGTAGAGCGAAATAACCGGGACAGGGGGCACAAAACCCCCTGTCTTTTGAGTGTAAACTGCCCAGATGCAAGTTACATGCAAGCCCGGGTGAGTAAAGTTGCTGGATGTGCCGTTTCTGCTGCAAAATTCGGAATCCAGCAGCACCTGACGCTGCTCAGGCATTTCTCGTAAGCTTTTATGCGGCCGCAGGGCCGTCTATTGTCTGATTTATCCATCCGAATTAAGATAGAGGTTGAAATGGCTCGAAAAAAAGTCACCATCATTGGCGCGGGTAATGTTGGCGCAACATGCGCCCACTGGATCGCGTCAAAAGAACTGGCCGATGTGGTGCTGGTGGATATCGTCGAAGGCGCGGCCAAGGGCAAAGCGCTTGACCTGCTGGAATCCGGACCGGTGATGGACTTTGATCTGAACATCGTTGGCACCAAGGATTACGATCTGTCCGCCGGTTCAGATGTCGTCGTCATTACCGCCGGGGTCCCGCGCAAGAAGGACCCGGTGACAGGCCAGTACCCGAGCCGCGACGAACTGGTGAAGACCAACCAGAATATTGTTGGCGAAGTCTCTCGCCAGGTCGCGCAGTTTTCGCCGGATGCCGTCCTGATTGTGGTTTCTAACCCGCTGGACGCCATGTGTCATGTGGTACTTGAGGAAAGCGGTTTTCCCTCGCAGCGGGTGATCGGGCAGGCCGGGGCGCTGGATACCGCCCGTTACAAGGCCTTTATTGCCATGGAACTGGGCGTCAGCGTGCGCGATGTGCACGGGATTGTGCTCGGCGGTCATGGCGATACAATGGTTCCGCTGCTGCGGCATACATCTGTGGCCGGCATTCCGGTTCGAGAGCTGATCCCGGAAGATCGGCTGGAGGCGATTGTGGACCGCACCCGCAAGGGCGGTGGCGAAATCGTCGGGCTGCTGGGGTACAGTGGCTATTATGCCCCGGCGGCAGGCAGTGTAGAGATGGTGGAAGCTGTCCTGAAGGATCAGAAACGGGTCATTCCGTCCGCTGTGTACCTGAACGGCGAGTATGGTTACGATGGGCTGTATGTCGGTGTGCCGGCGGTGCTGGGCGCCGCAGGGGTAGAGCGTGTCATCGAAATGCAGTTGAACGACGAAGAAAAGGCAATGCTCGATCATAGTGCCGATGCGGTGAAATCCGTAGTAGCAGTACTCGGTTATTAAGTTCACCCGCTCGACCGTGGGGGTGGGTGCACACACCCACCCCTTTTTCATTGAGGAGAGAGTGCATGTCTCGACGTGTGGTTGATCTCGACAGTGGCGTTGCAATGGTGGTTACCGACCTGCACGGTGCATGGGATGTCTACTGTGTCCTGCGAGATCGGTTTCTGGAGGCACATCGCCGGGGCGAGATTGATCGTTTTGTGATCTGCGGTGATCTGATCCACAGCGAAGGTACGGAGGAGACCGATTCCAGCCTGGAAATGCTGCTTGATATGATGGCAATGCAGGCAGAATTTGGCTCAGATACCGTCATTATGCTGCTGGGCAACCACGAACTCCCTCACATTTATGGTCTTTCTCTGGCGAAAGGCTCCGTACAGTATACCCCGCGTTTTGAAGCGGCCCTGACCCGCCTCGATCAGTACTATCATTCGCTGTTTCGCCGCCGCAACATCATTGAATTTCTGGCGTCGCTGCCGTTTTTCGTGCGCACTCGCGCCGGTGTGATGCTGACCCATGCCGGGGCCTCGTCCGCTGTCGGGTCTGTGGCGCTGTTCGAGCGTCTGATGAAAATCGACCATTTCAAAATCGTGGCGACTGCGGACCACGAACTGAATAATTACGATGTCGAAAGCCTGCGGCGGGGCTATGCCCACTTCACCGGCATTTCTTACGAAGAACAGGCAAAGCGTTTCCTGGCCGTCAGCGGGCCAGAGGACCCGCGTTATAACGATCTGCTGCGCGTACTGTTTTTATCCGGGCAGAACACAGATTTTGATCTGCTGTGGAACACGCTGTTTTCGCAGAACGAAATGGATGGCAACACCAATTATCTGAGCACGATTAAAAATTTCCTGAACTACGTGTCAAAAGTCAGTCCCTACGAACAGCGCGTGCTGGTGGCCGGGCACATTGGCGTCAAGGGCGGCTATGGTCAGGTGGGGTCACAGCAGCTTCGGCTTGCCAGCTATACCCATGCCTTCCCGAAAAGCGCGGGGCAGTATCTGCTGCTGGACTGTGGCCGGGAGGTGCATACTTCGGCAGACCTGATCGGAAGCCTGCGCCCGGTTTTCGAAACGCGCGCAGCCACCGCCGGGCCGATTCCGGTTACGACCCCAACACCGACTTAATCAGCTCCGGGCGGCCTCGAACAAATTCTTCTATCGTCAGCGCGCTGCGCCCTGCCATCTGCACCCGGGTGGGGTACAGCAGTCCTGCGCCTGTTCCGACAGCGATTCGCCCATCGCGCTGCACCACCTGTCCGGGGTCCGCCGTGCCAGGGCCAGCCTGCGCCGCCAGAATCTTGAGCGTTTGCCCGTGCCATGTGGTCGCGGTGCCCGGCCAGGGCGTAAACGCGCGGATCAGCCGTTCGATAGTTTCCGCAGGCTGCGACCAGTCGATGCTTCCTTCCTCTTTTTTGATGGTCGGGGCATAGGTAGCCAGCGCGTCATCCTGGGGCTGGGGCGTGATGCTGCCGCCAAGATAGCCCGGCAGCGTATCGATCAGTAGTTCTGCGCCCAGCACCGCCAGCTTATCATGCAGCGACTGGCCCGTTTCATCCGGCGTGATGGCTGTCGCCCGCTGCGACAGGATCGGCCCGGTATCCAGCCCGGCATCCATTTTCATGATGGTAATGCCCGTTTCGGCATCTCCGGCGCGGATGGCGGCCTGGATGGGTGCGGCCCCGCGCCAGCGCGGCAGCAGCGAGGCATGTACGTTGATCGACCCGTGCGGCGGGATATCCAGCACGGTCTGCGGCAGAATCTGCCCGAAGGCCGCCACGACATACACCTGAGGCTGCCACTGTTTCAGCGTGTCCATCGCTTCTGGCCGCCGCAGCCTTTCCGGCTGGAAGACCGGGATATTGTGGGCCAGGGCCAGGGTCTTGACGGGCGACGCCTGCACCTGGCGGCTGCGGCCTGCGGGGCGGTCTGGCTGGGTGACGACGCCGATCACGGTATGGTGTTCGATCAGTGCCCGCAGTACAGGGATTGCAAAATCCGGCGTGCCCATAAAAACGATCTCGGCCATGGGGTTTCCTCCGGCACTGGCTGCTGCCCGCCGCCGGTACAAGGAGGTGCTTGTGTACAGCGGCTGTGGCGTGATAGTATCTAAGAACGAATTTGCTATTGTAGATTGTTCGGTATTGTATGTCTATTCCTTCCAAAAAATGGGTTATTGCGGCGCCAGCGCCGGATCATCTGCTGCGGCAGTACCGCCAGATCAACCCGGTTCTGGCCCAGGTGCTGTACAATCGCGGTCTGATCGACCCGACCGAGGCCTCTAAATTTTTATATGATCGTGCCGTCGAAACCAACCCCTTTCTCATGAAAGGGATAAACGAGGCGGTTGCGCGTATTCGTCGCGCCATCAAAAAACAGGAACCGATCATTGTTTATGGCGACTTTGACGCGGACGGTGTCACGTCTACGGCGCTGCTGATGCAGACCCTGCGCGCATTGGGGGCGGTGGTCAAGCCCTATATTCCGCACCGCGTCGACGAGGGCTATGGCCTGAACAGTAAGGCGCTGCGCAAGCTGGCGCGGGGCGGGGCCAGGCTGATTATTACCGTCGACTGCGGCATCCGGTCTGTCGAGGATGTGGAAGACGGCAAAGCCGAAGGGCTGGACATCATTATTACCGATCATCACTCCATCGGCCCGGAAATTCCCAACGCGCTGGCGGTGATCAACCCCAAGCAGATCGACTGCAAATATCCCGAAGATATGCTGGCCGGGGTGGGGGTGGCTTATAAACTGGCGCAGGCGCTGCTGCGTGTTTCCGCCAATATGGACCGCACCCGCCCCCCAATCGAAGAAGATGATCTGCTTGATCTGGTGGCGATTGGCACAGTCGCAGACCTGGCACCCCTCAATCGGATGGAAAACCGGGCGCTGGTGCGGCGCGGCCTGGAAAAGATTAATCAGGCCCGCAGGCCCGGCATCCGCGCTTTGCTGGAGGTGGCTGGCACCGAACCCGGCAAAGTCACCGCCATGACGATTGGCTATATGCTGGGGCCGCGCATCAATGCTGCGGGGCGTCTGGGCAGTGCCATGACCGCCTATCATCTGCTGGCTTCGCCAGACCCGGCCCAGGCCACCCGTCTGGCGCAGGAACTGCACACGCTGAACACCCAGCGGCAGGACCTGACCCGCGCCGCGCAGGATATGATCCGCGAACGGCTGGAGCTGGAACAGCGCCCGGATGTGCCCCTCATTTTCGCTGCGGATCGCGGCTTCCAACCGGGTATTGTCGGGTTGGTGGCGGGGCGTCTGGTCGAGGAATATTATCGCCCGGCGGTGGTGATGGAGCAGGGCGAGGACGAAAGCCGCGCTTCCTGCCGCAGCATCCCCCAGTTCGATATTACTCAGGCGCTTGATCAGTGCGCGGATCTGCTGGTGCGGCATGGCGGCCATGCTCAGGCGGCAGGCTTTACTGTGACCAACCAGAATATCTCCGCGCTGATGAACCGTCTGACCTCACTGGCGCGTGAAACGCTGGACGGGCAGGACCTGAAGCCCACACTCGACATTGATGCCCAGGTGGACGCCAACCAATGCTCTGAAGAATTGTGCAGCGATCTTCAACTGCTGGAACCGACCGGCTTTATGAACGCAGCGCCGGTTTTTATGATGCCCAGTGCCTATATTCTGGAATGGCGGCTGGTGGGCAAGGAGGGCCGCCATCTCAAGCTCAAGGTGGCGCGTGCAGGCCGCCCGCCGCTGGATGCCATTGGTTTTGGCCTGGGCGAATGGGCCGCGCACCTGCCAGGGCGGGTCGATCTGGCCTATCAACTGGAGATTAATGAGTGGAATGGCCGCCGCACCCTCCAGCTCAATGTGCAGGACATCCGCTTTTCAGAAAGCGAAAATGGCACCGCATAAGACCAGAAGAACAGACTCCTTTCAGGCGATTTCAGTTCGTGCGATGAAGCATAAACGATTAATTCATCCGAGCATTTTTTTGTCCTGCCTGCTGGCGATTGTGCTGGTGATGCTGTCGCCGCCGGTCAGTGCACAGTCTGGCAGCCGCTTTGGCGTGGTGGAGGGATTCTGGTTTCCGGAACTCACCTGCGACCTGAACGCCGGGTGGGAGCGCATCATCTTTGACTGGTCACAGCACCAGCCCAGTGGCCCGGAGGACTGGCACACCCTCAACGTGGATGACCGCTGGCTGAAGGCCGCCAACCAGTGCAATCGCGATGTGGTGGCGCTGCTGAAAAACACGCCCGCATGGGCCACCGATGGCACCCCGGGGCCGGGCGTGCCGCGCGGGCTGCATCTGCCCGTTGATGACCCGGAAAACGTGTGGGCGAATTTTGTCCGCCGTGCAGTGAGCTATTATGCCAGCCGGGGGGTGCGGCATTTTATAATCTGGAACGAGCCGGATATTTCGCGCCAGACTTACGGCTTCGAGTTTGAAGGCGATGTCGAGGATTATGCCCGCCTGCTCAGGGTCGCGTACCTGGCCGCGCACGATGCCAACCCGGCCGCTGTGATTCATCTGGCGGGGACTACCTACTGGCACGATGTCAACACCGGGCAGCGGCTGTATATGGATCGCCTGCTGGAACACATCACCACAGACCCGGAAGCCGCCGCCAGCAATCATTTTTTTGACGTGTTCAGTTTACACATATATTTCCGCACCGATACGATATATGATATTACTATCGAAGCGCGTCAGCTGCTGGATAGCTACGGCTTGCAGGACAAGGCGATCTGGATCAACGAGACCAATGCCGCGCCAACGGATGACCCACAGTGGCCGGTGCAGCGCCCGGTGTACCAGCTGGACCTGGAACAGCAGGCGGCTTTTCTGGTGCAGGCCGGGGCGCTGGGGCTGTCGGCGGGCGCAGAGCGTATGGCGGTATACAAGCTGTACGATCAGCAGCTTCCGCCGGGGGGCGAATCCTTCGGCATTCTCAGCCCGGCGGACCAATCACCCCGCCCGGCGTTTGCCGCGTGGCAGACCGTCATTCGCTATTTTGACGGCATCCGCCAGATTGGGCGCGCACACACCGATCAGCTTGACGTGGTGCGCATGACCCACCACGACCAGCACGAAACACTGGTGCTGTGGGCGAGGACGGAGACGCCGGTGCAGGTGCAGATTAACGCCACCGCAGAAAAAGCGCACCTTGTCGATCAATATGGTAACATCAGCATGTTACAACCCGACGACAACAACCGCTATACACTCACGCTGCCAGCAGCGCGGTGTAACCCTGTAGATGGCTGCGCGGTGGGTGGGCCGGTGTCGCTGCTGGTGCAGCCCGCCAGCCAGACCCCACAGGTCATGGAAGTGCAAAGTCAAACGCAGTTGGTATTTGAGTAGGAGATTTTAGTAAGCCAATGGAAAATCAGAAGCCCCGGCGCGAAATGAAATTTAATTATGGCGGCCAGGCCGTGATCGAGGGGGTCATGATGCGCGGCGCGCATTCGGCGGCCGTCGCTGTCCGCAACCCAAAAGGCGAGATTATCACCCACGAGACGCCCCTCAGCCGCACCCTGTACCGGGGGCGCATTATTAAGACGCCCTTTGTGCGCGGCGTGGTCGGCCTGTGGGATGCGCTGGGCCTGGGGACGCGGGCACTGATGTGGGCCGCAGATGTGGCCGTCGGTGAGGATGAAGAGATCGATTTTAACGGGCCTATCGGCTGGGCCACGCTGGGCTTCTCGCTGCTGCTGGGCATTGGCCTGTTCTTCCTGCTGCCCACGCTGGGCGCGGCAGGCATTGGCAATCTGCTGGGGCTGACGCCAGATGGCTCTGCGCCGGTGGGATTCAATGCCTTTCTCGTCAACCTGATCGAAGGCGCGATTCAGATCACGCTGCTGATCGGCTATATCTGGGCCATTGGCCGCATCCCGGATGTCAAGCGCCTGTTCGGGTATCATGGCGCAGAACACAAGACCATCAACGCCTATGAAGCCGGGGCCGATCTCAAGCCGGAAATTGTGGCTCAGTTCCCGATTGAGCACCCGCGCTGCGGTACGGCCTTCCTGCTGACGGTGGCTTTCGTCAGCGTGCTGGTCTTTTCGCTGCTGGGGCGTCCGCCGCTGCCGCTGCTCATCCTGTCGCGTGTGGTGCTGATCCCGGTGATTGCCGGCATCGCCTACGAAGTGATTCAGTTTTCCGCTCGCAATATGCACCGGCCGCTGGTGCGCGCGATGGTCAGGCCCAACCTGGCCCTGCAGCACCTGACCACGCGCCAGCCCGACCTGCACATGATCGAGGTGGCGATTGTCGCGTTCGAGCGCGTGCTGGTTTCGGAAGGCATCCTCAGCGCCGAAGAAGTGATCATCCCGGAACCGCGTCCGGAGGCTGTTTCGCCCACGCTGGCCGCCAGCGGAGACTGACGCCGCTAAATCAGGCGGTAGTCGCTGACGAACGCCGTTTTATCATCAAAGCAGCTTGTATAAATTTCAACATCCGTCGTGAATTTCTCCAGGCGGATGTTATGTTTTTCCCCGTTGACCATAAACTTCATGGCCCACTGATCCGGCGCAACAGCCGTTGATTCGACCAGCTTTAGCGCGTCGATGCGGCTGAGGTCGTGCTGCTGGCGCAGCAGATAATCCGCCGCCTGCACCGGGGCCGGGTAGCAGACCCGCCCACGCAGGTAATCGCGCAGCAGATGGCCTTCGCGGTAGGTCTGCGTGATGGTGGCGACGTGCTGCGGCTGGAAACGGCCATAACACAGTCCATGCGGGAAAGCCAGCAGGTTCGGCGCGAAGCGATGCCCGCCCAGGTGCGAACACTGCCAGGCATATTCGCCAACCTGGTTTTGCAGTTCGCGGTAGATGTCGATGCCATACAGCGAGCAGCAGCGGTCCCGCCGGCCGTTGGTGCACACCAGATACAGCGGCTCTGTGGTCAGGCTGGCGCCGAAGATCGGATCACCTGCGATCATGGCCTCCAGGTCGAGGTCCAGCAGGTCGGTATAGGCCGATAGGGTATAGGCATACAGACGCGGCGCGGTTTCATCGGCAACTGCGACAAAAAAGGCGATTTTCCCCTCGCGCTGCTGACCCGGCTGGCGCAGCATCAGAATGCTGGAACCGGGGATGCGGGTCAGATGAGCATCCAGATGGGCTTTGACGGCCTGCGGCAGGGTGCTTTCCGGGAAAGCCTTCGCGCCCCAGGGCTGGTCATATTCCAGCAGCAGCCAGACACGTTTTTCCGGCGCAGAGCCGTACAGCGGTTCGTGAGCATCGCGAGACAGCGTAGAGCAGAAATAATCCGCAGCAGTGTGGGTCATGAGGGTGGCCTGTCTGTTGGTGGTCAATGCCCCGATTATGCCACGTCCTGGCACAGGTGAAAATCGGGCACATGACCAGTACTTACTGCGCCGCCAGCCGCTTGAGTTCGTACAGCTTGGTCAGGGCTTCCAGCGGGCTGAGTTCATCAACCGCCATCTGCTGGATGGCCTGCAGCGCCGGGTGCGGGCCAACGTCGAACAGGCTCAACTGGGCCGGGCCGTTTGTTGGAGCTGGCTCGTGATGATTGTTGGCAGGCAGCTTGAAGTTGCTGCCGCTTTCTTCCAGTTGGGCCAGCAGTTCGCGCGCGCGTTCCACCACCGGGCGCGGCATACCGGCAAGCTGGGCCACATGCACGCCGTAGCTGCGGTCTGCGCCCCCCGGTGCTACCCGGTGCAGAAAGACAATTTCGTCGCCTTCTTCGGCCACCGCCACGTTGAAGTTCTGGGTGCGCGGCAGGATGGCCGGCAGTTCCGTCAGTTCGTGATAATGCGTGGCGAACAGTGTGCGGCAGTTCAGGCGTGGGTTGTTGTGGATGTATTCAATCACGGCCCGGGCAATCGCCAGCCCATCATAGGTGGAGGTGCCGCGCCCGACTTCATCCAGAATAATCAGGCTGTGGCTGGTGCTGCCGGAAAGGATACGCGCGGTTTCCACCATTTCCACCATAAACGTGCTGTGCCCGGCGTGAATCTCGTCCTGCGCGCCGATGCGGGCGAAGATGCGATCCACCAGGCCGATGATGGCTTCGTCGGCTGGCACAAAGCTGCCAATCTGCGCCATCAGGGTGATGAGCGCCACCTGCCGGATGTAGGTCGATTTGCCGGACATGTTCGGCCCGGTGATGATGTGGATGCGCGCCGCAGAGTCAAAATGGGTGTCGTTGGGGACATAGCGCGTGCCGCTGTCCAGCAGCTTTTCGACCACCGGATGCCGTCCATCGCGGATTACCAGCACATCATCCGGGGTGAGGGTGGGGCGGGTGTAGCCTTCGCGCACGGCGACTTCTGCCAGCGAACGGAAGGCATCCAGATGGGCGATGGCGCGGGCGGTCTGGATCAACTGGCGGGCAAGCTGGCCCAGGTCCTGGCAAAGCTGCGCGAACAGCCGCCGTTCTGCTTCCAGAATCTGTTCCTCAGCGCTCAGCACCAGCGTCTCGTATTCCTTCAGTTCCGGGGTAATAAAACGCTCTGCATTGACCAGCGTCTGCTTGCGGATGTAATCATCCGGCACGTTATCCGACTGTGCCCGGCTGACTTCGATATAGTAGCCGAACACCTTGTTATAACTGACCTTCAGCTTGGGCAGGCCGGTGCGCTTGCGCTCGACTTCTTCCAGATTGGCGATCCATTCGCGGGCATCGCGGGTGCGTGCCAGAATATCATCCAGCTCCTGGGCATAACCGGGCCGGATCACGCCGATATTGTTCAGGGTGGCTGGCGGATCGTCCGTAACGGCGCGGCAGATATGATCGTAGGCTTCCGGGCAGGGGTCGAGTCGGTTGTGCAGCGCCTTGAGGGCCGGCAGCGGTTCGATGAGCGTCTTGATCTGCGGGATGGCGCCCAGGCTGTCGCGCAGCGCCAGCAGATCACGCGGCCCGGCCTTGCCGATCAGCAGGCGGTTGGTCAGACGTTCGATATCCGAAACGCTGCGCAGCGCGTCGTGCAGTTCCTCGCGCACCGCCGCGTCGCCGTTGAGCGCCTCAACCGCATCCAGGCGGGCATTCAGCCGGTCGATTTCCAGCAGCGGCTGGTTGATCCAGGTGCGCAGCAGGCGCGCCCCCATGGCGGTTACGGTGCGGTCGAGAATATCCAGCAGGCTGCCGCGTGTGCTGCGCCCACGAATCGTTTCCGTCAGTTCCAGGTTGCGCCGCGTGAACTGATCCAGCACCATAAAGCTGGCGGTGCTGTAGGCGCGGATACCCGTAAGCTGGGCGAGGCTGTTGCGCTGTGTTTCGCGCAGGTAATACAGAATCGCCCCGGCGGCACAGACGCTGCAGGGCAGGTCGCGCAGGCCAAAGCCATCCAGCGTTTTAACGCGGAAATGATCCAGCAGGGTTTGTTCTGCGGTGCCAGGGTCAAAGCGCCAGTCTGCCACCGGGCTGAGGTGGATGCCCTCCGGCAGGGTGACGCCGCGTTCGACCCAGCTTTGCGGCATGATGACCTCACGCGGGTTCAGCCGTGCCAGTTCTTCCAGTACCAGAATGCCGGTATTCTCGCCCTCCATCTGGGTGACGGCGAATTCCCCGGTGGTAATGTCTGCATAGGCCAGCCCGGCCTTGTGCCAGTCCCCGGTTTCGACATTGCCGACAGGCAGCAGCGCCAGCAGATAACTCGCCTTCTTTTCCTGCAGCAGTTCCGGTTCGATCACCGTGCCGGGTGTAATGACGCGGGTGACCGCCCGTTCCACCGGGCCGCGTCCGGTCACATCGCCAATCTGGTCGCACACCGCCACATGATAGCCGCGTTCGATCAGCCGGGCGATGTAATTTTCCAGCGCGTGATGCGGCACCCCGGCCATGGGGATGCGCGACCGGTTATCGCCGGGGCTGGTGGGGCGGCTCGTCAGGGTGATGTCCAGTTCGCGCGAGGCGGTTTCGGCATCCTCATCGAACGTTTCGTAAAAATCACCGAGCCGGAAAAACAGAATGCAGTCGGGATATTCGGCCTTAATGTCCAGATACTGCTGGCGCAAGGGCGTGACTTTCGCCATGTGATTGTTCCTGCGTTACAATGTGGGCGCTTATTTCGGTTGATTTGTTCTATACATTTTAACAACAGCCTGCATGTGGTACAAGCACAGAAGATCATGAACCACCAGACAGAGGACAACAATGATTCTTGGGGTTGACCTGGGCGGGACGCGCATTCGTGCTGCCCGGCTCGATGACGCGCTGACTATTCTTGAACGTGATGAAACCCTGACTCTGGGCCACGAAGGGCCGGATGCTGTCATCCAGCGGATGATTGATCTGATCCGCGTCGTCTGGCCGCAGGACACCGCTATAACTGGCATCGGCGTGTCGTCGCCCGGCCCGCTGGACCCGGCCACGGGGGTGGTGCTGGCGCCGCCGAATCTGCCCGGCTGGCATCATGTCCCGCTGGCAGAGCGCCTGCGCGACGCCTTTGAGGTGCCGGTCTATGTCGGCAACGATGCCAATGTTGCGGTGCTGGCGGAAGTGGCACGCGGGGCCGCGCGCGGATGCCGTCATGCCATCTACGTCACCCTCAGCACGGGTATTGGCGGCGGTGTGCTGATTGATGGCCGCCTGCTGCTGGGGCATGGCGGGCTGGCGGCGGAAATCGGCCATATGGTGATGATTATTGACGATCAGACATGGCGGTTCGAGCAGGTGGCGGCAGGCCCGGCGCTGGCCCGTCAGGCGCGGGAGCGCATCGCTCAGGGGGCGGATTCCGTGATGATGGCGATGGTCGAGGGCGATCTGAGCCGCCTGGACAGCAAAATCGTCGGGCAGGCCGCCATGCAGGGCGACCCGCTGGCCACCGCCATTGTGCAGCGTGCCGGGCACGTGATCGGCCTGGGACTGACCAGCCTGCTGCACCTGTTCAACCCGGAGATACTCGTCATTGGCGGCGGCGTGAGCAAACTGGGCAGTCTGCTGTTCGACCCCATGCGCGAAGCGATGCGCAAAAGTGTGATTTACGAGGGTTATACAGACCGGCTGCGCATCGAAATGGCGGCGCTTGGCGAGGATGTCAGCATCATTGGCGCGGCGGCGCTGGTGCACACCCGGGGCGGGCTGGTGCCGCTGTTAGAATAATAACAGAATTCCGGCCCCCAAGTTCCATCTTATATTAGAACGTGCTACAATCTCAGCATTATGCTGCTCCTACCTGATTACCGAGTCCGCCAGCGCGATCTGCTTCTTGAGATTATCCGCGCCATGACCGCTCAGCTTGACCTGAGCGAGGTGCTTAAGCTCGTTCTTAAGGCGTCGGTGGCGATGCTGGCCGGGCATGGGGTAGGGTTTATCGCCCTGCGCAACCCGACCACAGAGGAGTACAGCATCCGCGCTATCCTCAACATCAATGCGGACAAGGTGCCGGAACTCGACCAGCATCTGGCGGAGCTGGTGGTGGGGGTCAGCGAAGGGCTGGATTTTACAGACCTGGAGCAGAATTTGCAGCGTATGGCGGAACTGATCGACCCGCAGTTACGCCAGCTTTTCCCGATGCCGCTGGTGATGGCGGGCGAACCGGTGGGCCTGCTGATCGTCTTTCGCGATTATGTGGGGGTGACGACCCCCAACGACATGCAGATTCTTAAGAGTTTTGCGGATCAGGCCGCCATTGCTGTCCATAATGCCCAGCTTTACGAGCGCGTGAATCGCGAACGCCAGCGGCTGGAAGCCTTTGTGCGTCACAGCGCGGATGGCGTCATGATTCTGGACCCCACCCGTAAAATTCTGATGTTTAACCCCGCGCTGGAACGTATGACGGGCTGGCGCGCCGCAGATGCGATTGGCTGCCATGAAGAGCAGGTGATCATGTGGAGCATGGTGACGCCTTACAGCCTGCAGGATGCCTTTCTGGAAGGCTGGCCCTACAGCCGCCCCGAAGACGACGCCCCGGAAACATTTTATGCAGAAGGCGATATTGTGCGCCTGGATGGGCTGACGCTGAGCATCGCGATTACGTATGCGCCGCTGTATGCCCTGGATGGACGGCTGGTGAATATCATCGCCAACGTGCGCGACATCACCAACTTCCGGCGCGCCCAGGAGATGCAGAACGTCTTTATTTCCGGCATCTCGCACGAACTCAAGACGCCGGTGGCGCTCATCAAGGGCTATGCCGGGACACTGCGCCGCGAGGATGCCAGTTGGGACCCCAAAGTGATCCGCGATGGACTGGAAGTGATCGAGGACGAAGCGGATCGCCTGACGAAACTGATCGAGGACCTGCTGGCCGCCAGCAAACTTCAGGCCGGGAAGATGCAGCTCGACCTGGGGGATGTGCGGCTGGACGAAGTGGCAGCGCGGGCCGTAGAGCGCTTTCAGGTGCAGACGGAAAAGCACACCTTTAAGCTCTCCTTTCCGCTGGATTACCCCGTGATTCAGGGGGACGAACCCCGACTGCGGCGCGTGTTTGATAATCTGCTGAGCAACGCGGTTAAATATTCGCCGGATGGTGGTACGATTGAGGTCGGCGGTTATGCCAGCAACGCCGCCGTGACCGTCTTTGTGCGGGATGAAGGGGTCGGCATCAGTGCCGCCGAACAACAGCATATTTTTGAACGTTTTTATCGAGTGGATGGCGCCCTCAGCCGCAAGACACAGGGCACAGGGCTGGGCCTGTACCTGACAAAGGCTATTATCGAGGCGCACGGCGGGACTGTCCGTGTAGAAAGCAGCCCTGGCGCCGGATCGACCTTTTTGTTCACCCTTCCACTCTGATGTCCTTTTCGTGACCTGTTCCCTGGAGCTTAAGATGGCAAACCGGATGACTATTCAATGCCCGAACTGTGGCCAGCCTAACGACGTGGCCATAGAAAATATCGTTGATGTGACCCACCAGCCCGAGCTGAAATCGGCCCTGCTGGGCGGGCGGCTGAACGTGCTGCGCTGCAGCAACTGCGGCATGATGAGCAGCGTGGCCGCGCCGCTGCTGTATCATGATGCCAGCAAGGAACTGCTGATCGCGTTCGTGCCGATGGAACTGAACCTGCCCAGAGATCAGCAGGATCGTATTGTGGGCGATCTGCTGAAGGAACTGACCGCCAGCATCCCGAAGGAGTCCTTCAAGGGCTATATGTTCCAGCCGCGCCAGGCCCTGACCCTGCAGGGGCTGACCGAACAGATTCTGGAAGCGGATGGCATCACCAAAGAGGTGATCGAAGGCCAGCGCCAGACCGTCCGCCTGATTGAAGAAATGCTTCAGGCCGGGCCGGACAGGCTGGATGACATGATCCGCCAGAACGATGACAAAATCGGCGCGGATTTCTTCCATGCGGCGCTTTCGCTGTTACAGCGTGCCGCCGCCGAAGGGCAGGAGCAGGCCGCCCAGGCCCTGATGTCCATTCAGGAACGGGCCGCGGAGATTTCCAGCTATGGCCAGCAGATGAGCGCCCTGGCAGAGCAGCGCGAGGCTACGGTGCAGATGGTGGCGCAGGATATCGAGGCGCTGGGCGACGAGCCGCAGCCTGATGATCTGCTGAACCTGGCGGTGCAGTACAGCGGCGACGACGAACGGCTTCAGGCGCTGGTGGGGCTGGTGCGTCCGGCGCTGGATTACCAGTTTTTCCAGGAGCTGACCACCCGCACCAGCAAGGCGCCGGCAGCAGAACGGCAGTCCATGGAAGCACTGCGTAACCGCCTGCTCGAACTGACCCAGGCCGTCGATGAGCAGGCGCAGCTTGCCCTGCAGAGCGCGGCGGGCCTGCTGCAGGTCATCGTCAACAGCCAGAACCCCGAAGCGGAACTGGAAGCGCATATCGACCTGATCGACGATACCTTTATGGCCGTGCTGGCCGCCAATATTCAGGAAGCGGAACGACGCGGCGATATTCAGGCCAGCGGCCGTCTTAAACACATTTACGAACTGGTTGTCGGCATGCTTCAGCAGAATATGCAGCCAGAACTGCGCTATCTGAATGATCTGCTGGCGACAGAAAACGACGAGGACGCCCTCGCCATGATCCCTGAAGGGGCGGCGCAGTTTGGGCCGGCGCTGCTGGATATCATGGATTCTGTGGGCAAACTGCTGGGGCGGCAGGGCCAGCGCGAACTGGTCGAGAAGCTGTCATTCCTGCGCGAAGCTGTGGCGCGTCACCTGGATTCGCAGCCGTCCTGAGCCTGCTGAAGATCGCTTTGCCACCCATGCGCGTTTGCGGTGGGTGTTTTTTTTCGCTGCTATTACGGCGTTCACCCTACGCTGCGGCATTTCGGCTTGGAAAAATCCCGCTTTTCAGGTAGCCTTAGGCGCTGTTTTGGGTTACACCTATTCCGTATTACCTGAAAATTGGCGAGGAAGTCTGCAATGCGTAAAGTTGCACTTTTATTCTGGTCGGGAACTACGGGCATTCTGCTGCTGGCAGGGCTGCTGCTTTCTGCGGCCCCGGCACTGGCCCAGGACCCCACCCCCACACCTACCGACCCCGTCTGGTTAGGGTTTTCCACCGCCCGTGATGCGATTGAGGAAGAACATTCTGTCGATCTGACCATTGTTCAGTCCTACAGTTTCGAGCAGCGGGAATGGGTCAACGGCATTGATGTGGGCTGCCGCACCCTGGAAGAAGGTGATTTTGGCCGCCGTGTGTGGTTCGGCTGGACCTTTACCATTACCAGCCTGCGCGGCGATGTCTATCAGGCGCGAGTCAGCTTTGATCTGGAAGATGTGGCGGTATGCGACCAGGTCGAAACCAGTGCCCCTGCTGCGCCGGCCCCGGATACAGATTCTGATCTGCCTGACCCGGTGGCAGGCAGCGCGGCGACCGGCAGCTTTGAACTGGGCGGCCATGTCCTCCAGTTGAACAGCAACACCGTCAGCCTGGCGCGTCGTGCCGGGATGACCTGGGTCAAGGAACAGGTCGCCTATAACCTGGGCGATGATCCATCCAAGGCCAAGGGGGTCATTGACCAGGCCAAGGCCAATGGTTTCAAGATTCTGCTGGGCATTAAGGGCGACAAGGCCCAGATGGGCGACTTCAACGCCTACCTCGACAGTTATTCAAAGTTCCTGGGCGGCGTGGCGGCCCTGGGCGCAGATGCCATTGAGGTCTGGAACGAGCCAAATATTGACCGTGAATGGCCTGCCGGGTCGATCAACGGCGCCACCTATACCCAGATGCTGGCCAGCGCGTTTAACGCCATCAAATCTGCCAACGCCAATACACTGGTGATCAGCGGCGCACCGGCCCCCACCGGCTTCTTTGGCGCAGCGGGCTGTGGCGCGGGCGGCTGTAACGACGACGTGTTTATGCAGCAGATGGCCCAGGCTGGCGCGGCTCAGTATATGGATTGTGTCGGGCTGCACTACAACGAAGGCATCATCCCGCCCACCCAGAACAGCGGTGATCCGCGCGGCGAGTACCCGACCTACTACTTCGGGTCGATGCTGGCACGCGGTTATAATCCGTTTGGGGGCAAGCAGGTCTGCTTTACCGAACTGGGTTATCTTTCCGGCGATGGCTTCAGCACAGCGATCCCGGCGGCGTTTGGCTGGGCATCCGATACCAGCGTTCAGGAACACGCCGCATGGCTGGCCGGGGCTGCAACCGCCGCCGCCCAGAGCGGCCGCGTCCGCCTGATGATCGTGTGGAATGTGGACTTTCCGTTCTACACCGCCACCGATCCGATGGGGGGCTATGCCATGTTCCGTCCGGATGGCACCTGCCCGGCCTGCGATACGCTCGGCGCCGTCATGAACGCTCAGTAACTGGATAATGTAAGCACCAATCACAAAGGGGCGCAGCAGATTGTGCCCCTTTTTTGATTCCTGTTCAGTCCCCCGCCATTGTTACCGGCGCATCCTCCAGTTGATAATCGTGCAGCCGCTGCTGGTACTTTCGCAGCACGGGCGCGCCATAATCATTAAAATGGCCTTTGACGCGGTGTTCATCCAGCTTTGCGGCGGAACCCGGCGTTTGTGCTTCCGGGGCAAAGCGGACCAGCTTGCGCCGGTATTCCCATGCTTCCAGATGATCGCCCAGCCTGCCGCCCAGCGCCCGTTCCAGCAGCCCTTTGACCGTGCCCCAGGGGCCGCTGGCGGCCTGCTCCGGCACAGCATAGAAGGGTGCGCCCGCGTTGGGCAGGTGCGCATCTGCCCACTGGTTGGCTGCCCGGAACTGCTGGTACAGGGACTGGCCGCAGACAGGGATCATCTGGGCGATTTCATGCGCGATAAACAGGTCTTTCTGCTCCTGTTCCAGCCTGTCCTCTGCCAGCACATAATTCGGGCAGATGACGACCCCGCGCAGCCGCACCAGCCGCACCACGATAATGGCGAAGGCACGCGCCAGCCATACCCGGTTGGCCGTCGTCACCAGCAGATAATCCAGATCATCCTGTGGGGTGGCGGCGTTGCGCATGGCCAGCGCCCCGGTGATCGCCACCATGCGTACAAACGGCAGCCGCCCCAGCCACGCGCCATACAGCACCGCCAGCGGCCACAGTTTTTGTGAAGCCTGTTCCCGGCGGGCGCGCTCATCAATGATGGCGGCGCGGTGCGCACAGGCGATATAGTCGCGGTTGGTGATCAGCAGCTTTTGCAGCGGCGCGGAACGGCGCAGGGTGGTTCGGACCTGATCGCAGGTGACGGGGACATCATGCATCAGGAAATGATGAATTTCCTCGACGGTCATCGGGAAATTGAACACATCCGCATACAGAACCGTGCGCAGGATCGCAGTTTCAAGAGGAGTCATAAGGGCAGTCTGTTTTCATCCACCGGCTGTCAGTTTCCAGTCTACAGGCAAACGGCAGATGCTGCCCGCTGCTGGCAGCATCCACGACCATTACAGACCTTTACGCCGAAGCCCCGGCAGATGGATTTATTCTGCGTCTTCTGTGCCCCAGTTCCAGACCCAGGTATTCTGAAACTGGCAGGAGGTGATGGTGGGGTCAAAATTGACGACCGCGTTGCCAATCGCGCCTGCTGTGGCCGCGCTTTCCAGCCGGCCCACCAACTGCCCGTTGATGTAGTACATCAGCGCGTCGTCGTGGCCGATGACCACCAGCCGCTGCGGGCCATCCGCCAGCGCCAGCCCTTCGCCATAGATGCCCGGCTCAAAATGATCGCCTTCCCGCTGTGCCAGCCCGTAGGCCCCGGTCTGGTCCAGGTACGCCAGCAGGTAATGATCTTCGTCGTCGCTGCGCAGCACCAGGCCACAGCCTGCCGCCAGGTTGGGCGTGCTGATTTCCCAGGTGATGGTGGTGCCCAGGGCAAAGGTGCGGAAGGTCTGGCTGCCGCCCAGCAGCAGTTCGTTGACGCCGGGCCGGTTGAATGTCACAAAACTTTCCGGCACCACCAGCCCCATGCTGCCCTCCGCCGGGATCAGGCGGTGGCGCTGGAGTTCCTGCACGACGGCGGTCTGGCCGCTGCTCAGCAGATTCTGCGGGGCAGGGGCATCGTCCAGCGGGGTCGTAATGACCAGATTCTGAAACTGGGCGGTTACTTCGCTGCCGGCGGTGGGGGCGCTTTCGGCCATCAGGCCCACCTGATGCGGTTCGGCAAGGGTGGTGTCTGTCAGCCGCCCGACCAGATGTCCATCGTAGAAAAACTCAAAGCTGCCCTCGTTCATCAGCAGGCCCAGGCTGAATGTGGTTTGCCCGGCGATAATGGCGGGGTGCTCGCTCCAGTCCCGCAGAACCTGTTCGCTGTCGCCGGTGCGCAGGCTAAAGCGCCACTGGCCGCGTTCGTTGAGGCTGTAAAGGTAATAATCGCCACTGGCCTGCTGGCGCGCCGCCAGGCCAACTGTCCAGCCCTGTGGCCCGGAAATTTCGGGGATTTCCACGTGGATATACTGGCTTCCCTGCGTTTCCTCGCCCTGGTACAGCGCCAGCCCGCGCTCCTGTGCGCCAGCCACAATCAGCGCGATGCGGTTGTCGCCGGTGACCATCTCCAGCGCGTCACCCTGGCTGCTCCAGCGCGATTCATCCTCAAAGGTTTCCTGCAGCGCCAGCGTGGCAAACCCGGCCAGCACCACCAGTTCATAGTCGCCGGCGGTGTCGCCATAGCCGGAAACGGTGACGGTATAGCTGCCCGTACGCGGGATCGTCACGCTTTGCAGCAGCGCATCGCCCGATTCCGGGTACTGATAATCGTCATTGCGCACCAGCACACTGCTGCCGCTGCGGACCTCAAGCACCGGGTCCAGGTCGCCAGAGGTGGCGCGCAGATGGAACGACAGCATGCCGCCTTCTGCCGCCTGCAGTGTCCAGCTCTCCGTTTCGCCGCTGCGGATCGTGCCGGTCACCGGCGTAAACAGTGTCAGGCGGTCCTGTGCCTGTGCCAGCCCGCCAGCCCCAAGCATCAGCAGCAGGGCGAACAGGCTCAGAAAACGGCGGGAATCCATTGCGGGAAGTGCTCCTGCAGCCGGGCGATATAATCCTTGAAACTCTCTCGGTCCATTTCTGCGCCTTCCATCCAGCGGACATTTTCTGCTGTGTGCAGCCGCCGCTGCCCCCCGGCCAGCCGCATATTCTCCTGACCTTCGCGTTCAAGCTCCTTCTTGCTTTGCAGCAGCGAAAAGTGCTGGTTGCCTTTCAGGTTCTCGAATTCGTTGGGCGGCATAAATGTATACACCGGAATATAGGTATCATCCTGTTCCAGCGCGCACGCCACCATCATCCAGCCTTTGGGGACGCGGGAACGGCGGCGCACCTGAAAACGCCACAGCAGCACATTCACCTGCTGGCTGGTATCCACTTCGTGCTGCACCTGATCGCGCTTGAGGATGCGGACATAGGGCGGGGCGATCTGCACTGTGCGCCCGCTGGGCCAGCGCGTCTTGAGCGCTTTTTCGATCTGCTGTGTCAGGATGGCTGTCACCGCGAAACTGGCGATCAGCGCCAGAATATTCAGCCCCTGGCTGGGGATGAGTATGTTGAGCAGCGAAAACACCACGATCCACAGCAGGATAAAAATCAGAACCACGCCCATGCGCAGCCCGGCATGTTCCGGGTCTACCGGGTAAACAATTGGCATTTGCTGGTTATTGTCCATAGGCTACTGCTTTTCTGCTACAAGTATCACCCGCTCTGCGCGGGATATGCCAGGTTCAAATGCTTCAAAATCCATATCAGTCACATGCCGCAGCAGGAACCCACAGCGCTGCAGCAGGGCCGCCACCGCCTGCACCGGATACCCGCGCAGCATCCGGGTGCCTTCGCTGCGCCGCCAGGCATCACCATCGCGATGGAAGATGACATACAGATAATCCAGCACCTGGCGGTCAAAATCATAATCGCTGCTGGTCATGACAAACAGGTCCGCATGATTCAGAATCACGCTTTCCCGGCGCTGCGCCTGCTGGTTCAGCCCCTGGATGGTGTGCAGGTCAAACATGAACAGGCGGCCTGCAGCCAGCACGGCATGCACCCCGCACAGCAGTGCTTCCACCTCGCGCAGGCTGGGCAGCTCATTGATCACATCCAGCGCCAGCACCAGGTCCATGCCTGCCAGCGAATCGCCCACGTCCTGAAGCTCGCCCTGGCGCAAATCCGCACCCAGCCCGGCAGCGCTCAGCCGCTGGCGGCAGTGTTCCAGCATCTCCGCCGACTGATCCAGCCCCACCGCGATATAGCTGTGGCGGATCAGCCATTCCAGGCTGCTGCCTGTACCACAGCCCAGGTCGAGCACGCGCCGGCCCATCCAGTCGCTGCGCTGGGCAAAGTCGATCAGGCGCGGCGTCATCGTTTCCGCGAATTCCGCCATACCCAGGGTGTCATAAAAAGGCCCGAGAACTGCATAATCTGCCGGCACCGTACCCCCGCATCAGATGGTGGCCGTGCTGAACACGACGTGATAGGTACTGGAATAGATGACGACGCTATTATACAGGCTCAGGTCAACTTCGGGGGGAATTTCGTAATTCTGGTCGCCGACATTGCCTTTTAGCCGCCCCAGGTCAAGGTCCAGGTCGCTGAATTCGACCTCCTCGCGGGTGAGCGGGTTGGCGCTGGCGGAAAGGATCACCCGCAGGTCCGGCCCGCTGGCGGCTTCAAATTCCTCAAAGCGCAGCAGCTTGCGATTATCCGGGAAGGTGTACACCGTGACATCTCCCCGCGCCCAGCGCACCGCGTCGATCTGGCGGAATTCGCCGCTGGCGGACTGTATGGCGGCTGCGGCATCCGGGGGGTCTTCCTCTGGCGCAGCGACCGGGGGTTCCAGCGCTGCCGCTACCATCGCCACCGCCATTGCCTGATCTTCACCCGCCATCTGCAAGAAGATCGCCTGCTGTTCTGGCGGTATCTGCGCAAACCCGGCCTGAAGATTGGCAGGCAGGCCAGGGAAAAGCTCCTCATCCACCTGATTAACCAGGAGTGGGCGCCAGAATGGGAAAGTATAGGTGGCCACGACGAGCGCCGCACCGAGCAGAATGAGAAAAATCCGGAGTCGCATGGGCGCAAGCGTAGCACAAAGCCGCCCTACAGACAATATCCGGCTGAGATGGCGAAATGCTCAGGTTCGTCCTGAAGGCATGCGGTACCCTTCACCGGGGACGGTGATGATATACATGGGGCGGCGGGGGTTTTCTTCCAGCTTCTGCCGCAGCCGCGAAATATTCACCCGCAGCACGGAATAATCCCCTTCGTATTTTTCACCCCACACTGTGCGCAGCAGGTCATCGTGCGAAACGACCTTGCCAGCACTGCGCATCAGCGTGATCAGCAGCCCATATTCCACCGGCGTCAGGTGCAGTTTGCGGCCCTGAATATGCGCCTGCCGGTGGGGGATGTCGATCTCTAACTGGTTGACCACCAGCTTGGTTTCTGGCTGTGGCGTCCATTCTACCCGCCGCAGCAGTGCCTGGATGCGCGCGACCAGTTCTTCTGGCGAGAACGGCTTGCCCAGGTAATCATCGGCCCCGGCTTCCAGCGCCTGCACCTTATCATGATCCCTGCCATACCCGCTGAAGACAATCATGGGGATAAATGAGCGATCACGCACCTGGCGCAGAACTTCCATGCCGTTCATGTCTGGCAGGTCCATATCCAGCAGGATCAGGTCTGGCGGGGATGCCGCCAGGTAATCGAGGGCGGTGCCGCCAGTGGCGACCGCCTGGGTGTCAAAGCCGGCACTTTCCAGCAGCGACTGGACCATGTCTGCGGTGTGCCTGTCATCTTCCACAACGAGGATGTGCCGGGTCTCGGATCGAGTTGATACCATCAGTTGTGTCTCATTACGAAAAGTAAACGAGGTTCAAATAGTTCCCATACCAAATTATAGTGTAAAACCCGGCTGCAGGCCAATGTTTAATGACAATTGTTCGACAGATAGGGGCAGGGCAATAAAAAAGCACCCGCACAGGGAACCTGCGGATGCTGTATGGCAGGCGTCCTGCGGGATGCTATGTAATGCGCTGGAGAAACTATCCGCCCTGCGCCGCAAACTGTTTGTCGAGATAATCGCGCAGTGTATTACCCCTTAGCCAGGCAGAGGGTGGGTCTTCTGCGAGACGGTTACTTTGTACGTTCAGGGCGAACTCATCGTTGAGGCTCAGGTCTCGGAGAAATTCCGGTAGGGTTTCAAGGCGATTCAGATAAAGATTAAGCCGTTCAAGATTCATCAACTGGGCCATTTCTGGCGGTAGTGTTTCCAGTTGGTTGGCATCCAGATCAAGCCAGGTCAGGCTTGTGAGCTGTCCAATCTCTGATGGCAGTTCGGTCAGGGCGTTGCGGCTGAGAATCAAACGTTCCAGTCTCGGTATCTCCCAGACGGGCGGAAACTCGCTGAACTGGTTGTCAAAGAGGTTCAGTCCGGTCAGGTTCGTAAGCTGGTCCATCTCTGTGGGAAGTGAGGTGAGCAGGTTGCCGCTCAGGCTAAGCCCTTCCAGACTGTTGATCTGCCACACTGCGGATGGGACTTCGGTCAGCCCACCCTCCACAATACGCAATTGCGTGAGACTTTGCAGCTGCGCCATTTCATCCGGCAGTTCCAGGGTAGCTGCGCCATAAAAGGTCAGTTCCATCAGGAAAGATAGCTGCCCCATTTCAGCAGGGACAACGATCTCTGGCGCTTCGAAGCGGGCAGAAAACAGACTCTGCAAACCGGCAATTTCCGGGGGGATGACCATGCGTTCGGTCCCGCTGATGGTCAGGTAGTTGAGGAGCCACAGATTGCCGATCTCAGGCGGAATCATATATCCGCTAATATTCAGGGATATCAGATTTTGCAACTGCCCAATTTCCGGAGGTATGACGCTAAGCTGTTCGCTTTGGATTTTAAGCCCAGTAAGCTGCGTGAGTTGACCAATCGATGCTGGTATTTCGGTAATTTGCGAGTCTATGATATTTATCGACTGAAGATTAGCAAGATTACCAATCGACTCCGGCAGAGCCTGAAAGGGCATACCACCCAGGCCTAGGAGTCTCAGGTTAACAAGATTGCCAATGGTGTCTGGCAGTACCCGGATATCATTTCCTTCACCGCCCTGCAGGCCCAGATTCTCCAGTGAGGTTGCGTTGCCGATAGCAGGCGAAAGTTCCTGAAGTTCGCAGGGAACACAGTCGATCATCTGGATGTTTGGGAGATTCCATACCTCATCCGGCAGAACCGTAATCGGATTGCCGTTCAGCCAGAGATGTATCAGTGCCTGGAGCTGCTGGATTTCAGGTGGCAGCGTCGTGAGCTGATTACCGACAAGCACTAAATTGTCAAGTTTTGGCAGATTCATCAGCACCAGAGGCAGCTCCGTCAGCCCAACATTGCTCCAGTCAAGGCTTTCCAGGTTTGAAAGCTGGGAGAAGCTGTCCGGCAGATCGGTGATGCTGGTGTTCCCGATAGTAAGCCCGATCAGATTTTCCAGCGCTCCAATTTCCGCCGGCAGTTCGCTGAGCGTCGTCTGATCCAGGGTCAGCAGCTGGAGTGAATCGAGATTGCCAATTTCCGCGGGCAGTGTTTCAAGTGGATTGAAGCTGAGGCTAAGCTGTCTCAGTGACCCGAGCGAGCCAATTTGGGGGGGTAGGGTGGTCAGTTGATTGGAGCGCAGGTCAAGTTCCTGCAGGCTGACAAGATTCGCGATGCCAACAGGGATTTCTGTCAGACTGTTGCCCCTCAGATCAAGTTCATGAAGCAGATCCAGCCGCCACAGGTCCTCAGGCAGTTCGGTTAGTCCTAATCCCTGCAGATCAAGCTGGATAATCTCATCTGTATCAATTGTTCGATTGCGTAGATCTTCCTGCAGCACTTCCGCCGCAAGGATGCGCTGTCTGGCCTGTTCAAATGCGTCACCTGCTGGCTGCTGCGCGGCAGCAGGATTTACTATCAACGTAATCAACAACATCATCATTATCAGCACTAAAAACTTCCGCATGAAGCACTCCTTTAGGATAACAAATTTATCAAACCAGTATAAATGAATTTAAAATTAGTGCAAATCCTACATTTTAAGCAGGCAGCACCAGCCAAAGCCAGGGAGGGATATGGCTGGTTGTGGGTCCTCGGTTAGGAGGGCAGACAGCGGCGAGGTCAAGCGGTGAATGCGGGAATGCGGCGATAAAACAAACAAGCGACCGTGTGGTCGCCTGTTCGGGATAAGTCTTCGGTTGTGGGCTGTGCAGGACTCGAACCTGAAACCCCTTCGTTGTAAGCGAAGTGCTCTGCCAATTGAGCTAACAGCCCGAAACGTGTACACACATGTACACACGCCACAAGTGTAGTCTAACCGGGCCGGATTATCAATAGTAGACCCGCCGCCGCGCTTACAGCCTGGGCAGAGTCAGCCCGGCCTGGTGCTGGTATTTGCCCTTTTTGTCGGCATACGAGACTTCACATTCCTCATCCGCCTCAAAAAACAGCACCTGCGCGATGCCCTCATTGGCATAAATTTTGGCGGGCAGCGGCGTGGTGTTGCTGATTTCCAGCGTGACATAGCCCTCCCATTCCGGCTCGAAGGGGGTTACGTTGACAATCAGGCCGCAGCGTGCATACGATGATTTGCCCAGGCAGATAGTCAGCACACTGCGCGGGATTCTGAAATATTCCACCGACCGGGCCAGCACAAACGAGTTCGGCGGGATAATGCAGACCTCGCCTTTGAGATCAACAAACGAGTTCTGAGAGAAGTTTTTCGGGTCTACGATAGCCGAATGCACGTTGGTAAAAATCTTGAATTCATCGGCCACGCGCATATCGTACCCATAGGACGACACGCCGTAGCTGATGACGCCCTCGCGCACCTGCTGCTCTACAAATGGCTCAATCATCCCGTGTTCGAGCGCCATCTTACGAATCCAGTGATCCGGTTTTAAGCCCATAGCCGTCCTCAGTCTCTTGTCTCAGTCGAACTACATATATTCTGGCGCAGACATGCCCATCAGCCCCAGCACGCGCCGGAATACGATCTGCGCGGCTCGGTAAAAACGCAGCCGCGCCCTGGCTACCTCTGGCGGCACGCCTTCGCCCAGCACGCGCACATTGTCATAAATCGGATGAAACACGCTGGCCAGTTCGTGCGCATAAAACGCGATCTTGTGCGGTTCCAGGTTCACGGCAGAAAATTCAATCACGTCGCCCAGTTCCATCGCCTTACGAATAAACCGCAGTTCATCCGCCTCCAGCAGGCTCAGGTCGGCGCCCTCGTCGGTCAGGCCGGCTTCTGCGGTCTGCCGGAAGATGCCCGCACAGCGTACATGCGCGTTCTGGATGTAATATACCGGGTTCTCGTTGTTCTGGGCCACCGCCAGATCCAGGTCAAAATCCAGCCGCGAATCCGGGCTGCGCGCCAGAAGCAGATACCGCACCGCGTCCGGGCTGGTTTCGTCGATCAGGTCGTCCAGTGTCTCATAATCGCCGCGCCGGGTGCTCATCTTGACTTCCTTGCCCTGGCGGATCAGCCGCACGAACTGCATGATAATGACGTGAATGCGGGTGACATCCATCCCCAGCGCCTGAATGCCGGCCCGGACCACCTGATGCTGCACAAAATGATCCGCCCCCAGGATATTCACCGCCAGGTCGAAGCCGCGTTCCAGCTTGTCTTTGTGATAAGCGATGTCCGGCAGGGTATAGGTCGGGGTGCCATCGCTTTTGACCAGCACATGATCCTTCTCGATGCCAAACTGCGAGCAGCGGAACCAGGTTGCCGGGTCCTTGCCTGCGGCTTTGGCCTTTTCTTCCTCGCTGGCGCCTTCCCACTCGCTGGCCTTATAGACATAGCCGCGCTGTTCCAGCGTTTCCAGCACATCCCAGATCGCGCCGTTATCGAACAGGCTGTTTTCGTTAAAAAAGACATCATGTTCGATCTCGATGCGGCGCAGCGTATCCCGGATCATGTCGAACATTTTCTGCTCGGCATACTGCTTAAAGTCCTGCCAGTCGCGCTCGACCCAACTGCTGCCGTGCTCATCGACCAGTTGTTTCGCAAAATCGACCAGGTACTCGCCCTGGTAAAAATTGCCGCCTTCGGGGATATCCACCTGCTGGCCCAACTGCTGCAGATAGCGGATGCGCAGGCTGTTGCCCAGGTTCTGCATCTGCATGCCAGCGTTGTTGAAATAATATTCGCGCTCGACATCGTACCCGGCGGCTTCCAGAATGCGGGCGATGCTGTCGCCTACGATGGCCCCCCGGCTGCGCCCGATGTGCAGCGGCCCGGTGGGGTTGGCGCTGACAAATTCCACCTGTGCCCGTTTGCCCGCGCCCAGATCAAGCTGGTACAGTTGGTCTGCGGCCTGCACGATGGCTTCCACCTGCTGCCGCAGCCAGTCCTCGCTCAGCCGAAAGTTGATAAACCCCGGCGGCGCGACCTCTGCCGATGCCACAAAATCCGCTGCGGGCAGATGCTGCACGATGATGTTAGCAATATCCAGCGGCTTCATGCCCGCCGGTTTCGCCAGCTGCAGCGCAATCGACGCGGCATAATCGCCCTGTTCCGGGCGTTTGGGTGGTTTAATCTCAAATGGAGGCACAGCAAAAGCGGGCAGGGCCTGGGCTGCCTGCGCCGCTGCTATGGCGTCCTGAATCAGTCTGGCGTGTGCGGTGGCAAGGACAATCAAGGGACATTCCTTAAGGTGGATTGACTTTTCATAACCAGCATTCTAGCAAATCCCCCTGAATCTGTGTACAGCCAACCTGAAATTATGCACTGCTGCAATATTTTTAATTGACGAAACAGAACTTATGTTCTAAAATTAATGGTGGAGTTTTAACCTGTCCGTATCTACAGAGAAGGAACAATCTCATGCTCATGCCCGTTCTTTCAGTCAAGGATGTCGATGCCAGCGTGGCCTTTTACAGGGACGTGCTGGGTTTTAAACACGAATACAACATGCCCGGGCCAGATGGCAAAACCTACTTTTCCTCTGTGACGGTAGGTGATGCCATGCTTTCGTTTGAACTCAAGCCGGAGGAATCCACCGGGGGCAAGGGCGTCCTGCTGATGATCGAAGTGACGGACGACACGGACATCGATACCTATTACGCTGAGGTGCAGGCACGGGGCGCGGTGATCGAAACGCCGATCAAGGATGAAATCTGGGGGGATCGCACCTTTGGCCTGCGCGACCCGGATGGCTATGCGCTGAGCCTGTACAAGACAGTCAAACAGATGACCACGGAAGAAATCACAGCGGCGATCCAGGCACAGCAGCCCGGCTAACAGCGCTGCTGAAGCGGAAACAGTTCGATGACCCCATCATCGCCTGTTTTCGCTTCTCCCTCGCACAATTCGCAGACCCAGCGGCCCTCGCGCTCCAGCATCAGGCTGGCGGGGCAGCAGGGGCAGCGTAGAATTTCCCCCAGGGGGCGAGCGCCCACCGGTTCTGCCTCGCCCCCTTTGATCGCCCACACCCGGTCATAATCACCCTGCCAGGGTTCAAGGTCCGCGTCTTCAATATCGTTTTCGACCAGCAGTTCCGCCAGATGGTCACGATCCCAGGTTTTGCCGGGCATCAGCTTTGTGTTGATGCGGTTGCTGATGAAAAGCACGCCGCCCGGCCTCAGCACACGAATCATCTCGCACAGGACGGCCTGCGGATCGCTCATGAATTCCAGCGCTTCCAGGCTGCACACCACATCAAAGGTGTGGTCCGCAAACGGCAGACGCTCTGCCGGCACCCACAGCAGCGCACAGCGGGGATCCTTCCCCAGTTTGGCAGCTGCCTGGCGCAGCATCCGGCGGCTGAGATCGACGCCGACCACGCGGCCCTGAAAGTGCTTATGCATCAGCAGCGCCAGCGGCAGGCGGCCTGTCCCGGTGGCGACATCCAGCACCAGCGGGGCGCGGTGCGGGGCCACGCGCTCTAAAATGGGCTGAGCCAGCAGCGCATGTTCATAGATCGTGTTGAAATTTTTCACGCTGTCATAGCGATTGGCGAACAGATCGTACAGCCAGACGACCACACGGCGGCCCAGGTAAACGCCTTCACTGGCGATAAACAGCCACCAGATCAGCACGCCCAGGCCAAACGTCAGGACAGCCAGCAGGAGGATGAGGAGCAGATCGTTCAGGACAACAACCCCTTTTCGCGCAGATAAGGCACACAGCTTTCGATGCCGCTTTGCAGGTCAATCCGGGGCTTCCAGCCCAGAC
>CAZQIY010000006.1:0-5551 GCA_964593565.1 uncultured Anaerolineaceae bacterium
GCCCCCAGCGGACCACCGTCGCCGCCTCAGCCCTATGATATGGCGCAGATGGAAAGCCTGCCAACCAATGTGCTGGAGCGATCCATTGCGGTTGCAGCACCCATGAGTTACCCTGAAATTCAGGAGCGACAGGCCGCGCAGCAGGCCAGCACCAACCAGGACGACTGCCCCGGCAATAGTTGCAATACCCCCGGCCAGGGTGGCGGCCAGAGCAGCCAGGGCGGTGGACAGGACCA
Source organism: uncultured Anaerolineaceae bacterium (assembly GCA_964593565.1). Taxonomy (GTDB): domain Bacteria; phylum Chloroflexota; class Anaerolineae; order Aggregatilineales; family Phototrophicaceae. The sequence goes on from CAZQIY010000006.1 coordinate 237, forward strand.
ACAAAACAATAACCAGGGCGGCGGTGGTGCGAGGGACTGCCCCGGCCAGAGCTGTAACGCACCCGGCCAGGGTGGAAGCTGCCCCGGCAACAGCTGCAATGCCCCGGGACAGGGTGGCGACGACCAGAGCAGCCCGCAGGGCGGCCCTGGCGATAATCCACCGGGTGGCGATCCGCCGGGTAACCCGCCGGGTGGTGACGGCGGTGGCGGAAGCGGCGGTGGTGACGGTGGTCCGGATAACTGCCCTGGTCAGAGCTGCAACGCACCCGGCCATGGCGGAAGCTGCCCAGGCAACAGTTGTAACGCGCCGGGCAAGAATAAATAAAATCGAACGAGGCAGGTGCCAGAAACATTCAGGAGCAGGGGGTAGAATGAGTAACACACTCAGGTGTCCAAACTGTCGGCATAATAACCCATCAGATGGCACGGAGTGTGAGATTTGCGGCACCGCACTCGGCTCTGAGACGACCATCTGGAAAAAAAGCGATCTTCTGGAGGTCGAGCGTCCTGCTGTCACGACCACCGAATTTAAGAAGCAGACGCTTTACCTGTATGTCGCAGGAGCAGACAACCAGGCGCCACTCCAGATTTCAGACCGCAGCCCGGTCGTGCTGGGGCGTGGAGCAGATAATGTACCTGCGCCCAATCAGGCCATTGATCTGACGCCGTTTCATGCCTATTCTCTGGGGGTATCGCGCCAGCACGCCCTCATCACCTATGATGAGGTAGGCTACACGCTGGAAGACCTGGGCAGTTCCAACGGGACGCTGCTGAACGGAAACCGTCTGGTGCCCGGTCAGGCCTACCCGCTGCGCTCTGGCGATTACATGCAGTTGGGCGAACTGCTGATGCTGGTATATTTCATTTAGGCACATGAGCAGAAGATAGCGTGAGACTCGCACCGGCTTTGCCACGACAGCCTCTAAAGGCAGATGGATAATTTAAGCGGCAGCGTGATCCGGGGTTACGAACTGCGCCAGCGCATCGGCTATGGCGGGTTTGGCGCGGTGTATCGGGCCTATCAGGCCATTGTCCAGCGCGAAGTCGCCATAAAGGTGATTTTGCCAGCGCGGGCCAGCCAGCCAGAATTTATCCGCCGATTCGAGGCTGAGGCACAGGTTGTCGCCCGGCTGGAACATCTCCATATTGTCCCGCTTTACGATTACTGGCGTGATCCGCAGGGCGCCTATCTGGTGATGCGCTACCTGCGCGGCGGCAATCTTCAGGCGGCGCTGCGGCGGCAGGGGGCCTGGCCCTTCCCGAAAGTGATCAAACTGCTCGACCAGATTGCAGCCGCCCTGGACACGGCCCATCGCAGCGGCGTGGCGCATCGCGATATCAAACCAGCCAACATCCTGTTCGATGAAGAAGGTAATGCCTTCCTGACGGATTTCGGAATCGCCAAGGATTTACGCAAAACCGCAGTCGAACCCCCAGAAGAAGGCATCCTGGGGTCGCCGGCCTATATGTCGCCGGAACAGGTGCTGCGCGAACCACTCTCGCCGCAGTCGGATATTTACAGCCTGGGCATTGTGCTGTTCGAGGTACTGACCGGGCAGCGCCCCTTTGAAGCCCCCACCGAAACCGCGGTCATGCGCCACCACGTCCGCAAGTCCCTGCCCGCCCTGCGCGATATTCGGCCTGATCTGCCGGCGGCACTGGATATTATTGTGCGACGCGCTACCGCCAAGTATCCGGCAGATCGCTACCCGGACGCATTGCAGCTAGCAGCAGACTTCCGTGCGATTACCGGCTTTGTGGAAACCGCCACTGCCGCACCCGCCCGGCCCCAAAGCAGTTCCACCACAAAAATCGTGCCCCCGCTGGATGGCAGCAGCGATACAGGCACTATGTTCCTGGGGACCATCAACCTGCACGGCGGCCCGGATGCGCCCACCTTACAGACAGACGACCTGCACCCACCAGCGCCGCCAGACCCGCGCAACCCCTATAAGGGCCTGCGCCCGTTTGACGAGGCGGATGCTGCCGATTTTTATGGCCGCGAAGCCCTGGTCAACCAACTGCTGATCCACCTGAGCGAGGCCAACTTTCTGGCGGTGGTCGGCCCCAGCGGCAGCGGCAAATCCAGCGCGGTGCGGGCCGGCGTGATCCCTGCCCTGCGCAGGCGGGCCGTGCTGCATTCTGATGAATGGTTCCTGACCACCATGACGCCGGGGCCGTTCCCCCTGGCGAACCTGCGCGATGCACTGTCGAGTGTGGCGGTGCGCATGCCCGATCACCTGGATGAACAACTGGTGCAGCATACCGATGGCCTGCATCGTGCCCTGGAGCAGATGCTGCCCGGCGCGGATGACCAGATGGTGCTGGTGATTGACCAGTTCGAGGAGCTGTTCACGCTGGTCACTGATGAGGCCGTGCAGACTCATTTTCTGAACCTGCTGCACACTGCCCTGACACAGGCAGACAGCCATCTGAGAGTCCTCATCACCCTGAGGGCAGATTTTTATGACCGGCCCCTGCTGCATCCCGCCTTTGGTGGCCTCATACGCCAGCATACCGAGGTGGTGCTGCCCTTAGGCTCCGCCGAACTGCGAGAGGCGATCCGCACCCCGGCAGAGCACAATGGCCTGACCCTGGATGCCACGCTGGTCAGCGCCATTGTCGATGATGTTCACCAGCAGCCCGGCGCGCTGCCGCTGCTGCAGTATGCCCTGACCGAATTGTTCGAGCGACGCGATGGCCACCGCCTGACGCTGAACGCTTACCATGATATTGGCGGGGTTTCCGGCGCGCTGGCCCGCCGGGCAGATGAAATTTACGAGCAGCTCGATGCTGAGGGACAGGAAGCCGCCCGCCAGATGTTTCTGCGTTTGATTGCCCCCGGCGACGGTGCAGAGGATACACGCCGCCGCGTCACCCAGGCAGAGCTTGAATCGCTGGGCGGCGAGACAATGAAACAGGTGATCGCGACCTTTGGCCAGCATCGCCTGCTCACCTTTGACCGTGACCGCTTCACCCGCGCCCCCACCGTCGAAGTGGCTCACGAAGCCCTGATTCGCCAGTGGAAGCGGCTGCAGCAGTGGCTGACGGACAGCCGCGCCGCCCTGCAAACCCAGCGCCGTATGGCCCAGGAAGTGAGCGAATGGCTGCGGGTCGGGCGCGATCCCGGCTTCCTGGCGACGGGTTCCCGGCTGGCCCAGTTCGAGGCGCTGACCGAAGAAGGCATTGTCGCGCTGACGGAAGAGGAAAAAGCCTATCTGCGGGCCAGTCTCCACCGGCGGCGCGCCGCAGAACGCCGGCGCCGGGCGGTCATCGCCGCACTGGTGATCTTCTCGCTGGTGACGCTGGGGCTGGCCGGGCTGGCCCTGGATCGCCAGCGGCAGGCCGAAGCCGAGCGCATCCGGGCAGATCAGGAAGCCAGCATCGCCCGTTCGCGAGAACTGGCCGTCACCGCCCTGACCAACGTCGAGGGCCGGCTCGACCTGGCGCTGCTGCTCAGCCTGGAAGCTCACCGCGCCGCAGACACCTTCGAGGCGCGCAGCAGCCTGCTGACGGCGCTTCAGGCCCAGCCGCAGTTAATCAGCTTTCTGCACGGGCACAGCGACGCCGTGCGCGCCGCCGCCGTCGATCCGCAGGGGCGCTGGCTGGCTTCTGCCGGGCGCGATCATACGATCATCCTGTGGGATGCCGAAACACGCCAGATGACTGGCACCCCGCTGACAGGCCACGAAGACTGGATCAACAGCCTCGCCTTCAGCCCGGATGGTCAACTGCTGGCCTCCGCCGATGAAGACGGTGTTATCCGCCTGTGGGACACACAGACTCGCCAGCAGGTTGGGCAGCCGCTGCGCAGCCCAAACCCAGATACGACGGTATGGGCCGTGGCCTTCAGTCCGGATGGGCAGACGCTGGCAGCCGGTGACGAAACAGGCACCATCCACCTGTGGGATGCGGCGACAGGCACCCTCCGCGACCAGCCCTTGACCGGGCACAGCGACATCGTCTTCGCGCTGGATTTCAGCACCGAGCATCTGATTTCTGCCAGCGCCGATGGCACGCTGCGCCTGTGGGATGCCGCCACCGGACAGCCCACCGGGCAGGCGCTGGCCGGCCATACCGACTGGGTGCTCAGTGTCACCTTCAGCCCGGATGGTTCCCGCGCCGCTTCTGGCGGGGCCGATAATATGATTCATCTGTGGGATGTTGAAACCGGCAGCCTGCTGGGGCAGCTCAGCGGCCATACCGATTGGGTGCGCAGTGTGGCGTTTCTGGATCACACCCGCCTGCTGTCTGGCAGCGCCGATGGCACCGTGCGCCTGTGGGACACACAAACCGGCCAGTCCGAAGTGGTGGGCCGTCATCAGGATGCGGTGTGGCAGATCGACACCAGCCCGGATGGGCAGTGGGCCGTTTCCGCTGGCGCAGATCAGCGGGTGATGCTGTGGGATACCTCAGGCAGTCAATCCTTCAGCCGGGCCTTCGCGCAGCAGGTCGAGGCGGTTTCCAGTATAGCCCTGCACAACGGCCTGCTGGCCAGCGCCAACGGCCACCCTTCCGGCACCGGGGCTGACAATACCATTCATCTGTGGGATATTTCCGGTGGCAGCGAGCAGGCCGCCCTGGCCGGGCATGAGCGTTCGGTTACCAGCATCGCCCTCAGCCCGGATGGCGCACTGCTGGCCTCGGCCAGCGCAGATCAGACCGTCCGGTTGTGGCAGATTGATCAGGGCCAGCCCGCCCTGCCACCGCTGACCGGCCATACTGACGCCGTGATGGCTGTCGCGTTCAACCCTTCCGGCGGCCTGCTGGCCAGCAGCGGCTTCGATAACACCATTCGTCTGTGGGATGTGCAGACCGGCGATCCCGCGCACCCGCCGCTGACAGGCCACAGCGATGCCGTCCTGAGCGTGGCCTTCAGCCCGGATGGCACCATGCTGGCTTCAGGCAGCTTTGATGCCACCGTGCGCCTGTGGGACCCGACCACCGGCCAGCCCCTGGGCGACCCCCTCACCGGCCACAGCGACGCCGTAACGCAGGTGGTCTTCAGCCCGAATGGGCAGACGCTGGTATCAACCAGCCGCGATGGCACGGCCCGCCTGTGGAATCTGACGGCACAGCCTGTTACCAGCCAGGTACTGGACGGACATCAGAACTGGGTGCTGGCGGCGGCCTTCCATCCGACACAACCGCTGCTGGCCACCGGCAGCCGCGATACCAGCATCATCCTGTGGGACCTGACCACCGGGCAGGCGCTGGGCCAGCCGCTGCTGCATCACGCGGACTGGGTCAGTGCGCTGGCCTTCTCTGACGATGGCCGCAGCCTGTTCTCTGGCAGTCATGATCGTACTGTGCGG
>CAZQIY010000006.1:5651-35334 GCA_964593565.1 uncultured Anaerolineaceae bacterium
GGCATCCGGCACAAGCTGGCCGGAAAACATCCCCATAAAGACCTGCATCGTGGTGTGCAGCACCACATCGGCTGTTAGCGACTGCCCCTGCTGAACACGCATCTCGCCATCGTGGATATGCACCTGAAGCACCTCATCATCCAGGTGCAGTTCGTACACTTCATCCACACCCCGGGCCTGTTCCGGGCGGAAAAAAGCCTTCAGCGCCAGCGTGGTCGCCCCTGGGCTGGGCAGCGCCACCCCCTCCAGCGAATCCGGCAGCAGACGGCTGCCCCACTTTCCCAGTTCCAGCACCGCGGCTTCCAGGGCCTGGCCGGCTTCAGTCAGTTCATACACCGCAGACCCGGCAGGCGGCGGCAGCACACGCCGGCACAGAATCCCCTGCTGTTCCAGGCGCTTGAGCCGTTCGGAAAGCAGATTGGTGCTGACACCCGGCAGCCCGTCCATAAGGTCCTTAAAGCGGCGCGGGCCAGCCAGCAGTTCGCGGATAATCAGCAGCGTCCAGCGTTCGCCCACGACATCCAGGGCATAGGCCAGCGCGCAGAATTGGTTATAGCTTCGGCTTGTCATACCTTACAGTGTACAGGAAACCGGCACAAATTCAAATTCAGAATGAGATTCTTGATTTACAGAAGACAGCAGTTTATTTTTTGAAGTAAACCTGCAAAACAAACAGTACAGGGCAGGTATGCGGCCTGCCCCGTCCCGAATCATCATGCAACAGCGCCAATGGGTGCGCAGGCTATGCCTTCTGCGTCACCTGCTCCCTGATCCATGTCAGCCAGCTTTCCACCCCATCCCCGGTGCGGCAGGACACAGGAAATACGGCCACGCCAGGGTTGAGGATTTCGACTCCCCGGCGGAAGTTGTCCATGTCGAACGTCACGTAAGGCAGCAGGTCCACCTTGTTGATGATCACCACATCGACGCCGCGATACATGCCGGGGTACTTATAAGGCTTGTCGTCGCCTTCCGGCACAGAAGCGATCAGGACGTTCTTGTGCGTCCCCAGCCGGAAATTAGATGGGCAGATCAGGTTGCCGACATTTTCCACCACCAGCAGATCAGTGGCGTCCAGCGCCACATGCGCCAGCGCCTCCTGCAGCATCACCGCGTCCAGGTGGCAGTTGCCACCGGTGTTGATCTGTACCGCCGCCGCGCCCGCCGCCTCGACTCGTTCCGCGTCAATGCTGGTCGCCAGATCGCCTTCCACGACGGCGATACGCAGTTCCTGCTGGAGCGCGGCGATTGTTTTTTCAATCACGGAGGTTTTGCCCGCGCCAGGGGAAGCCATCACATTCAGCCCATAAACGCCTGCCTGGTCCAGTCTGGCGCGGTTGCTGGCGGCGATCTGATCATTTGCGCTGAGAATATTTTCCAGAATGGCGATTGATTTCGTCATTGATCCACCTCAATCGAGTCGATATAGAATTCGTCCCCGGCCACCAGCAGTACGGCGCTGCTGCCACACCGGGGGCAGGCCAGCGCGCTGTCATCCAGCAGATACGGGTGATGGCAGCTTTCACACACCATCCGCGCCGGAATACGTTCAAAATGCAGCGTTGCACCCTGGGCAATCGTCCCCTCGCTGATGATGTCCCAGTAGAACTGGACGCAGTCATCCACAATGGAGGCTAACTGCCCCACCACCAGCCGGATATCATGAATGCGGGTGGCATCATGCTGCTGAGCATGCTGCAGAACCGTATCAAGTACATGCTGAGTCACTGAAAGTTCGTGCATGGGGTGTATCCGGTAGGTCGTGCTAGAGTATGTCATCATGGGCAGGACAGGGGTTTCCCCCCTGCCCTGCATGCGTATAACTGTCTACGCAGGTTTGATCCGGTCTTCTCTGGCCTTGAAGCCATCTTCAACCAGAGCAGCCTGGGCTGCGGCCAGCCGTGCAATCGGGACACGGAACGGCGAGCAGCTCACATAGTTCAGGTGGGACTTGTGGCAGAATGCGATGCTGGAAGGATCGCCACCATGCTCGCCACAGATACCAACCTCAAGGTCCGGTCTGACCTCGCGCCCTTTGCGCGTGCCCAGATCGATCAGATAACCAACGCCTTCTTCGTCCAGCACCTGGAACGGATTGTGCGGCAGCAGACCGCGCTCCACATAATCCAGCAGGAACTTGCCTTCGGCGTCGTCACGGCTGATGCCGAACGCTGTCTGGGTCAGGTCATTGGTACCGAAGGAGAAGAATTCGGAGTATTCGGCCATCTGGTCAGCGGTGATGGCTGCGCGCGGCAGCTCGATCATCGTACCGACTTTATAATCCACCGTGACGCCGGTTTCTCCCATCACCTCGTCTGCAACCTGCACGATCAGATCGCGAATGGTTTTGACCTCGGTGAAGTGGCTGGTCACCGGGATCATAATCTCCGGATGCACCACCAGCCCTTCCTTCTTCAACTGGCAGGCCGCAGAAAAGATCGCTCTGACCTGCATGGCGTTGATCGCCGGGCGGATAATGCCCAGACGCACGCCGCGCAGCCCCAGCATCGGGTTCAGTTCGCGCAGCGATTTGACCGCGCTCATCATCTCTTCGATCCGCGCCAGTTCGTTGGGCCGGTCGCCCACCACGCGCAGGCTGGCCGCCCGCAGCGCCAGGGTTTCATGATCCGGCAGGAACTCGTGCAGCGGCGGGTCGATCAGACGAACGATGACCGGCAGCCCTTCCATCGCGCGGAAGATGCCGTAAAAATCATCGTGCTGGAACGGCAGCAGTTCTGCAAGATGGGTCGCTTCTTCTTCGCTGTTCGGCTCAGACAGGATCATCGACTGCACAACCGGCAGCCGTTCTTCCTGGAAGAACATATGCTCCGTACGGCACAGGCCAATGCCGCGCGCGCCATATTCACGCGCCCGCCGCGCATCCGCCGGATAATCCGCGTTGGCATACACATCCAGATCACGGAACTGATCTGCCCAGCCCAGCAGCTTCTGCAGGTAATGTTCGCGCTCGAAATCCGGTTCGACCATCTTAATGGCGCCGACGTAAACCTCACCGGTACCGCCATCAATCGAGACCGTGTCGCCTTCGTGGATGACAATATCGCCCACGCGAAGCTGGCGGGTGTTGGTATCAATGTGCAGGCTTTCTGCGCCGGCGACACAGGGCACGCCAAACTGCCGCGCCACCACTGCCGCGTGGCTGGTCGCACCGCCCCGGCTTGTGAGAATACCCTTCGAGGCCAGCATCCCATGCACATCGTCCGGCTTGGTTTCCGGGCGCGTCATGATAACCGACTTACCGGCCTTGCCCCATTTTTCCGCCAGGTCCGCATCAAAGGCGACCACACCGACCGCCGCGCCGGGCGAAGCATTCACGCCCGTAGCGATCAGCCGCCCGGCGGCTTCTGCCACATGCTTGTCGCTGATATCGAACTGCGGGTGCAGCAGCTGCGCGACCTGGTTCGGCGATACCCGCAGCACGGCTTCTTCGCGGCTGATCAACTGCTCTTCCGCCATCTCGATGGCGATACGAATGGCCGACCGGGCCGTGCGCTTGCCATCACGGGTTTGCAGCATCCACAGCTTGCCCTGTTCGATGGTGAATTCAACGTCCTGCATTTCGCGATAGTGCTGTTCCAGCTTTTCGCAGATGGTGGCGAATTCCGCGTAAATTTCAGGCATCTCTTCCTGAAGTTTCGCGATTGGGCTGGGGGTACGGATACCAGCCACCACGTCCTCGCCCTGGGCATTGATCAGATAATCGCCAAACAGTCGACGCTCGCCAGTGGCCGGGTTGCGTGTAAAAGCAACGCCCGTGCCGGACCGGCCGCCCATGTTGCCAAAAACCATCGTCTGGACATTGACCGCCGTCCCCAGATCATGCGAAATCCCGGCGGCGTTGCGGTAATCGACCGCGCGCTTGCCATTCCATGACTTAAAGACCGCTTCTGTGGCCAGCTTCAACTGCTCGAACGGGTCCTGCGGGAATTCCGCCCCGACATGTTCCTGATAGATGCGCTTGAATTCCTCAGTCACCTGTTTCCAGTTGTCGGCGGTCAGTTCGGCATCTGTCTTGACGCGCTGCACCTGCTTGACTTCCGTCAGGTAATCCTCGAAGGCCTCGTCCTCAATGTTCATCACGACGCAGCCGAACATCTGCACCAGCCGGCGGTAGGAGTCATAAACAAAGCGCTCATCGTTGGTCAGTTTAATCATGCCCTCGATGGTCTTGTCGTTCATGCCCAGGTTCAGCACGGTGTCCATCATGCCCGGCATAGAGAATTTGGCGCCAGAACGGACCGAAACCAGCAGCGGGTTGTTGGCATCGCCAAACGTTTTCCCGGTCGCTTTTTCCACGGCCTTCAGGGCGTCCAGAGTCTGCGCCCACATGCCATCCGGAAACTGCCCGGCAACGCTGTAGGCATTACAGGCTTCCGTCGTAATTGAGAAACCGGGCGGCACCGGCACGCCGAGCCGCGTCATCTCTGCCAGGTTGGCACCCTTGCCGCCCAGCAAAGCCTTGACTGAATCCCAGGTGCCATCCCCTGCTGCTTCGGCCAGGGATACCTCACTAAAGAGGTAGACCCATTTAGTGAGGCTTTCTTTCCTGTTCTGTTTCTTATTGCCACCGGATGATTTTGGTGCAATAGCCATGTGAATAATCTCCTCATTCAGAACGTTTCATTAGCTTCGGTAAGTAGTCAGCGCGCGCATGTACTGGGCGCGTTCAAAGGCGCTCGGATCTCCGGCGTGCAGTTGGCTCATACTGCCTCGCATCTGTCGAATCGACTCATATTCGTGTTCCCCCATCCATCTCACCAGATCAGACTCCACCTTTTGCAGGTGTTCAATACCATTTTTCAGTAATGCAGAGGCCAGCATCGTCACATTGGCGCCTGCCATCAGCATCTTGAGCACGTCCTCTGCCTCGTGCACACCGCTGGTCGCGGCAAGGTCCGCGTTGATGCGACCATAGAGGATCGCGATCCAGCGCAGCGGCAGCCGCAGATCCTGCGGCGTGCTCAGCAGTACGTGCGGGTACACTTCCAGGGCTTCCAGGTCAAAATCCGGCTGGTAAAAGCGGTTGAACAGCACCAGCGCATTGACTCCGGCGCTGTCCAGATGCTTTGCCGCGTGGGCCAGGTTGCTGAAGAACGGACTCAGCTTGACCGCCAGCGGGATCGAGATGGCCTGCCGGACTGCCTGAACTACAGACAGATAACGTGCTTCCACCTCTGCCCCTGGCAGATCGGGGTCGGTCGGAATGCTGTAGAGGTTAAGCTCCAGCGCATCCGCCCCGGCCTGCTCGATCTGCCTCGCAAAATCCACCCAGCCGCCCGGTGTAGAGCCGTTCAGACTGGCGATAATCGGAATACTGACCGCCGCCTTCGCCCGCCGGATATGTTCCAGATAGCCCTCTGGCCCCACATGGAAGGTATCCGGCTCCGGAAAGTACGTCAGCGCTTCGGCATGGCTTTCTGTGCCGTAGGTCAGGTGGTGGTGAAGTTCATGCTGCTCGCGGATAAGCTGCTCCTCAAACAGCGAGTACAACACCACCGCGCCTGCTCCGGCATCCTCCATCCGCCTGATATTCGCGATTTCCTCAGACAGCGGCGAGGCAGATACCACCAGCGGTGACCGTAAGGACATGCCCAGGTAATTCGTCGTCAGATTCATGATTTAGCTTTCCTCTGTTTCGGTTGTGGCAGGGACATGTCCGTTGCCATTGCCATTGGCGGGCACAAACGGCCTTGATGCCAGATATTCATACAGTGCCCAGCGCGTATCGACATCCTCCTGCGCGGCTTCCAGCAGTTCTTTGGCCACCTCTGGTTTGCTCTTGGTCAGCATATTGAACCGGTTTTCCATGTACATGTACTTTTCAACCGGGATACGCGGCTTGCGGGAGTCGAGCGAGAACGGGTTTTCGCCGTGCAGCGCCCGGTCCGGGTTGTAGCGGTACAGCGGCCACTGCCCGGCATCGACTGCCGCCTTCTGGTTCTGCATGGCCGTGTTCATACTACTGATGCCATGCGCGATACAGTGGCTGTAAGCGATAATGAGCGACGGGCCGTTGTGCGCTTCTGCCTCAATAAAGGCGCGCAGGGTATGCTCGTCACGGGCACCCATCGCCACTTGTGCCACATAGACGTTGCCATAGGTCATGGCGATCAGGCCCAGGTCCTTCTTGCGGGCCGGTTTGCCGCCCGCCGCAAATTTGGCGACGGCTGCGCGAGGGGTCGATTTCGACATCTGGCCGCCGGTGTTGGAATACACTTCCGTATCCAGCACCAGAATATTGACGTTCTGCCCGCTGGCCAGCACATGATCCAGGCCGCCAAACCCGATGTCATAGGCCCAGCCATCGCCGCCGATAATCCACAGGCTGCGTTTGACCAGCACATCGGCAACAGTCAGCAGATGCTGCGCCTCTGCAGAGTCGATACCCTGCAGGCGTTTCTTAAGCTGAACCACCCGCTGGCGCTGCTCGTAGAAATCCGCTTCGTCCTGCTGCGGCGCGTTCAGCAGCGCCTCCGCCAGGTCCGGGCCAATCTGAGGGGCCAGTTTCTCTACCAGCTCTCTTGCAAATGCTTCCTGCTTGTTCAGCGAGACGCGCATCCCCAGGCCAAATTCGGCGTTGTCTTCAAACAGAGAGTTCGCCCAGGCCGGGCCGCGTCCTTCGGCATTGAAGCTCCAGGGGGTTGTCGGCAGGTTGCCGCCATAAATCGACGAGCAGCCAGTCGCGTTGGCGATGACCGTACGATCGCCAAAGAGCTGCGACACCAGTTTGAGGTAAGGAGTCTCGCCACAACCGGCACAGGCCCCGGAGAACTCGAACAGAGGCTGCTGCGCCTGCTGCTGGCGAATACTGGTCGTTTTGATATTGCGACGGTCAGTTTCCGGAATGCTGCGGAAGAAGTTCCAGTTCTCTCGCTCCTGCTCGCGCAGGGGGGGCTGTGGCGCCATATTGAGCGCCTTCAGTCCGGCAGCCGCTTTGTTCTTCGCCGGGCACACATCCACACAGATACCGCAGGCGGTGCAGTCTTCCGGCGAGACCTGAATACTGTATTGCAGCCCCTGCCATTCACGATCTCTGGCGTCAACCGCCTTGAAGGTTGCTGGCGCACCTGCCAGGCATTCTGGTTCATAAGCCTTGATACGGATCACCGCATGCGGGCAGACCATGGCGCACTTGCCGCACTGGATGCAGATTTCCGGGTCCCAGACCGGGATTTCATCCGCCAGGTTGCGTTTTTCCCACTGCGATGTGCCGCTGGGGTACGTGCCATCGACAGGCAGCGCGCTGACCGGCAGCAGGTCGCCTTCGTGAGCGATCATCGCGCCCAGCACGTCCCGTACAAACACCGGCGCTTCATCCGGCACCGGCGCTTTACGCTCCAGCGTGCTGCTGACAGCAGCAGGCACCGTCACCTCATACAGGTGATCCAGCGTGTTATCCACCGCTTCCAGGTTCATCTGGACGATGGCGTCACCTTTTTTGCTGTAGGTCTTGCGGATAGCCTGTTTGATTTCTTCAATGGCTTTGTCGCGCGGCAGCACACCGGAAATGGCGAAGAAACACACCTGCATCACGGTGTTGATATGCCGTCCCATGCCGGCTTCGCGTGCGACACTGTAGCCGTCGATGACGTAAAATTTCAGTTGTTTGTCGATAATCCGCTGCTGCACCGGGCGCGGCAGTTGATCCCACACCGTTTCCGGGTCATAAGGGGTGTTCAGCAGGAACGTGCCGCCGTGCTCGATCAGGTCCAGCATGGCGAACTGCTCCAGAAAGATGGGCTGATGACAGGCGACAAAGTTAGCGCGCGTCAGCAGATAGGATGAGCGGATCGGTTCTGGCCCAAAGCGCAGATGCGAAACTGTCATCGCCCCGGATTTCTTCGAGTCGTACACGAAGTAACCCTGGGCATAGTTGTCTGTGTTCTCGCCAATAATCTTGATCGAGTTTTTGTTGGCCCCCACCGTGCCATCCGAGCCGAGACCATAAAACAGCGCCCGGACCACGTTGTCTGGCTCTGTGGAAAAATCAGGGTCATAAGGCAGGCTGGTGTGAGTAACATCGTCGTTGATGCCCACCGTGAAATGATTCTTCGGGGTGGCTTCGGCCAGGTTATCGAAAACCGCCTTCACCATCGCCGGGGTAAATTCCTTGGAAGACAGGCCATAACGCCCGCCAACCACCTTCGGCATGTTCTGGAACTGGCCCCAGCGGTTGGTCTGCCCCTCGACCAGGGCGTTGACACAATCCAGATACATCGGTTCGCCGCCGCTGCCCGGTTCCTTGGTGCGGTCCAGCACTGCGATGGCTTTGGTGGTCGCCGGCAGCGCCTCTACAAACCGCTGGTTATCAAACGGGCGATACAACCGCACTTTCAGCACGCCCACCTTTTCGCCGCGCGCCGTCAGGTAATCGACGGTTTCATGCGCAGTCTCTGCGCCGGACCCCATCAGCACGATAACCCGTTCAGCATCCGGCGCGCCGTAATATTCAAACAGGTGATACTGGCGTCCGGTCAGCCGGGCGAAGTCATCCATCACACTCTGGACAATCGCCGGGCATTCAAGATAGTACGGGTTGACCGTCTCGCGTGCCTGGAAGTAAACATCCGGGTTCTGGGCGGTACCGCGAATAAACGGATTATCCGGTGACAGTGCACGGGCGCGATGTTCGAAAATAAGCCGGTCATCGAGCATCGCCCGCAGGTCGTCATCGCTTAACAGTTCGATGGTTGCGATTTCGTGTGAGGTGCGGAAACCATCAAAAAAGTGCACAAATGGCACTCTCGATTTCAGCGTAGCTGCCTGGGCGATCAGCGCGAAGTCCTGCGCTTCCTGCACAGACCCGGATGCCAGCAGCACCCAGCCAGTGGCCCGCGCCGCCATCACATCGCTGTGATCGCCAAAAATCGACAGTCCCTGCGCCGCCAGCGAACGTGCCGCAATATGAAACACGGCGGGCGTCAGTTCACCAGCGATTTTGTACATATTCGGCAGCATCAGCAGCAAACCCTGAGACGCCGTAAACGTTGTCGTCAGCGACCCGGTCTGCAGCGCGCCATGCACGGCCCCGGCAGCCCCGGCCTCGCTTTGCATCTCTACAACATGGGGCACAGTGCCCCACAGGTTGGGCTGTTCTGCTGCTGCCCACGCATCCGCCCATTCACCCATCGGCGAAGCCGGGGTAATCGGGTAGATCGCGATCACCTCATTTGTCCTGTAGGCAATCCGGGCTGCTGCTTCGTTGCCGTCGATTGTCATATAAATTCTTTGAGTCATGATTTCAGACCTTTGAATACCCCTCAACTGCTCAGATGACAGATACGGGTAAGCCCGCGAACTATGTACAGCTTATCAGTCTGGAGGGGATAAATCGGAGTATGTTCTTCCCTTTGTCACCTGACAGACATCACTAAAATTGCTCTCTTCAGGGGTCTGTGCAGGCGCGTTAACCGGGGGCAGACAGCGCTCGCTGCCTGCCTGGTTTTTACGCTGTGACATCTGTCAGTTTCAGCAAATGCGGGGGAGTTGTTCGCCACTGATCATATCCACAATACGGCTCACGCCGATCAGGCTGTCCATAGTAACCATGCCGGGCTGATCGTCCGTGACCTGGCCGAGCATCGCGGCATCCTGCCCCAGCGGGTGCTGGTGGAAGATTTCCAGCGCACGCTCTTTGTCTGCCGCCTCAACAAAGGCGACAAACCGCCCTTCATTCGCCACGTACATGGGGTCCAGCCCTAAAATTTCGCAGGCGCCGCGCACGTCTTCGCGCACGGGCACGCCCGCTTCGTGAATGTGGATATGCGCGTGCGCAGACTGCGCGATTTCAACCAGCGCCGTCGCCAGCCCGCCGCGTGTCAGGTCGCGCAGGCAGTGCACCCGCACCCCGGCTTCCAGCAGGTTCATGACCAGATCCGCCACAGGCGCAGAATCGCTCTCGATCTCGCTTTCGAAGGCCAGCCCTTCGCGGGTCGCCATAATCGCGATGCCATGCCGCCCAATATCCCCGCTGACGATAATCGCATCGCCAGCCCGCACGCTGCCCGGGCCAATCTCAAGATCGGTTTCAACCAGCCCGATTCCTGCGGTATTGATAAAGACACCGTCACCCTTGCCTTTGTCCACCACTTTGGTATCGCCGGTGACGATCTGCACCCCGGCAGATGCCGCCGCATCCTGCAGCGACTGTACCACGCGCCACAGCATCTCCATCGGCAGCCCTTCTTCCAGAATCAGGCCGACGCTGATATACAACGGGCGCGCACCACACATCGCCAGGTCGTTTACCGTGCCATGCACTGCCATCCGGCCAATATCGCCGCCGGGGAAGAACAACGGGCGCACCACATACGAATCTGTCGTGAAGGCTACTTTAAGATCGCCCAGGCGCAGCACCGCCCCATCGTGCTGCGATTCCAGATGATCGAACGTGGAGGCAAACATGCTGCTGATGAGGGTGTGCATCAGCCGCCCGCCGCCGCCATGCGCCAGCAGCACCTGCGGATATTGCGAGATAGGAACAGGACAGGTCAGCGCAAAGTCATCTACGGCCATCAGGCCTCCCTCCGATAACGGTAATAAGCGGCGCAGGCTCCCTCACCGGAAACCATCGTCGCGCCCAGTGGATGTTCCGGGGTGCAGCGCGTGCCAAACGCGGGGCAGTCCGGCGGCTTTTTCACCCCCTGCAGCACCAGCCCGCTCAGGCATTCAGTCGATTCTTCAACGTGCCGGTCTGTCAGGTTAAAGCGGCGTTCAGCATCCAGCGTGTCATAAGGAGGCTGCAGGCCCAGGCCGCTTTGCGGAATCGCGCCGATGCCGCGCCATTTACGCGGAACCACCTGGAACACTTCGCGGATCAGGTCCTGCGCGTGCAGGTTGCCATCGCGCTGCACTGCCCGGCTGTACTGGTTCTCAACTTCTGCCCGGCCTTCTTCCAACTGCCGGATGACCATATACACCCCTTGCAGAATATCCAGCGGCTCGAAGCCGGTTACGACAAAGGGCACGCCGTATTTTTCCGCCAGCGGTTCATATTCCCGGTGGCCCACCACCGTACACACATGACCCGCCGCAAGAAAACCGTTGACCCGGTTGGTTGGTGACGACAGAATCGCCTCAATCGCCGGCGGGACCAGCACATGCGACACCAGCACAGAAAAGTTGTGGATGCCCTGCCGGTGCGCCTGATACACCGCCATCGCATTGGCCGGGGCGGTGGTTTCAAACCCCACCGCAAAGAACACCACCTGTTTATCCGGGTTCGCCTGGGCAATCTTCAGCGCGTCCAGCGGAGAATAGACCATCCGCACATCGCCCCCGGCGGCCTTAATAGACAGCAGGTCTGTCTGGCTGCCGGGCACGCGCAGCATATCGCCAAACGAGGTGAAAATAACATCCGGGCGTGCCGCAATCTCCAGCGCCTTGTCGATCTGTTCAACCGGCGTTACACACACCGGGCAGCCAGGGCCATGCAGCAGGGTAATTTCCTCCGGCAGCAGTTCATCAATGCCAAATTTGACAATGGCGTGGGTCTGCCCGCCGCACACCTCCATGAGGGTCCAGGGACGGGTGGTAATCGCCTCAATCGCCTGAGCATATTGTCTGGCCTTTACTGGATCGCGATATTCATCAATAAACTTCATCGTCGCCTGCCTTCAGCTCATCCAGCTCGCCAAGATTTTCCAGGTACTTAAACACCGTTTCCGCCTCTGCCTGGTCCAGCGTGCTGATGGCAAAGCCGACATGGACGATGACATAATCGCCGACCTGCGCTTCGGGCACATAGGACAGGTTAACCTCCTTGATGATGCCGCCGAAGCTGACCCTGCCCACCCGCAGGATCGGATCGTCTGCGTTACTGATGCTGATCACTTTGCCGGGAATGGCTAGACACATGGCCCTTTACTCCTGTACTCGCGCGCAGCAGCGATCACCTGCCCCAGCGCAATACCGCCATCATTGGGCGGCACCTGCTGGTGCCAGTACGGCTCGAAACCCTCGCTCCGCAGGCGCTCAATCGTTCTTTCTGTCAGATACCGGTTCTGGAAGCAGCCCCCCGTCAGCACGACCTTTGCCTGGTCCACCCGCCAGGCCAGTGCGACGATCAGTTCTGCCAGGGTGTTATGAAACTTCGCGGCAATTTCGCCCGTGCGCCGCCCCCGCCGCAGGTCATCCAGAATGCTGCGCAGCATCGGCTCCCAATCGACCACGCCGTTTTCAAACCCGAAGGCATAACGGCCCTCGCTGGCCTCAATCGCAAATTCCAGCGCCATCGCCGCCTGCCCTTCAAAGCTGGTTTGCTGGCACAAACCCAGCAGCGCGGCCACACCATCAAACAGGCGGCCCATGCTGGTCGTGGCGGGTGCGTTCAGCCTGCTTCTCAGCATGGTATACAGCACCCTGCGCTGCACTTCGGTCAGGCTGCGCACCGGTGCCAGATGCGCCATCTCGATACAGGCGTCATCATAGAGTTCATACAGCAGCGCCAACGCCACGCGACGCGGTTCACGGACGGCTTCTTCGCCGCCCGGCAGTTGGAACTGGCGCAGGTGGGCCACCCGCTCAAATGTCTCATCACGCACCAGCAGCCATTCACCGCCCCAGATCATGCCGTCGCTGCCATAGCCGGTGCCATCCCAGCAGATACCCAGCGCGGGCGCGCTGATCTGATTTTCTGCCATACAGGCCAGCACATGCGCGTAATGATGCTGAACCTCTGTTCTGGGCTGTGGCAGTTCCGCGGCATAATGAGTCGGAACATAGTCCGGGTGCAGATCATGTGCGATCACGGCAGGCGACCAGTCGTACAGGGTTCTGAAGTCATTGATCGTGCGCTGGAATACCTCAAATGACCCTGCTGTTTCCAGATCGCCGATATGCTGGCTGAGAAACACCTTATCGCCACCAGCCGATACCGCGATAGTATTCTTTTGCTGCCCCCCCAGCGCCAGCACATCCGGCAGCGGCTGCGGCACTTCCACAGGAAATGGCGCATAGCCCCGTGCCCGGCGCAGCACCTGGGCCTGCCCGGCCACCACCCGCACTACCGAATCATCCACCTGCCGCACAATCGGCCGGTTGTGTACCAGAAACAGATCCGCCAGCCCGGACAGCCGCGCCAGTGCCTCCTGCTCGTCAATGCAGATTGGTTCATCAGACAGGTTGCCGCTGGTGGCAACCACCGGAAAGCCCAGTTCCCGCATCAGCAGATGATGCAGCGGGGTATAGGGCAGCATCACCCCCAGGTAAGGATTCTCCGGCGCGACGCTGTGCGCCACGCTGCCCTCCCCTGCCCGCAGCAGGACAATCGGCGCGGCATGGGCCTTCAGCAGGTCTGCTTCCTGCGGCGTCAGCGGGCACTGCTGCTGCACCAGTTCAATCGAGGGGTACATAACGGCAAAGGGTTTGTCCGGGCGATATTTGCGCTCCCGCAGCCGCCGCACCGCGTCCTCATCCCGCGCATCCACCAGCAGTTGAAAGCCGCCAAGCCCTTTCAGCGCCACGATCTCCCCCCGGCGGATCGCTTCGGCGGCGGCCAGCAGTGCGTCGTGGTGCAGCGCCAGGGCGCGCCCCTGAGGGTTCCACAGTTCCAGGTGCGGCCCGCATACCGGGCAGGCATTAGGCTGGGCATGAAAGCGCCGGTCCAGCGGATTTTCATATTCCGCGCGGCAGGCCGGGCACATGGTAAAGTCGTGCATCGAGGTCCGGGCACGATCATAGGGCAGCGCTTCGATAATGCTGTAGCGCGGCCCGCAGTTGGTGCAGTTGGTAAACGGATACAGATAGCGGCGGTTGTGCGGGTCCGTGATGTCGTGCAGACAATCCGGGCAGGTGGCGACATCCGGCAGAACCAGGGCGGAGATTTGGCCGTCAGCCCGGCTGCTTTGAATTTCAAAGCGGATGTACCCGGCAGGCGGGGCGGATTCGTACTTAAGCTGGGTAATGCGTGCCAGCGGCGGTTTATCGCACTGCAAACGCACCAGAAACTGCTCCAGCGCATCCGGCACGCCATCCAGCAGAATACTGACGCCCCGCACGGTGTTGCTTACCTGGCCCGTCAGCTTCAGCTCATGCGCCAGACGATAGACAAAAGGTCGAAAACCAACTCCCTGGACCGCGCCCTGAACATCAATGCGCATCCCCTGCCGTTCAACAATCATTCCGACTTCCTCTGATGGTATGGACGATCAGGGGCACGGACTCGCGGCGCTGTATACACGCAGCCAGCCCGGAAACACGTTGTATGTATTGGTTTGTTCATCGACTCTGAGCGTTTTTTTCCCCTTTATCGCCATAGTGCCACAGGCGCTGGATGCGGTCATATGGCAAATCACAGTTTTTGTTACGATGTTTGTCATGTAGAGAAGGTGGGAAATAAAAAGGATCAGGAGGGCCTGCTCCTGATCCCGAACTGCGGACTGCTGAGGAGAGATTTATTCGCGCACTTTTTCGCTGCGCCCATACAGGAACAGCATCACCAGGATCACCAGCCCAAAGGCGATATCCTTGGTGGCGGGCGGCACCTGAACGATGTTCAGCGCGCCATCCAGCAGGCGGATGATGATCACACCCGCAATCGTGCCGATGTATTTGCCAGACCCGCCCAGAATCGAAGTTCCGCCAACAACCACAGCCGCAATCGCCGGCAGCAGATAGGGTTCGCCCATTTCGTTAAAGCTGCGCCCGGCGTTGCCTGCCAGCAGCAGCCCGGCCAGCGCGTTCAGCGCCCCGCTCAGCACAAAGACCATAATCAGCACGCGGGGGGTTTTAACACCGGAAAGATAGGCCGCGATCTCGTTGTTGCCCACCGCATAGGTTTTGCGCCCCAGGCCGCTGCGGCTGAGGACCAGGTAATGCAGCAGCGATACCAGCCCCCAGATAATCACCGCGACGGGCAGAAACCCGAACAGCACCTCTGTCGCAGCCCGGCTTAACAGCTCCGGTGTCTGCTGGAACTGTGGCGCAGACCCGGTGTATACCACCGTTATGCCTTTCAGCACGGCATTCATCCCCAGCGTCAGCACCATCGAAGGAATGCGCAGGTAAGCCACGCCAAATCCATTCACCAGCCCCACCAGCGCTCCAATACCAACGCCTGCCGCCACCCCCAGAATCAGCCGGTCATCCTGGCCCGCCGCAATAGAAGTCGCCACCACCGCCGCCAGGTTCAGGGTCCAGGGGATGGAAAGATCAATATTCCCGGTCAGGATCACCGCCATCTGCCCGGCGGCAATAATGCCCAGAAATGACGCCAGCCGGAGCTGCTGAATAAGAAAGGTTGGAGAAGCGAAGTTGGGCGTAATAAACAACGTGCTAAACACGATCAGCACGAGAATCATGCCATAAGAGATAATCACGCTCCGGTTTTCACGATCCATGCTGGAAAACCGGCTCCATAAAGTGGTCAGAGTCGCCATAGATATTCCTTCAAACCAGGCCTAGCGCATCGTATCCAGGCGGCTGCGCACGGTAAAAATGCGGCTGGCGCCCGCAGCCACGGCCAGCAGAATCACCGCGCCTTCCCACAGCGGCTGCTGCAGCGGGTTCACGCGCGCAAAGAAAAGAATCGTCGGGATCAGCCGCAGCGCCACCGCCCCGGCAATCGTCCCCGCGACGCCGCCAGACCCGCCAAACAGCGATGTGCCGCCCAGCACCACCACCGCGATGGATTGCAGCGTAAACACCGCCCCGGTGGTCGCATCGCCAGAACGGGTCTGCGCCGTCAGGAACAAACCGGCGATGCCCGCGAACAGGCCGCCAAGCGCATAGGCGGTAACCTTCGCCAGCCGGACATTCACCCCACTCATGTAGGCCGCGCCTTCATTGCTGCCCACCGCATACACCCACATCCCCAACTGAGAACGCCGGAAGGGAATCCACACCACCAGCAGCACCACAATCAGCAGGATGAGCGAGGCCGGGATAAAATCAAAGAACGATTCCAGAAACGCGGCAGCGCCTGCCGGTTCTTCGCCAAATAACCCTGCCGGCAGAAGCTGCCCTACCCGCCGCGTGAGCAGGCCGCCGTAGACATCCGGCACATAACCGCCGGGCTGGGGGCGCAAAAACAAGGCGATTCCGCTGTAGATCGAGGCGGTTGCCAGCGTCACAATAATGGGCTGCAATCGCCCATAGACCACGATCAGGCCGTTAATCAGCCCCGCCACCGAGGCCACCGCCAGCACGACGATCACCACCCCGATGATACTGAGGGGGTCATCAGTTTCAGCAAAGATCGTCGAGGCCAGCGAATTGCTCATGCTGATGATCGGCCCGACGGACAGATCAATCCCCCCGGTGATCACCACACTGGTCTGCGCCATCCCGGCAAAGATCAGCGTCATGCTCTGGTTGGCGGTGGAGGTAATGACTGGCGGCGTAAAAAAACGCGGATTGAGGGATGCGGTAATGCCCAGCAGCGCCAGCAGGATAATAAAGGCAATCGCGACCCGGAAATGCCGCAGGCCGAAACGCCAGAAACCCGATGCAGTCTGATTTTTAGGTGTTGTCGTAGAAACCATCTATAACTCTTGCAGTTCTTGGCTGGCAGGGTGAAGGCCCAGCGCGGCAGCAACAATATTTTCTTCGCGGATGTCGTCGCCAATCAGTTCGCGGAAGATGCGCCCTTCGTACAGCACCAGCACCCGGTCACACAGGCCCACCAGTTCGCTCAGTTCTGTCGAGAAAAACAGAATCCCTGCGCCGTCGTCCGCCAGCTTGCGGATAAGCTGGTAAATTTCCTGCTTGGTGCCGACATCAATGCCGCGTGTCGGGTCGTGCAGCAGGTAGATTCTGGCATCCGTCAGCAGCCATTTGCCAATGACAACCTTTTGCTGGTTGCCCCCGCTCAGGCTGCGTACCGGGGTTCGCGGCGACCCTGCCTTCACCTGCATCTGCTCGATCATCTGCTGAATCGTGCTGCGTTCCTTCTTGGTGTCCACCAGCCCCAGATGATTCAGCAGCCGGTCAATCACCGACAGAATAGCATTATCGCCAACAGACATCGGCAGAATCAGCCCTTCGGTTTTACGATCCTCCGGGATAAGCGCCATGCGGTTCTGTTTGCTGGTGGCGGTCGCCGGGCTGATAATGCGGACTTCTCGCCCATCGATGCGCACCGTGCCCTGCACACCCCGCAGCACACCAAACAGCGCGAACAGCAGTTCCGCCTGTCCCTGGCCATCCAGCCCGCCCAGGCCGACGATTTCGCCCTTCCTCACGCACAGATTGATGTCGTGCAGGGTCGGTTCCCACGACAGGTTTTCAACTTCCAAAATCGGCGGACGGGTCTGATCTGGCGCTGGCTTGGGCGGGAAGACCTGCTCCAGCCTGCGGCCGATCATCAACTGCACCATTTCCTCGTGGCTGACCGTGCCCATCGGGAAGGAGCCGACATCTTCCCCATCGCGAAAGATCGTCAGCGTATCCGCGATTTCTTCCACTTCGCTCATGCGGTGCGAGATAAAAATCACTGACCGCCCCTGATCGCGCATGCGGCGGATCACATTAAAGACGGTTTTTACATCCTGCACCGCCAGGGCAGAGGTGCCTTCATCGAGGATCAGCAGCCGGGGGTTGTGCGAAAAGGCTTTGGCAATTTCGACAAGCTGGCGCTGTGCCAGCGGAATCTCGCTGACCAGCGCGTGCGGGTTCAGATGTTCAAAGCCCAGTTCCGCGCACAGCGCTTCAGTCGCCTGCCTTAGCTGGCTGCGGCTGACCAGGCCCAGCCGGTTCTTGGGCGGGCTGGAAATAAAGATATTTTCCGCCACTGTCAGGTCCGGCAGCAGCGACAATTCCTGAAACACCGGCACAATCCCCTGCTGGGCGGCCTGTGTGGGCGATCTGATCGTCGAAACGCTGCCGTCAATGGTAATGGTGCCGGAATCCGGCGTGAAGACACCGCTGATAATTTTAATGAGGGTGCTTTTCCCGGCGCCATTTTCGCCAACCAGCGCGTGAATGCTGCCGGGCTGGCAAACAAGGGTCGCCTCGTTGAGGGCAACCGTATTGCCAAAACGTTTGCTGATAAGGCGCGCCTCTAACACAGGTGGCTTATCGTGGGCGGCTTGAATCATGCGGAACTCCTGAAAGACGCTGAGCCGGAGGTTCCGGCTCAGCCCTGTATCTTCTGACTTTGTGGATTATTCGACTTCTACAGCGAGGATCGCCTCAGGATCAAGATCGACACCGCAGACCGGAATCTTGATCGGGGTGAAGAAATCGACCGGCAGTTCCGGGAAGTAATGCACGCCTTCCTCAATATCTTCGCTGGTCACCAGCGGCAGCGGCATGGAGATCACACGCGGCAGCTCGCGGCCCTGCAGCAGTTCCAGCGCCGCCTGCATGGAAACGGCGATCATGCCGGGCGTCTGGCCCACAGAGATACCCTCGATCTGGCCCTCGCCCATCGCCATGCGGAAGCCGTTTTCAGCTTCGCCAGCCATCGGCGGCAGTTCTTCATAACCCGCGTCCCTAAAGGCCTGCAGCACGCCAGGGCCGCCGCCCTGAATCCAGACGCCATCGACCTGGGGCTGAGTCGCCAGGAAATCCGCCATGACGGTCTGAGCAGCGCCGCTGTCCCAGCGCCCTTCCAGTTCTGCCACGACGTTGATGTCGGGATATTCTTCAAAGATCGCTTTCGCGCCGGCGATACGGTCAGAATCCACGCTCGTGCCCGGCACGCCGTTCACCATCACCACGTTGCCAGTGCCGCCCATACGATCCACCAGGTCCTGCGCCATGACTGCGCCAAATTCGACCTGATCTTCGTTGACGATGATGGCTTCGGGCGAATCCACAATACCATCAAACGCCACCACAAAAATCCCGGCATCGGCAGCGCGGCTGACGACCGCATCAAAGCTGGTGGGGTTAATGGCATTCAGGATAATGGCATCGACACCCAGAGCGATCATGTTATCCATGGCCGCAATCTGCGCTTCCACGTCGTCGCCGGTACTCACGATGATAAGTTCATCAATCAGCGGAGCGACTTCTTCTGTTTCCGCGAAAGCCTGCGCCATCTGAATCATCTGCGTACGCCAGGCATTGCCGATGTAGGAATTGCTGACGGCGATGACGTACGGTCCTTCCTTGGCATCGAACTGCACCGTCGTGTCATTGCTTTCTGCAGCCGCAAAGCACACTTCCGGGTCATATACGACCACCGCTGCTTCAGCATCCTGCTCGGCGTCCTCTTCAGTGTCCGCATCCTGTGCCATCACTGGCAGGACAGCCAGAAGCACCGCGAGGCCCAGCAGAAAAATAAGTGTAAACCGTTTCATAAGATGTCTCCTTAAAATAAAAAGACGGAATTTGTTTTGGAGTCCAGGACTCTCTCAAAACACACAGGAAAGACTGGCGCGCTAAAATAATCGCCAGCCCAGCTTAATTTCCAGGTGACTGCAGCGTATGGGTGTGATTGATTGCCGTTATACCAATGAGATTGTGGTGATTACACCGGAAGTCTAACACAAGACCTCTCGCCCTGTTGACAACTTCATGTCAAAATAATGCCACGCTCTCCATTAAATACCATCATAACAAAAAAGCTGCTTAAAAGTGAGATTTACACTATGACAGATCACGAAGGGCTACCAGAAAACTTTATTCAGCAGGTCAAGGAAGCGCTGGAAAAACTGTATGATTTTTATGCGCTCCAGAAGCACAGCCTGGCCCACCGATTCAGCGCCCAGCTTTCGGACCCGAACACCAGCAGCGCCCATTACCTGCGCGGCCAGCTTCTTGAAGCTATCGAAACCCTGAACCCCGGCCAGCATGTCGCTGTACATTCCGGCACGGCGCGCATTTACAACCTGCTCCACCTGCATTATGTCGGCAAACTGACCATGCAGCAGGCTGCCTGGGAAGTGGGCGTATCGCTGCGCCAGGCCTACCGGGATTTGCGGCGCGGCCAGGAGCTTGTGAGCGCAGTTTTATGGCACAAGCTGCACACAGAGGCTGCCAGCCCACCGCAGACGGCATCGGCCCACGCGCAGATCATGCGGCTGTGCGACAGCACGACCATGATCGACATGCAGACCCTGCTGGACAGCGCGGTGCGGCCTGTGCGGGTGCTGGCAGACAAATACAACGTCGCCCTTGCTGTTGATGCGCCCGCCAGCCCGGTCATGATACCCGCCAACCTGACTCTGGCGCAGCAGATTCTCACCCACCTGCTCAGTCAGGTGATCCAGCAGTTTTGCCCGCCCAGCCTTCGCATCCAGTTGATGCAGGGTGACCCGTTTCTTCGGCTGCGCTGCGCCGGGACCGCACAGCCTACCCTGCACCTCCGGCCCATCATTCAGCAGATGCTGGAACAGATTCACTGGGAATTGCAGTACACGCTGACGAACGGCCTCCAGGAAATCTGCCTGATGTCATCGCGGCGCCGGGCATTCATCGCCATGATTGATGACGACGGCGGCCTGTCACATATGCTCCAGCGCTGCCTGATGGAAGATGCCTATACTGTCATATCGGTGCCCGGCACAGACGAAGGCCTGCGCATTCTCCAGCAGATGCAGCCGCAGGCGCTTATTCTGGATGTGATGATGCGGGGGACAAACGGCTGGGAAATGTTACAGCGCCTGCGGACAAGCGAGGAGACCCGCGCTATTCCGGTCATCATCTGCTCTGCCCTCCATGACCCGGAACTGGCCTTCGCCCTGGGGGCATCGTCCTGTGTGGCCCGGCCTGTCAGCCGCGACTCTCTGCGCCTTGCGCTGCAGCAGATTCGTGCCTAGCAGGGCCAGATCCGCTTTTGACCACGCCCTGCGCTTGATGTATGATCAACCTGTGAACGATCAGGTGAGTCAGTGTGAGCAATGCCAACCATTAAAGACGTCGCCAGGGAAGCTGGTGTTTCAATCGCAACCGTTTCCTATGTGCTGAACAACAAGGATGCCGGTATTACTGAAACGACTCGCAGGCAGGTCCTCGAAGTCATTGAGCGAGTCGGCTATACCCCCAACGTGACAGCGCGCAACCTGAAAGCCAACCGCAGCTCGCTGGTCGGTTATGGCTGGCACGCCGTCCCGCCCGGGCAGGTGAATTCGGTGCTGGATGGGTTCGCCTATTATCTGGCCCAGGCTGCCGAAGCCGCCGGTTATCATATGCTGACCTTTACCCACCCTCTGGAGAATCCCATTCAGGTCTATACGGACCTGATCCGCACCGGGCGGGTGGATGCCTTTATCCTGTCAGATACCAACACTGACGACCCGCGTATTCGTTTTCTGATGGACCAGGGTTTCCCCTTCGTCAGCTTTGGCCAGGCCAACCCGGACTGGGATTTCTGCTGGGTCGATACCGACGGGCGCGCCGGCATTCGCCAGGCGGTGGATTATCTGCTGTCACTGGGGCACGAACGAATCGGCATGGTGGCATGGCCGGAAGATTCGCTGGTGGGCGAAAACCGGCTGGCTGGCTATCGGGAGGCGCTGGCAAATGCGGGCATCCCGCACAACCCGGCCTATATTTTCCGGGGAAAATACGACATTCAGACCGGGCATGACGCCGTACTGCACTGGCTGCAGCTGCCCGCCCACCAGCGCCCGACTGCGGTGGTGGCAGTTACGGACCTGATCGCCATTGGCGTTGTTAGCGAAGCACACCGCCAGGGGCTGATTGTCGGCTCTACCCTGTCCGTCATCGGCTATGACGATGTGCCGCTGACCCAGTTCCTGCGCCCTGCCCTCACCACTGTGCAGCAGCCCATCCCGGAAATCGGATGCAAAATCATGGAGATGCTGGAACTGCTGCTGGAAGGCCATCCCATCGGGCAGCGGCAGGTGCTGTTTTCGCCCCGGCTGATCATACGGGATTCTGCGGGGCCACCGCGCTGAGCTTATCCAGCAGCGCAGGCACTGTCAGGGCGTGCAGGCCGCTGGTGACCACATGCGCATGGCGGATATTCGCGCTGCCGATTCCTACCGTCCAGAAGCCGCCCGCCAGCGCCGCGTCGATGCCAGCTTCGGCGTCTTCAAACACCGCCGCATCTGTGGGCGGCACACCCAGCGCCCCCGCCACCCACAGGAACAGGTCTGGGGCGGGCTTGCTGTTCACCACGCTGTAGCCATCACCCACCGCATCGAACATATCCAGCAGGTCGAGCTTCTCCAGCACCAGAGTCGCGTTGCGACTGGCAGACCCCAGCCCCAGAAGGATACCGGCGCGGCGTGCCTCCTCAAGAAAATCGACCACCCCCGGCAGCCGGTCCTGCGGCGTTAGCTGATTCAGCCATTCCAGATAGTAGTTGTTCTTGCGGGTCATCCACGCCAGCGCGGTCGCGTCGTCAATGGCCCGCCCTCTCAGGATGCGGTTCAGGCTTTCCCTGCGCGATACCCCCCGAAGCTGGTCATTGTCCTCGCGGGTGAAGGGAATCTGCTCCTCATCCGCCATCCGTTTCCAGGCCCGAAAATGATACTCAGCCGTATCAGTGATTACCCCATCAAGATCAAAGATAAAGGCGCGGATACTGCTTGTCACGGTCTGTTCTCCACCTGAAGCGGACGATATCCAGCGGCCATCAGCCGGTCCAGCACCGCCGTGTTGGCCACAGCTGCCAGCGCACCCGCCGTCAGCAAGGCCCACGCGATAAAAAAGATCGTGCTGAACGCCAGCACCAGCAGCACCCCCAGCCACAGCCCCAGCGTGAACAGCGGGTTAAGCAGGATCATCACCCCTGCGTTGCGCAGCGCCCCCCACAGGGTAGGCTGTTCCATCGCATAAAACACCGGCCACAGGTATAACTGCAGGGTAAACCACAACGCCAGCACCAGCAGCCACACAGCCCGCAGCGCATCGTATCCCAGCCCACTCTGCCCGCTGGCCCCCCACAGATTCACCACATTCACCCCAACCACGACAACATTCAGCACGCCCAGCACCAGCCCCCGGCGCAGGTTCGCCCGGAAGCCCTCCCAAAAGGCATCCATATTGACGCCGGGGCTGCGATGCGCCGCATAGCTCAGGTGCATCAGGCCAGCCCAGGCCGCAGGCGCGGTGACAATGGGCAGCGACAGCACAAACCACCACAGATTGCCCCAGATATAGATATAGCCTCGTTGTTCCAGGTGGCGCATCCCACGCCACCAGGCCAGCAATCCGGCCAGCATCGTCAGCCTTTCAACCCGCTGTAGCTGATACCTTCGACAAAGTAGCGCTGGAAAATAAAGAACACCACCGCCAGCGGCAGCGTCGTAATCACAGACCCGGCCAAAAACGTATGCCAGCGCAATGATTCGCCAAACTGCCCGCGCAGCAGCGCCAGGCCCAGTGGCAGATTCTGAAGCTGTGGGTTGCCCCCCACGATGATGAGCACATCCATGAAGTTGTTCCATGTGCCCTGAAAACTGAAGATCGTCAGGGCGGTCAGCGCCGGGGTCGCCATCGGCAGAATGACCTGAAAGAAGATTCGTGCCCGGCTGGCCCCATCTACCTGCGCGGCCTCTTCAATCTCCGCCGGCACAGATTCAAAAAACTGCTTCATCAGGAAGATGCCGAAAGCATCCGCCGCCAGCGCCAGAATCACCCCCTGATAGGTGTTCAGCAGGCCAAGCTGCTTCAGGATGATGAATCGTGGAATCAGCAGCACCACTGCAGGGATCATCATCGTGCCCAGGATGATAAAAAACATCAGCCGGTTACCCGGGAAATTCAGCCTCGCCAGCGAATACCCCGCCAGCGAATCGAACAGCACGCGCAGAAGGGTGACCGCAGAGGCATAAATCACCGTGTTCAAAAACCAGCGCGGCATATTAAACTGCGCGATCTCCTGGTAGCCTTCCAGCGCCGGATTAAACGTCAGCGCGTCGGTGGTCGCGCTCGCTGGCAGGGCCGCCCCGGTTTCTGACCGGCATTCCACGCCAAACGGCGGCACCGGGATGATCGCCTGGGGCACCTGCTGCACTGCCGACAGGCACTTGAACGAGTTCATCACTGTCAGCACAAACGGCACCGTTTCCAGCAGCGCAAAGATTATCAGCAGCGTAATCCCGATCACAGGCAGAAAACGCCGGAGGGGAGATCGCTGCCCTGCTAC
This sequence comes from uncultured Anaerolineaceae bacterium, assembly GCA_964593565.1. Classification (GTDB taxonomy): domain Bacteria; phylum Chloroflexota; class Anaerolineae; order Aggregatilineales; family Phototrophicaceae. The sequence goes on from CAZQIY010000006.1 coordinate 29,677, forward strand.
TTCCTCGCCTGTTGCGGCAAATGTCGCCATAACAACCTCATCCTCCTAAGTTTCGGCCCGCTCGGCAGTAATGCGGCGCTGGATAATCGAAAACACGAAGATGATGACAAACAGCACAATCGCTGTCGCCGCCGCCAGCCCCATCGCCGAATTCTGAAAGCCGTTGGTATACACAATATAGGCAATGGTCAGCGTCGTTTTGGCCGGGCCGCCGCTGGAAATTACAAAAATCTGGTCAAACACCTGGAATGTCCCAATAAGCCCCAGCGTGACCACAAAGAAGGTGGTAGGCCGCAGCAGCGGGATCGTGATCCTGCGGAATGCCTGAAAGCCGGTTGCGCCATCCACCGCCGCAGCTTCGTACACATGCGTCGGGATATTCTGCAGCGCCGCCAGAAAGATAATCATCATCGTGCCGATGGTCGTCCAGGTATTGAGCACCATGATAGTAAACAGAGTCACACTCGGGCCGCTGATCCAGTCCCACACGGTCAGGCTGGCGACCCGTGTGGTGGCCCAGGCCCCTACTGTATCTCGTGTCACGCCAAACAGGGCCAGAATATTGTGGATCAGGCCGTTAGAATCGTTCAGCCAGTCGACAGATGTGTAATTCGGAAACAGGGCGTTGAGGAAATTATTGACGATGCCTCCCCGCGTAAACATCCACATGAAGATGAGCGAGATGACCACCGAGGACGTAATGGAGGGGAAATAAAAGGCTGTCCGGAAAACCCCCTTGGCCCGCAGCCATTTCTGATTAACGATCACGGCCAGCACCAGCGCCAGGATCGTCTGAGTGGGCACCACCCCAAGCACAAAGTACACCGTATTTTTAAGGGCGGTATAAAAATCGCGCTGGCTGATCCCCTGTTGAAACAACAGGCGGTTGTAGTTGTCCAGCCCGACAAAATCATACGCGCCTTCCTGCGCCAGCGGCGTGATGCCGTTCCAATCCGTAAAGCTGATATAAATAGCAAAAAAGATGGGTATAAACAGAAAAACCAGAAAAATTAACAGGGCCGGCGCCAGAAACGCATAACCTGTCAGCGCCTCTTCGCGTCTGCGCTGGGCCATCGTCTTGACGCCTGCTCCTGTTAACGCTGCGGATTGCGCCATCGTCATCCTCCGTAGCTTGGTCAATGACCGAACAGGGCGCTTCTCCCACTGTTCAGAGAAGCGCCCATACCATACTGCGCTTAGCCGGCCTGCAGTTCCTCTGCCACCAGCCCAACTTCAAAAATCAGATCATCCACGCTCAACTGGCCATCGAATGCGCGCTGCAGTGCGGCGTTAAACTCGTCGGTAAACTGGGTCCAGCCTACCGGAAGCTGCCAGGGATAAGCATATTCCGCGCCGCGTACAAATGCCGTCACGTCTTCCGGGTTAAAACCCGTGCCTTCAGAGCGCGGCACCCAGGTTTCCAGGTAGATGTCCTCGACTGCCGGGCGAGGAGGCATCGGGCCAAAGCTGCTCTCTGCGACAAATTCCGCGCCAGTCTCGCCAGTCAGGAAATTCACCAGCGCCCAGGACTCTTCAGGATGGTCGTTGTCCGCCGCCACGCCATAGCACACGGTAAAGGCCATGGTCGCCTGCCCGGCGGGGCCAGACGGAAGCTCGACCACACCCCAGTTCAGTTCCGGATAGCTTTCCAGCAGGAACTGAATCACCCAGTTGCCTTCCATCGCCATCGCTGCGCGTCCTTCGCCAAAGGCTTCGCCACCCCAGCCAGCATCCACTGCCGAAGGCGGCCCGGCGAACCCATCGCGCACCATGCCAACGTACAGCTCAAGCGCCTCCCGGTTTTCCGGGCTGTCGAAGACGTAGTTGCCCTCTTCATCAAAGATGGCACCGCCGGCCTGGTACATGAAGGGCATCCACCGTTCCAGGTTGGTGGGGGTGATCAGGCCCAGAACGCCAGCTTCGGGGTCGGTCAGGGCTTCGGCCGCCGCGCGCAGGTCATCCCACGTCCAGTCTGCGGTTGGATATTCCACGCCAGCCGCGTCGAACAGGTCCTTGTTGTACTGCAGGGCCATGGTCGAAAAATCCTTCGGCGGGCAGTACAGCGTGCCATCAATCGTGAATACCTCAACCAGCGACTCATACAGCCCTTCGGCGTTTTCGATCATGCCCTCGCCCGAAGCCACCACGCCAGCATCTGCCCAGTTGGGCAGCACCGAACTATCGATGTAGAACACCTCGGCATAATCGCCACTGGCAAAGGCCGTCTGCATCGTCACCGGATGATCTGGTGAAGGCACAAACTCGACAGTAACATTCGGGTTCTGCTCCATGAACAGATCAAGCGCAGCCTGCAGGGCCGCATCTTCCGCCGGGTTGGATGACCAGCCAGCAAGGGTCAGTTCCACCTGATCCTGAGCCTGGCTGATCCCAGCCACTGATAATGCCAGCAGCACCAGCGCGACAACAAAAAACCGTTTGTTCAGCATATAATCCTCCTGTTTATTCCACCTGTACTTTGTCCACCATCACCCCTTGTCTAAACTGTGGTGTTGGTGGTGTAACCACCGGGGGTGTTTTCCACCGTCAGACGATGTTTTTTGCCCCGGTAATACACACTGAACGAAACTTTACGCCAGTGCCCGGGCAGGCGCGGGTTGACCGCCGGGCCGTCCTCTGTCAGATGCAGCCCGCAGAACCCCAGCGTCACCGCCTGCCACAGGCCGCCGCAGGCCGCCCCATGAATGCCATGATTGACGTTGCCCTTGTTGTCGTTCAGGTCGATCCCTGCGGCGTGCTCGAATAATTCATAAGCCACGTCATCCAGCCCCAGACGCGCCGCCACCCAGGCATGAACCGCCGGACTCAGCGACGAACCATGATCGCAGCGCGGATAGTAGGTGTTCCAGTTGTTCATCAGCACATCGCGCGGCGCCAGTTCAGACCCCAGCAGCGCCATCAGCATCACGACATCGGCCTGTTTAATGACCTGTGTCTGAATGGTGCGGGCGTGCCCCAGAATGCTCATGACGCTCATTGTGCGCGGCTCGTAATGCGGGACCGGGATGTACTCCATATCGAAAAAGCCGTCGAACTGGATATGAAAGCGTTCCTGTTCGTGGAACGGGATATACATGCGCTCGGTGATATCGCGCCAGTGCGCCAGCCGCGCCTCGTTCAGATCAAGCTGGCCGGTCAGCCGCTGAGCCACTTCCGGATGCTGGTCGCCCAGCCAGCGGATGAGCCACAGCGCCTGTTCCAGATGCCAGACCACCATCCGATTGGTAAACACACTGTTATCGATATTTTCGTGATATTCATCCGGGCCAATCTGCTGCGTCAGTTCAAAGCGCCCGCTGCGCTCCTCCACCCGGCTGCCCCAGAATACAGCGGTATCCAGCACGATCTCCGCGCCATGATCGAGCAGGAAGGCATCATCCCCGGTCCAGCGCCAGTACTGCAGGACCGCATAGGCGATGTCGGTTGAAATATGCTGTTCGCTGTCGCCTGTCCAGATGCGAATGCGGCTGCCATCCGGCTGCGGGTCGCTCCACTGCGGCGTTGTTTCCAGGCCGGTATCGGTGCTTTCCCAGGGGAACATCGCCCCCTCATAGCCGTTTTCCTGAGCCTTTTGCCGCGCGCCTGGCAGCCGGTGATAGCGATACATCAGCAGGTTACGGGCCACCTGCGGCTGCGTCAGCGTCAGCGGCGGCAGGATAAACAGCTCTGTATCCCAAAAGACATGACCCTTATAGCCCGGCCCGGAAAGCGTCTTCGCCCCGATATTCACCTGATCGTCGTGGCGCGGGGCAGGAATCAGGATGTGATAGGTCGCAAACCGCAGCGCGAACTGCGCATAATCGTCGCCTTCGATCTCAATATCGCTGTCTGCCCAGTAGGCGGCCCACGCCGCTTCGTGATCTTTCTGAAGCTGGTCGTACCCCATCTGCGCGGCCATGGCAGCGGTGCGCTGCGCTTCTGCCAGCGGCTCAGCAACGTCGCGGCTGGTGTAAATCGCCGTGATCTTGTCGAACACCGCGCTGCCTTCCTGTTGTAGAGTCAACTGCGCGCGGCTGTAGGGGCGTGGGCTTTCGTTGAATGCCTCAAACGGCGCCGGGCCGATCAGCCGCGACGCCAGCGCCATCTCGTAATCGGATTGGCTGGTACGCCCGCGCCAGGTGATCGCATCCTTGTTTGCCCAGGTCTCTGCATCCTGCCAGTGACGCACGCCGTTGTTGCTCACGTCGCTATCCAGCCCCGCCTCGATGATGATTTCCGGCGCCCCCTCGACGGCCACAAGCTGGACGCGCTGCGCCAGTACATGCTGGTTGTGCAGGCTGGCGAAACGTTCAAAAATCAGGCGGACAATACTGCCCGATTCCGCCCGAAACAGGACTTCACGGCGCAGCAGGGCGCGGTACATATCCAGCGTCCGCCGGTAACCCATCACCCCGGATGCGAGGTGCATGGCCTGATCTGCAGGGGGCGCGACCATCGAAAACGGGGTGCCATCAATCGTGATTCGAATGTCCAGCCAGTTGGGGGCGTTCACAAGTTCGGGGACAAGCTGGTCCGGCGCATGATTAAAAATGCCATGTACCAGCGTGGCGGGCATATCACCCGGATAGCCTTCTTCAAAGCTGGCCCGCGTGCCCAGATACCCATTGCCAATTGTCAGAATTGTTTCGTAATAAAGCTGTCGTTCAGGTTGAAAAGGGAATTCCGTAATCTGCCACAGTCGTTGGTTCACCGGGTCGATCCTTCTTTCCAGCAGTTCACTTAAACGTTTAATCTATCGTTAAAAGAAAAATATTCAATACTAACAGCCAAAGATTCATGCAAAGTGCCCAATAAAATCCAGATAAAATGCTGCCTCACGCGGCGCTGATCGGTGAGTGAGGCAGCATTGCGGTACCGTTAAAGCTGCGAACTTATGGTGATGTGCGAATCGGTTCGTTGCGCTCTGGCTCCGGGATCGTCTCCGTCAGCAGCGCCAGCAGGAAAATGGCAATCCCGACCACGACATGCGGCAGCCAGACATTGCCGCTGGCGTTGGAAAACCCGAAGATGAAGGGGGAAATCGCCAGGAAAATGCCTGCCACATAATCAATCATCAGATGCGTGGACATGGGGATAACCCGCATCAGCCCGACGCGGTTATCAGTCAGCAGCGCCATGCCAAGAATGGCCACACCCAGCAGACGTGGAATCCACACCGCAGCGCCGCCAAATTCTGCAAATCCAAACAGATTCGGTGCCAGCAGAAGCGCTATACCGACAATATAATCCAGAATACCGTGTACATGTGCAGGAATGACCTTCATACCATTCATTACAGCCTCCTCAGAACTACCTGTTCAACGTCTGTCATCCTTACTTAACCATACCCACCACACGAATCTGCTCCCCTGCACTTTGCAGGTGAGATTCGGTATGGGAAAACTAACCCATCTGAATCGACTATAGATTTTAATTTACAGACAAACATGGGGCACTAAGTTGATTTTGGCGTGGGTGATATGACTATATAAAATTTGGGCCATTCGTGCTGTATATAGCCCAGCCCACTGCCTGATATTGTTTTCCAATGACTACGCGAAAATGTTCGGTGCACTATTGGAGAGGAAAATGCACCTGCAGCGGGGAAAGCGCAGCTTTAGCCGAGATATGCCGCCAGAATCTGAGGGTCCTGTTGTAACT
>CAZQIY010000006.1:35434-51350 GCA_964593565.1 uncultured Anaerolineaceae bacterium
AAAGCGCAGCTTTAGCCGAGATATGCCGCCAGAATCTGAGGGTCCTGTTGTAACTCTGCCGCCGGGCCTTCCCGCATAATGGTGCCGCGTTCCAGCACATAGGCATAATCCGCGATCTGAAGGGCCTTACGGGCGTTCTGCTCCACCAGCAGAATGGGGATGCCCTGCCCCTTGATCTGTGCGATCAGGGCAAACACATCGTTGACCAGCAAGGGCGCCAGCCCCATGCTCGGCTCATCCAGCATCAGCAGTTCTGGCTGCATCATCAGCGCCCGGCCGACTGCCAGCATCTGCTGCTCGCCCCCGCTCAGCAGCCCCGCTTTCTGGTTATGCCGTTCCCGCAGACGGGGGAAACTCTCATAAATCTGATCAAGCTGCTGCGCGGCATCGCCGCTGCGGCGCAGGTGCGTCCCGATCATCAGATTTTCGTGCACCGTCATGTTGGCGATAATCTGACGCCCTTCCGGCACCTGGACCAGCCCCAGCGCCGCCACCCGGTCCGGCCGCCAGCCAGTGATGTTCTGCCCGCGAAACTGAATCTGGCCGCTGGAGGGTTTCAGCAGGCCGCTGATGGTGTTGAGCGTGGTGCTTTTGCCTGCCCCATTAGCGCCGATCAGGCTGACCACCTGCCCTTCAGCCAGCTCAAACGACACCCCCCGCAGCGCCTGGATCGCGCCATAGGCCACATGCAGATCACGAACTTGCAGCAGTGGTTTCATCATCGCTTCCCAGATAAGCCTCGATGACATCCGGATTCGTCCGGATTTCGTCCGGTGTGCCATGCGCGATAATCTGCCCGAAGTTGAGCACGTAAATCTCGTCGCACACCTGATGAATGAGCGACATATCATGTTCGATCACCAGCAGCGCCATATCATCATCCCGTATCTGCAGGATCTGCTCGCCAAGCGCGCGGGTTTCGGTGGGGTTCATCCCGGCGGTGGGTTCATCCAGCAGCAGCAGTTTGGGCGAGGTCGCCAGAGCGCGCGCAATCTCCAGGCGGCGCTGGTCGCCATAAGGCAGGTTGCCTGCGGCGATATGCGCCACACTTTCCAGCCCAAAGCGTTCCAGCAGTGCATGTGCCCGCTGCTTCAGGTGACGTTCCTCCTGGCGATAGCGCGGCGCAAAAATCATCGCTTCCAGGATACTGGCGTAACTGCGGGCGTGCTGGGCGATCACCAGATTCTGCAGCACGCTCATCTCGCCAAACAGGCGGATATTCTGATAGGTGCGGGCAACCCCCAGGCGCGTGACCTGATGCGGCGCCGCCCGGTGCAGCGCCTGCCCCTCAAACGTAATCGTGCCGCTGGTGGGGTGATCCAGCCCGCTGATGACGTTAATCATTGTGGTTTTGCCCGCGCCATTCGGCCCGATCAGCCCCACAATGCGCCGCGGCGACACACACAGGTTAACTTTGGTCAGGGCCTTCAGGCCGCCAAAATTCCGAGAGACATCCTGCAGCTGCAGCATCATCCACCCGTCCCCGCAGAAGTTGGCGTACTGGCGGCGCGCGGCCGGTTCAGCCGCTGCCACAACCGTTTCCAGCCCGCCGGGTTGATCAGGCCGCCCGGCAGATAGACAATGACCACCAGCAGCACCAGCCCGTTAAACACGCCCCGGAATTCCTTCAGAAAGCGCAGAATTTCCGGCATCGCCGTCAGCACCATAGCCCCGACAATCGGCCCGACCCAGGTTGAGGTGCCGCCCAGCACCGCGAACGCCAGAATATCGACCGCTTTATCAAAGCCAAAGGCTGCCGGGGTGATAATGCGCGTCAGATGGCCGCTGAAGACACCGGCGGCCCCGGCCAGCACCGCGCTGAGGATAAACACCACGTTCTTGACGTAGACAACGTTAATGCCCATATTGGCCGCGACGGTTTCATCCTGACGAACAGCAGCCATCGCCCGGCCAAACCGCGACCGGTGCAGGCGCACCAGCAGAAACGCGATGATGACCAGAAACAGAATCAGGTGCCATGTTTCCGTCAGTTTAGGGATGCTCTTAATGCCGCGTGCGCCTTCGATCAACCGGAAGCGGACGCGCTCCCCTTCAATCGCCGTCAGCACCGAAGCCGCAATCTCGTCAAAATTGAGCAGCAGCACCCGCACGACCTCGCCAAAGCCAATGGTCGCAATCGCCAGGTAAATATCGCGCAGGCGCAGTACCGGCAGGCCAATCGGCAGCGCGATCAGCCCGGCGACAAGCATGCCCCCCACCAGCGCAGCCCACAACGGCAGCTCCGCCTCCTGGGTCAGCAGCACGCCCACATAAGCGCCAATCGCCATAAAACCGGCATTCGCCAGCGAAAACAACCCGGTGTGCAGAGTCAGGTAGATGCTGACGCCCAGAATGGCGTTGACCAGCATAAACTGGAGCACCGGCTCCGTAACGCCAATGGGACGCAGCACCTGCAGCAGCAGGTCGATCAGCATCTCCATAGGTCAGGCCCGTGTGCTTTCCGGCTGACCCAGCAGCCCCTGTGGGCGGATGAGCAGGATCACAAACAGCAGCAGAAACACGACCGCATTGCGGAAGCTGCTGCCCCCCAGCACGATGCTGAACACCTGCAACCCAGCCACCAGAAATCCACCCAGCACCGCGCCCTGAATGCTGCCCATACCGCCCAGGACAATTGCTGTCAGGCCAATCAACGCGACATCCTCCCCGATAAACGGCGTCACATTGAGGAAGACCACGCCATAAAACATGCCCGCCGCGCCGCCCAGCATGCCCGCCAGAAAGAACGTCAGAATAAAAATACGGCTGACATTGATGCCCAGCAGGGCCGCGATGCGCTGGTTAAAGGCCACCGCGCGCATATGCTGGCCAATTCGTGTCTGCATGACCAGATATTGCAGCACGATCATCAGCCCCAGCGCCACCAGCACGATCAGCATTCGCACCGGCGTTACCCGCAGCGACAGCGCCTCAATCACAATCGGCTCAGATGGAACCAGATCGCGCGGCAGATAGGCTTCGGTGCTGTTATACAACTGCATGAAGACCAACTGCGTGATATTCACCAGCAGGATCGCTGCGCCAATGCTGCTGATGAGCTGGGCAATGCGGGCGGCATTGCGCCGGCGTAATGGCCGAAAAGCCACCAGTTCCAGCGCCACGCTGGCCAGCCCTGCCCCCAGCATGGCGACCACAAACGCCAGCCACAGCGGCATGCCCCACTGGTCGATGGCAACCAGCCCGAAAAACGCGCCCAGCATAAAAATCGCGCTGTGCGCCAGGTTGAGCACGCCCAGAATGCTGAATACCATCGCATAACCAAGCGCGAACAGGCTGTAAATGGCCCCCAGGGATATTGCATTAATGAGTTGTTGTAACAGTGTGTCCATGAAGTGGGCAGTTCTCAAACAGGTCTATCCCCTGCCCCCTCTCCACAGCGATAATCGCCCTGAAGAGGGGGCCTGTACAGCGGGGATCAACAATTTCTAAAGTCTAAAGCAGCCTATTCTTCGGTTGTTTCTGCTTCTGCACCCAGCACGGCAAAGGCGCCGTCCTGTGCGATCTGCACGACCGGGTCATGCACCGGGTTGCGGTCCTCATCGAAGCTGAACAGGCCCAGCGGGCTGGCAAAATCCGTAATACCCGCCATCGCGTCGCGCACATCAGTCTGATCTGCAGAATCGGCGCAGCGAATGGCCGTGGCGACCAGCCATGCGCCGGTGTATGCCTGGGCCGCGAACTGATCCGGGCTGGCATCATAGGCTTCCTGATAATTGGCCGCAAAAACCTCGCTCAGCGGGTCCGGGCTGGCGATATTCCACGCCGCGCCAACAATCACGCCATCAGAAGCCGCGCCGCTTTCTTCCAGCACAGCCGGGGAATTCAGGCCATTGCCGCCGATAATAGGGCCGGTATAGCCCAGATCGCGCGCCTGGGTGATAATCTGCACCGCTTCGGCCGCCAGCGCAGACACCACCAGCGCATCCGGTTCACCGCCCAGCAGCGCCGTCAACTGCGGGTTAAAGTCCACATCGCCGCGCGCAAAGGTTTCCTCGCCAGTAATCTCGACGCCCAGTTCTTCCAGCGATTCCACAAAGACATCATAACCGCTGAGGGTAAAGTCATCGTCATTGCCATACAGCACGCCCACACGCTCCAGCCCCAGAATTTCTGTGGCCTGTGCAATCGTGCCCGGAATCACGGAGCTTTCCGGCAGGCTATCGCGGAAAACAAACTCGCCCATTTCGGTAATGCCGCTGGCCGTGTTGCTGACCCCCATCACAGGCGTGCCGTTTTCCTGCGCGACCGGATCCGCAGAAAAGGCTTCCGTAGACAGCGTGGGGCCAATGACCGCCACCACCTGATCTTCCTCGACCAGCTTGGTCATGGCAGAGATCGCCTGCTCTGCATCGCCTGCCGAATCTTCAAAAATGACGGCCAGCTCCGTGCCTTCGCCCAGATAACCGGACTCGTTGACTTCATCAATCGCAAGCTGTACCGCCTGCTGCTGCGGGCCGCCATAGACGGAAATGGGGCCAGACAGGCCAAATACAGCGCCGATGGTGACCGTTTCCGGCAGATTTTCTGGTGTGGGGCAGGCGTCCCAGTGGCCCATCTGCGGCGTTTCCGTGTCCTGCGCCAGCGCCGGCACGGTCAGCGCGACAAGCAACAGAAGTGTCAAACCGAAAGACAATCTTTTCATGATGAACTTCTCCAAAGAAACCTTAATGTCTGGCAAGAGTGTAGATAGAAATAGGTAATTTGACAATAGTTCTGCAGGAATCAGGGCCGATTGAGCCTGTCATTACGGGTTCTGGGGCAGAAAGTTACGCTAACCACTAAAAATTGGGGGGCAAGATGTTGTATATCAGGGTAAACATTTACTATACAATGTCTGCGTATTCATAAATCCTCTTAACAAGATGGGTACATACATCATGAGACGCAATTCTCCCTGCATCAGCCAGCAGCATGTCCGTCAGGCCCTGATGGCGCTGCGTTCTGCCTCTGCTCCCCACACCACAAATCCTTTGCTGACCTTGCAACTTGTTGAAGAAGCCTTAAGCGACCCGGCACTGCCCCACAACACCTACGAACACCTGTACATACTTAATGAAAAACTGATTGACCTGATCTGCAGCGGCTATGCACGCCACCGGCAGGCCCTGGGGCTGGATATCCCGCCCCCGTTTATGAATCAGGCGGCGGCGGAACAGTATATTCTGCAGGATGGCCGCAAAGACAACCGCATCCTGCTGGGATGGAGCTGGTTGTATTTTCATTACGTGCGGGTCGATCTCAACATCACCAGCGACAGTTTCTGCGGGCAGGCCGGGTTGGATACGCGCACCCTGCGGCGCTACCAGCAGCAGGCTATCGCCCGCCTGACGGCAGAGTTGATCGCTGAAGAACGGCGCGTCCGCACGCGACAGCGGCAGCGGCGTCTGTCTGCTGCGCTGCCCGTGCCGGAACGTCTGCCGCTGTTTGGTCGAGAACAGGCGCTGGCCCATTTTCGGCGGGTATGGGCAGCAGGCGTGCCCAGGCATCTGTTCGTAACCGGCGTGGAAGGCATCGGAAAGACCGCGCTGGTGCATGCCGCCGTGCGGGAACAGATCGCCGCGGACAGCATTGATTATCTGGTGTGGGTGGAACAGCCAGACTCTTTTGACAGCCTGCGCAAAACCCTGATCGATGCGCTGATGATGCAGCGCACCGCCCTGCCCCTGCGTGATTACGCCGCCCGCTACGAACTGCTGGTCGTCATCGATGGGCTGGATGGGCTGGCCGAGGAATGGGACAGGCTGGAGCAGCTTCTGGCGGACCTGAGCACAGAACGGGTGGTGCTCATCAACCGAAGCTATCTGCCGCTGCGCCCTCTGGTGACCCGGCTCGAACTGACTCCACTCCAACCGGAAGCCGCCCTCAGTTTTCTCAGAAGCCTGATCTGGGTGGAACTGCAGGACGAGAACCTGACAGAAGGTGATGTGCAGATGCTGTGGCAGGTGGCGGGAGGGCATCCACAGGCCATCCGGCAGCAGGTAGAGGCGCTGCGCTGTACCGGCTAGCCTGCTGCATCTCAGGCACGGGCATGCCTGCAGGAATCACTGGTCCCGCAGGCATGCGCATGTTCCTGACTACAGATAGGCGCTGGTAAAGGAATGCCGGGCGTCTTTCAACTGCGCTGGCGTACCCTCAAAGATCACCTGGCCGCCCTTGCTGCCGCCCTCTGGCCCCATATCAATGATCCAGTCCGCATTGCGGATAATGTCCAGGTTGTGTTCAATCACAATGACGGTGTTGCCCGTGTCCACCAGCCTGTTGATGATCGCCAGCAGGTGGCTGATATCCGACATGTGCAGGCCGGTGGTCGGTTCATCCAGCACATAAATGCTGCCTTGCTTGTGCAGCTCGCTGGCCAGTTTGATTCGCTGGCATTCCCCGCCAGACAGGGTGCTCAGCGGCTGGCCCAGCGTCAGATAATCCAGCCCGACATCGCTGAGGGCCTGTAACTTACGAACCACTTTGCGGATGTCAAAGAAGTCAAGCGCCTCCTGAATGGTCATACCGAACACATCATTAATGGATTTACCATTCAGCCTGTATTCCAGCACTTCTTCCTTGAACCGCCGGCCCTCACAGATTTCGCAAACCGACTTGACTCCATCCAGAAAGCCCAGATCGGTATACACCACCCCCAGCCCCTGGCAGTTTTCGCAGGCCCCTTCCGAATTGAAGCTGAACAGTGACGCACTCACTTTGTTGGCAGTCGCAAAGGCCTTGCGCACATCATCCAGAATGCCGGTATAGGTAGCCGGGTTGGAACGGATGTTTGTCCCCACTGCGGATTGATCAATCACCACCGCATCCGGGTGCTGGCGCAAAAAGGCCTGGTTAATCAGCGAGCTTTTGCCAGAACCTGCCACGCCAGTCACCACCGTCAGCACGCCAGCGGGAATATCCACACTGACATTCTGCAGGTTGTTAATGCGCGCGTTGCGCACCGGCAGTGTGCCCACTGCCTGACGAAAGCTGTCCTTAATCGGCAGAGCCTGTTTGATATACCTGCCGGTCAGGGTATCAGTATGCAGCAGCCCTTCATAATCTCCCTCATAGACCACCTTACCGCCGCCGGTCCCGGCCGCTGGCCCAATATCGACCACATAATCCGCCCCTTTAATCACATCCGGATCATGTTCGACCACAATTACGGTATTGCCTTTGTCACGCAGTTTTTGCAGCAGCTCGTTCATGCGATGCACATCGCGGGGGTGCAGCCCGACGCTGGGTTCATCAAAGATGTACATTACATCCACCAGGCTGCTGCTCAGGTGTTTCACGATCTTGACACGCTGAGACTCCCCGCCCGAAAGCGTGTCAGTCGGCCGGTCCAGGCTGAGATATTCCAGGCCAATATCAATCAGATGCTGCAATCGCTCCGTCAGCGTGGCGACCATCGGCGCGGCAACCGGGTCCTTAATGGCCTTAATCACCTCGATCAGTTCCGTAATCTCCATCGCGGACAGTTCCGCGATGTTGTACCCGTCAATTCTGCAGCTCAGCGCGGCCTGGTTGAGCCGGGCGCCTTTGCACAGGGTACAGGGGCCAAGTGTGATATAAGGCGCGACCATCTTCTGGGTGCGCTCAGACATCGTCTTGAGATCGCGCGTGATGTATTTGCGGGTGAATTTATTTACGATGCCTTCAAAGGTCAGGTTGATGGAATTGCCGGCCCATTCGGTTTTGACTTTATAGGGCTTGCTGTACAGCAGCAGCTCCATTTCCTCGTCGCTGTAATCCGCCAGCTTTTTGTCAGCATCAAACAACCCGGACTGAATGCAGATATTCCAGTCCCATTTACCCACCTCATATTCCGGGTAGAGGATGGCGCCTTCGTTCAGTGATTTTGACGTATCCAGAAACAGGTCCAGGTCGACACCCATCTTGCGGCCAATCCCGTTACATTCCGGGCACATCCCCTGCGGGTCATTAAACGAAAAAACATTGGAGTACCCCACAAACGGCTGCCCGACACGGGAAAACAGCATCCGCAGCACGGGCGAAATATCGGTGATGGTGCCCATGGTTGAATGCGACCCGCCGCCCAGACGCTTCTGATCAACCACAATCGCCATACTCAGGTTTTCGATGGCGTCCGCGTCTGGCTGGCTGTAGCGCGGCAGAAAATTGCGGACAAACATGCTGAAGTTTTCGTTCAGCAGCCGCTGCGCTTCGGTGGCAATCGTATCAAAGACGACGGATGATTTCCCGGAACCGGATACCCCTGTAAAGATCGTGACCTTACGCTTGGGAATGCGCAGCGATACATTCTTCAGGTTGTTTTCGCGCGCACCACGAATCTCTATGTATTCCTGAATCACAATGCCTCCTGTACGTTTAGACGTGCCCCGGCAGCAGGTATTCACCCAGAATCTTCTTTGCCCGGATTGCCGGTGATGCGATTTTATGTTTCTGGAACAGAAGATTATACTAAAATAGAACATTTGTGTCAATAACAAATCTGCGGCATTCATCATAAACCGCAGCCGTAACAGACAGCCGTCAGGGCAAATAGGGTATACGTTTTAGCCTGTACAAAAGGGGATGTGGGGCCGGGATTCGCATTGGCCCCACACCATATCCTCAGTCTTTCGTGGGTCGGGCAGGTCGGGTAAATCTGTGGGTGGGGCGCTCAATGGGCCTTTGTGGCGGGCGATTTTCCTTGGCCAGCGTCAGACGAATCCGGGCTGGCGCGGTGCAATGGAAGACCACCGTTTGCCCGGCCAGCAGTCTGGCGGTGCGGGGTTTATAGCTGCCCCCCTCACCCACTTCGATCACCACCGCTTCTTCCGTGCGATGTTTTTCGCCCTGCGGCAGGCTGACCTCAACCGTGCAGACCGCTTTGCCATCCTCGTTGCTAACTTCATAGGTGCCGGGCCGCACCAGTGTCACGGCAAACAGATCACCAGCCGGCACGACTTCGGTATTATCCAGCAGCGTCTGTTTTTCCCGCTCCTGTATCTGGCTGATCCTCACGGTGTAGCGCCCGGTCCCCTCCGAAGCATAAAAACCCATGACTCCACCCGCAGCCAGCCGGTAGCCCGGGTCCCGGTCCAGCCGCTCGCTGGCCATGTCGATATTTTCCTGCAGCGGCGCGTCCTGTTCTTCGATGCGAACGTTGGTACGGTGAATCACCTGCCCATCGCGCTGGATAATCAGGTCATAATCGCCGGCTCTTTCAAAACGATGAAACAGAGTCGTCAGCACGGTAATCGCGCTGCTGTCAAAGCCCTGCTGCGCGAATACCGGACGGTTGAGTAACACAGTCTTTCTCTTCATGATCAAATGCCTCCTGCATCGGCCTGTACGACCATCTCAACATCCGTCACATGCACATCCAGGTTACGCACAGGCACCGTGACCGGCACCAGCAGCACCGGGGCGTTGCTCAGCAAAACACTGGTGCTGACTTCGGCTGGCATGATCTCCAGCGGGTCGTCGATGCGGAAAATGGGAACACAGTTACCAAAGAAGTCCATAATAAGCGTGGCCAGAAAGTCGAACAAACCAAAACTGATGTTGAACAGATCGCTCAGCCATTCATCAATGTCGTCCGGGATGTCCAGAATCGTGCGGATCAGATCCGCCACCCCGCCGATAATCGCCAGAATAAGATCGCGCACCCACCCGCCAGGGATGAGGTCGGTGATCGCATCCGTCAGCGCATCCTCGATCAGATCGCCGACAATATCCGGAAAATCAAACAGATCAACGTCAATGGTTTGCGGATCGATAAAAATGTGCCATTGGTTATGATCGGGGAAAGGGTCCACGATGTCGTTATCAATCAGCACATCCTGCAATAGCTGGCACGGGTTAAAACCGGGCGGTACAGGCAGCGATGCATCAAAGTAACGTGCATCCATGCTGCCGGTAAAGCTGATTTCCTGGGCCACAAACGCCGCAAAATCCGGCTTAATTTCAACATCCGGGTCCTTGCTGAAGACACACACCTTCGGCAGGCAGATATCGGGAATCGGCCAGGGCATGGGGATACAGCCACCCCCCACACAGATTTCCGGGATATCCAGCCCCAGCGATACTTCCAGCTTGTCCCATTTAATATCGAGTTCCTTGATCTGTACAGTATTATCGCCGCGCAGGTCGATACTGCCGCCTTCGAGATGCCCCTGGACATGGTAGCCCGCCGTAAACGGGCCGAAGTTAGTCGAATCCTGCTGTTCCCAGGCGACATTTTTCACCAGAACATCAAACAACTGCTGTATCGCAGCTTCGGATGCGGCAACCACAAAATGTGCCATGATTACGCCCCCAGCTCTGTCACGGACAGGTTGATAAATGCCTTAATCTGGTCTTCCTCAACCGCCGGGTTATTCGGGACATCGCCCGGTACAGCGGCGGGCTGCAGCGTGATCTGCTGGCCAACGGTCAGCCCCTGCTGCTGCAGCATGGCCGTGATATCCAGAATCAGCTTTTCCATCGGCACCATCAGGCGCGGCAGAATGCCCAGCCGCAGCATGGTCATTACATAGCATTCGATGGCGTTTTCCATCGGCACCGGCGCAATATCCACAATCTCGACCTTGTCTACACGCGGCTTGAGCCACTGCTGCTTCGATCCTGCGACTGATCCCCATTCAAAATGGCCGGAGACAAACACTTCCAGACAGAAACACAGCAGTTCGCGGGTGGGCAGCACAAAGGTCTCTCGCGGCCGGGCAATGCTCGTCCCCACCATCCCGCGCATGATTCCCGTCGGCGCAGTTGTGCTGAGGCCGTAGGGCGGGCTGGTCTGCATCAGCGCGGGCCTTGCTGTGGCGCCTGCCCCTGACCAGGAAGTGGTGGTTCCCGCACCAGCGGCCAGCCGCGCCTTTTTCTCATCACCCTGCTCGATCTCGCCTGATTCAATCTGCTGGGCGACAAGGATGCGCTCGATGATCGGCACCAGTTGGTTGATCAGGTCGTCAGGTGGGCAATCCAGCCCGGCACAGGCCTGTGCGCGCAGCACAAAGCGCTGCTCCGGCATCGACACTTCTTCCGGCAGATCAACGACGTTGTTCGGATGAAAATCAACTTCAAGATCAGTCAACTGAACACAGAAATTGATCCCGATAGGTACAGGCGTGCCCAGGATCGGCAGCGGTTCCTGCTCTGTAAAAATGGGATTACCGGCGTCCAGCACGGTCTGTGCCACATCGATCTTCTCGCAGAACAACTCCGGGCGTTCATGAAAAATCGGCGTGGCGTAGTTGAACAGCGAGGGGCGCTGGCGCATCACGTGGCGGACGATAAGGTTGATCCCCTCCTCATGGACACTGCCAAACAGCGAACTATGGTCGGTAAAAGCCATATAGCTAACCCCCTTCTAACCTTCTGAAACGAAAATCGGTTGTCTCTGGTCTTTTAGTGGGAGAGCAAGGCAGTTGGTTGGTGCAGGGAGGGGTACTGCGTGCTGCCTGTCGGCTGTAGTCTGAAGACTTTCGACTGGCTGCATAGAGTTCCAGTTTTCAGTATACAGGAGTTTTAATTTTGTGCTTAATACAGCAAAACAGGCCGGATGCACACCATCCAGCCTGCATTACAGCGCGTCCGTGCCGGCTTGTTGATTATTGAGTTGTTTCATGCTGGTTCTCCGCCTTGCCTGCTTACCAGCATACCCGAAATAACTTTTTTCACCGGGCAGTTAGCGGCCAGCCGTGAAGCGAAAGCGTCAGGCAGGTTGAGAGTCCTGGTCTGCCAGCAGGTGAACCGCCTCGGAAATATAGTCCAGGCCGACTGTCCGCCCTTCGGCATAGATGCTTTGCAGGCGCGGGTCCTGTTCGACCACCACAAAGCGATGCGGGCCGGTGCTGACGATATACTCAACTTCTGAACCCAGATACATCGCCTGTTCAATCTTCACCTGATGCAGGCTGTCATCCTCACGCAGGCTCAGGATTTCAGGACGCAGCATGGCCACCACGTCCCGGCCTTCGCGGTAGTGAACAGGCAGCGGCCCTTCAAAAACACGCCCCAGCACTTCGACCTGCGCCTTGCCGTCCTGTATACTCCGAACAGGTACCGTCATGAAGTTGGCCCGGCCGATAAAATCCGCCACGAAGAGGGTGGCCGGATAGCGGTAAATTTCTTCCGGCGTGCCAATCTGCTCGATCTTCCCCCGGTTCATGACCACCACACGATCAGACAGCGCCATCGCCTCGATCTGATCGTGAGTCACATAAATACTGGTGATGTTCAGGCGGCGCTGCAGGCTGTGAATCTCGCTGCGCATCTGCACGCGCAGTTTGGCATCCAGGTTCGAAAGCGGCTCATCAAACAGCAGAATGCGCGGTTCCATCACCAGCGACCGGGCCAGCGCCACCCGCTGCTGCTGGCCGCCCGATAACTGATTAGGCCGCCGGTCGCCCAGCCCGTGCAGGCTCATCAGGCTCAGCGCTTCCTCCACTTTTTTATGAATCTCCTGCCGTGGCATCCGCTGGGTTTGCAGACCATACGCTACGTTGTCAAATACAGACATATGGGGGAACAGCGCGTAATTCTGGAATACCAGCGCCATATCGCGCTTATTCGGCGGCTGCAGCGTGATATCCTGCCCATCCAGCAGGATTCTGCCGGAGGAAGGATTCTCAAACCCGGCAATCAGGCGCAGCGTGGTGGTCTTGCCACACCCGGAAGGCCCCAGCAGAGTCAGGAATTCGCCGCTGTGAATATCCAGCGTAACTTCATCAACTGCCCGCACCGTGCCTCTGCCGCCTCGTTCCGGGAATGCCTTGACGAGATTCTCCAATCGCAGTCTGATATTCTGATCTGAGGTCATAACCCACCTTCAAGCCGCTGTTCTGTCCCGGTTGTGGACCCGACGACAAAGTAAAGAATGGAAATCGCTACCATCACGATAGCAATAAGAATCACACAGTAGGCAAATGCATTGCCATAACGCCCGTTTTCCACTTCATTGAGTATCTGCTGTGTCATGATCTTGGTCTGGGGCGTCGTCAGGAAGATGATTGCCGAAATCGTCGTCATGGAACGCGCAAACGCATAGATCAGCCCGGCCAGGAACGCGGGCCGGATCAGCGGCAGCGTGATCCTGCGGAACGTGCGGGCGCTGTCTGCCCCCAGGCTGATCGACGCCTCCTCAATCGACGGGTCAATCTGCGACAGGGCCGCCGAACCGGAACGCAGGGCCGCCGGGGTGCTGCGAACCACATACACCATCACAATCGCCAGCGCGCCCCCAAAGACAGCCGTGCCGCCCGTCAGTTTTGGATACAGATGCACATCGCCAAAGAACGGAAGCGAAAGCACCGTCGGGGTGTTAAACATCAGGATATAACCAATGCCGATAATCGTGCCCGGCACCGCGATCCCCAGCATGGTGCCAAAATCCAGCGCCCCCCGCCCGGGAAAGTCCTTGCGGATCACCAGATAGGCAATCACCATGCCGATCAGCCCGGCAATAGGCGTCGCGATGATCGACAGCGTGGTTGTATCCCGCATCGCCTGAGAGCCAATGCCGTTGATGACAAAATCAAAATGCTCCAGCGTCCAGTCCCAGCGGACACCCGGCACGCGCACAAATGCGCCATGAAAGATAGTGCCATAAATCAGCACGATCAGCAGGCAAACCAGCATCGCCAGGGCAAACAGCGGCCAGCGCACCAGCGGATGATCGATGGTCTGCGGCCTGCCGGAGGGTTTGCCGGTGACGGTGACGACACTCACCCGGTTGATCCAGTAACGCTGAACCAGAAACACGCTTAAGGAGGGCACCAGCAAAATCACCGATAACACGGCCGCGCCGGTGGTATCATACAGGCCGATGATGGTGACGTAAATGCGCGTCGCCAGCACCTCATAATTGCCTGCCATCACCAGCGGATTACCCAGGTCCGCAATCGCCTCTACAAACAGCAGCAGGAACGAGCTGGCAATGCCGGGCATCAGCATGGGCAGCGTTACGGTGCGGAAGATGCGCCACTTGTTCGCGCCCAGGTTGGTTGCCGCCTCGTCCAGGGCGGGGTCAAGCGCCATCAGCATCCCCCGCAGGTTGAGATAGGCAATGGTAAAAAACGAGAGAGTCATCACCAGCGTCAGGCCATCCAGCCCGTAAATATCGTAACGAACGCCGAAAATCCCCCGGCTGATGGACCCGTTGCGTCCAAACAGCACAATCGTCGCCGTCGCCAGCGCAAAAGGTGGCGAAATTACGGGCACCAGCGACACAATATGCATGAAGCGCTTGAAGGGCACATTCAGCTTGACCTGAACAAACGCCATCAGAAAACCAACGGCCGTGCCGGTTGTGCCGATCACCGCGCCAAGCACAAGCGTATTTCGCACAATCGACAGGTAGACTTCTGAGGTCAGGTAGCGGGCAAAACTCGGCAGACCTTCCGGGGAGACGCTTTCGCCAATCATGGCGATCAGCGGCAGAATAATCGCCGTGACGACGAAAAATATCATCAGAACCAATACAATCGCCAGCAAGGGGTCCTTAAAGATTTGCCGCACTTGCTGGACTGGCTTAAGCAAGGCTGTATTTTGCAAAACCAATCTCCGTATAAACAGCATCAACCCTCACCAGCGCAGAGCGAGGGTTGATGCACAAGCCGAAACGCTATGGATCGTTACTCAGTCGGTGCCGTGGCAATTTCGGCATCGAAGCGCTCAACAATGGCATTCCGGTTCAACCCTGCAGCGGCGAAATTATAATCCACCACTTCGATTTCACTCAGATTCACAGCCAGATCAGAAATCGCGGCTTCCGGGTTGGTCGGCAGTTGCAGCGAATTGACCGTCGGGCCAATTTCCTGCGCCGCTGCCGTCAGCGCCCAGTCGTACCAAATCCGCGCGGCTTCCGGTTCCGGCCCATTGGCGATAATGGCCATACCGCCAATTTCGTATCCGGTGCCTTCTTCGGGGAAGGTGTTGACCAGGATGCCTTCAAAGCCTTCTTCCTGAAGTTTCACGCAGTCATGCGAGAAGATAATCGCAACCGCAATTTCGCCCTGCCCTGCCAGCGTGCCCGGCGCAGACCCGGAACGGGTGTACTGCAGGACGTTGTTGTTCAACTGAGCGAAATATTCAAAGGCATGATCGACAGCCGCTTCAGTCGGCGCACCTTCTTCATCATAGCCGGTGCCTTCTTCTTCCGCTTCGAGTTCATCCGCAGCCAGCGTTACATAGGTCCAGAAGGCGGTGAATGCCGTACCGGATGTTGCCGGGTGCGCCATCGCGATCAGGCCTTCCAGTTCCGGCGCCAGCAGGTCCTGCCATGAGGTCGGTGGCTCCAGGCCCAGATCCGCCAGCTCATCGACGTTGGAGCAGAAGCCAAGCGCCCCAACATACACCCCGGTCCAGTTGCCATCCGCGTCCTTATACTGCTCCGGGATCGCCTCGGCATTCGGTGAATCGTACTGTTCGAGCAGCCCTTCTTCAGTCCCCGCGATGAACGCATCTGCCGGGCCGCCCCACCAGACCGAAAATTCCGGAGCATCCTGGCTGGCGCGGATACGGGCCAGCGATTCACCCGATGACATACGGACATAGTTAGTGTCAATGCCCGTCTCTTCCTCGAACGCGGCGGTCATTTCCACACACCAGTCTTCCTGTGGCGTGCACAGGACCGTCAGCGACTCCTGTGCGGAAACCGGAGCCAGCATCAGCATCAGTATCGCCAGGGCCAGTAAAATAACCGACAAACGACTTACCTGATTGTTCATAAACTATGCTCCTTCTAACCTTCAGATAGGGTAAAAACCTGCGCAGATGTTAAATCGTCCGGCCTGATTTGGCAAATTCTTTGGTCCTAAACCCCCTGCGCAATTGCCAGCCAGCATCATCGCGCCTGTCAGGATTCAGCCTGGAAATCAGGCACAGGGCGTGCATCTGCCTCGGCCTGGGTGGAGGCAATGCCGTTTTCGGCAATATCCTC
>CAZQIY010000006.1:51450-86885 GCA_964593565.1 uncultured Anaerolineaceae bacterium
GTTAACTGTGGGCAGAAAACGTTGCCAGACAGTCCCAGGCGCTGCCGCGCGCGCAGTGCACCCACACCGGCAGGCTGAAGTAATCGTGTTTTTCGGTGCGCCACCCGCCCCCGCGAACTGTTTCACCGGTCAGCAGATGCCGCCATTCGCCCTCTGGCAGATAATAACTGACCTCCCCCTGCGGGTGAAACACCGGTGCCACCAG
Organism: uncultured Anaerolineaceae bacterium; assembly: GCA_964593565.1. Classification (GTDB taxonomy): domain Bacteria; phylum Chloroflexota; class Anaerolineae; order Aggregatilineales; family Phototrophicaceae. Next base: position 51,656 of record CAZQIY010000006.1, read on the forward strand.
CAGGGCCTCGCCCAGCATATACTGCATATCCAGGTAGCGGCAGGTGCGGTCCTCCGGAAATTCCAGCACCATCGGCCGCAGCATAGGCCAGCCATGTTCATGCGCCTGCTGCGACATATCCAGCAGATAGGGCATCAGATGCGTTTTTAACTGGTTGAAGAAGCGCAGCACATCCACCGCCTCGTCATCAAACAGCCAGGGCATGCGCGCGCTGGCTGCCCCGTGCAGGCGGCTGTGCGACGACAGCAGCCCGAAAGCAACCCAACGTTTGTACAGATCCGGCGTGGCCGTATCGTTAAAGCCGCTGATGTCATGGCTCCAGTACCCAAAACCGCACAGCCCCAGCGACAGCCCGCCGCGCAGCGTTTCCGCCATCGACGGATAGGTCGAGCTGTTGTCGCCGCCCCAGTGCACCGGGAATTTCTGGCTGCCACAGGTCGCCGCCCGCGCAAACACTACCGCGCCGCCTTCGCCTCGTTCCTGCTGCAGCAGTTCAAACACCGTCTGGTTGTATAGATAGCTGTAATAATTATGCATCCGCTCCGGGTCCGCCCCGTTGTGATAACAGACCTCCGTCGGGATGCGCTCGCCAAAATCCGTCTTGAAGGTATCCACCCCCATGTCCATCAGCGCCTTCAGTTTGCCCGCATACCAGTCACGCGCTGCCGGGTTGGTAAAATCCACGAATCCAATCCCTGGCTGCCAGTGATCTACCTGATAGGTATCGCCTTCCGGCGTGCGCAGCAGATAGCCCGCTGCCGCGCCCTCGGCAAACAGGGGCGATAATTCCGCGATGTAGGGGTTAATCCACAGGCAGATTTTAATGCCCCTGTCCTTAATACGTCGCAGCATCCCCGCCGGGTCCGGGAAGTGGCGCTCATCCCACAAAAAGCTGCACCACGTCAGTTCCCGCATCCAGAAACAATCAAAATGAAAGACACTTATGGGAATGCCGAGCGATTCCATGCGCTCAATATTCGCCAGAATATCGCGCTCGTTGTAATTGGTGGTAAACGAGGTGGACAGCCACAAACCAAAGGACCATTCCGGCGGCAGGGCGGGCCGCCCGCTGAGGGCTGTATACTGTTCCAGCGCGTCCTTCATGGTGGGGCCGCCAAAGAGGTAATAATCCAGACTGTGCCCGGCGGCGCTGAACTGCACACGGCTGATCTGGTGCGACGCCACCTCAAACGAGACGCAGCCCGGATGATTCACCAGCACGCCATACCCCTGGCTGGTGATGTAGAACGGCACATTCTTGTAAGCATATTCAGAATTGGTGCCGCCGTCGTCGTTCCAGATATCCACCGACTGCCCGTTTTTGACGAACGCGCCAAAACGTTCCCCCAGGCCATAGACCGTCTCGCCCACCCCAAGCGAAAGCTGTTCGCGCAGGTACGTCTCCTCGTTCTGGCGGAACAACCCCACCGCGCGCGGTTCGCTGCTGGTCAGGGGCTGGCCGTCGCGTTCAAACGAAAACTGCCATTCGCCGCTGGTCGGCACCACGACAGACAGCCGCCCGGCCTTCAGCCATGCCCGCTGGTCATCGCGCCCGGTGGAAACGTCGGGATTGGTCCGCGTATCGTCCAGATCAAAGACAGGCAGACGTGCGCGCCGCCCCTGGAAATGATCCAGTTGAACCCGAATTACATCCGGCATCGGTGAGGAAAAGCGCGCGCTGATGACCGTGCCATGAATAAAACTGCCGCGTGAATATACCTGATGGCTGTACCCCAACAGCGTGAGCGCGTCCGGTTCCAGGCGTACATCGGTCACGGTGACAGGATAAACAGCCTCGGTTCCGGGCAGCAGCGCCCACTGGCCTTGATCGAATTTCATCAACAAAACCCCTTTTGCGAATCAATGAGTTTGCAAATCTTTATGAATCAATGATATGGTGCACCATCACACCGGGCGCATCCGCGCCAGCATTCAGGCGGAGGGCGGCGCGCCATCCTCGACCTGCCCCTCTGCGATCACCCCGCGCAGTTTCAGATCCTCCGCGAAATGACAGGCCGCAAAATGATCGCCTGCCTGATTCTCCACCAGGCGCAGCGCCGGCACATCAGCCGCACAGCGCGCCTCTGCATACTGGCAGCGCGGATGAAAATAACAGCCGGATGGCGGGTTAGCAGGGTCTGCCACTTCCCCCTGCAGGCGAATCCGGCGGGTCCTGCTGCGCAGACGGGGGTTATGGATCGGGACGGCGGACAGCAGCGCTTCGGTGTACGGATGTTTCGGGCGGCGGTACAGCGCGGTGGCCTCGGCAGATTCCACCAGCTTGCCCGCATACATCACATTCACCCGGTCGCAGATATGCCGGATCACACTCAGATCATGGGCAATGAACAGATAAGCCAGCCCCATTTCCTGCTGCAAGTCTTCCAGCAGATTCAGAATCTGGGCGCGGATCGACACATCCAGCGCCGAAATCGCTTCATCCGCCACAATCAGGCGCGGATTGGTGGCCAGTGCCCGGGCGATCCCGATGCGCTGGCGCTCGCCGCCGCTGAAGGCGTGCGGGTAGCGGTGCATATATTCCGGGCGCAGCCCCACCCGCCGCAGCAGATGCGCCACCCGGTCCTCCAGCTCGCTGCCTGTCGCCAGTTGATTAACCCGCAGCACTTCGCCGACAATCTCAAACACGCGCATACGTGGGTTCAGCGAGGCATACGGGTCCTGGAAGATCATCCGGATATCCTGGCGATACGATTTCAGGTCCCTGCGTGCCAGCTTCGCCAGGTCCACCGCCTGCCGTCGGCCTGCTGCGTCCGTGTGGTGATACAGAATCTCTCCGGCGGTGGGCTGGTATACCCGCACCACACAGCGCCCGACCGTTGTCTTGCCACAGCCACTTTCGCCCACCAGCCCCAGCGTTTCGCCGCGCCGGATCGTAAAGCTGACATCATCCACCGCCCGGACATATCGCACTTCCCGCCCCAGAAAACCGCTGTGTTGCGGGAACCACATCTTCAGGTGGCGCACTTCGAGCAGAATATCTTCCTCACCGGCGGAGTCGTGCGCCGCCGTGCTGACTGCCTGAGAATCAACCATGTTGAGCCGCTTCCGTGATTTCTGACTGATGTGCATCGTCGTACAGCAGACAGCGCGTTTCGTGATTCGGGCCAAAGCTCACCGGTGGGGGCACGACCCGATTGCACACATCCTCGATACGGTGCCTGCAGCGCGGATGAAACGGGCATCCCCCTGGCCGCTGAAATGGCGAGGGCACCATGCCCTGAATCGGGTCCAGCCGCTGGCGAGTCGGGCCAATCTTCGGGATCGATTCCAGCAGTGCGGTGGTGTAGGGGTGGCGCGGGTGGTTAAAGATGGTATCCACATCACCGTGTTCCACCACGTTGCCCAGGTACATCACCGCCACATCATCCGCAATCTCCGCCACCACCCCCAGATCATGGGTGATAAACAGGATCGACATATCAAAATCCTCTTTAAAGCCCAGCATCAGGTCGAGGATCTGCGCCTGCGTTGTCACATCCAGGGCAGTAGTGGGTTCATCCGCGATCAGCAGGCGCGGGTTGCAGGAAAGCGCCATCGCAATCATGCAGCGCTGCCGCATCCCACCACTCAGGCGAAACGGATATTCATTCACGCGCACCTCTGGCCGGGGGATGCCCACCCGCCGCAGCAGTTCGATGGCCCGGTTGCGCGCCTCCGCTTTGGATACATCGTTATGCAGGCGGATCGCTTCGCCAATCTGGTTGCCGACGGTGTACATTGGGCTGAGCGAGGTCATCGGCTCCTGAAAAATCATGGCAATGTCGTTACCCCGGATCGCGCGCACCTCTCGCCCGTTGGGCTTCAGCGCCGTGATATCCACCGTCCGCGAACCGCCGGACAGCGGCTTGTGATACAGAATCCTGCCATCCACAATTTTGCCGGGACGGTGGACAATCTGCAGGATGGCACGGGCAGCAACGCTCTTGCCGCTGCCACTTTCGCCCACCACGCACAGCGTCTTGCCGCGTTTGACCTCAAAGCTGGCGCCATCAACGGCCTTGACCACGCCTTCATCCGTATGAAAATGAACCTTTAAATCCTGCACTGTCAGCAGGACATCGTTTTCAGCCTGTGTCATTACTGTTTACTCTGTTTCTCTCCGGTCAGTCATCAAACGCTGTCAGTGATACGGGTCGGCAGCGTCGCGCAGGCCATCCCCGAGGAAATTAAAGGCCAGCACCGTAATCACCACCGCCAGCCCCGGCAGCAGCAGCCAGGGAATCGTGGCAATCGTGGCGATATTCATCGCATCCTGCAGCATCACACCCCAGCTCACCACCGGCGGCCTCAGCCCCAGCCCCAGAAAACTGAGCGCGGTTTCGCCCAGGATCATGCCCGGTATGGCCAGAGTCGTCGCAGCGATAATGTGACTGAGGAACGAGGGGATCATATGGCGGGTGATGATGCGATGGCGCGGCACCCCGTCCAGTTCCGCCGCCATGACAAAATCCTCCTCGCGCAGCGCCAGAAACTTGCCTCTCACTTCGCGTGCCATGCCGGTCCATCCAATAAAGGACAGAATAATCGTGATGCCAAAGTACACGTAAATCGGGTCCCAGCGCGGCGGCACCGCCGTCGCCAGCGCCATCCACAGGGGAATATCCGGAATCGAACGGATAATTTCAATCAGCCGCTGGATCAGATTATCGATCCAGCCACCCATCAGGCCGGATAACCCGCCCAGCAGAATGCCCAGGATCAGGCTTAGAAACACCCCCACCAGCCCGACCGAAAGCGACACCTGCGAGGCGTAGATCAACCGGCTCCAGGTATCGCGCCCCACGTCATCGGTCCCAAACACATGAAACGGGTCGCCATGATTCACCGGGCCGAAAAAGTGAATATCGGATGTAATGCTAAGGTTCTGAATCAACGGCAGCGGAATGCCATGCAGCCCGATCTTATAGGGATCGCCCCGGACAAAAAAGCCCAGGGGAATCTTTTCTTCTTCATCAATGGTATAAATTCGCTGATAGGTGCGCGGGTCTGTTTCCTGGCTGTAGCCATAGACATGCGGCGCGAAAACACCATCATCAAACCAGTGAATCGTCTGCGGTGGCGCCTGGGTATAGCGCCGGTTATAGGTCGCGGTGGCCTGCGGGGCGAAAAATCCGGCAAAAAAGGCCACAAAATAAAGCAGCGCGACAATCACCAGCCCGACCATCGCCATGCGATGCCTGCGAAACTTCCACCACATCAACTGCCACTGCGAAGCCACCACCACACGCGGCGCATCCTCCTCCACAAACGCGGCGGCTTCAGGATTCGCGATCACTTCCGGCGTATTCAGCACTTCGTTCGCCATCTGCCCTTCCCTGTCCATCAACCGTAACGAATGCGCGGGTCCAGCCACGCCAGCAGAATATCTGACAGCAGCATGCCCAGGATCGTCAGCAGGCTTAACAGCAGCAGGAAGCCCGCCGCCAGGTACATATCCTGCACCAGCAGCGCATTCAGCAGCACCGGCCCGGTGGTCGGCAGGTTCAGCACAATCGAGACGATCGCCTCCCCCGCGATCAGGGTCGGCAGCAGCCACGCCATACTACTCACAAAGGGATTCATCGCCTGCCGCAGCGGGTACTTGATCAGCAGCTTCCATTCTGGCAGGCCTTTGGCGCGGGCGGTTTCAACGTAGGGCTTGTGCAGCTCGTCCAGCAGGTTGGCCCGCATGATTCGAATCAGCCCCGCTGTGCCGGTCATGCCCACGATCACCATCGGAATCCACAGGTGCCGCAGCAGGTCCAGCACTTTTTCAATGCTCCAGGGCGCGTGTTCAAACTCCGGCGAAAACAACCCGCTCAGGCTGGCGCCCCCCACCTTGAACGAGACATACATCATCAGCAGCGCCACCAGAAAACCCGGTGTTGCCAGGCCCAGAAACCCGATAAAGCTGAAGAAATAATCCGCCAGGCTGTACTGCCGCACCGCTGATAAAATGCCGATAGGCAGGGCCACCATCCACGTGAAGATAAAGCTGGAAAATGAAACCAGAATCGTCATCCCGATCCGGTCTCCGATCATCTTTTCCGCTGGTTCGGCATTCTGGAACGAATAGCCAAAATCGCCCCGCAGCACGATATTGCCAATCCACTTGAAATACTGCACCGGCAGCGGTTCGTTCAGCCCATAGCGGTTACGCATCGCCTCCGCAAATTCCGGCGACCATGTCGCGCCCCCGGTCTGGTTGCGCATGTTTTCAATCATCTGCGTGACGTAATCGCCAGGGGGAAGCTGTATCGTGATGAAAATCAGAATCGAGATGATGAATGCGGTGGGCACGGCATACAGCAGCCGCTTCAAAATATATTTCGCCATAAAAAATCCTCAAAGGGGCGGAATCCTCCGCCCCTGCTCTGTTTTCAGACACCGGCCCCTACAGGTCCGCGAAGTACCACTGTTCCGGGAAGGCGATCGCCGGCCCACCCGGGTTCCAGCCATTCACCCAGCTTTCCGGCACATTCGCCAGCCGCGCGCTTAAGGGGCGGTAGCTGTCTGTGGCACTGGAAATGCCGATCACCCAGAAGTTATCCGCCGCTGTTTGCAGCACCTGGCTCATCAGTTCAAGCCGCTCCTCAGAAGTCGGCGCCTGCAGCACCTGCTCGTACAGGGCGATATGATCCTTGATTTCCTGCGGCGGTTCGACCAGTGCCGGGTTGTTGGGTTCAAGATACCATAAGTTCCAGCCATTCCCCCAGATCGACTGCCCATGCACCGGCACAAAATAGCGTGGGTCCGTGATTGCCGTCAGACCATAGCCGCCTTCGCCCGTAAAGATTGTCGCTTCCATGCTGTTGTCGTTGCGGCGTTCGGTCCAGATTTCGTTGGCCACAACATCCACCACCATATCCACGCCAACATCTGCAAAATACTCTTTCAGCAGTTCGGCCACATCCCCAAAGCGCAGGCCATAATCCCCCGTCTGCACCGTCATCACGAACGAGAAGCGTTCGCCGGTTTCCGGGTCCAGCCGCCAGCCTTCGCTGTCCTTCTCCGGCAGCACCCGGTCCAGGTGCTCATTCGCCAGATCAACGTCATAGGCCAGATACTGCGTGCTCAACTGCTCGTTGTACAGCGGCGAATCTTCTACTGGCGAAAGCTGGCGCGGCTCGCCCTGGCCAAAGTACACAATGTCGATAATTTCCTCACGGTCAATCGCGTGCGACATGCCAATGCGGAAATCCTTCTGGCTGAAGACATGGGCCACGTCCGGATGCGTCATATTAAAATTAACGCTGACCGTGCCGCCGCCTTCGCTCTGGGTCGGGTAAACCGCCAGGCCGGAAGTCGCCTCATTTTCAAAGAACAGCGGCCGCTGCTGGTCGGTCGTGTTGGCCATCGTATCAAACTGGCCCGCCAGCACATCCACCAGCATGGTCTGGTCATCCTGATAGGCAAACCCCACGATGCGGTCAATATATGGAAGCTGGTTGCCCGCAGTGTCTACCCAGTAGTAGTACGGATTGCGCTCTGCCACAAACTGGGTGCCGGTGCCCATCGGCTGCGTATAAACCCAGGGGAACATGGTCGGGTACTCCACGTCACGGCTGATCACGGCGGCATCAGTGCCCGGGCCAACAGCGGAACGCGCCTGGAACAGTGTCACCCAGTCCTCTGCCCCTTCCGTCTGCGCAATCAGTTCATCAAGGCCGTCCGGGTTATAATCGATATGGAACTGCTGCAGGTAATGCCGGGGCGCGGTCACCAGTTCCCAGCCAGGCCAGCCCGCCATGTTCAGCAAAAACATGCCATAGGGCACGTCAAATGTAATGGTAAAGGTGTAGTCGTCGATCTTCTCCGCAGCCGGTGCGGCATCGCCCGGCTTCAGCCACCCTGCCGGGAAACTCCCGCCGTTCAGTTCTTCATTGGCCATAATATCGTTGATGGCGAACAGTACATCATCGGCCGTAAACGGCATGCCATCGGACCACTTCAGGCCTTCGCGCAGATGGAAGGTATAGGTGGTGGCATCGTCGCTCACCTCCACGCTTTCCGCGATATTCGGCACCCAGTCCGAATAGCTTTCGTTCCAGCCCACAAGGCCCTTCCAGAACGTCCAGAAAACCATCTGGCTGGACCAGAAAGCATCGCCGACAAAGGGATTGCGGAAATCCCCGCCATACGTCCCAACCTCTGACCAGGGAAGATCAATCACGCGGGGATTGGCAGGCAGCCGTTCTTCGACAGGCGGCAGCGTGCCCGCTTCGACACGTTCCGCCAGCATGGGGGATTCGTGATAGGCGCTGTCCTGTGCGGCAGCCAGGCTGAACGAGACGGATAACAAGAGGACCAGAAACAACCAGAAGAAAAGCCGGTGCTTCATTTTTATACTCCTAAACAGACAATTTATTGAAAGGCGTTTTTCGAACTATTAAACAGAATACAGAACCCCAACGCTCCTTTCTCTGATGAACAACAGATCGGGTGTACACTGGATCAGCAGATGTATCTGCACAGAGTTTTGTGAACAGTCACAACCTTTATACCATGCTTCGCGGGCAAAATTCAAGCAATTCGTCAAAACATGGCTGGAAAAGGGGACGCAAGGGGCGAAAGCGGGCAGCATCCATCGCAGGACCTGAACTTGTATATTTGTGAAAAGTCACATAAACTTATGCCAGTTTAGTGGATACCACCGTTTCTGATGACCTGTCTATGAAAACAAAGCGGCCTACCCTGCGCGATGTCGCCCGTGAAGCCGGGGTCTCTTACCAGACCGTTTCACGTGTAATCAACAACGATGTGCATGTCTCGCCTGCCACGCGGGACAAAGTCCAGAAAGTCATTACCAGGCTGGGTTTTCGTCCCAACCGCGCGGCGCAAATTCTTCAGACAGAGCGTTCTCATACCATCGAAGTGGTCATGTTTTACGATGGCTTCAACCTCTTCCTGTACGAGATGGCGCGCACCTCGCAGCAGTTGGGCTATCACTTTGTCATTTCGGCCATTACCGAGCAGGAGTTTGCCCGCACGCTGGAAAGCGCCTCCTCGCGTTTTGTTGATGGCCTGATCCTGGTGCCCATGTCGCACCTGGAGCAGTCTTACGAAGCGCTGCTGCACCTGACGGATGGCATCCCCTTTGTACAGATCGGTGCGCGGCTGGGCGAAAATATCCCCTCTGTCATCTATGATCAGGTGCAGGGTGGGCGGCTGGCGACCCAGTATCTGATTGACATCGGCCACCGCCAGATCGCGGAAATCAGCGGGAATCTGCGTAACCCGGATGCCTGCGACCGGCACAGCAGTTGGGTAGCCACCCTGCAGGACAATGAACTGGAAGCCGTCGCCAGTGTGGAAAGTGATTTCACTATCGAGGGGGGATACCGCGCCATGAACCAGCTTCTGGACAGCGGCGCACAGTTCACAGCGGTCTTTATCGGCAACGATTCAATGGCCTTTGGCGCTCATACCGCTCTCCGTCAGCGCGGCCTGCGGGTGCCGGAGGATGTTTCAATCGTCTCTTTTGATGACATTCCGGAAGCGGCGCATTTTGTGCCGGGGTTAACCACAGTGCGCCAGGATTTTCATCTGCTGGGCCGCCTCGCTGTCGAATATGTGGTCAGTATGATCGAAAACCCGGAAACGCCGGTACATCAGCGGGTACTTCAGCCAAAGCTCATGATTCGCGAAAGCACCCGCCCCCTGTCGTGATATCACAGGCGCTGGCCGGTGTCGTGCCCCACGATAATCGCCACATTGCCTTTTTTGTGTCCCGCCTCGATATAACGATGCGCCTCTGCTGTCTGTTCCAGCGGCCAGCGCCTGTCCAGTACCGGCCGGAAATGGCCTGCTTCGATCAGCGAACAGAGGAACAGCAGGTCCTCATTACGGCGGCCTGCAAACGAGGTCATAACCTGCCTGTCACTTCTGGCCGAGGCCCAGCGCCCCCGCACCATGTGCGACAGGCGAGGGTTGGCGACCAGATAACGCCCGCCCGGTCGCAGTGCTTTCATCACGCGGGAAAATTCCCCTTTGCCCACCACATCAAACACCACGTCATAGGCGGCCTCGCTGCTGGTGAAATCTTCCCGCCGGTAATCAATCACGCGACCCGCACCTATCGAACGCAGCATCTCCAGTTTTTCCGCGCTGTCTACGGCGGTCACGTCTGCGCCAAAGTACCGGGCAAGCTGTACCGCCGCCGTCCCGATGCTGCCCCCCGCGCCGTTAATCAGCAGTTTTTCTCCTGCTTTCATATGCGCCAGTCGCAGAAAATGCAGAGCCTCCAGCCCGCCGGTAGGCACAGCGGCGGCCTCCTCATAAGAGAGGTTGGCTGGCTTGTGGGCCAGCACCCCGTCTTCACTCTCCACAGGTACACAGGCATATTCTGCGCAGGTGCCCAGACTCAGGCCCGTTGTCCCGAAAACCGCATCCCCTACCTTAAAGCGGGTAACCGCCCGGCCCACCGCCTCGATTTCGCCGGCCAGTTCCTGCCCCAGGATCGTCACCCGCTGCGGTTTTCGGATGCCCATGTACAGGCGCATAGGAATTGAAACCCACAGCGGAAATTTCAGGCTGCGCACCTCACAATCCCCGGCGGTGACGGTAGTCGCAGCCACCCGGACCAGCACCTCATTATCGCGGGGGGTGGGTTTTTCAACCTCCATTACCTGAATCACATCCGGCCCACCATATTTAGTCCACACCACTGCTTTCATCAGACTCTCCTGTTGAATCAAGGGTTGTGCCGCGCCACCATAACAGCGACGTTACCCTTTTTATGCCCTTTTTCAACGTAGCGATGTGCTTCAACCATCGCTTCCAGCGGGTAACACCTGTCGATCACAGGTTTTAGCTGCCCTGCCTCAATCAGTTCATTCAGGAAAAGCAGCTGCTCCAGCGTTTCCTCCCCTCCGGCATTAATCACACTGATATAGCGTCCGGTCTTCTTCAGGGCCTGTCTGGCGTGCGATTTTGCCAGCTTGCCCACCGCGTCAAAGATCATGTCGTAGGTCTCGCCGCCAGCAGCGATATCCTCCTGAGTGTAGTCGATGACCCGATCCGCCCCCAGCGCCCTCACCATGTCCAGATTCACCGTGCTGCATACCCCGGTCACATCTGCGCCGAAATACTTCGCAAGTTGTATGGCATAAGTCCCCACAGATCCGGAAGCGCCATAGATGAGCACCTTTTGCCCGCGCTCAATCCTGCCCTGCCGCAGGATACGCAGGGCGGTCATCCCGCCCACCGGCACAGCCGCCGCTTCCTCATAGGAGATGTTTACGGGTTTGTGGGCCAGCACTCCTTCTTCAGGCAGGCACTTGTACTGCGCATATCCGCCAAAACGGGCACCAAAGGTCGAAGCCACCACCTGATCCCCCGGCTTAAAGCGGGTGACCCTGCGGCCCACAGCCTCCACATCTCCGGCCAGTTCCATCCCCAGAACAGGCCGTTTGGGTTTGAGGATGCCCAGGTAAATGCGGGCGAACAGCCACTGCCAGCGTGGGACCTCAAAGCCGCGCATGCGTATATCGCCTACGGTGACAGTCGTGGCCCGCACCCGGACCAGCACTTCATGATCTTTGGGCACAGGCTGCTCCAGTGTCTTAAGCTGAAGCACCTCCGGTGGGCCATATTTTGTGTACATGATGGCTTTCATTTGTGATTTCTCCTGTTCTGGACTGCACTGGCTGCGGCAGGCACGCACACTGAACCAAAGCTGTGTCTTACTGGCACAACCTCCACCTGATGCCGCAATTCATTTGGCTAAAGCTGGGCGAAACTGGTGGCGTTATATGCGGCGCTGTTCATGAATCCTGCTCATCAAACCAGAACACCTCCTCTAATGGACGGCCAAAGACATGAGCAATGCGAAAGGCCAGTTCCAGCGTGGGGGAATACTTCGCGTTTTCAATCGCCACGATAGTCTGGCGTGTCACCCCCACCTGCTCTGCAAGCTGCTGCTGGGTCATCTCGTCGTGTTCAAAACGCAGCCTGCGGATATTGTTCTGAATCGGAGACTTCCCCATGATCAGACTCCCTTCCGGTAAAGGTAGAGCCGGGAAATATCCCCTACCACCTGCGCCGTCAGCGCTGCGAAGATCAGCAGGACAAACATCACCAGCGGTGACATGCCCAGCACCAGCGTCATCATCGCGATAAAGGCCCCAATCGAGAACACAGCATAGGAATTTCTCGTACCCTTCAGCGCAATGAGTCTGTCACGCTCATCGGCAAAGGTGGGTTCTTCCTCGATTTCATTGGTGGTGACAGCTCGCAGAATGTGGAAAGCAATATAGCTGATGATGTTGGTCAGAATATGAATGATGATGCCCAGCACAATTACCGTCAGCCACAGACTAAAGATGCCTGTCGGGGTTAACGCGCCATCCTGAACCATCTGAATCATATTCAGCACGTAATAGCCGAACAGCAGCAGCATCGTGGTTAAGGACATGGCGCTGTTCTTTTCGTGATACGACATTGCAGCCTCTTCTGTCTGCTACACTTTACACGGGGTAAAATATAATGGACATATAGTAAGGCAAACTTTACACCATGTCAAGTATATTTTACATTTCCATCCTCTCAGCAAGCCGGCGCGCCAGACATCTCAGACAGTTTGTTTGCAATGTTTCCTAAAAACGTGCACAATTGAGCCAGATAGGGTATTTTGTCTATCCTGAGCTGATCAACTGAACAAAGCGACGCACCGTCTGTTTGAGGATGACATGCACCGATCAGCACCGCGCAAGCGAAACGCTGTACATCTGAAGCTGTTTTCCACACTGACCGCCGCTCTCCTGATCGTTGGTGGTCTTACGTTGTTTGGTGCTGCCCGGCCTGCCCTCGCCCAACCTGCCGAGCCTGAAGAACCGCAGACAGAACAGGAACGCCATTATGTCGGGTCGCAGGAATGTATGGCCTGCCACCGCGATCTTACAGAATCGCATGCCGGAACGCCGCACGACCAGGCCCTGATCAATGTTGAGGAAAACAAGCGCCCGCTGCTGGCAGATTTTGCAGCCGGCGACGAAGTGCGTACCATCCTGCTGCCCGGCGAGGACGAAGCCCGCCCCTTTACAGCCGACGACATCAGCTACGCCATTGGCTCCGGCACCTATGCCCAGCGCTATCTTTATACACTGGAAGACGGCCGCTACATGGTGCTGCCTGCCGAATGGAACGCCCTGACCGGCCAGTGGCAGCCCTTTACCCTCAGCGAATCCTGGCCGGATGCCGCCTATGACTGGACGACCCAGTGCGCCTACTGCCACACCACCAACCTGAATGTTGAACAGGGTTTGTGGATGGAGGATGGCGTGCAGTGCGAAGCCTGTCACGGCCCCGGCAGCGAGCATATCGACGCCGCAGAAGCCACCAGCCCGATCCTGACCAGCCGCGAACGCACCGCAGTCGAGCAGTCCATCGTGCTGGGCCTGGATTCGGCAGTCTGCGGCCAGTGTCACAGCCAGGGCACAGAACCGCAGCATGGGTTACCGTTCCCGCTGGATTACCTGCCCGGCGAAGCCCTGCTGGACAGAGAGGTTTTCCGTCTGGTCAGCGAGCGCAGCGCGGTCCACTGGTGGCGCACCGGCCAGGCGCAGCAAAAATATATGCAGTTCAACGAATGGATAACCACCGTCCATGCCGAAGCCTTCCTGACAGTCACGCAGCATCCGGATTTCACGCCCGGCTGCCTGTCCTGCCATAATGTCACTTTTTCACGCGCCGCCCGGCTCGTGGCGGATATTGAAGCCAATGACGATCGGGAGCGCATCGACATCCTGCTGGACGAAGCCGACATCAACATCGGCAATGTTTACCAGATCGAATGGGACGAATTAAAGGCTCTCGTGCTGGAAGAACTGGAATTCGATGCGGCGGCGATTGATGACACTGCGCCATTTCTGCCCCAGGTCCTGCCGCAGCTTGTCAGCCGGATGCAGGCCGAGGACGAACTGGCGGACGGCCAGATTCTGCCGCAGTCGCTGGCAGGCGTGCTGCAAACTGCCGGCGAAGGCACCAACGATGATCATACCAACCTTGCGCTCGGGGTCACCTGCGCAGCCTGCCACAGCCCGCACAGCACCGCCGATGCCCCGGCATCGCTCATCAGCGACTCCTACACCGTATGTACGGATTGTCACCAGAGTGCCGAACCTATCTATGGCCTGCATCACCCGGCGCAGGAGGTCTTTGAGGGGCGGGTGCTTGTCGAGGGCATCAGCAGCAGCCCCAGCGCCCACTTTACAGCCGATGTCACCTGTGCCACATGCCACATGCCCCAGGTGCCCGTAAATATGGGCGTCCGCATCAGCCACACCCTTTCTCCGATCCTTCCAGCCAGCGCAGCACAGGCAGAGGCGATTCAGGACAGCTGCACCGGCTGTCATGGCGACCAGATCGAAGGCCAGTCGATACAGCAGCTCATTAACAGCATTCAGACCGACATTCGCACCCGTTATCAGGCAGTGCGCACAGCCGCAGACGATACCAGCCCAGCCTGGATTCATGACGTATTGCAGGCGGTCGAAGGCGATGGCAGCTGGGGCTTCCATAATTACGGCTATACCGCCACTTTACTGACCCGTGCAGAGCGCGAACTGGGCTTAATGGAGGAGACAGCGCCGCTTGTGTTACCGGATATTCCTGTACAGGCACCCCCCGCACAGCCAAGGCCGCCCTCGCAGGTGGTGACGGGCGACGGCGGGCTGACCACACCTTCCATTATTCTGCTTGCTATCGCGGGCGCGATCATCCTGACATCGGCCTACCTGTTTCTGATAAGGGGGCGCAACCAATGATGTGGCGTGTCGGTTCGGTGCTGGTCAGCATGATGACCGGGATTGTGGTTTGCGTCATTGGCCTGCTGCTGGCAGATATGACGGGGATGCCTGTGGCTGCTGCGCAAAGCGACGAGTCCATGCAGACAGCCGCCCAGCCAGCCACGGGCGACGAAGCCTGTCTGGTCTGCCATACAGAAAACACCCCCCAGCAGATGATGCTGGCCGATGGCAGCCAGCGCAGTGTCGCCGTCAACCACGACGCCTTGCTGGCATCCGTGCATGGGCTGACGATGGAAGGCGGGCCGCTGGGCTGTACAGATTGTCATGGCGAGGATATCTTCCCCCACAACGACCCGCCCGCGGCCAGCATTCGTGCGTTTCATGTCACCCAATCCAACATTTGTATTGACTGCCATGAAGAATCCGCCCACGACCTGAGCGACGACCTCCATAACATCGCCCTGCAGTCTGGTAATCTGCGCGCTGCTACCTGTGTCGATTGTCATGGCGCGCACGATGTTCAGGGGCCGGATCGTTCCGGGGTGGATATTGCCCAGTCCTGCGGTGACTGTCATCAGATTGTGTACAACGAATTTGCAGACAGTGTGCACGGCCAGTCGCTGCTGGCTGGCGACCCTAACGTGCCAACCTGCATCGATTGTCACGGCGTACACGGCATCCAGCACCCGACCACCGCCCTGTTCCGCAACCGTTCGCCGGAACTGTGCGCAGACTGTCATGCCGACGAGCAGTTGATGTCCGAATACGACATCACCACCAACGTGTTTAACAGCTATTTGTCTGATTTCCACGGGACCACCGTCGCCCTGTTCGAGCAGCAGTCGCCGGATGTAGCCACCAACAAGGCGGTCTGTTACGATTGTCACGGCGTCCATGATATTGCCCGCGCAGATGCCGGTAACAGTCATGTGATCCGCGAGAATCTGCTGGCCACCTGCCAGCAGTGCCACCCCAACGCCACAGCGGATTTTCCCGATTCCTGGGTCGGGCATTTCCCGCCCACGCTGGAATCGCACCCGCTGCTGTTCCTGGTGGATTCGTTCTATACCCTGTTCATTCCTGTGGTGCTTGGCGGGTTTGTGGTGCTTGTCCTGACTGATATTTACCGGCGTATCCGCCGCCGGTCCGGCAGCGAAAGTCATGAGGCCTGAGCGATGACCGAAGTGCCACAAAATCCGGAACTGCAAACGGAACAACCTGCAGAAGCCCGCACCTACCCGCGTTTCTCGCCGGTGCAGCGTTTCGAGCACATGGTCCTGATCGTGACCTTTAGCGGCCTGGCGCTGACGGGCCTGCCCCAGCGTTACGCGGATCAGGGCTGGGCGCAAACCATGATCGCGCTCATGGGCGGTATCGAAAGCATCCGCGTCCTGCACCGCATCCTGGCCACCATCCTCATGGCCGAATCCATATTTCATGGCGGTGTCATCACCTACAAGCTGTTTGTGCTGGGGCAGCGTGCCACTATGATTCCCGGCATCCGCGACCTGCGCGACGCGATTCACTGGGTCATGTTTAACCTGGGCCTGCGCCGCAGCCACCCCCACCTGCCCCGCTACAACTTTGGCGAAAAGGCGGAATATCTGGCGGTGGTGTGGGGCACGCTGGTGATGATTATTACCGGCTTTATGTTGTGGAATCCCATTGCGACAACAGACATCCTGCCCGGCGAAGTCATCCCTGCGGCACGCGCCGCCCACAGCGCAGAAGCCCTGCTGGCGGTGCTGGCCATCATCATCTGGCACATGTACAACGTCCACATCCGCCGCTTTAACCGCAGCATGTTCACCGGCAGAATATCGCACGAGGCGATGGAAGAGGAACATGCCGAAGAACTGGAGCAGATCGAGCGCGGCGAAGCCGGTGAACAACTGCCAACCGACGTAATCGAACGCCGCAAGCGCTGGTTCTGGCCCTATGCGGTGGTGATGACCATCCTCCTGGTCGGCGGGCTGATCGTGTTTGTCACCTACGAAGACAGCGCCCTGGTGACTCTGCCGCAAAGACAGACCTCGTTTACCACCAACCTGAATCCTTCCGCAGGCGATTCCGGACGCGGCGCGGCGCTCTGGCTCAGTGCCCAGTGTGCCACCTGTCATGGCCAGCAGGCCGATGGCGGCGACTCCCCGATTGGGGTATCTGTTATCGAGCGTGAATTCGGGCTGGATGGCTTTGCCACCGCTATACGGGTCGGCCCTGCGGATATGCCGGCCTACACCACCGCACAATTGTCTAATGACCAGATAGAGGATCTGTGGGCCTGGTTTGCAGACCTGCGTGCCGAACGCGCGGAACAGGTCGCGGGCCTGTCCTCAACCTCGAATATGGATAATTAGAAGTAATATTGTTTTTGTCGGGTTTTATGTGATCGAAAGGAGGGCTATGAAGCTGGAACGTTTGCTTATGCTGAGTGGCGTCTTGCTGGCTACAGCCGGGGTGGTGTTGTTTGCTGCCGTCCTGCCTGCTGCGGCCCAGGATACCCCACCAGACACGGTTGGCACGGGCGAACCACCGGATTTTCTGCAAAGTTACTATGAAGATTGGGTGAGTTCGGCCCACGCCGACGCCGCAGCCGAAGCGTTTGTGCACTGGGATGCAGAAGGCGAAGTTCCCACCACCTGTGCCCGCTGCCATTCGACAACCGGCTACCGGGATTTTCTTGGCGAAGACGGTTCTGAATTTGGCACTGTGGATGCCGCGGCACCAGTAGGCACAGTCGTCAACTGCGATGCCTGCCACAACAACACAGCGTCGAACCTCTCTTCCGTCACCTTCCCCTCAGGCGTCGAGATGATCAACCTGGACGAATCCGCCCGCTGTATGGTCTGCCATCAGGGGCGCGCGTCTATGGTGTCGGTTGATGCGGCCATCGAGGAAGCCGGGCTGACCGGAGACCTTAATCAGGTCAGCGCAGATTTAACTTTTATCAACATCCACTACTATGCCGCCGCAGCCTCTCTTTTCGGGTCTCAGGTGCATGGCGGTTATGAGTATGAGGGACAGACCTATCAGATGCGCTTCACCCATGTGGAGGGCTTCGATAGCTGTGCCGATTGTCATAACCCACATACGCTGGAAGTCAATGTGAACCAGTGCAGCACCTGCCACGAGGATGTCGCCGATGAAGGTGACCTGCGCGATATTCGCATGGTAGGGTCAATGGTCGATTATGACGGGGATGGCAACATCCGTGAGGGTATCGCCGAAGAGATTGAAACTCTTCAGGAAATCCTCTACACCACCATCCAGGCCTATGCCAGCCAGGTGGCCGGCACACCCATCACCTATGACGAGCACAGCCACCCTTACTTCTTTATCGACAGCAACGAAAATGGGGTTACAGACGAGGGTGAAGCAACCCGCGAGAACGCCTATAATGCCTACACCCCGCTGCTGCTGACCGCCGCCTATAACTATCAGGTGTCGCTCAAGGACCCCGGCAACTTTGCTCACAACGCCAAATATCACATCGAACTGCTGCACGATTCTATCGCCGTACTGGCTCAGGGAATTGACGAGACAGTGGGCCTGGAAAACCTGCACCGGGACGATGCCGGGCACTTTGACTCTACAGCGGAGGCCTTTCGTCACTGGGATGCCGAAGGGGTGGTCGATGCGACCTGTACCAGATGCCATACGGCTGAAGGGCTGCCGTTCTTCCTGGAGCACAACACCCTCATCTCGCTGCCGCCCTCAGATTCCCTCAACTGCAATACCTGTCATGAGGGCGTCGAAACAGGCGAGTTCCTGATACGGCAGTTGAACGAGGTCACCATGCCCAGCGGCGCCGTCATCTCCTTTGGCGAAGGTGCGCCAAGCAACCTGTGCCTCAACTGTCATCAGGGGCGCGAATCCACCGTCAGCGTGAACGCCGCCATTGAACGGGCAGGCGTGGGGCCGGATGAAGTTTCCGATGTGCTCAACTTCCGCAACCCGCACTACTTCGCTGCTGGCGCGACGCTGTTCGGCACAGAAGCCAAGGGTGCCTACGAATTTGCAGACCGCGAATACAGCGGGCGCAACGAGCATGTCCGGCGCTTTGATGAGTGTAACGACTGCCATCACGAACATTCGCTGGAAATTGTGCGGTTCGAGGATTGTTCCGACTGTCATGAAAATGTCGAAATTAACTCCCCGGCAGATGTTCACCTGATCCGTGCGGATGAAGACCTGCTCGACAGCGAGCCGCAGGATTACGATGGTGATGGGAATATCGAAGAACCCATTGCCACGGAAATCGCGGCCCTGCATTCTGATCTGTTCGCGGCCATCCAGACCTATGCCGCCGAAACTATCGGCACGCCTCTGATCTATGATGCCAGTATGTATCCTTACTGGTTCGTGGATGGTAACGGCAACGGCGAGGTGGATGAAGGCGAAGTGAGTGGAGAAACCCGCTACGCAAGCTGGACACCCGGCCTGCTGCGGGCCGCCTACAATTACCAGTATGTCTCCAAGGACCCCGGCGCCTTCGCGCACAACCCGCGCTACATCCTCCAGATTCTGTACGACAGTATCGAATCGCTGGGGGGTGAAGAAGCCGTGGCCAACTACGTTCGGGCGGAAATCCTGGAATAATGCCGGGGCTGTATACACCGGCACAGACGTAAACAAAAAACGGTCGGTTATCGCTTAACCGGCCGTTTTTGCTGCTAAGGCTGTGTGCCTGTTGGTGTCAGATACGATGTTCACGCTTCTGCTGCCAGTGGTCAAACAGCACCCCAAGCGTGACCAGAATCAGGACTGGAATACCGATACGGATCAGAAACAGCACCACTACCCACAGGGTTACCATCAGGTCTTCCATGTTTTGCTCCTGTCAAACCTCGAACTGCCCTTGTTTGCTTTTACTTATCTATAGGATAGCAAACTGACCGAAACCTGTGAATCGGCTTACCTACCCATCAGTTTTATGGGGTGTTTAACCCATAGGCCGCCTTCTCCACCAGCGCTGATCAGCACAAAATATAGTACTATTAGGCAACAGCAGGCACACTGGAGATGTCGAAAGCTCATGAGCGCCTTCTGGGACAATGCATTTGTCGTCATCTACTTTTTCTATGGGCTGGCCTTCTATTCAATGGGACTGGCCCTGCTGATCGAATCCGGGCGGGCGTCGGAACTGGGATTTGCGCGTTCAATGCGTCTGCTGGCGGGGTTTGGTCTGCTGCACGGCACCCACGAATGGATGGACATGCTGGATCGCGGGATGAATCTGTACAGTCAGTTTTCGTTCCCGCTCTGCCTGTGCTGGCTGCGCCTGGCCCTGCTGGTGACTTCATTTCTGGCGCTGCTGGCATTTGGCGAGCAGCTCCTCGCGCGCGAACGCGGCAGCACGGCCCTGGCATGGCGACTGACCCTCACGGCCGCAATATGGTTTGCCCTGTCTTCTATCGGCGTACAGATCATCTATCAACTGGATGAATCGGCCTGGCTCGGCGTTTCCGATGTGCTGGCGCGCTATATTATCGGTATTCCCGGCAGCCTGCTGGCGTTCTGGGCCTTGTGGCGCCAGCGCGCGATCTTTCGCGAACAGGGCATGGGCCGCTTTGTCCATCATCTGACCATCGCCGCCGGCGCCCTGGCGATGTATGGCATCGTTGGCCAGATTTTCACCACCCCCAGCTTTATCTTTCCGGCCAACATCGTCAACACAGAACTGTTTCTGCGCATCACCGGCTTTCCGATCCAGTTATTCCGGGCCGTTTTAGCCACCATTCTGGCCATCGCCATGATCCGCGTGCTGCGCGCGCTGGAATTTGAAAATGAACAGCGGCTGCAGCGTGCAGAACACGCCCAGCGTGAATCTGAACGGCGGCGTCATGAGGAACTGGCACGGCTGAACCAGGAATTACAGGCCGCTAACGAAGAAACCGCGCGCCTGCTGGAAGAAGTCCGCCGCAGTGACGAACGCCGCGGCGCCTTAATCCAGAACATCACCTCCGCCCAGGAAGCAGAACGCCAGCGCATCGCCCGCGAACTGCACGACGAAACCGGTCAGGCGCTGACGGGCCTGGCGCTGGGGCTGCATGGCCTGGCCACCCGTGCCGAAACTGACCCGGAGCTTGTGCAGCAGCGGCTGCCCATGCTGGAAGCCATGGCAACCGGGTCGCTGGCCCAGTTGCGCAGCCTGATCAATGACCTGCGCCCACCCCAACTGGATGACCTGGGGCTGGTGGCCGGGCTGCGCTGGCTGACGGAACGCTTTAACGAGCAGCACCCCACTACCCGCGTCACGCTGGAAATTAAAGGCGAAGCCCGCACGCTGGCATCTGAGGTGGAAATCTCACTGTTTCGCATTGCGCAGGAGGGCCTCACCAACATCGCCAAACATGCCAGAGCCACCCGTGCGGATATCATCCTTGATTTTGAGCATGGCCCCGCCCTGACTGTCCGCGATAACGGCGTCGGTTATGACCCGTCAGACGCCCTGAGCAACCGCAAGCCGCGCGCTGCCTGGGGGCTAATGGGTATCCAGGAACGTGCTAATCTTATTAATGCCCATCTGGATATCAGGTCCAGCCCGGGGGAAGGCACCTGCCTCACGATACGCCTGAATGAGCATAAGGAGGTCCCTGATGACGATCCGTGTACTGATTGTTGACGATCATGCCGTAGTGCGTGCCGGCATCCAGATGCTGCTGGAAAGTGACCCCACCTTTGAGATTGTTGGCGTGGGCGAAACAGGGCTTGATGCGATTCGCATGGCGCAGGAACACAAACCGGATGTGATTCTTATGGACATCACCATGCCGGAAATGGACGGCATAGAAGCTACCCACCAGATCAGAAAACAGCCGGATGCCCCACCGATCCTGGCGCTGACCATTCACGAAGGCAAGGATTATTTCTTTCATATGCTGAAGGCCGGGGCCTCTGGCTATGTCCCCAAACGCGCCGCCCCCCAGGACCTGCTGAAGGCGGTGCGCATCGTCGCAGATGGCAACGTCTATCTGGACCCCGCAGTTGCCAAAGACCTCGTATCAGATTATCTCCAGCAGGTGCAGGATGGCGCAGAACAGGACAGCTACGAAGTCCTGACGGACCGCGAACGCCAGGTCCTCACCCTCATTGCGGAAGATTACACCAACCACGCCATCGCCAATGAACTGGGAATCTCGGTCAAGACAGTGGAGCGTCACCGCGAGAATATTATGCGCAAGCTGAACCTGCACACCCGCACCGAACTGGTCAAGTATGCCATCCGCAAGGGCCTGATCCTGCTGGAGGACTGACAAGCCTGCGAAACCACGCCGTCATGCCTGACCCCGCGCCACAGCGACCTGTTCGCGCGTCGCCGGGGCCACCTCAGCGGCAAAACGTTCGATCAGCGATGCATCATCCGCCGCCAGGATAAACCCGCTGGTGCCATAGGTCAGCGTCATTTCCGCAAGCTGTTCGGCCCACATCTGCGGCGGACCATCCAGCAAACCGCGTCCGGAGGGCGCAAACTGGCCGTTGATGTTCAGCAGGCGGCGCACCGCAGACGGCTCTCGTCCGGCCTGGGCAGCACCTTCGTCAATATGTTTGTTCATTTCTGCAAGGTCCGCCGGGCCGCCAGACAGATACCCCAGCGATGGCAAAACACCATCCGCCACACGTCCGACTAAACGCAGGATGCGCGGCTTATAGGCACCCACCCAGATGCTGATCTCATGTGCTGGCATGGGGCCGCGCTTCATGCCGCTGACCTGGTAATAGGTCCCGCTGAAGCGCACCCCGCGCGGGTTATCCGCCGCCCACACTTCCCGGATGATCGTGATGGCTTCTTCCAGTGCTTCAATCGACTGCCCGGCAGACAGCCGCCGTCCGCCCATCGCCGCAATCGCGTCCCAGAACGCGCCCGCTCCCAGTCCCAGCTCGAACCGCCCGCCGCTGAGCAGATCGAGGCTGGCGGCACTGCGGGCCAACACGGTAGGCGGCCTGAGGGGCAGGTTCGTGACATTCGCGCTGATACGGACACGCTGGGTGCGGGCCGCCACAAACGACAGCAGCGTCCACGTATCCAGAAAGGCAGGCTGGTATGGGTGATCCTGAAACGTCACCAGATCAAGCCCGGCCTGATCCGCCACCACCGCCAGCTCTACAGGACGCATTGCAGGTTGTGCCACCGGGGTGATAAACACCCCAAAAAGCAGGTCATGTCCATAATCCACCATGCAGGCCTCCTTAAAATCACTCTCGGGCGCAGTACCGTTCTAGCCTGTACCGCCGACTGTCAGCGCCCCAGCCACCCCCCATCCACCGGGATCACCGCGCCCTGTACATAATTGGACGCTTCGGAAGCGAGAAAAACCACTAATCCCTGAATATCTTCGGGCTGTGCCCACCGCCCGGCCGGAATACGATCCAGAATCGCCTGATACCGCACCGGGTCGGCACGCAGCGCGGCGGTGTTGGCCGTCACCACATAACCGGGCGCAATCGCATTCACATGGATGTTGTGCGCGGCCCACTCGTTCGCCAGCGCATGAGTCAGCCCGGCGACAGCGTGCTTGGCGGCGGTATAGGCAGGCACCAGGATACCCCCCTGATACGACAGCAGCGAGGCGATATTAATGATTTTACCGCTGCCCTGCTGCTTCATCACCCGGCCCGCCGCCTGCGACAGAAAAAACAGCGCCTTCAGGTTTACCTGAATCACGTCGTCCCAGTCCGTCTCGCTGTAATCCAGCGCCGGGGTGCGGCGGATAATGCCCGCGTTGTTGACCAGAATGTCCAGGCGGCCCATCTCATTGACCACCTGCGCCACAAGCTGGTTGAGATCATCCACAGAGGCATCAATCAGGTCCAGCGTAACCGTCATCATCCGCCGCCCCAGCGCCTCAATCGCCTGGCGCGTCTGTTCCGGCTCAGAGCGTCCCACGATGACCACATCCGCCCCGGCTTCTGCCAGCGCAGCGGCCGCCGCCTGCCCGATTCCCTGAGTCCCCCCCGTCACCAGCGCCACGCGACCATCCAGCCGAAAACTGTCAAGAATCATCTTGCTCCTTCTCCTTTAGAAAGCTGTTTAAAAATCAGATGTTTTTTGCTGCTGTTGTGCAAAAACCACAGGGAAATATCAGCACTTTTAGCGCCCCCCAGTTTCTTGACATTGTATCAGATAAATGTTAGTTTATTAAATAATGATCTCATAGTTCATTATTTGAACCAAAAGTGCCCACAGCGGCAGGGAGGAGGCTGCAAACGAGCGATTCACACATCTAAAGATTTGATCGAAAAGTGTCGCATTCATTAAGGAGACTAGATGATGCTTAGAGCGAAAAGCGTCCTGTTTTTGCTTTCTTTTATCCTGATTCTTAGCCTCAGCCTCAGTTCGGCGGTCATCGCCCAGGAAGATAACCCCTTTATCGGCGAACTGGAAGGCGTAGCCCTTATCGAGGACCCGGCCCTGTGGCCGACGGAGTTCAACGAAGCGCCGATGCTGGCGGAACGTGTGGCGGCAGGGGAACTGCCCCCGGTAGAGGAACGCCTGCCCCAGGACCTGATGGTGATCGAGCCAGTTGACGAAGTTGGCGAATATGGCGGCACCTGGCGGCGCGGTTTTCTGGGGCCGGGCGATGCCGAAAATGGCAATCGCATCAACGCCGCGGACAAACCTATCTGGTACGACTTCACCGGCACCCAGCCTGTCCCGAGCCTCGTCAAAGGCTGGGAACTCAGCGAAGACGGCACAACCACTACCCTGTTCCTGCGCGAAGGCCTGAAGTGGTCAGATGGCACCCCCTTCACCGCTGATGATTTCGTGTTCTGGTTCGAATCGCTCTATTCTGACGAGCGCATCACCACGCCTATCGCGGATATGGCCGTGAACGGCGAGCAGGGTTACGTTGAGAAAATCGACGATTACACCGTCAACTTCGTATTCCCGGCGCCCTACCCCCTCTTTATCCAGATCATGGCCGGCGATACCCTCATCGGCGGCGGCCAGTCGCACTACCAGTCGCAGAACCAGACCTTCGCCGCCTACAGCCCGGCTCATTATCTGGGGCAGTTTATCCCTGGCGACACCAGCGGCAAAACCGAAGAAGAACTTGACGCAGAGGCCCAGGCCGCCGGGTTCGAGGATTGGGTGACTCATCTGCACTTCCTCAAGGACTGGGGCCTCAACCCGGAACTGCCCACCGTCGCCCCCTGGATCACGGTGATCCCGCGCAGCGCCGAAACCTGGGTGATGGAACGTAACCCCTACTTCTGGGCCGTGGATACCGCCGGCAACCAGCTTCCCTACATCGACCGGGTGGTCATGACTCTGGCAGAAAGCCCGCAGGTCATCACGCTGCGCGCCATCGCTGGCGAATATGACAACCAGGAACGGCACACCCTGCTGACGGAACTGCCCGCCATTGTCGAGAATCAGGAAGCCGGCAACTACACCCTGCACATCGATACCGCCATCAACGGCTCCGATGCTGTCTTCCAGGTCAACCAGAGCTACGAAGGCGACCCGGAGATCATGAAATGGCTGAGAAATGCGGATTTCCGGCGGGCGCTGTCGCTCGGCATCGACCGCGATCAGTTGAATGAAACCTTCTGGCTGGGGCTGGGGACTCCTGGCTCGGCAGTGCCAGGGGCGATTTCGCCATTCAACCCCGGCGAAGATGAATATCGCAACAAGTGGTCCGTGTACGATCCGGATACCGCCAACCAGATGCTGGATGATCTGGGGCTGGCCGAGCGCGACTCTGACGGCTTCCGCCTGCGTACCGACAACGGCGAACGCCTGCGCCTGGAAATTCAGGCCACCAACGCGCTGCTGCCCTACGTCCAGATTTCCGAAGTCGTGGCCGACCAGCTGCGCGATATCGGCATCTGGATTGACGTGGTCGATCTGGAACGGTCCCTGTACATGAACCGCTCTGCCAACAACGAACACCAGATCGCGGTGTGGACCAACAACGGCACCGAGGTGCTGTATCTGTTCCCGCGCCACGCCATCCCGGTGGACCCGGTGGAATCGTTCATGGGGCCGGCCTTCGCCACCTGGTACGTGACCAATGGCGAGCAGGGACTCGAACCCACCGACCCCGAACTGCTGCGCATCTACGAGCTGTACAACTCGCTCGCAGGCGCACCGGATGACGAACTGGCCAGTTCGATTCAGGAAATCTGGCGCATTCTGGTCGATCAGCAGTATGGCATCGCCACCGTGGGGCAGTCGCCGGCGCAGTTTGGCGTGCGCATTGTCAGCAATGACCTGGGCAATGTGCCAGCACGCACCTGCATCGCCCAGCACTGCCGCACACCCGGCGGCCAGCAGTCGATCCAGCTTTACTTCACGAATCCGGAACGTCGCAGCAGCTGATCGGGTAAAATGACTTCAGGGTGCGGCTGCGCGCCAGTCGCGCCCTGAAAAATTTTATCGATCAATAATTTTTTCTGGGAAGATTCTTTATGCTAGGTTTCGTTGTTCAACGATTTCTTCTGGCGCTGGTCACCATCTGGGCCATCAGTGTGATCGCCTTCGTGGTCATCCAGCTTCCGCCCGGCGATTTTGTCGATGCCTATATCGCTCAGTTGTCCGCCTCTGGCAGCGTAGTCTCGCTGGAAACAGCGGCCAACATCCGCGAGCAGTACGGCGTCAACAAGCCCCTGCACGAGCAGTATCTGCTGTGGCTTCAGCGCATGTTCCGCGGTGATTTTGGCGTGTCCATCGAGTTTCAACTGCCGGTGATGCACGTCATCGGGGACCGGTTGTGGCTGACGATGGTCGTCTCCGTAGCCGCGATTTTCATCACCTGGGGCATCGCCCTGCCCATCGGCGTCTATTCAGCCGTCCGGCAGTATTCCGTGGGCGACTATATCGCCACCTTCATCGGCTTTATCGGGCTGGCCATCCCCAATTTTCTGCTGGCGCTGATTGTGATGTATTTCGGCTTTAAGTGGTTCGGCCTCAGCGTCGGCGGGTTGTTCTCGCCGGAATATGCGCTGGAACCCTGGAGCCTGCACAAGGTGTGGGATTTAATCAAGCATCTGCCGCTGCCCGTCATCATCCTGGCGATGGCAGGCACGGCCCAGCTTATCCGCATCATGCGCGCCAACCTGCTCGACGAACTGCACAAGCCCTACGTGGTCACGGCCCGCGCCAAAGGCACCCCGGAACTGCGTATGATCCTCAAATATCCGGTACGCGCCGCGCTCAACCCGTTCGTCAGCACCATCGGCTATCTGTTCCCCTTCGTGGTATCCGGCAGCATCATCGTGTCTGTGGTGCTCAGCCTGCCTACGGTTGGCCCGGTGCTGCTGCGGGCGCTCATCGCCCAGGATATGTTTTTAGCCGGGACCATCGTGCTGCTGCTGGGGACCATGACCGTCGTTGGCACGTTTATCTCTGATTTGCTGCTCATGTGGGTAGACCCACGTATTCGATTGGGAGCTTCCTGATGGCCAACCTGACCACATCCTCCACAGCCAAACCAGAGACAGACACCCGCCGGCCCCTGGATCAGAACCAGACACCGCCAGAAATAGTGGTCCAGCCTGCAGAGGAAAAGATTGCCGTCGCTACCCAGTGGCAGTTGATGTGGTGGCGCTTTCGCAAGCACAAACTGGCCGTTTTCAGCGCCGTGCTGATTGCCCTGTTCTACCTGATCGCCATTTCGGCGGATTTTCTGGCCTATGCCGACCCCTTCGATACCGAAGCCCAGCGGTCATTTATCCCGCCGCAGCCCATCCACCTGTTTGATGAGGGACGCTTCAGCCCGCATGTCTACGCCATTCGTGGCAGGCGCGACCCGGCCACATTCAAGCGGGTTTATGAAGTGGACCCGGAAACCCGCATCCCGATACGCTTGTTTGCGCCGGGCTATGAATGGAGCTTCTTTGGCCTTTTCAAAACCAACATCCACCTCATTGGCGTTGATCAGCAGGCCGCCGAGGCCGCCGGGTACGAGACGGAAGACGCCATCTTCCTGCTGGGGACAGATATGCTGGGGCGCGATGTTTTCTCGCGGCTGATGCTGGCCACGCGGGTTTCCCTGTCCGTAGGTCTGGTGGGGGTGCTGCTCAGTCTGTTTCTTGGCATACTGCTGGGCGGCATTTCCGGGCTGGCAGGCGGCTGGGTCGATGTCCTTATCCAGCGCATTATTGAAGTGATTCGCTCCATCCCGACGATCCCCCTGTGGATGGGGCTGGCCGCCGCCCTGCCGCGTGAATGGTCTGTGGTCCAGATCTACTTTGCCATCACCATCATTATCTCGCTCATCGGCTGGACCGACCTGGCGCGGGTGGTGCGCGGGCGTTTTCTTTCGCTGCGTGAGGAAGATTTTGTCATGGCGGCGGAACTGGCCGGGGCCGGGCAGCTTCGCATCATCTTTCGCCATATGGTGCCTTCCTTCCTCAGCCACATCATCGCGGCGCTGACTCTGGCGCTGCCAGCGATGATTATCAGCGAAACCGCGCTCAGTTTTCTGGGCCTGGGGCTGCGTCCACCCGCCATTAGCTGGGGCGTTCTGCTGCAGGATGCCCAGACGATCCAGGCCATTGCCAACGCACCCTGGCTGCTGACGGTCGCCGTGCCCGTGATTATGGCCATTCTCGCATTCAACTTTCTCGGCGATGGCCTGCGCGACGCCGCCGATCCGTACAGTTAAGAGGAAGCACACATGACGACTACTCAACAACCCGTCCTCTCCGTACGCAACCTCCGGACCTGGTTTTTTCAGGATGAAGGGGTGGTCAAGGCGGTGGATGGCGCCAGCTTTGATGTTTTTGCCGGCCGCACGCTCGGCATTGTGGGCGAAAGCGGCTGCGGCAAGAGCATGACCGCGCGGTCTATCCTGCGCATCGAGGAAAAGCCCTCGCGCATTACCGGCGGCGAAATTCTGCTCCAGCAGCCAGATGGCAGTTACCGCGACCTGACCCGGCTGGACCAGCAGGGCCGGGAACTGCGCAGCATACGCGGGCAGGATATTTCGCTCATCTTTCAGGAACCGATGACCTCCTTCAGCGCCCATTACACAGTGGGCAATCAGATCATCGAGAATATCCTGCTGCATCAGGACCTCAGCAAGCGCGAGGCACGCAATCTGGCCATCAAACTGCTGCAGGATGTAGGCGTGCCCCGCCCGGAACGCCGCATTGATGAATACCCGTTTCAACTGAGCGGCGGCCTGCGACAGCGGGTCATGATCGCGATGGCGCTGGCCAACAACCCCAGAATCCTGATCGCGGATGAACCCACCACCGCCCTCGATGTCACCACCCAGGCCCAGATTCTCGAACTGCTGGCGCGCCTTCAGCAGGAGCACCAGATGGCCATCATTCTCATTACCCACGATATGGGCGTCATTGCCGAAATGGCGGATGATGTCGTGGTGATGTACCTGGGGCGCGTCGTCGAAACCGGCACGGCAGACAGCATCTTTTACTCGCCCCGGCATCCCTACACACGGGCACTGCTGCAGGCGATCCCCAGCATCTACGCCTCGCCGCGCACCAAGCTGCCCACGCTCAGCGGGTCGATTCCGCACCCGTATAACCGTCCGAGCGGCTGTCCCTTCCACACGCGCTGCCCGGATTTTATGCCCGGCCTGTGCGACCAGTTCAACCCGGAACTGCGCCCGGTTGAGGATGGCCAGCAGGTGAATTGTTTTCTGTATCATCAGCCGCAGTTGACAGAGGAAGCCTCATGAGTGCCGCCAGCCAGACACCACCAGCCACAGATCACCCGCTGCTGCAGGTGCGTAATCTCAAAAAACATTTTGCGATTCGCAAGGGTATGCTCCAGCGGGTGGTCGGGCATGTCCATGCCGTCGATGGCGTCAGTTTTGATCTGAACGAAGGGGAAACGCTGGCGCTGGTGGGCGAAAGCGGCTGTGGCAAAACCACCACGTCGCGCTGCATCCTGCGCGCCTTAAAGCCAAGCGACGGCGAAATCCACTTTCGCACGACCTCCGGCGAAGTAATCAACATGGCGACGATCCCCAAAAAGGAACTGCGCCCGCTGCGCCGCGAAATGCAGATGATCTTTCAGGACCCGTTCTCCTCGCTGAACCCCCGCATGACGCTGTTCGACATCGTGAGCGAGCCAATGGTGGTCAACAGCGTCAGCACCCGCCAGGAACGCCTGGATCGTGTCGCGGAACTGCTGCTGCGGGTGGGGATGCGCCCGGAATACATGCAGCGTTATCCGCATGCCTTCAGCGGCGGCCAGCGCCAGCGGGTCGGCATTGCGCGTGCGCTGGCCCTTCAGCCGCGCCTGATTGTGGCCGATGAGCCGGTTTCCGCCCTGGATGTTTCCGTTCAGGCGCAAATCCTCAACCTGCTGCTGGACCTGCAGGACGAGTTTAAGCTGGCCTATCTGTTTGTAGCCCACGATCTCAGTGTGGTCAAGCATATCAGCGACCGGGTCGCGGTCATGTACGTGGGCCGCATGGTCGAGGTGGCGGACAACGAAAAGCTGTTCAACGCGCCTAAACACCCCTACACCGAAGCCCTGCTTTCCGCCGTGCCCAAACCCGACCCCCGCCAGAAGACGCAGCGCATTGTGCTGGAAGGCGAAGTCGCAGACCCGGCCCACCCGCCATCCGGCTGTTACTTTCATCCGCGCTGCCCCTATGCCAAGGATCGCTGCAAGGTGGAAACCCCGGCCCTGCGCGAAATTGAACCGGGGCACTTTGCGGCCTGTCATTTTGCCGAAGACCTGACCCTGAAGGGGGTCACGCATCATGCCAGCAGACCGGGCAGCACCGCAGCGCCCGGCACGCATTAATCTATTCATTCATCCAGGAAAGCTATCATGGACATCAGATATTTACCGACACCAGACCAGATCAGGTCGATGAACACCACCGACATCAGAAATCATTTCCTGCTGGAACATCTTTTCACCAGCGGGCAGATTTGCCTGGTCTACAGCCATACAGATCGCATGATCGTGGGCGGCATTGTACCGGATACCCAGCCGCTAAAGCTGGAAGCTGGCAAGGAACTGGCCGCCCAGTATTTTGCCGAGCGCCGCGAAATCGGGGTGTTTAACATCGGCGGCAGCGGGGTCGTTACTGTCGATGGCCGGGAATATCCGGTGGCCCAGTACGACATGCTCTACATTGGGCGTGGCAGCCAGAACATTGAATTTCTGAGCGCCAATGGCCACCAGGCGCGTTTCCTGCTCATCAGCTTACCGGCGCATCAGGCCTTCCCCACCACCCTCATCCGGCAGCAGGACGCGCATCAGGTGCATCTGGGCAGCCAGGAGAACGTTAACGAACGCACTATCTACCAGTACATTCATAACGGCGGTGTGCAAAGCAGCCAGCTTGTCATGGGATTCACCCGCTTAAAAAGCGGCAATGTCTGGAACACTATGCCCCCGCACACCCACGAGCGCCGGTCTGAAGTTTATGTCTATTTTGATCTGGAAGCCGATGCCATTGTCTTCCACATGATGGGCCAGCCAGACGAAACACGCCATATCGTGATGCACGAAGGCGATGGCGTCCTCTCCCCAAGCTGGTCGATTCATGCCGGCGTGGGCACTGCCAGCTATGCCTTCCTGTGGGCGATGGGCGGCGAGAATCAGGAATTTTCCGATATGGACGCGGTGCCGCTGGCAGAACTTCGCTAGCGCCAGCGCCACGATGCCTGTCAGTCTTGACCATATCATCAGAGGGAGGCAGAAGATACAATAATAGTTTAAACTAGAGAACAAGTTACGGGGGTACAGGCATGGATAATGTCCATGAATCCAATCTGTCGAACACGGTCCTGAAGTCTCTGGATTTGCTGGAGTGCCTGGCGAACAGTGAACAGCCGCTGACCGCGCCGCAAATCGCCAAAAAATGCGGCATCTCGCGCCCCACCGCCTACCGACTGCTGGCGACCCTTCAGTCGCGTGGCTATGTGACCAACAGAGAACACGCCTACTCCCTGGGTACCAAGATTCTTAACCTGGGCCGGGTGATTCTTGATTCCCTGGATATTTCCAGCGAAGCCTACCCCTACCTGCGCCATCTGAGCCAGATTTCCGGCGAAACCACCTACGTTTCCGTTTTGGACGACACAGAAATTCTGTACATCAACAAAGTCGAAAGTTCGCAGCAGATTCGCATCAACTGCACAATCGGCACCCGCAACCCCCTTTACTGCACCTCAATGGGCAAATCCATTCTGGCCTTCCTGCCCGAAGACGAACGCGATGCGATTCTGGATCGCATCGAACTGCGCCCCTTTACCGAAAAGACTGTCGCAGACAAACGCCAGTTACTTGAAGTTCTGGACGAAGTGCGGCAGCTTGGCTATGCTTTTGATGACCGCGAAATTGAAGACAACGTCAACTGCATCGGAGCGCCCATTTTTAACCATATGGGCTATCCTTTCGCAGCGATGAGCATCGCAGGCCCCTCATTTCGTATGCCGCCCGAAAAACAACAGGAGCTTATCCCGCACCTGCTGGAAGCAACCCGGGCGCTCTCAAAATGTTTTGGGTATCAGGCCAGGCCGCAGCGAGGGTAACCTGACCTCAGTCTCACCAGCCCGTCAGCGCCGGTTTAAACCGGATAGCATTCGCACACATCACAACAGCGTTCAGGGCCTGGCGTAACCGGACGTCGCAGACTACGCCGTGTTGAATATCGTAATAAAATACTTTTCGCAATAAACTGTGTCATACATGGGGTGCATCTGAACATCATGCTCGAACCACTGACTGATCGAGAGCGAGAAATCCTTGAGCTTATCAACCAGGGCATGAGCAATCAGGCGATTGCCGATACCCTCTACCTGTCACGCGGCACGGTAAAAGCTCACAGCCACAACATCTACAACAAGCTGGGGGTCACCAGCCGGGTCCAGGCAGTGCTCAAAGCTCAGGAACTGGGGCTGCTGGAAGCCGCCAGCGCCCCAGCCCCGGCCCATAAAACCGCAGGCTCCGCCAGTGCGGCAGAACCAGCACCGCCCACAGCATTAAATCTACCCTCCCAGCTCACACCATTTATCGGGCGCAAAAACGAACTGAACCGCCTGAAAGACATCCTCGATGATGAACGCGTCCGCCTGGTCACGATCCTGGGTGCGGGCGGCATGGGCAAGACCCGCCTGGCCCTTGAAATGCTGCGGCAGGCGGCGCCTGATTACCCGGATGGGGCGTTCTTTATTTCGCTGGCCCGGGTATCCGATACCAAAAATCTGGCCGCTGCGGTCATCGATGACCTGGGACTGCGCATTCAGCATGGCGCCAAACCGGAACAGCAGCTTGTCAATTACCTGCAGCACAAACAGATGCTGCTGGTGCTGGATAACTTCGAGCATCTGCTGGAAGGCGTGGCGCTGCTGACTGAAGCGATGTATGCTGCCCCCGGCGTCAGGTTGCTGGTGACATCGCGCGAGCGCCTGAACCTCAGCGCGGAAGTGGTCTTCGTGCTGGGCGGCATGGATTATAAACGCCACCCGGAGACCGCTGATTTTATAGAATACGAAGCAGCACAGCTCCTGGTCGAACGGGCGCAGGCGGTTCATCCAATGTTTGAATTACAGCCCGATGACTGGGCACATGTGCACCGCATTTGCCAGCTTACGGGCGGCATGCCGCTGGCGCTGGTGCTGGCGGCGGGCTGGCTGGATACCCTGTCCCTGAAGGAAACAGCAAACGGCCTTGCGCAAAGCATCGATTTTCTGGAAAGCCAGTATCGAGACCTGCCAGCGCGGCAGCGCAGCATGCGCGCCACCGTGACCTCTTCCTGGCAGCGCCTGTCGCCAGAAGAGCAGCAGATCTTCGCCAGCCTGTCCGTCTTTCGCGGCAGCTTTACCCGCGATGCCGCCCAGAAAGTGGCCGGTACCACCCTGCGCGACCTTCAGACGCTGGTCAATCGCTCTTTCGTCATCTTCAGCAGCGGGCGTTACGAGCTTCACCAACTGCTGCGCCAGTTTGCAGAAAGCGAACTCGCCCGCGAGCCGGACACCTACGACCATATCCACAACCTGCACTGCGACTACTACACCCACTTTCTCCACGACCACCTGTACGATGTCTACCGCATCCGCAACCCACAGGTCATTGCAGAAATCCGGCTCAGCCTCGACAACATACGGGCTGCATGGCGCTGGGCAGTTGAGCATGCACGGGTGGATGCCCTGCATCGCGCCGCAGAAACCGTCGCCTCCTTCCTGCATACCCAGGGCCGCTATGCCGAAGGCGTCGAA
Source organism: uncultured Anaerolineaceae bacterium (assembly GCA_964593565.1). GTDB lineage: Bacteria > Chloroflexota > Anaerolineae > Aggregatilineales > Phototrophicaceae. Next base: position 85,564 of record CAZQIY010000006.1, read on the forward strand.
ATTTTCAGCAGCGCACTCGAAACCCTGAACCGCACCCCGTCCTCAGATGAGCGCGATCTGCTCATTGCCATCATGTCTACCGACATGGGCTGGTATTATATCCGCCTGGGGCGCATGGATGAGGCCGAAGCAATTTTTAAGCAGAGCAGCGCCACCTTCGAGCGCCTGGGTTTCCCTCACCTGATCAGCACCACCGATCCGCTGGTAGGGCTGGCGCTCATTGCTTCTATCCGGGGCAGCTATGAGGAAGCCACCCACATCGCGGAACTCTGTTTAGAGCAGAACAGACGCAGCCAGCATGCCTCGAATCAGGCCTACACCTTCTACGCGCTGACCGGTATCAAGCTGGCACAGGGCTATTATGAACAGGCCCGCGACTGTGGGCAGCAGGCCGCCGCACTGGCCAGCAGCAAAGAAGTTCAGGATCAATGGCTGCTGGCCTACTGCCTGATCGAGCTTGGCAATGTCGCCCGGGCGATGGGCGATCTCACGCTGGCGGCCAATTATTATCGCCAGAGTTATGACATCAAGCACCAGTTCGATGACCCGGAAGGGATCGCTTTGATTTCCAGCCTGCTGGGCCAGCTTGCGCTGCAGCAGGCGGACTTTGAAGAAGCGGAACATCTCTACCAGCACAGCCTGCATGCCTACGAACAGATACAGGATCAGGGAGGACTGGCTACCGCCCTGCACGGCCTGGCCCAGGTCGCCCTCTCCAGCGGCGATTATCCGGCCTGCCGGGATTATCTGCGGCAGGCGCTGTCTACCGCCAGCAGGATCGAATACATCCCGCTGTTGTTTGCCATCCTGCTCACTGTAGCGGATATGCGGCTGCACACCGAGCAGACCGAACAGGGCCTGGCCCTGCTGAATTTTGTCCAGCAGCATCCTTCCAGCAGCCAGGAAACCCGCAGCCAGGCCCGGCAGATTTTTATGGATCACCAGCTTGCAGGCCCGGCGCCGGACGTGCCGCAGGGTGACCTGCTCGCGATTGTATCCGCCATCCAGGCAGAGCTGACCAGCCTCAGCATGCCCCGCTGATCCTGTCATGACACCAAATCACACAACGCCCAGGACCATCCAGCCGGGGGATATCCACTGGCTGCAGCCGGAAAACCCGGACGATGTCGAACCGCGCATCCCTCACCCGCATGTCATTATTCAGGTGAACGCGCACGCCGCTGATACCGTCGTGGTCTGTGCCCTGACCTCCAATCTCCGGCGGGTCAGCCTGCCGGGCAATGTGTTACTCGAAGCTGGCGAGGCCAATCTGCCCCGGCAGAGCGTGGTGGAAGTGGCCAAAACAGCGACGGTGGAAACAA
>CAZQIY010000006.1:86985-113875 GCA_964593565.1 uncultured Anaerolineaceae bacterium
GCGATGATGGGCAGGCACCAGGCCATCTCGCCCCGGTTGTTCATGTCCCTGGCGATCTGTAACGCCTGCCGAACATCCCTCAGCGCAGCCGCATGATCGCCTTCGTGCTGTGCCAGAAACGCCAGATTAAACAGCATAATCGCCACACGCCGGGTTTCGCCGGTCTGCTGGCACACCGCCAGGCAGGCTTCATAGGCCCGCCGCGCCCCGCCATCGTCGCCGGTGTACCGGGCAAGTTCGCCAATGACGTTAAACGCATGTGCCACCCCCGGCAGATGTTCCAGTGTCCGGAACAGCGACAGCGCTTCCCGCGCCAGATTCATGGCCTCAGCCTGTTTCGCAGTCGCCGTCGCCAGATGCAGCAGCGCCCAGGCAGTGCGTAGCGTATTGCCCAGCAGGCGGGATTGTTCAAGTGCGCGCAGAAACAGCGCCTTTGCGGCTTCAAAATCGCTGGTCATGATGATGTTGCCCGCGCCAATGAGAAAGCCGGGATGCAGCACATCTGGCACCTCGCTGAGGCGAGGCAGCAGCCGCTGTACCCAGCGCAGCCCCTGCACATGATGGCCGTAAGCAAACCAGTACAACCAGATGGCGCTGACCAGCCGCACGCCTGCCGTCACCTCCCCATGCTCCAGCGACCAGACCAGCACTTCATGCAGGTTGTCCCATTCAAGTTCAAACCGCTGGAACCAGCGGATATGGGGCGCCAGCCGCAGTTCAGGTTCGGCCCGTTCCGCCAGCGCGACAAAATAATCCGCATGGCGCTGGCGCATCAGCGCGATCTGGCGGCTGTCTTTCAGGCATTGCCACGCATACTGATGAATCGTTTCCAGCATGACAAAGCGCGGTTCGCCCAGGGCTGTTTCCTGCTGCTGCACCAGGCTCTTATCCACCAGCGACGCCAGACAGTCGAGCACATCTACCGCCAGATCATGCCGGCATACCGCTTCGACCGCATCCAGCGAACACCCACCCCGGAACACCGCCAGCCGCGCAAACAGCGCCCTTTCGTCGTCATTCAGCAGGTTATAGCTCCACGCAATCGTATTGTGCAGCGTTTGCTGCCGCAGTGGGGCATCCCTGGCGCCGCCTGTAAGAATGTTCAGGCCGCTGTCCAGCCGGTCCAGCAGCGCCTGCGGGGTCAGCAGCTTGCAGCGCGCCGCCGCCAGTTCAATCGCCAGCGGCAGGCCATCCAGCCGGGCGCAGATCTGCGCTATCGCTGGCGCATTATCCGTGTTCAGCACAAAGTGCGGCTGCGTCATCTGTGCCCGCTGGACGAACAGCCGCCCCGCTTCAGATTCCGCCACCGCTTCGACAGAAGCGGCATGTACCGCTGGCAAAGTCAGCGGCGGCACCGGATATTCCTGCTCTCCGGCCAGGCGCAGCGCCTCGCGGCTGGTGACCAGCACCTTCAGCCCAGCAGACGCCGCCAGCAAATCCGATACCAGCGGCGCGGCCTGCATCACATGCTCAAAATTGTCGATCAGCAGCAGCATGTCTCGCCCATTGCAGGCCCGTTGCAGCGTCTGTGCCAGCGGTTCATGTGGGTTTTCAAACACATCAAGCGCGGCGGCGATGGTTTTCGCCACCAGTTCAGCATCATGCACCGGGGCCAGATCAACAAAATACACCCCATCGGCAAAATGATCCGTCAGTTCTGCCCCCACCCACAGCGCCAGCCGGGTCTTACCCGTGCCGCCCACCCCCGTCAACGTGAGCAGCCGCGCTGTCTGCAGCAGGCGTCTGACTTCGGCAGTTTCGCGGCTGCGTCCGATAAACGAGGTTGCCTGCACCGGGAGCGCGGGCCGGAGCGCAGCGGGCGCCGCCGCAGAAACACCAGAGTCCAGCAGGCCCAGTTCATTCGCCCGTGCAATCGCCTGAGTCCGGCTGCCTACCCCCAGCTTGCTGTAAATCTGGCGGTTGTACCAGCGGATCGTGTTCGGGCTGAGGAACAGATCAGCAGCGATCTGCTGGTCAGATAACCCGGCGGCCAGGCGCGCCAGAATGGTTTGTTCGCGCTCGGTCAGTTGGTCCGGCGGTGACGATGGACTCTTCCTCTCCATCAGCATATCCCTGCTGCCGCTTCTTTATACCCGCACAGAATAATCGTGATGCCCCTACTCTACCATCTTTTTTCCATTCATTTTCCATTCAAAAGGATGGAGACAGGCCGGAGCATTCTGCCTATGCTGGTGTCGTAGGCAACCCATCGCACTGTCTGTAGATGATCAGGGAGTAACCGAATGTCAGATTATGTCACCCAACAACCCATGCCCGCGACCTCAGGCATATCGGGGGTTATCGGGAGCGCGCTCGCGTTCGTATACGGCCTTGTCTGCTATGCCGTGTTCTTTGTCACGTTCCTGTATGCCATCGGCTTTGTGGGCAACCTTATCGTCCCTAAATCGATTGACTCCGGCGCACAGGTCCCGCTGCAGGAAGCGCTGGTGGTCAATGTGCTGCTGCTGGGCGTGTTCGCGGTTCAGCACAGCCTTATGGCGCGCCCACAGTTTAAGCGCTGGTGGACCAGAATCCTGCCCAGACCCATCGAACGCAGCACCTATGTCCTGTTTGCCAGCCTCGCGCTGCTGCTGCTGTACTGGCAGTGGCGGCCCATCACCACCACTGTCTGGGCTGTGGAAGACCCCCTTGGGCGGGCGCTGCTGCACGGCCTGTTTCTGCTCGGCTGGCTGATTGTGTTCCTGGGCACCTTCATGATTAACCACTTCGATCTGTTCGGGCTGCGGCAGGTGTACTTCAGGCTGCGCAATCGCGACTACGAAGACCTGGGGTTCCGGACGCCGTTCTTCTACAAATTCCTGCGCCATCCCATCATGCTGGGGTTTATCATCGCCTTCTGGGCCACACCGACCATGACCATAGGGCATCTGCTGTTCGCCGTCGCGACTACGCTCTACATCCTCATCGCCATCCAGCTTGAAGAGCGCGATCTGATGGGGCATTTTGGCGAACAATACCGCCAGTACCGCCAGAAAACCCCCATGCTGATTCCGCGTCCGCCAAAACAGTAAGCCGAGTCGAATAGAGGAACAGACACCATGCTGCGGGGAACATGCATCCAACTGCGTCCTGTCCGGGAAACCGATCTTGAGGTGCTTTTCGCACACCTGACTGATGTTCGCAACCGGGGAGCATATTTCCCCGTCAATATTCGCTCTGAACCCTGGCTGCGCAGGCAGTTCCACGACAGCGGCTTCTGGAGCGATGACGAAGGGCTGCTGCTCATCATCAACCAGGCAGCAGCCATCATCGGCCATATCGAATTTTTTAAGCCAGTCGCCTATCTGGATGGATACGAGCTGTCCTATCTGATCTACGACCCGGCGGAGCGCGGCAAAGGCGCCGCTTCCGAAGCGGTGAGGCTGCTGACGCAGTATCTCTTTGATACCCGCAAAACCAACCGGCTTCAGCTCATTATTCACCCGGACAACCGGGCATCGCACCGGGTCGCGGAAAAAACCGGCTTTCTGTACGAAGGCATCATGCGTGGGGCGTGGTATCACCGGGGCCAGTACCACGATGTCGAGGTTTATGCCCTGCTGCGTCATGAATATGTCGCACATCAGACAGCCACCGCCGCCGCGCATCACCCCACAACCAAGCAGCCCATACCCGGTGCGTAGTGCGACCGTTGATAAACAGTGCAATATCGCACGCGGATTCGCCTGTATCATAGGAGAAAGCAGTATGACCAATCGCTGACAAGAGTCAACATCACCAAGGGGCAAGCGGATGAACAGGTGGCCAATTCTTTTGCTGATCTTTCTGGTAAACACGGTTGTTTATGCACAGGATGCGCCACAGCATACCGTTCAGGTGATGGTAGACAGCGCCTATCTTCGGGCAGCCCCTACCAGCGATGCCGCCCCCACAGGTTCAATATTTCGCAATCACAGCCTTGTCGCCGTTGGTCGCAATATCGACGGGACATGGCTGCAGGTCCACCGTCCAGCCAGGGCAGATCATCCTGGCTGGATTGCGCGCCATCTGGTGCTGATCACGTTTGATCCGGGGCAGCTTGCGATCACGGATACGACCACAGGCCTGGTCGGGCCGGAACCTGTCACCGACACCGGCTTTTCGCTGCTGACCATTGATGACGTGCCGCTGCGCGACCAGCCAGACCGCGCCGCGCCGCTGCTGGAAGAAATCCCGGCTTTCCGCACCCTGCCCATCCTCGAACGCACCCCCAATAACCAGTGGCTGAAGGTGAATTATCTTGGCACGGTGGGTTGGGTCCCTCAGTTTCTGACCAGCACCAGAAGCGATTTTGCCCGCATCCCCATCAGCCCGACCTTTGCCAGCGATGATCGTTATGCCGCTTTTGCCACCATCACACCGGAGCAGCAGCTTGCTCAGGTTGACCGCCTGCTCGGTTTTATCGCGCCCATCAACCAGACCGCTGCCGATGTCGCGCATTACTGGCAGCAGATGACGCTGGGCGAAACCCTGGAATGTCACCCGCCCGCTGGCGGCTATGATTATTTTTCGATCACCGCGCAGGATGTGGTCGAACTGCCGGAACTTCGCCAGCAGGACCGGCTGCTGCGTCAGGCGGTTGATGATATCAACCTGTCAATTGAAATGATGCAGCCCTGCGGCATCTATACCCAGCAGCAGGTGCGGCGCGCCTATGCCAGAGCGCTCAATGCACAGGGCATTTTCAGACGCATCACCGCCCGCATGCAAACCCTTCAGACACAGATTCTGGATGACCGCTAGCGTCAGGGCACCAGCGGGGGCGGTGTCGTGGTAGGTACAGGGGTGCGCGGGAAGTACCCGCGATACGGGCGGGTTGGGCGCGGCGGCGCCTCAGGCCCGGGCACTTCAAATGTGCCCCCGGTTTGCAGCAGGCAAATCTGCTGCCAGTTACGCCGTTCCGTCGAATGAGTCCAGTAAGGGGCGACCCGCCAGGTGTAGGTGCCGCCGCCGGGGGTGATATCATCCAGGCGGATCTCCGCTGTGGTGGTGGTGCTGTCGTGGGCGGTGCGCTGCCCAAAGGGTGAAATCACAATCACGCTGTATACATTGGCCCCCGGCAGTTCCGGGTACGTCACCGTCAGCGCCTGGTCGCCATTCATAAAGTCGCCAGTGCGGGTAAATTCGCCCACCCATGAATCGCATACGTCATCAGACAGATCAAAGGCGCGCGGCACACGGCCATCCAGGTTGCGCGGCAGCGGCCGCCCGGTGGGCCGGATGCTGTTAAAGGGAATGCTGGTGCGGATCATGCGGGCATATACCCAGGCGCTTTCCCCCTCCCAGGCGATTTCCAGCCACTGCTCCCCGGTCCATGCATAGATGAAATCACCGCGCCGCCCCAGCACCGTCACAGCGGCGTTGCGGTTGAGTTCGCCAACCACGTCATAGGCAAAATCCGGCCCGGCATAAATGCGCGCGCCATCAAACTCGATAATGCCGCTGATCGTTTCGCCAGGGCGGGCAGCATCCGGGTCGCCCGGCGGCTGTGCCTGCACCCCGGCCCCGATCACGATCACAGCAGCGATGAAGAATACAATGCCTGTCAGCGTTACAGCCGGTTGTGGTTTCACAGGTCGTCCTCACGAAGTTATCAGGTTAACAGGAACTGTCCCTGGCGCGTTCCCGCCAGGTTGGCAAGGGTTGCAGCGGCAGTTGGCAGGTCGCGGCGGCACCCGGCGCCAGTGTACAGAAAGCGCCGTTCTGCTGCTGGGCCACGACAGCCACCGCCGCCTGATTGGTCCATGTGACCGGGTCAGCCGCCCACCCCTCGCCCATCAGCGCGCTATCAACGGCGCTGGTGGCGCTGGCTGCGGCCTGCTGAACCGCCGCTGGCGTATAGTCGTCACCCGCCACCTGCGGCAAAATTTTCCGCAGCAGCATATACATACCAGAAGCGGCCAGGTCTGCCCTTTCTCCCGGCGCGTGCCCAAACAGATTTTCATAGGCATCCAGATAGGCCGCATAAACCGGGCCGGCGGTCATTTCGCGATAGGCCCGGCTGATGGGACCTGCCGCGCTGATCGACACGATGCCATCTGTATTGCCAATGCGCGAGCAGATGTTGTGGCGGTACTGGTCGCCGCCCACCTGCACCCACGCCGTCAGGTTGGCGTCCGCCTCCCGCAGATTGACCCACAACCGGTCCGCATCGCGCTCAAACACGACCACAATGGCGACATTGACCCGCTGTTCGCGCATCCGCACAGCCAGTTGATAGCCTTCCCTGCCAGAGGTCGTCACAGACTGGTCAATCAGCGGTGGCGCAGCCAGAGCCTGCCGCACACCATCGGCCACGGCCCGCGCGCGGGCGTTATCCTCATACACCAGGGCGACATTCAACTGCTGCGTCTCATCCAGCAGTGCAACGACATCGCTGTTTACATAGGCCGCCGCCAGCGCCCCAAGCTGAGCATTGTTGGGGCGGGCAGATAGCGCGTAAGCGTGCGGGGCGTCCAGCGGTTCGCTCACTTCCCAGTAAAAGAAAGTGTCTTCCCCGGCGGCCTGCGCCAGCACATCGCTGACTACCGCCATGCCGCTGCCCACAATCACCGGCACGTCGTGGCTCAGAGCGTCTACCGCCGCCAGCGCCGCCTCATGATTCGCAGCGGATGCCCCCACCAGGGCTACCGGGCGGCCAGCCACTCCGCCGCAGGCGTTGACCGCTTCTGCCATCGCCGCCGCGCCCTGGTACGAATCCGCCGTCAGCGAACCAAACAGCGTATCCGGCGGAAACACCATGCCGATACGCACTGGGTCGCCCTGTGCCGGAACACAGGCCTCCTCCCCGGCAGCAGCACCGCCGCACAGCATCGCGATGAAAAGCACAGTAATCAGGATTCGCATCAGCCTACCGCCTGTCGTTGTGGTGATACCTCTACTATATACCGGGGTTTCCTCACCAGAAGCGTAAGCGTAGGGTGTCCGTCAGTAAAACGTTTATCGGCAATTGCGCAAAGTCGCAGTACGGTATAAATACGGTATACACACATCTCATCGGGACAAACCTATGCGGCCCATCAGCTCCGTGGCATTTCTGTTGTTGGCACTTCTGGCATCCGGCATCATCCTGTCCATGGGGGGCATCACAACCGCCGCACAACCCACCGCTACCCCCACCCCACAGATCGCTTTTCGTATTGAAGGCGAGATCGGACGGGCGCTGCCGCGCAGGATTGTTTATGACCCCGGGCATGAGCAAATGGCGGTGGTCGATGCCTATCACCGGCTGCTGCTGGTCAACGCGCTGGATTATTCCACCACAGCCGTGCTGCATGAACGCGGCAGTTATGGCGATATCGCCTTCAGCAAGGATGGGCGCTGGCTGGCCGTCATTTATGACCTGACTGTCGAGGTGTGGGATACGCAGACACAGCAGCGAGTCGCCGTGCTGGCACAGGGAATCGGCAGTGCTCACAGCCTTACCGGTCCGCTCGACTTCACCAGCGATGATTCGGTGCTGGTGTTTTATGGCATCTACCCGGCCCCGCCCGCCCTGCGCCGCACCGAAAACGATACGATCACCTATCCCTGGGTGTGGCATGTGGCCGCGGCGCGCGGCGCGGCAGAAACAACCTTCCCCAACGGCGCAGAAGCCGTGCAGATGTTTGATTATCCCAATGGCTTTGTGCTGACGCCGGACGATTTTATCGTGGCCGCCCTGCCCGCCCGTTTGCAGGTGCTGGATGCCTTCACCCTTCAGCCGCAGTACGACATCCCCACCGCGCGCTACGAACAGGACCCGCTGAACATCTGGCGCAGCCTGGAAGATGACCGGGTGTATGTGCGCCCGACCACTGGCGACACGCTGCTGCAGGTCGATACCGCCCGGCAGTCGCTGGTGGAAATGCCCATCAGCACCACCCTGACCCGCGCCGACCTGGACCTGATCGGCGGGCTGGAAGCCGGCACAGTCGCCAGGGTCATTGGCGGGCAGGCCTCCACAACCTCCAACCCGCTGCTATCGCTCTTTTTAGGTAATTATCGCCACCCGGATCGTTACGGCAACCGCCCTCTGACGGTGACGCTGGTGGACCTGCTGCTGCCCCCTGCCTCCACGCCGGATAACGCGCTGGCCCTGCTCTTTGTTTATGATGAGCGGCAGCAGACCGGGCAGTTCATCCTGACTTCTGGCGGCACGCAGCAGATGGTCCTCAGCCCGGACCATGAAGAACTGCTCGTCCGCCGTCAGGAAGGTGACGAATATGTCATTCGCTATCATATCGAAAGCGGCGAGGAAATTAACCGCTTCCTGCCGGCGCTGCGGGCCATCGGTGGCTACAGCCGCCAGGCCAAAAACCGCGTGCTGGCCTACGATCAGTCCGGCCTTGTCGTCATCAGCGACTTTCAGCGGCTGGCGGCGGATACCTTCGCGGTGCTGGCCGAAGACCTGCGCTATTCGCGAGTGTTCGATCACTTTTTCTTCAGCCGCGACAGCCAGAAAATCATCACGCTGGCAGGAACCGAATGGCGTGAATGGAGCATCGCTACCGGCGAGGTACTCCGGCGCGAAGTCGTCAGCCTCAGCGGGGCCATCCTCGCCACCTCCGACGATGGCTATCGTTACCTGACGATGGGCTTTAACCCGGACAACAGCGGTTATGCCGAAGTCCAGGACCTGGCCGTTAACCAGCGCTATCGGGTCGATTTCCAGAACATCCCCGGCAGCAGAATCGAGGATATCTACCCGAATCCATCCTGGACACGCTTTTTAGTGGTGTACACCGCCAACGAATTTGGCCCCTACTATCCCGGCAATCAGATCGCGGTGTATGATTATCTGGCGGGCCTTCAGTGGCTGATCGCCGGGGACGACCTGCCGCCGAACAACCAGCGCCAGTATGGCTGGGTCGATGACGACACCGTGTTTGTGCATGGTCAGGGCCGGGCCAGCAGCCAGCCAGCGCGTGTTTATGGTGTTGACTATGCGCAAAGCGGCCTGCCAGCCTGCATCGCCTCCGCCTTCCCGGACCATACCGACCAGTTCCTGCAGTTGTGGGAACGCCTGCTCTATTATGTGCGCGGCGACCGGTTAAACGAGCTGTCGCTGCGCATCTGCCAGCAGGTGCCACAATCTGCCGGCGAAGTGGAAGCGCTGCTGCAGATCACCGCTACACCCAGGCGTATCGTGGCAACCGGTGTGCCCTCTGGCGAAGTACCGCAGTGCCTGCTGGATCGTTACCCCGCGGACACCGAAGCCTATACTGAAATCTGGCGTACCATGACCGCCGGCCTGCCACCGGAACAGGCCAGCGAACTGGCGGTGCTGCTGTGCGAAGGCATCGGTCCTATTCCGGAAACGCAGGAATTTGATCCGTCGCTGGGCGTCACCATGTTCATCGACGCCACCACCGGCCAGCGATCCAGCGGCGATTACCAGCCCGAACCCCCGCCGCAGACACCGCTGGGGCCGGTTTATGACCTGTTCGAGCGTACCGAAGGTCGCCCGCTGGGCACAGCCATCCTCAGCCCGGACCGCAATCTCATAGCGGCCTCCAGCCTGCCCGGCGAACTGATTATCTATCGCATGATCGTCACCTACGACACGCTCATGAGCCAGCTCACCGCCACCGCCGCTGTGCAGTTGGCAGAAGCCAACCTGATCTATGCCATGCCCACGCCTTCGGCCACCTACAGCCTGATCGGGACGCCGCGCCCCACCCTCACGCCCACCCCCCGGCAGACGCTGTATCCGCTGCCCCAGCAGCAGGCCTATGAAACCCGGCAAACCACAAATTTCTGTCCATCCGAAACCCTGTTCAGCGCCGCTGCGCCCCCCGCCAGCTACGACGCCGCCGGCAGAATCTACGCCATTTTCAGCGATGGCCCGGTCTGGGTGGTCGAGCCGGAAAATGGCCGCCGCCGCGAAGCCGAGAGCGCGATCCAGTGTACGCGGGGCGTAGACTGCCAGTTCTCGGCAGATAATCAGTGGATTCTGGCGGAAACCTATGACCTGATCTATGTATCGCGCCCGGATAACACCGACCAGCGCATCCTGTGGGACCTGCGCACCCCCGACCCGCCAACGCCTATCCCGCGCAATATCTACTGGGATGGCGCAGATACGCTGGAATGGGAGGCCAGCATCCAGGTGACGACAGAAAGCGGCTCGATAACCTCGCGCTCCGGTTATGTGCGTGATGTCATCAATGTCTTCCCGGACCCGCCGCCCTGGGTTCCCACCATCGTCATCAACGACATTCCGGCGCAGTTCCTCAGCCGCCAGCCTGATGGCCCCTGGGCAGCTGCCGTCACCACCTACAGCACCGGCACCGGCCAGGGCTATAAGTATTACCTGTATCACACCGAAACCGGCGCCTCCATGCAGTTCGCCCAGAGCGAGCACAGCACCATCAGCCTGGAATGGCACCCGCTGGGGGACCGCCTGTTCTTCCGGGTTTCAGATCGCTTGCCTGTCTATCAGATTGTGTTCCCGGAGCTTATCCCCCAGGCTGGCGGGCCTTACTGGGGCGGGGTGTGGTCGAACGATGGCCGCTATCAGGCCTACCGCACAGATTCACGCGCCCAGCCTATCGCGGTGTTCGACAGCCAGACCGGCGAGACCCGCACCTACTGCCTGCCAGAGACCGGCGCGCGCTTCTATGATGGCCCGTTCACCTGGTCGCCGGACAGCCGCTACATCGCCCTGCAGGCACCGCTCCCGCGCGATGAAGCGCAGGAAGGAATCGGCCAGCACACCATGATCCTGAACATCGAAACCGGCGAGGTGGTTGACCTGACCACCGGCATTTTCCAGCTCATCTCCTGGGCGGAGGAGCCAGGGGGCTATGGTACAGGGGATGTCGTCACCCCCACGCCCTCCCCATCGCCCACAGCCACCCCAGCGCCATAAAGGAGCCACACCTGATGAGAAAACTACTGCTGCTCCTCATCCTTCTGCTGCCGGGCGGCCTGCTACATGCTCAGCAGAACCCGGTTTACGTCACCGTGCAGGATAATGCCGCGCTGCGGGCTGGCCCCGGCACCCGCTGGGACCAACTGGCCACCCTGCCCTATGGCACCACCTACCAGGCCACCGGGCGCACGGTCGATGGCGACTGGATTCAGATCGCCTACGCCGGTGACCTGCTGCCCGATGCCCGGCCGGAATTTACCATCGACGGGGTAACGTATGGCTGGGTGGCATCGTGGCTGCTGGTGTGGACAGGTAACATTCTGGAACTGCCGGTGGATGGCGTGGTGGCAGTCCCCATTGCCCGTGCCGCTGGCCCGACAATGGTGATCGGGCCGGACAGCTACGTCTATGAAGGCGTTGTGGACCCCTCAACGCGCATCCCCAGCCCGGTCACATCACCCGTAACGGTAGAAGTCACGGGCCGGTTAGGGTCCACCAGCAATGGCTATTTCTGGCTCCAGTTTAAGCTGGGCGGCAAATTTTACTGGACAGCATCGTGGGCGACGGGCACGCCGCGCGGCTACGCACAACTGCCGGATGCCGCCTATCTGTACCCCTACAGCCGCCTGGGGCTGCTGCTCCGGCAGAATCTGCGCGACGCCAACACCGTCCTCAACGATATTGGTGGGCGCTGGCGGGCGCTCAGCCAGGGGCAGCCAGTCACCTGCAACGATATCCCGGACGACTTTGTGCGGGTGACCTTTTCGCAGACAGACCTGAACATCGTGCCGGCCTTCACCCCGACGGATGCGGCCCTGGCCAGTGCCGAAACTCATATCAACGCGGCTCTGGCACAATTCCGGCAGGTCTGCCAGAACACAGACCGGCAGGTTCCCCCGGAGGTGCTGCAAAGCGCCCTGCGTGAGGTGGAAGCTGCACAGCAAAACCTGATCATCCTGCAAAACCTGCTTCAGCCGCTTCAGCAGCGCGATCCCGTGCTGGCTGGCTGAGGCTGCGCGCTGCGGCGTCAATCCAGACATGCCGCAGCATTGTTTTTTGCCCAATCAAGAACGTTTGTGCTATCCTATGTGCTGTGTCTCATCCCACAAATGGAGATTACAGCATGAATGCAGAGGCCTTTCGTCATCTTTATGACTATCACTTCAGCGAAAATCGCAAAATCTGGGACGAATATCTGATGCCGCTGGCGCAGGACCTGTTCACGCAGCCCGTGAACTACTCGCATGGGTCCGCCCGCAGCCAGATCGTCCATCTGATCAGTGTAGATGACACCTGGTTCAGCGGCCTGCGCGGCGTCGAAATCCCGGAGCCGCTTAATCCCGATGACTTTGAGGATCGGGCGGTCATCCGCGCCCAGTGGGACAGGGTGGAGCAAACCATGCGCGATTATCTGGCCGCCCTGCGCGATGACATGCTGTTTACAAAGCCGTTCGCAGAGGGTGAAGACAAGGACCTGATCCTGTGGCAGGTGCTGCTTCACGTGGTCAATCATGGCACAGATCATCGCGCACAGATGCTGCGCCTGCTGCATGATCTGGGGGTGCGTACAGAAGCCCAGGATTACATCTTTTACGTATACGACAACCCTATGTAAGCCGCTGCGCAAACAAAAACCCCTGCCTGTGCAGGGGTGATAATCATCAGCAGGCTGGCCTCATACGCCGGAGTCATCCCTCAGAAAGGCGAGGGTGCGCTCCCATGCCAGAGTTGCAGCTTCCGGGGTATAAACATCCACCCGGTCCGGCTCAAAAAACCAGTGGCCGGTGCCGCTGTACCGGTGAAAAGTCACCGGGCGGCCCGCCTGTTTCAGCATGTCTTCCAGTTCGTCCACGTTGGCCTGCGGCTCGAACGCGTCTGCTTCTGCAAAATGCCCCAGATAAGCCGCCTGCGATTGTCTGAAGTCCACCGGACCAGTCCCATAAAACAGGATCACTTTGCGGATCAGGTCCGGGGCGCGTGCGGACAGGTCCAGCGCGTAAAACGCTCCCAGCGAGAAGCCAATCACCGCCACGCCTGCCGCGCCATCGTGATCGGCCCCCGCCCGTGCCTGGACATATCGGGCCGCATCTGCCACCTCTGCCCTGGCCTGCTGGAAATTTTGATCCAGCGCAGAGCCCAGCGCTTCAGCTTCATTGATCTGATCTGTAATCTTGCCATGATAAAGGTCCGGGGCGAAGGCGACGAACCCGGCTTCGGCCAGCCTGTCGCAGATCCGCCGTATGGTGTCGTTCAGCCCCCACCAGGCATGAAGCACCAGCACAGGGCGGCCGCTGCCGGTGGGGGGCAGCGCCAGATAACCATCAGGGGAAGTGGATGACATGAGGTTTCTCCTTCATTATCACACTGGCGTTAAGGATAGAACATTTGTATCATTATCGCAACAACTAATTTCTGCACGGCTGTACAGCCCGTGCGGCAGGCCGCGCCCCGCACAGCGAACTATAAATACGCTAAAATACAGACTGAACCGGGCCAGCCTGCAATGCACCCACAGGAGACAGCAGCATGACGGTTATGTTTGCCGAAGGGCGACTTTCAGATTCGCCGTTTATCGAAAAAATCTGGCGCGTCGAGATGGAACAGGCCGGCACGTTTATCTCTACTGCCGCCAGCCATTCTGAAATCGTCATCGCCCAGTGCGAGGGCAAAACGACAGTCACCGTGCGCGGGCCAGAAACCAGAGCCACCCCTGCAATCACCGCGCCGGATGGCGAATGTCTGGGCATTGTCTTCCGGCTTGGCACGTTTATGCCGGCGCTGCTTCCTAAACAGCTCCTTGATCGCAGAGATACCCATCTGCCAGTAGCCAGCGGCCGTTCGTTCTGGCTGGACAGCACCACCTGGGAAATCCCGAACTATGACAATGTTGAGGCATTTGTAGAGCGTCTGGTACGCGAAGAACTGCTGGTGCACGATCCGGTGGTGGACGCCGTGCTGCAGGGCCAGCCATTGACTTTATCCCCTCGCGCTCAGCAGTATCATTTCGTACGTGCCACCGGGCTGTCCTACAAGATGATCCAGCAGATCGAACGTGCCCGGCAGGCGGCGGCCCTTTTACAAGGGGGCATCCCGATTATCGACACTGTGTTTGAACTGGGCTATTTCGATCAGGCCCATCTGACCAACAGCCTTAAGCGCTTCCTCGGGCAAACGCCTGTCCAGGTAGCCCATACCAGCCAGTTTGAAGTTCAGCCGGAATAATTTGCGTTTTTTTCCAAGACGCCGCACCTTTACTGGTTTAAGATGGAACCATCATCAGAAAACATCAGGAGGAGAAAATATCATGAGAAGGTTAGTCGTCACCGAATTTATATCGCTGGATGGCGTCATTGAAAACCCGATGTGGACCTTCCCTTACTGGAATGACGAAATCGCCAACTTCAAAGGCGAAGAATCGGAAGCCAGCGATGCCCTGCTGCTGGGGCGCGTGACCTATGAAGGCTTCGCGGCCGCCTGGCCTAACAGCAAGGATGAAGGGGCGGATTACTTTAACGGCGTCCGCAAATACGTTGTTTCCACCACGCTGGACCGGGCCGACTGGAACAATTCCATGCTGATTAAGGACAACGTGATAGAGGAAATCAACAAACTCAAGCAGCAGGACGGGAAGGATATTATCGTGCATGGCAGCGGCCGGCTGATTCAAACGCTCATGAAGCACGATCTGGTAGACAGCTACCGGCTGCTCGTTTATCCGCTGGTGCTGGGCAAGGGGCAGCGCCTGTTTGAAGAGGGCACCACAGCCAAACTCCGTCTGGTGGAATCGCGCCCGTTCAGCTCCGGCGCAAACGCGCTCATCTACGAGCCAGACCGGAAGTAAGTTTCATTCAGCAGTCATTCCAGATGCCCGGCACAGCACCGGGCATTTTGTTTATAAGGCCACACAGACAGCACGCGGCAAATCTGCTGCATTCAATCGCAAATTGACCTCTTGACTTCGAGCGCGCTCTAACCGGTAGACTGGCGCATACACAGAGATTTGTTTTTAAAGGAGGACATCATGCGTTACCAGTTACTGGGGAAAAGCGGCTTGCGCGTTTCCGAACTCTGTCTGGGGGCCATGCTGTGGTCACAGGACAACAAAGAGACCAGCCGGGCAATCTTTGACCGCTTCGCTGAAGCAGGCGGTAACTTCATTGATACCGCCATCAACTATACCGGCGGCCAGAGTGAAGCTGTGCTGGGCGAGCTGCTGAAGGCGGACCGGGAACATTTTGTGGTGGCGACCAAATTTGCAGGCAATGCGCTGGACAGCACCGAGCTGAACCAGGCCGGCAACAGCCGCAAGAACATGCGCTACTCCGTAGAAACCAGCCTGAAGCGCCTGCAAACCGATTACATCGACCTGTATTACCTGCATGTCTGGGATTACACCACCCCGCTTGAAGAAATCCTCAGCACCGCCAACGACCTCATCCAGCAGGGCAAAATCCTCTATTTCGCCTTTTCCGATACGCCATCCTGGGTGATTTCGGAAGCCTGCACCCGCGCCGCACTAAGAGGCTGGGCGCCGCCTGTTGCGGTGCAGGCGCCCTATTCGCTGGCATGGCGTGATGTTGAGCGTAACACCCTGCCGATGTCCAACTACTGGGACCTGACCATCTGCGCCTGGGGGGTGCTGGATGGCGGTGTGCTGACCGGGAAGTACAGCCAGAAAAGCGACGCCCCCCGCCGCCAGAATATCGACGTGCTGGACGAACGCCGTCAGCGCATTGTGGATGCCATGCAGCAGGTGGCGGATGAAGTCGGCGTATCGCTGTCGCAGGTGGCCGTCAACTGGGTGCGGCAGAACGGCTATGCCCGTGTGATCCCCATCGTGGGTATCAGCAGTGTCAGCCAGATGGACGATAACCTCGCGGCGCTGGACTGGTGCCTGACGGAGGATCAGATCGCGCGGCTGAACGCCTCGACGGACTTTGTGCGCGGCTTTCCCGCAGATTTTTATGTGGATGCGCGACACTACCTGTTCGGCTCAATGTACGACGTGCTGGATCACCCCCGTGCCGGGACCTACACCACCAAAACATGATCAGCCTGTACAAAAGCCCGGAAGCACCCCAGCTTCCGTTATACTGCTGAATGAATCTGACCCGGGCGGGCGGCGTATCATACGATGCGCCGCCTGCTGCGTTTACAGGAGCGGCGCATTCATGAACCCTTAAGAACCTTTATCACCTGTACAGGCAGGAAAGGATGATGTACAATCTGCACACTGCCCGGTTTCCGGGCGATTAATGATGTAAACAAGAGGACCTTTCCGTGAGCCAGATTCCTCAGGCCCTGATTGAGCAGATGCACCATCCGGATCAGAACCAGCGCAGCGCGGCCATCCTTGCGCTGGGGAACATGGATCATCCGGACAAACTGCCGCTGCTCATTCAGGCGCTGCAAACAGAGCCGAACCTGTACGTCCGCGAGGATATCACCTATGCGATTGTCCGTGTAGGCGATTCGGCCCTGCCCCTGCTGCTGGACCTGCTGAAGGACGACCGGCCTGATGTCCGTCATCACGCGGCACACGTGCTTGGAAAAATGGCACATCCGGACGCGGTGGCGGCGCTCATGGACGTGCTGGATGACGAGGCCCCTATGGTCGCTGCGAAGGCGGTGCTGGCACTGCAGCAGATTGGCGATCCAGCGGCAATCCCGACCCTGCTGCGTCTGCTGGGGCATCCCCATCGCGAAGTTCAGGCCGCCCTGCAGACAGCGATGCAGCATTTTGGCACGGCGGCAGTTGATCCGCTGATCCGGGCTGTGGAGCATGCGCAGTGGCAGGTGCGCGAACAGGCCGCCGACAGCCTGGGACTCATCGCGGATGAGGCCGCAGTCCCGGCACTGCTCCCGCTGCGGCAGGATGCGCAGTGGCGTGTGCGCTTTTCAGTGGCAAACGCGCTTGGCCATATCGGGACCAATAAGGCGGTCAGCGCGCTGCGCGAAATGCGCGACGACTCAGACTCACGTGTCAGGGAACTGGTGCAGCGCCTCCTGAAATCGCTCAAGGTGGCCCCGGCGGAACCAGCCGCGCTGGCAGAGTATCATCAGGTCAGGTTCGATGATCTTGCAGAATGTGCCGCGTTTATCGCCGGGCTGTCGCGCTTTCTGCACAACCCGGAAGGAAGTGTCTACCGGTTTCAGTCAGATTCGCTGGAGATATGGAGCTGTACGCGCCGTCCCACAGAAGGCGTCCTGTTGTATCTGAGCACCGATGCGCTGGAAGCGGCAGCGGCGGCCTTTGGTCAGCCCTCCGTCATGGAGGTTCGGCGCGGAGACCGGCTCACGGCGGACTGCTTCTTCATCATGGGCAGGGACGCGGTGGAGGACTGGAGCATGCAGGATGCAAAACGCCATCTGCTGAAAAGCATGCTCGGCAGATAGGTACATTCACAGGCTGAGAGCATCCGGCGTCCCTACCCGGCGCTCTCAGCCACACCTCATCCCTCACAGCGCGCCGGCATCAGACCGCTTCAGGATCGCCCACCGGCTCCGGAAGCTGATATTCAAACTGGTACTGGCCTGCCTCCAGCGTCAGTTCCACCCGGTCACCGACCTGCTCGCCCTGGCGCAAAGGCTGGCCGTTGAGCATCACTTCATCCAGCCGCGCATCCGGCAGCACCACCCTGGCCGATGCATTGAACGGAATCACGATATCAATCGTCAGGCGTCCGCCCTCGTCAATGTGCCAGCCGCTTTCGTACATTCCAGCCGCAGACCGATAACGTGCCCGCGCCCACTGCAGCGATGCATCCGGCTTCGGTGCGATGCAGGCATGGCGGAACCCCGCCGCCGCATCTGCGCCCACCGCAGGATTCAGCCCGCACATATCGCGGTACATCCACTCCACAATCGAGCCATAGGCGTAATGGTTGAGCGAGTTCATCCCGGTGGAACTGATCGAGCCATCCGGATTAAGCGAATTCCAGCGCTCCCAGATCGTCGTCGCCCCCAGATTGACCGCGTACAGCCACGATGGATAATCCTCGTTCAGCAGCAGCCGGTAGGCCAGGTCGTTGGCGCCGATCTTTGAAAGCACACGGCACAGATAGGGCGTGCCGACAAACCCGGTCCGCAGATGCACGTTATCGTTGTGCAGCCGTGTGATGAAGTCAGCCTTTACACGCTCCAGATGCTCCTCCGGCGCCAGGTCCATGTACAGCGCCAGCACGTACCCCGTCTGGGTCGGGATCGCCAGCCGCCCGGTTGCCGTAAAGTATTCCTTCTGAATCGCGGCCTTCACTTCTTCTGACAAGCGGCCATAAGCCTCTGCCTCTGCCGTCCTGCCCAGCACCGCCGCCGCCTGCGCCACCAGCCGGGCCGAATAGCAGTAAAAGGCCGATGAAATAAAGTCCTCTGGCGTGCCCCCCCTGCGCGATGCCGGGTCGCTGCCATCCAGCGCCAGCCAGTCGCCAAAGTGAAAGCCCTCTGTCCACAGCCGCTTGCCGCCGGAATTATCATCCACTTCCTGGATGTAATCCACCCAGCCGCGCATGCTCTCAAACTGCTGCTCCAGAATGGCAGCATCGCCAAAGAATTCGTACACGTTCCAGGGCAGAATCGTCGCTACATCGCCCCAGGCGCTGGAACCACCGCGATCCAGGTTGGACATCGGCACGATAAAAGGCACCATGCCGCCCAGCTTGGCCTGTTCCTTTGCCAGATCATAGGCATATTTGGAGAAAAAGGCCGCTGTATCCATATTAAAGCAGGCCGTGCCCGCAAAAATCTGGGTGTCACCGGTCCAGCCCAGCCGCTCGTCACGCTGCGGGCAGTCCGTCGGGATATCGAGGAAATTCCCCTTCTGCCCCCACAGCGCATTGCGGAAAAGCTGGTTGACCTTCTCGTTAGAAGTTTCCACTTGCCCGATGAGGTCCATGTGCGAATAGACGACGCAGCCGGTAAAGTCGTCCAGGTTGATTTCGCCGGACCAGCCGGTAATTTTGACATACTGGAAGCCGTAGAACGTGAAGTAAGGTTCGACAACGGCTTCGCTGCCATCCGCGATATAAATATATTCCGCCCTGGCCGTGCGCAGGTTATCGCGGAAGAAGTTGCCTTCCTGCAGCACCTCGCCAAACTGAAAATGAAGGCGGGTGCCTGCTGGCACACTGGTCCGGAAGCGCAGCCAGCCTGTCATGTTCTGCCCCATATCCAGCACCGTCTCGCCTGCCGGGGTATGAATCACCTGAACAGGTTTGATCTCTTCGTGGATAGTCACCGGCAGCGAACGCCGGGCTTCCAGCAGTCCCATATCAATGCTGGTGGGTTTCACGTCAAAGACCTGATCTGGCGCGGGCCGGTAATTGACGATGCGCGCGTCGTAAGTCTCCCCATCGAAGATATCGCTCGCGAGCACTGGCGAGGGCTGCGCTTTCCAGGAGGAGTCCGTTACAAAAGTCAGCGTCTCCCCGTTTTCCAGCGTGACATGAATCTCGCAGATCAGCGCGAACTGATCGCCATAGAAGTCCGTCACACCCCGGTTCGCGCCATAGCGGCCCTTGTACCAGCCGTTGCCCAGCATCACGGCAATCATATTCTGGCCAGCCTGTAACTGGCCGGTAATGTCAAAGGTCTGGTACTGAATCCACTGATCGTAGGCGTTGCAGTAGGGGGTCAGGTATTCGTCCCCGACTTTCTCGCCGTTCAGCTCAAAATGATACAGGCCCAGCCCGCAGATATAAGCCCGCGCCGCTGCCACCTGTGCGGGCAGTTCAATCTGCCGGTACAGAATCGGGTGGAGGCTGTTATCTTCCCAATCCGGCGCGATCCATTCCGCCTGCCAGGCTTCGTCCATCTTCGCGGTTTCAAACCAGGCCGTCTCGCTTTCCGCGCTTTCCGTCTCTCCCCACACGCGTACCTTCCAGAAATAGCGGGTGCGCGGCCGCAGCGTCACCGGCGGGGAATAAGCCAGGCTGTCGATGGCAGTCCCCTCGACCCTGCCGCTGTCGAAGATCACCTGCTCGAAGCGATCATCCAGGCTGACAACGACCTGAGCCGCCGTTTGCCGCTTATCCTGGGTGTCTTCCACAATCCAGGAAAAGACTGGGGCTTCCATAGCAAAACCCAATGGGGAGGGAATATGGTTGGTCTTAAGATGACGTATTTTCACAATCTACCTCATGATGTGGTCGCAATCCAGCTTAATAGTGTATCCCGAATACCCTCCTGATTGCTACATCCTTCACGAAGCAGCAGCGCCCCGCATCCCCTGGGACCACTCAGACGGTATGAAGATGGTTTGAACAAAAAGGGCAAATACGGCTATACTAGTTTTCCAGGGCGTTTTTATTCGCTACAGCCCACACCATCGCCAGCCTGCCGGAGCAGCGCATGTTAAAGACCACTGACATTCACATCCGAGACCCGTTCGTACTGCCCATGAGGGCAGAGCAGCAGTATTACCTCTATGGCACCACCGGCTCAGAAACCTGGGGGGACGCCGCAACCGGCATTGATTATTACACCAGCCCGGACCTGCAAAACTGGGAAGGCCCCTTGCCCGCCTTCCGGCCGCCCGCCGGATTCTGGGCGGATCGCAACTTCTGGGCACCGGAAGTGCATCTATATCGCGATCGTTATTACATGTTTGCCACTTTCAAGGCCGAAAATGTCCGCCGGGGAACCCAGATTCTGGCATCCGACAGCCCGCGGGGTCCCTTCCTGCCGATCAGCGCCGGGCCAGTGACCCCGCCAGACTGGGAATGTCTGGATGGCACCCTGTTTGTCGATGCCAGCGGCCAGCCCTGGATCGTCTTCTGTCATGAATGGGTGCAGGCAGGCGACGGCGAAATCTGTGCCCTGCGCCTGAGCGATGATCTGCAATCCGCCATCGGGCAGCCACACCTGCTGTTCCGCGCCTCAGAGGCCCCCTGGTCAGAGGAAATTCGCCCCAAAAACAGAAGGGGGTATGTCACGGATGGCCCCTGGATGCATCGTCTGTCGAATGACGACCTGATCATGCTGTGGTCCAGTTTCAGCAGCGGGGGGTATACCGTCGGCATCGCGAGATCAGAATCCGGGGATATCCTCGGCCCCTGGCAGCAGGACCCGGAACCGCTGTACGCCGGGGATGGGGGTCATTGCATGGTGTTCCGTACCTTCGAAGGGCAGCTCATGCTGGCGTATCACCGCCCTAATCCAACGCCGCACGAGCGCCCGTACTTCGTCCCGCTGCGCGAAAATAAAAATGGCGCGTCTCTTGAACTCGCCCAGGGTTCATAGCTGCATATCTATCCGGCCTACAGCCGCACATGATCAGGATAAACCAGGATGCAAAACCCTTCAGATGCTGATCTTCTTCTGATCGTAGATGACGACTGGTATCTGCGCAGGGTGTACGAGGATGCTTTACAGCTTGAGGGGTATCCTGTCCTGACAGCGGCCAGCGGCCACGAGGCGCTTGACATACTGCGGACAGCTTCTGTACAGCCTCGGCTGATTATCTCCGACATCCTCATGCCAGGCATGGATGGCTTTCAGTTTCTGGCGGCTGTCCGGGCACAGCCGCAGTGGAGATCTATCCCCTTTCTGTTTATCTCCGGCCAGGAAGACAGCGGCATTGTACACGATCCGGTGGCTGGCGTTGTCGGCTATCTGTCCAAGCCGTTTCACGTGCCCGCTCTGCTGGCGATGATTGATCAGATGCTGCGCAAAAGTGGCTGACAGGTCGCGGTCATGTTTCCAGCTTATAGCTGGCGCTCCAGCACAGCGACGAGGCCGGTTAAGGTGTAGTCAGCATCCGGGGCGATCACACAGCCAAACCCGGCTTCGCGGGCGGTCTGCGCGGTAGCTGCGCCGATGCAGGCGGCGGGCACTTCGGACACTGTGCCTGCCCGCTGCACGAAATGCGTTACGGTGGAGGAACTGGTAAAGGTCAGCGCGTCGATCTGACCCGTTTCCAGCAGATATGGCACATCTTCACCGCCTGTCCCGACAGTGGTTTTATAGGCCGTTATAGCAGTCACATGGGCGCCGCGTTCGCTCAGAATCTGCCGCAAATGAGGCCGGGCGATGGCCGATTGTGGCAGAAACACCCTTTCCCCCGGCCGCAGCGGCAGTGCCTCCGCCAGATGTTCGGCCGTCTGCACGGCGGGGATAAAATCCGCTTCGATCCCCAAGGCATCGCGCAGCGCGGCGGCGGTAGCAGCCCCGACAGCGGCCACCTTCAGTCGGGGTGCGATGTTCAGCCGGGCCGCGCGCAGGCGCAGGATATCAACGGTGTTCGCACTGGTCAGGATCAGCCAGTCGAAAGCCGCCAGATTGCGCAGGACATAATCCAGCGCGGTCGTATCCTGCGGCGGAACAAGCGCGATGCACGGGTACAGCACCGGGACCGCGCCGCGCTGCCGCAGCAAATCCGCCAGTTCCCCCGCCTGATGCGCCGCGCGCGTCACCACCACCCGCTTACCCTGCAGGCTCATTGGTGAATCTCCGGGATGAGGCAAACTGCCATAGGGTGCTCCCTCTCCCTCTGTACTCCCACAGCACCCAGTTTACCGGATCAGGCAGCAGGAAGGAAGCCGGGCCGAAGGGTATAGGGCGATTTTACCTTTAATATCTGTAACTAAAACACTATTAAATCGTCTTTCCCTTTTCTGTTATGGTATAAAATTTATGAAAATCACAAGCAAGTTAGAACAAGCTTAAGGAATAGTTCACTCGTTATTAGTATACAATGATGATGTTTAAAGATTGTTCAACCCAGGTACTAATAATGTCACAAGCAAAGCTTACAGCGGCAAGGGAACTTATCCAAGAAAAAAAATATGCTGAGGCAGAAGCCATCCTTAACCTTATTGATCACCCAACAGCTAAAAAATGGTTGGCGCAGATTAAAAGCTATACCTCAAGTCGTTCAAATTATAAAAGAACAATATTGCCATTAAATAATCATTTAAAAACCAACTATCAATCAAAAGTGCTCACACAAAAAGATCGTTGGTTCAGCGGCAAATTTAATCCTGAGAGTTTAGAAACTGCACTCAATGCGTATGGGAAACAAGGCTGGTGCGTTAATACAGCAACAACAGCAACATTTCCAGGTTTTTTCTCTACAGGTCGAGAGGAGTTAATTGTTTTCATGGAAAGATATGATAACTTACCCCGTATGGAGTATAAGGTGCTCACACAAAAGGATCGCTGGTTCAGCGGAAAGTTCAATCCGGAAACTATTGAAAAAGCCATTAATGAGTATGCACTTCTGGGTTGGCAGGTCAAAAGCACAGTAACCGCATCCTTTCCAGGGTTTATGTCAACTAATCGTGAAGAAATCATCATCATTCTTGAACGATCAGTTAAATAAGAGAGAGGCAAACTATGTATATAACCAGCTATGAGGGTATTTTGTTCATAGAAGAATCATATCCACAAGCAAAGGTCATACAGGAAGTTAACACCACTATTGGTGGCCTGTTTAAAAGCTCTCAACTAAGCAGCCTTGCTGATGTAAAAGCTAATTTGGCGGCTAAAGCTAAGGCAGTCAATGCAAATGCAGTTATAAACTTCCAATACGGACAAAAGTCCGTAGGAATTTTCCAATCAATGTTTAGTCGAGATGACGTAAATTGGTATGGCAAAGGCACCGCAGTGTCTTTGTCAAAACAAAGTTATTCTGATTTGCTGGAAATGTGTTACTAAAGATTCATTTCTGCAGCTGGAGAAGATGCTACAGACTCCCTGCTATTTTGCCTCTTCTCCAGCATAACATCCCCTACTCATACTCCAGACATTAAATAAAAAAGTTTTGTCCGCGATCTCTTGCCGTCTGATCCACCCTGTCCGGATGCAGCAACGACGAGTCTGACATTTGTAAGCCATAAGGTGTTACGCTCATCACTGTCTGGCTGTTCACAGGACAGGTAAGTTCAATGTAGAGGCAGTGCAGGCTTTTGCGCCTTACCCACAAAGCCAGTGGCATGGCCGCAGGGGCAGGCAGGCTTAAACACGCCGGTACGCCCATAGAAAATTGATATTTTTATGGAGAATCATCATGTCTACCAATACATTAAGGGCACCCGGATTCATCAGGCCCGGCAAAACGTCCCCTGCGGGCGGCCTGCTGCGGCGTCTGGGGCAGTCCCTGTTCGCCATCGTCCTGCTGCTGGCGGCGGTTCCGGTGTTCCTGCTCTTCTGGGTCACGTCCGTGCCGCTGATCATCGCGCTTATCCTGGTGCTGCTGGATGTGGGCCTCGTTACGGCCTGGCTGCGCACAGAGCGCACCCCCCTGGTCACTGCGGGCACAGCCGTCGCCGTAATCACGGTCTCGGCGCTGGCCGTGATCGCCTCGCAGCGGTTCGCGGCCACACCCCCCATGACCGCCCCCGGCAGCATCGCCACAATGGAACAGGTCGAACTCAACGGCAGCCAGCAGTGGATTACCATTCGCGGCCGCAGCATTCATAATCCGGTGCTGTTGTTCCTGGCGGGCGGCCCCGGCGGCAGCGAACTGGTGATGACGCGCAAGTATCTCGACGATCTGGAAGATCATTTTGTGGTCGTCAACTGGGATCAGCCAGGGACGGGCAAATCCTATAACGCCGCCCCGCTCGAAGCCCTCACACCGCAGCGTTACCTTGCTGACGCGCACGCGCTCAGCCAGTACCTGCGAGAGCGCTTTCATCAGCAGAAAATTTACGTGTTCGGCGAATCCTGGGGCAGCATTCTGGGGGTCTGGCTGGTGCAGCAGCACCCGGAGCTGTACCATGCCTTCATCAGCACCGGGCAGATGGTCGATCCGGTAGAAAACGACATCATGATGTACGAATTTGCGCTGGGGCTGCTGAACGAACAGGGGCGTGTGGCGGATGTGGAAAACCTGCGCCGCAATGGCCCACCGCCCTACGCCGGGCACGAACTCATCAGCAAGTTTGGCGCAATGAACGATGTCCTCAACAGCTACATGCACACCCATGCGCGGGGGGAAGGCACCAATCATAACCTGCTGATCGATTCGCTGCGGGCGCAGGAATACGGCCTGCTGGATAAGGTCAGCTGGGTGCAGGGCCTGCTAAATACCTTCCCAACCGTCTATCCTCAGGTATACGATGTGGATTTCCGCACCCAGGCGACCCGGCTGGAAGTGCCTGTTTATTTCGTCGTCGGGCGCTGGGATGTTAACGCGATGGCCTCGCTGGCCGAGGAATATTTTAATATTCTGGAAGCCCCGCACAAGGAACTGATCTGGTTTGAAGACTCCGCCCATACGCCCATGTGGGACGAACCCACCCACTTTGTCGATGTCATGGTCAATACAGTGCTGGCACAGACTCAGCCCCCGGCGACAGAAACGGAAGCGGTCAGTTTTCCACACTACTTCGATCAGCAGATTCCGGCCTACCTGCGCGAGTACGGCATCGCCGGGGCAACTGTGGCGGTAGTCCAGGACGGCCAGCCCATTCATCTGGCAGGCTACGGCTTCGCCAATCTCGAAAATCATGTGCCGATGGATGCGGAACGCAGCATCGTGCATATCGGTTCTGCGGGCAAAACCTTTACGGCCATCGCCATCATGCAGTTGGTCGAACAGGGGCTGGTTGATCTCGATGCGGATGTTACAACCTACATCGATTTCGACATCCCGGCCACCTATCCGGACTCCATCACCATCCGCCACCTGCTCACCCATACCGCCGGCTTCGAGGCGCACGATCTCAGCGCAATTGTCCTGACGCCGGACGCGCTTCCTACCACCCGCGATTATCTCGTTCGTAACCTGCCCCAGCGGGTGCGTCCGGCAGGGGCAGAGATTGGCTATTCAAATTATGGGCTGGCCCTGCTGGGTTACGTGGTCGAGCAGGTATCCGGCAGAACCCTGAGCGATTACCTGCAAACGGAGATCCTTGCCCCGCTGAACATGACGCATTCATCCACACAGGTGCTGCCTGCCGAACCGATGGTCACCGGTTACGCGAGGATGCAGCCTCAGCCAGTAGAATATATCGCGGCGTTTGGGGCTGGCCCGGTCCGCACCACCGCTGCGGATATGGCCAGCTACATGATCGCCAACCTTCAGTCAGGCCAGTTCGGCGATGCGCAGATTCTTCAGCCAGAGACAGCACAATCCATGCAAACGCAGCAGTTCAGCGCCGCCCCGCATGTCAACGGCATTGGCTTTGGCTTCTACGAAATGAGCCGCAACGGGCAGCGTATCGTGGGGCATCTGGGGACGACCTTCTCCTTCCACAGCCTCCTGCTCCTGCTGCCAGATCAGCAGCTTGGCATCTTCGTCTCCTTCAATTCGGCCGAAGGTGGGCAGGTGCTGCGCAGCGGGCGTTTCCTGGATGATCTGATGCATCACTTCTTCCCGGATACCTTCGCCGCTGTCCCGCCCCCCACCGATTTTGCTCAGCGGGCCAGCGATTATGCTGGCACCTACTTCTGGAACAACCGCTTCGGCCAGACTACAATCGAAAAGCTGGCCCTCCTGCCAGAAGCGGTGACCATCCGCCCCACCGCAGACAACCGACTCAGCATGTTAACCGGTGGCATCGGGCGCACCTTCACCGAAACTGAGCCGGATACGTTTGTAAGAAGCGATGGACAGGACACGCTGGTATTTCATCGCGATGAAAGCGGCCAGGTGACAGATGCCTCGCTGAGCAGTCGCGCTGTCTTCACGCTGGAGCGCCGCCCCTGGTATGAATCGCCTGTGGTGACGCTGGCGGCGCTGGTTGGCACCGGGGTGATCTTTATCCTCAGCCTGGCCATGAGCGGCTATGCGCTCTGGCACACCAGAGGCGAAGCGGTTTCTGCGCTGGCGGCTGTGGGCCAGTGGAGCGCCGTGCTGATGCCGCTGTTGAATCTGGCATTTCTGGCCAGTCTGTTTCTACTGCTGCCTGCCGCCCTCACCGGGGCGCTGCCAGAAACAACCCTGCGCCTCGTCCTGCTGCTGCCCATGATTGCCGCCGCGCTTACGGTAATTCTGATCGGCTTCACCCTTACCCGCTGGCTGCAGCCCGATGGCACGCTCCTGCTGCGCGTACAGTATACGGTGCTTGCCGCGGCAGGCCTGATATTTGTCGT
>CAZQIY010000007.1:0-41002 GCA_964593565.1 uncultured Anaerolineaceae bacterium
GAATAAAAAAACCAGCGAAGTCTGTTTCGCTGGTTTTTTTGCGGGGAGGACAGGATTCGAACCTGCGGTCCGGTATAACCCGGACAACCACTTAGCAGGCGGCCCCAATCAACCACTCTGGCACCTCCCCCTGAAGGTAGGCTGTTTTCAGCGGAGCGAGAGGGATTCGAACCCCCGGTGACGTTGCCGCCACAGTGGTTTTCAAGACCACCGCCTTAAACCACTCGGCCATCGCTCCACGCTGAATTCCTTGGCGGATTGTAGCATAGGTGAATAATCTGGTCAATGCCATTCCTTCACCAGACAGGTATAATAGACATTGCGCCGGTAATGTTCTGATTGGAAAACGTGATGGATTTTTCAGGGCTGCTGATGCTTGCTGGTACGCTCACGTATGTAGGGATCATGGTGTACGTCGCCAACCAGATTGATGCTGTCCGGAATGTGCGGACAGCCGCCGCTTATGCACCTGCAAAAACCCGACCAG
Organism: uncultured Anaerolineaceae bacterium; assembly: GCA_964593565.1. Taxonomy (GTDB): domain Bacteria; phylum Chloroflexota; class Anaerolineae; order Aggregatilineales; family Phototrophicaceae. Next base: position 488 of record CAZQIY010000007.1, read on the forward strand.
GAGAACCTGTACGCGAAACCTGGACCTCGAATCCGGCAGTGCTGCGCTGGCTGCTTTTTGGGCTGGTGGGCATGATCTTTATTCTGGGGCTGACCGTCCTGCAGACGGCGCTGTTTAGTGGTCTGGCGGCCGAACTGGAGTCCCAGATGCCAGAAGCGGCGCTGCCGCCAGTGGGCCTGGCAGGGGCCAGCATCACGTTTGTGGTGGCCACCGCTGCCGCGTTTGTCAGCTATCGCCTGACAGTGTCCGAATCTGCGCGCCTGATGCTGCAGCAGGTGCTTAATCGATGGCGAGGCAGTTTCGATCCGCAGTCTCATGTGCATCTTACGGCGGCGGTGCTGGTGCTGGCCATCGCGGTCTGGACTCTGACCAACCTGATCCTACAGGGGGGAATCGAAGGAGTCGCGCAGGATATTGAGCAAAACGGCCTGGCCGCAGGCGATGTGATTTTTCAGGCGGTGCTGGAAGTCGTGATTACGCTGCTGGGGGTCGGGCTGGCGATCCGCCGGGGCTGGCCGGAAGCGCTGGCGCGGCTGGGGCTGCGCTGGCCTGTGCGTCAGGATGTGATCTGGGGGGTCGGGCTGGGCTTTGTGCTGCTGATCTTCATGATCCTCTTTAATCTGGTGTGGTCGCTGCTGGTTCCGCCGGATGTGCTGCAGGAACAGACTTCCGCCGCCGGTCAGTTGAACCTGGCTTTTGCGACGCTGCCGCTGGCGTTTATCCTGGCAGTATCAGCCGCGGTGGGGGAGGAAATCTGGATTCGCGGGGGTCTTCAGCCCGTGTTCGGGATATGGGTGTCCAGCCTGTTTTTTGCATGGCTGCACATGCAGCTGGCGTTTACGCCCGGCATGCTGCTGATCCTCGTGGTATCGTTTATTTTAGGATGGCTGCGACAGCGCCACAGCACGACTGCGGCGATTATCGCGCACTTCTTTTTTAACTTTGTCCAGCTTGCGCTGCTGGCACTGGCAATCGAGGCCGTATAGACGCATGAAGTGGCTGTATTTTCTGATCTGCGCGGGGGCGCTGTTGGTTCAGCCTGTACAGGCTCAGGAACAGGAAGATGAAACGCTGCCCATTGTTGAAGGTTTCGCCTACTCCTGGACAAACGAGATTCTTTTCCCGATGGCGGTGCGCTTCCGCTTTGTGTTTGAGCGTCCGATGAGGGCGGTGGCCGGGGCGACGATCAGCATTGCCTGGGATGACCGGGCGCCCGTGACCTACGACATCGACATAGAAGACCCGGTGGCATCTGGCCCGTTTTACAGTGAGCTGGATTACATCTGGGAAATTCCCACAGAGGCCGGTGTATCGCTGTTTGAAGAAGGCGATGTCATCTTTGAATGGGAGGTGACCGACCGGCAGGGCCAGACCGCGCGGGTGCGCGATGCGCTGACCCTGCAGGATGAGCGTGTGGTGTGGGTACAGAGTCAGGACCCGGATGAAATTCTGCATCTGACAGTCGCGGCGGACGGGCCATCTGCCGAACAGATCCGCCGCAGTGTGATGCCTGTCTACCAGATGATGGCGGCCAATACCGGCGCAGACCCGCGCTTTAATGTGGTGTTGTACAGCCAGGCGGTTGACGCGACAGGCTGTATGCTGGCCGAAGATGAGGAAACCGGTGACGATGTGCTGGTGGCGGGAAGCCCGACCAGCTTTATGCAGGTCCCCTGCGATCTACAGCGGGCAGCGGCAGTTTATGCTGGCGGGGGCTATCAGGTCGTCCAGAGCGTGGGCACGACGGCCTCCGGGGCACAGGCCGCCCTGATTCCCTTCCTCTCGCAGCACTTTTACGCGCCTCTGTGGGAAAGTACCAGCGTGCCACCCTGGTTTATCCATGGCCTGACGCGGTTCTATGCGCCCACTTCCAAAGCACCGCTGCTGCTGACCGTGCGCAGCGCGGCGCGGGTGGATAACCTGCTGCCGCTGGCATCGATGGCTTCTGCAGCGGAGGAAGATGCGCTGTGGCAGGCCCAGAGCTATGCGATGGTGCTCTATATCGCGGATGAAATCGGGGTTCCGGCACTGTTCGAGCTGGCGAACAGAATCGCAGAATCACCTTCTGACTGGCAGACGGCTTATGAAGAAGCCACCGGTCAGCCGTTGGCTGTGCTGCTGACCAACCTGCGGCGGTGGCTGTTTACCGGGGCGGCGACGCTGGCTTTCGATTACACGCCCTACCAGCCAGAAACCCCCACGCCCTTACCGTCGCCATCGGCAACGCCTTTCCCGCCGACAGCGACCCCGACGCCGACGCAGACAGCCACGCCGACGATCACGCCATCGATCACGGGGGTGCATTCTCCGACGCCAACCTTGACATCTACCCCGACTCTGACACCGACTTCGCGCCCGCCGACTCTGACACCGCGCCCGGCCAGCAGCCTGTATACTCCCACGCCTCTGCCGGAGCCTGGCCTGCTGGATGATCCTGTAAATCGGTTGGGGATTGTCGCGTTACTTTCTATTGTTGCAGCGATTTTAATGTTGATTTACTGGTTGATGGGTAGACGTGATGACTGATCTTTATGCATTGTCTCAGGACGAGCTGGCGGCTCTGCTGGCTTCCTGGGGAGAACCCAAATTTCGTGCCCGGCAGTTGTGGGACTGGCTGTATGACAAGCGGGTGGATAGCTTCGACACGATGACCAATCTGCCGGCCAGCCTGAGAGAGCGCCTGAAGGCCGAAACCCGGCTGGGGACGCTGGCGCTGCTTACAGAGCAGGTCAGCCGCGATGGCACCAGCAAGCGGGTCTACCGGCTGCCAGATGGCCAGTTGATCGAATCCGTGCTGATGCAGTATGACGATGACCGCCGCACCGCCTGCATTTCCACGCAGGCCGGGTGTGGCATGGGCTGTGTCTTTTGTGCCACCGGCCAGATGGGATTCGCACGGCATCTTTCCGCAGCGGAGATTTTTGAGCAGGCGCTGTACTTCGCCCGTGATCTGGAAGCGCAGGGCGAGCGCCTGAGCAATGTGGTGCTGATGGGCATGGGCGAACCTTTCCATAACTACGACGAGTCTATCCAGGCGGTGCGCCGCCTGATGCAGGACCTGGGCATCGGGGCACGGCATCTGACCGTCAGTACGGTGGGGCTGGTGCCGCAGATACGCCGCTTTGCGGATGAAGGTCTGCAGGTGCGGCTGGCTATCAGCCTGCACGCGGCCACAGATGAAGAACGCTCCGCGCTGCTGCCGGTGGCGCGCCGCTGGCCGCTGCGCGATCTGATGGCCGCCTGCCGCTATTACATCGACAAAACAGGGCGGCGCATCACCTTTGAATGGGCGCTGATTGAGGGTAAAACCGACACACCGCAACAGGCCCATGCCCTGGGGCGTTTGCTGAAGGGGATGCTGTGCCATGTCAACGCCATTCCGCTTAATCCGACAGAAGGCTTTGCCGGTGGGCCATCAGATACGGCAGCCGCCGACCAGTTTGTCGATATTCTGGCGTCGTATGGTATTTCGGCGACGATTCGTGTCCGGCGCGGAATCGATATTGACGCCGGGTGTGGTCAGTTGAAGGCGAAGGTTGCACAGCAGGGAGAAATGGTGGATGGCCTATAGTTACGGCGCGATCCTGCATGTGAGCGAGGCCGGCCTGGAATATCTGGACGACGAGGGCGATGTCCGGTTCATCAGCTTTGAAGCCTGCGGCCAGAACGCACAGGCACAGGTGCAGAACCCGGCAGCGCAGGTGTGTGTGGCCCGGCGGATGATCCAGATCAGCCCGTCTGGCCGCATCACCCGCACCGTCGAATTTTATACACGCCCGCCGACTGTGTTTGACCTGGAGTCTGACATGCAGTTTCAGCGGCTGCGCTTTCGTATCGAGCAGATGGGCTGGCGGGTTGGCTGATGCGCCGCTGTTTCTGCCTGCCGCTCATCTGATTCCCCTCGCTGCCGCTGGTGCCGGATGCCTGTCCGGTACGCGGACTATGAACCTCCGATTGCTATTTGACCTGCAATTTTGTTAAGATACGGGTTATCTTTATCCTGTGCCGGAAAGCGAAGGATTGATCTGCCTGATGGTACGTATTGCGCCTTCTATCCTGGCGGCTGATTTTACCCGCCTGGGCGAACAGATTGCCGAAGCAGAAGCAGGCGGCGCGGACCTGATTCATATCGATGTCATGGATGGGCGTTTTGTGCCGAACATTACGATGGGGCAGTTTATTGTCGAAGCGGTTCGCAGGTGTACGGCGCTGCCCCTGGATGTGCATCTGATGATCGTGGAGCCGGAACGTTATATCGAATCGTTTGCGCAGGCCGGGGCAGATCGTATCACTGTGCATATCGAAGCCTCGCCTCATCTTCACAGAACCCTGCAGATGATCCGCGCGCAGGACTGCGCCGCCGGGGTGGCGCTCAACCCGCATACCCCCGCCAGCAGCCTGAGCGAAATCATGCACATGCTGGATACGATTCTGGTGATGACGGTAAACCCTGGCTTTGGTGGCCAGACTTTTCTGCCGGAAACACTGCCGAAGATTGCGCAGTTGCGCGAGATGATCCGGCAGGGGGGGCGCAAAACGGACCTGGGTGTGGATGGTGGTGTAGATGCGGAAACAATTCGCCCGATGGTAGACGCCGGAGCAGATGTGGTTATTGCGGGAAGCGTGATTTTTAATGCGGGGCACGGTGTAAGAGAGGGTATGAACCTGCTGCGTGCCGCGCTGCACGACTAAAGGGTTCGTGGTAATATCCTCAGCCAGCGTGCAGGATATGCAACGGATTGTTCGATTGTACTGGGACGTTAGACATGGCCGTAAACATTGAAGACCAGGTATGTGATGGACATCAGTTGAAGTGGATGGTCGCTGCCGGGCTGGCATGGTTAGAGCAGCATCACGAAGAAGTGGACCAGCTAAACGTTTTTCCGGTTCCGGATGGCGATACCGGCAAGAACATGATGCTGACAATGCGCAGCGCCTATCAGGAAGTGGCCGGCATGGACGAGGCCGAAGTCGGCATGGTAGGCGATGCGGTGGCGCACGGCGCGCTGATGGGTGCGCGTGGCAATTCGGGCGTCATCCTGTCGCAGTTGTGGCAGGGCTTTGCCGAAACGATTCGCGGGCAGGAAGAATTTGATGCGCCCCTGCTGGTGCGTGCCTGCCAGCGGGCTGTAGAAGTCGCCTATCAGGCGGTCACCACGCCGGTTGAAGGCACGATTCTGACCGTCGCGCGCGAGGCGACAGAGGCGCTTGCGCAGTATGCAGAAACCCAGCACGAGCGCAGCCTGCGCAAACTGCTGGCGGTCATGGTGGAGGCGGCTCAGGCTTCGCTGGAACGCACCCCGGACCTGCTGCCCGTGCTGAAACGCGCCGGGGTTGTGGATTCCGGTGGCCAGGGCCTGGTGTATATTCTGCAGGGCATGCTGCGTATGCTGAACGGCCAGGCAGTGCTTCAGCCGGATGGCGATGTGCTGGAAACAGAACCAGAGACGGCTGAGGCCGCAGTGGCACAGGACTGGCAGGAAGCGCTGGTGCCCGAAGATGAGGAAGGTTACGGGTACGACGTTCAGTTTCTGATGCATGGGCAGAGCCTGAATGTGGACACGGTGCGTGCCGAGATCGACGCGATGGGCTGGTCTACGCTGGTAGTGGGCAACGAACGCCTGATCAAGGTGCATGTGCACGTGCATGATCCGGGCCAGCCGCTCAGCTACGCCGTCGGCCTGGGGGCCTCGATTGATGACGTCGTGGTCGAAAACATGCAGGATCAGTACCAGCATTACGTGGAAGATCGCCTCTCACGCCAGTTTGAGGAGCAGAATACCCTGCCTCGCGAAGTCGCCGTGATTGCCGTAGCCAGCGGCGAAGGGCTGCGCCAGCTTTTCGAGGAAGACCTGCAGGCGGCCCACATGATTTCGGGCGGGCAGACCATGAATCCCAGCACACAGGATTTTCTGGCGGCCATTGATGACCTGCCCAATACCAGCATTGTGCTGCTGCCAAACAACAAGAACATCGTCATGGCGGCACAGCAGGCGGCTTCGCTGGCGCGCGATAAGGATGTACGGGTGGTGCCCAGCCGCACGCTGCCACAGGGCATCAGCGCGATGCTGGCCTATGCCAACCTGCCGCATTCTGATAATATCGAGGCTGTGACTGCCGCGATGCAGGCCAGCCTGCATGATGTGACCAGCGGCGAAGTTACGAAGGCGACACGCGATGTCGAAATTGATGGGCTGAAGGTGCGCAAGGGCCAGTTTATCGGGCTGCTCGACGGTGATCTGGTCGTGGTGGGCGATGTGCTGGAGGATGTCCTGCGCGATCTTCTGGGAAAAGCCGTCAACCCGGACAGTGAACTTATTACGCTCTATTATGGTGACGCGCACGATGAACAAAGCGCCCGGGCGCTGGTCGATCAGCTGGAGGAACAGTTTGCCCAGCAGACCTTTGAGCTTTTACAGGGCGGCCAGCCACTGTATCCATTTATCGTTAGCGTAGAGTAGATGCACATTCACATTGTTACGGATAGCACTGCTCAGTTTACTCAGCCACACGCTGGCTCGCAGTCAGATATCACCGTTGTCCCCAATACGGTGACGATTGCAGGCCGGGCCTATAAGGAAGGCGTTGATCTGAACGCCGAGGATGCGCTGCGCCTGAGCATACGCGAACGGGTGAATCCGGTGGTGACATCGCCGGACGAAGCGCAGTTTGCGGATGTCTACCGGCGGCTGGCGTCCCGGTGCGATGCCATCATTTCCATTCATCCATCCCGCAAAATTTTCCCAAGCTGGGATCATGCCAGCGCTGCGGCCAGCCAGTTTGCCGGCCCCTGCGAAATCGTGGTCATCGACTCTCAGACAGTCTCTGTCGGGCAGGCGATGCTGGTGCGCGCGGCATTGCAGGCGGCCAGAATGCATTCAACCGTCGAGGATGTGGTGCGCTCTGTGCGCGGGACGGTGGATCGAATATATTCCGCTTTTTACGTGGAGACTGTAAATTCAATCTTTCAGACCGACGTGCTCGATCCTTCTCACATCATTCTGGGGGCGATGCTGGGGGTAAAACCGTTTCTTTCGATTGAGGATGGCGTGTTAAAGCCCATTGAAAAAGTACGCAGCCGGTCACAGGCGATAGAACGGTTAGTCGAGTTTGTGGTTGAATTTACCGATATTGACGAGGTCATTATCCTTCAGAACAAAACACATCTGAGCGAACAGACACGGACGCTGCAGGATCGTCTGGCGGTGGAATTTTCGGATCGTCACTTTCCCTACATGCAGTACGGGCCGTCGCTGGCCGCTTTGATTGGCACGGATGCAATGGGTGTGATTCTTCTTGAAAGCGAAATGGATTACTTAAATGACGACTATTAAAAAGATTCGTTTTGTCACGGACAGCACCTGCGATCTCCCCGAAGAACTGGTGAAGCAGTGGGATATTGCGGTGGTGCCGACCTACGTCAATATCGGCGATAAGAGCTATGCGGACGATGGGGTAGAGCTGAACCGGGAAGATTATTACAATCAACTGGCCACGCTGACCCCGTACCCGACCACCGCGGCACCATCGCCAGGGGTGGCCCGCCAGAAGATCGACGAGGCGTTTGAAGGGGCGGATCATCTGATTATCCTGACCGCGCCGGCTAAACTGAGCGCCATTTATGAAGCCATGCGGATCGGCGCGTCTCATCTGCCGCAGGAACAGGTGACTCTGGTAGACAGCGGCACGGTGACAATGGGGCTGGGTTTTCAGGTGCTGCTTGGGGCGCAGGTGGCGGCGGAAACCGGTGATGTGGAGCAGACGCTGGCGGCAGTCCAGCGGGTGCGCGAACACACCTCGCTGATCGTGATGATTAACTCCCTGGACAGCCTGCGCCGCAGCGGCCGCATCAACCTGGCAACGGCGGGCGTCGGCACGCTGCTGCAGATCAAACCGATTGTGACTGTCCGCGATGGTGAAATTCAGATATTATCGCGTGTGCGCACCGCCAAACGCGCCCGCGAAGAACTGATCGAGATGCTGCGCGCTCAGGCTCCTGTAGAAAAGCTTGCACTGCTCCACACCAATCACATGGACGGCGTGGCGTGGATGCAGGAGCAGATCGCAGATATTGCGCCACAGGAAACGCTTATCGTCAACGCCACGCCCACCCTGGGGACGCATGTCGGGCCGCAGTCTCTTGCATTTGCTACAGTTAGTCAAAATTGGAGGCTGTAAGTCGTGCCATCCGCTTTGGAAACACTGGTTAAAATCTTAAAACTGGAGCGCGAGCAGGGTTGCAACAACACGGCCGTCATTGGCGGGTTGTCCAAGTTCAGCGACCATTGGGCACAGGATGCGCATGCCCAGGCCCGCAAACCGGAACATCATCTGCTGGTGGATGAACTACAGCAGGTCATGCGCCAGTATGCCGCGATTGAAAACCGCACAGAACGTCATAAACAGGTCCAGTACATGCTGGATCGCATTACAGGGCGGGTGCAGCCTGCACCGGAGTTTCAGGTTAAGGCAGACACCGCTGTCAGGGCGGAGCCTCCTGCTGAAGCCGCGAAAAAGCCGCCGCCACAGCCAGACCGCCAGCGATCACAGCAGCAGGCAGCAAAATCAGCGAAAGCACCGCGATCTGAGACAAGGCGTCCGGCCGCGCCTGCGGATAAACGCCGCAAGCCGCGCCAGGAAACGAAACCTCAGCAGTATGCCGGCGATGGTTCATCGAGCCAGGATGATCTGGTGGGGGGTCCGGTCACGTTGAAGATGGACCTTCCGGCCCAGCCCAGGCTGGCGCGTGCCCCCCGTCACCCGCGCCCGTATCTCGACCCGGCGGAGGCTGTCGACATCGTGCGCGGCCTGCGCCAGCCAGTGACGGTGGTCAAAGGGGTTGGCGACCGCATGGCGGAGTCCTTCAACAAGCTGGGGGTGCATACGATTTATGACCTGCTGTATTTTCTGCCGCGCCGTTACGACGATTACACTCGCCTGAACAATATCAGCCAGCTTCAGCCCAGCAGCACCGCCACAGTCGTCGGCACCGTGCGCGAGGCTTCGGTGAAGGTGGGGCCAAATGGCCGCAAGTATTTTCATGTGATGCTGGATGACGGTTCCGGCCTGCTGGAAGTCACATTTTTTGGCCAGTATTTTCTGTCGCGCTATATCCGCGTGGGCGATCAGATCGTGCTCAGCGGCGAAACGTCCATCTATCGCAATCGCATTCAGATGACGAACCCGGAATGGGAGCATCTGGATACAGACAACCTGCATACGGTGGGCATTGTGCCGGTTTACCCGCTGACGGAAGGGCTGAAGGCGCGTGGTCTGCGCCGCCTGATGAAAAACGCCGTGACCTACTGGGCAGATCGCCTGCCGGATTACGTGCCAGAAGCCACGCTGGATCGGGTCGAACTGGCAGACCTGGGGTGGGCGATTAAAAATGTTCACTTTCCGGAAAGTCAGGATCATCGTTACCACGCCAGCAACCGCATCGTGTTTGATGAACTGCTGCTGATGCAGCTTGCGATTTTAGGCAACCGGCGTGAATGGCAGAGCGTCCCGGCGGATTCGCTGGAGGTCAGTGATGAATGGCTTAGCACATTTTTAGCAGCGGTGCTGCCTTATCAGATGACCGGTGCGCAGCAGCGGGCGGTGGCGGATATTCGCAGGGATGCCAGCCTGACCATCCCGATGAATCGTCTGCTGCAGGGCGATGTCGGTTCCGGCAAGACCGCCGTGGCGATGACCGCGCTGGCGCTGGCGGTGGCCAATGGCAGGCAGGCGGCGATCATGGCGCCGACCAGTATTCTGGCCGAACAGCATTATCGCAATATCAGCGAATCGCTGGCGAAGATGCCCGGCGAGCGCCCGCCGGTGGTGGCCCTGCTGACCGGGTCGCTGAACGCGGCTGAACGCGAGGAGGTGCGCCGTCAGGTTGCCGATGGCACGGTAGATGTCATTGTCGGCACCCACGCGCTGATCCAGGAAGGGGTGGAGTTCCATGATCTCGCGCTGGCCGTCATTGATGAGCAGCATCGGTTTGGCGTGGAACAGCGTGGGGCGCTGCGTGGCAAGGGCAAGAACCCGCATCTGTTGGTGATGACGGCCACGCCGATCCCGCGCACACTGGCCCTGACCCTGCACGCGGACCTGGACCTGACGGTAATTGACGAAATGCCGCCGGGGCGCAAGCCCGTCCAGACCCGGGTGGTGGAGCCGGTGGCGCGGGAGCGTGTCTTCAGCTTTGTCGAATCGCAGCTTAACCAGGGGCGGCAGGCCTTTATTGTGCATCCGCTGGTCGAACAATCCGAAAAGATTGATGCAAGGTCTGCAGTCGAGGCCTACGAACAGCTTTCAAAAGTTTTTTTCCGCTTTAAGGTGGGGCTGCTGCATGGCCGCATGAAACCAGCGGAGAAAGATGAAATGATGACAGCCTTTGCCCGCAAGGATTATGACGTGCTGGTGACCACCTCTGTGGCTGAAGTCGGGGTGGATGTCCCCAACGCCAGTGTGATTGTGATCGAGGGCGCCAATCGCTTTGGTCTGGCGCAGCTTCATCAGTTTCGGGGGCGTGTCGGGCGTGGTTCACACGAATCCTACTGCCTGCTGATTCCGGATAACAACACGCCAGAAGCGCGCGAACGCCTGCAGGCCATGGAAGAGATCAGCGATGGTTTTCGGCTGGCGGAAATGGACTGGAAACTGCGCGGGTCCGGTAATCTGCTGGGCACACAGCAAAGCGGCGGCATGACGAGCGCCCACTTTAAGGCGCTGGATCGCCTGTCTGAATATGCCACGCCGCAGATGGTGGAAATGGCCCAGCGCGAAGCCCGCACTATTTATGAGGAAGACCCCGACCTGGCACAGGAACAGCATATGCTGCTGGCGCAGCGTGTGCAGTTGCTGCAGGACGAACGCAGTGATGTCAGTTGATATGCCGAAGGCGGCATAGGCGAACTTACCTGGGAGCAGTTTTATGGCACGCATCGCTTTGTACCCTGCAACACTTGATCCTATTCACTATGGGCATATTGATGTCGCCCGGCGTGCGGCACGCATCTTTGATGAGGTGGTGGTGGGCGTTTACGATATGCCCAAAAAGCGGCTGTTGTTCACCGTCGACGAGCGTGTAAGTATGGCATCGCAGGTGTTTAAAGATGATACTAATATCCGGGTTGCGCAGTATTCCGGTTTAACAGTAAACTATGCGCAGGAAGTAGGCGCAATGGCTATTGTCCGAGGGCTGCGCGTATTTTCGGACTTTGAGCTAGAATTCAGGATGGGACTGGCGAATCGAAAGCTGGCCCCGGAGATGGAAACCGTCGCGGTGATGACCGATGAGCGGCATATTTACCTCAGTTCGAGCACCATTCGGGAAATCGCGGAGCTGGGGGGCGATGTGAGCAGTATGGTTCCGCCATTTGTAGCCGAGGCGCTGGTAACCCGGTTCGACGAACTGCACGCGCAGCACAACAGCCCGGGTTATATGACCAGTATTCGGGATTAGCGAAGAGGGGAAAGGTTACGTATGGATATTCAGCACCTGGTAGATCGTCTTGAAGACCTGATCGACGAGGGGCGGCACATGCCCTTCAGCAAATACACCATGATCGATGAGGAACGTGCGCTGGAGATTATCGACCAGATGCGTATTTCGATTCCCGAAGAGATCGAGAAGGCATCGCGTATCCTGGCGACTCGTGACCGTATCCTTGCCCAGGCCAACGAAGAAGCGGGCCGGGTGGTGCAGTTGGCACGCAAAAAAGGCGAGGAAATGCTCGACCAGGAAGTCAGTGTGCAGGCGGCCCACAACCGCGCCGCCAACATTATCGAGCAGGCGCGCCAGGAAGCAGAGACTATCATCGCGGATGCTGATAAATACGTGCTGGAAGAACTTGCCCGGCTCGAACAACATCTGATTAAGACGCTGACTGTGGTGCGCAACGGTATTACAGAGGTCCATAATAACCAGGCGGCAGAATCTGCAAAAGCAGATATGCCCGGCACCGCTGCTGCGCCGGCTCCCGCTTCTACAGTGGCGCCCCCCCCCGAGATGCAGTTTGCCCCGCGTGAACAGGTCGAAGTAAGCAAGGAAAATCAGTAGCTTACGGGCCTGGGTGCTGGTACACAGCATCCTGTTTGCGCAGTCAGGCAGAACGTTTCAGGGTGTGGCTTCCGTCCATAGTTGAGTGCCATCTGTCCACAGGTGGATCGTACCCTGCTGATCCGTACGCAGTACCGGCAGTGTGTTAAGCTGAGCCAGCATATCCGGGTCAGGCTCCCCCAGGCGGTTGGCAGGGTCTGCCTGCAGCAGGGCCACCTGGGGCTGAACCGCAGCTAAAAATGCCTCATCCAGGGCTGCGCGGCCCCCATGTCGGGGAATCTGCAGGACGGTGGCCAGTGGCCACTGCCCGGCTTCTATCAGGACCTGCTGTCCGGCGGCGCTCAGGTCAGAGGTCAGCAGGAAAGTCATTTCTCCATAACCTACCCGCATCACCAGCGTATAATCGTCCAGCCGATCTTCAAGCTGCGGCGTCTGCTGGGGGTGCAGCACTTCCAGCACCACACCATCATCCATTTCCAGCCGATAGCCTGCGGTGGCGCGGATCACGTCCTTGCCTGCAAGCTGCGCTTCGAGTGCCACAAAAGACGGGCTGAGGTTGGGGTGGCCGTTGGTCAGCACCAGCCCAACATCATACCGGTTGAGCACCGCTGCCAGCGCGCTGTATTCGTTTTCGTCTGGCTGGGTGATGACCAGCACATCCAGTTCCTGATCGTTAAACGGCAGGCGATCACCCAGCAGGGTCAGCAGGCGCGACGGAAAGCGCCCGCCATCAATGAGGACCTGCGCGCCGCCGGGCGTTTGCAGCAGCACCGCGTTGCTGTGCCCGGCATCCAGCAGCCACAGGTGCAGGCTGCCATCTGGCCGGCTGAAATAGACAGCACCAATCAGTAAAAGGGTGGCAAATCCGCCGGACAGTGCGGCGCTGGCGGTGGCGCGCTGCCGCAGCAAGCGGCCCAGACGCAGCGCCCAGGCCGGTTGTGTAGCCTGCATAAGCGCGACTCCTATCAACAGGATAAAGTACAGAGCGACCAGACGCGGGTCCACGTAGAACTCGACATCGGCAAAAGGCACGCCCGCCAGCACGCGCACGATGCTGATGGTCCACGACAGGGGGATCAGGTCGTACCAGTACAGGATTTGCCCCAGCGGTGCCAGCACAAAGCTGATCAGTGTGGCCAGCAGGCCGAGGATCAGAATCACCGCCTGTACCGGGACGATCAGCAGGTTGGTGAGGATGGTCATCAGCGAGAGACGGCTGAAGTAGAGCGCGATCAGCGGCAGTGTGGTGATCTGGGCGGCCAGCGTGACGATCAGCGGTTCGGACAAAAACCCGCTGAGGGTGCGCACCAGCGAGGGCGGAAAGAGCCGCGCCAGCAGATGATCGAAGGCGCGTTTGAGCGGGTCCGTATAAAGCGCCAGACCCAGTGTGGCGAAAAAGCTCAACTGAAAGCTGATGTCCCATAGCACTGTCGGGTTGAGCAGCGACAGCAGCACGGCCACAAAACCCAGCGACGCCGGAACATAGGTTTTGCGCCGGATCAGCCCGCCAATCACCAGCAGACTGCTCATCAGTGCAGCGCGCAGCACAGCAGGATTGGCCCCGACAAACAGGCTGTACAGCAGGATAATCAGAATGCCAGTCACCCCGGCGGCACGTTCTGACAGACGCATGCGCCGCAGCAGGCCGATGGTGGCGCCGCTGAGGATGACCATATTAAAGCCGCTGATGGCGATGACATGCGAGGCCCCCACCCGGCTGAAGGCGTCCGCAATTTCCGGCGCGATGCCGTTTTCGTTGCCCAGCAGGATGCCGGTCAGCAGGCCGGCCTGCGGCTCTGGCAGGCTGCGGGCGATATGCTGCGCGGCCTGCTGCCGGGTTTCCAGCAGCGCGGCATACAGCGGATTCGCGGGTTGATGATCCAGCACCTCCACGCTCGCTTCGCGCATGATGCTGAATACGCCGCTGCGGGCCAGGTAATCGGCGTAAGAGAAGGTATCGAACTCTGCCGGGGCAATCAGCAGGCCGGTGGCGGCTGCGCGATCACCATAGCGCACTGCTGTACGGCGCGGCACGCGCACCAGCACGATGCCACTGGTGGGGTGGGTCTGCCCGGCGCGGGTGACGGTATCTGCGGCGATGCGCAGTTGGGTGTGCGAATCGCGCACGTCCGGCTCTGCGATAACTTCGCCTTCGATGGTCAGGCCGCCGCTGTTGTTGTAACCGGCGATATCGCTGGTGGTGGGCACAAGCGACATCCGCAGCCCACCTGCGGCAAACGCCACCAGCGCGATCATCCACCAGCGCAGGCTGCGATCCTGCCAGCACAGCCACGCCGCAGTCAGCGCCAGCCCCACCACTCCCAGCCAGATCAGCGGCAGGAGCGGGGACCCACTGTCATTGTTGGCGGCCAGGACCAGGCCGAACGCCCAGCCAAGCGCGATGTAAACCAGTCTCATGGTCGAACGATGTGTTGTGCATAGCGCAGAATTTTAATCATACTACAGCATGGCGCAGGATAATAATTTTGGACTGGTCTGTGTGCGATATAATCCGGCAGTTATCGCAGCGGCATTGGGCTGCCTAGCGCTGCAGGAAGAACCAGAACAGAAAGAAGTACACAGCGCCAATCACTGTCGCAAAGATGGCCGGCGGCCTGGATTTTGAGTCGCGCGTCATGCCGGCGACCAGGCCAGGGAAGAGGAACATGCCAGCATGGATGACCATTGTGCCAAAGTCGCGGGCATTAAAAATAACCAGCTTGTCGATCACACACAGCATGAGGCCGGCGGCAGCAATAATGGTGGTCAGGAGGGCTTTATCCCCCTGCATCAGCATGGTAATCAGCGTAAAGAAGAAGATAAGATAAATAAAGATGTTCCAGATCAGGCCATGGCCGGCGGTAGGCCCTAAAAGCTGGAGAATTTCCTGCGGGTCAATGTTATTCATGTTCATAGATCGCATTACCCTTTATATTTCTGCCTTGTCTTCTAAAAGAATAGCATGTTTTAGTGCGCGGCTTCCACAAAACATGATACGATAAGCCTGATGAAAAGACTAACCGGCATGCTTCGCAATCTGAATAAATGGTGGCAGGACAGAGACCCTGAAACACGGCTTCTGGCGCATTATCTGCGGCAGGCGGTGATCAACTTCAGCCGTTACGGTTTGCGCTGGGCGGCTGCGCTGGCCTATTACACCATTTTTTCCATTTTTCCGCTGTCGCTGCTGATCGCTATCGGAGTCAGCCGGGTGATGGGTACTAACGTCGCCCAGGAACAGATTGCCAACGCGCTGGTGCTGTTTCTGCCAGACAGCGAGGAAGCCGTCAGCCTTATTCTCGAAAGTATCCAGCAGGCGCTGGATCAGGATACTTCCTTCGGGACGATAGCGCTGATCGGTCTGGTGTGGTCCGGGCTGGGGTTGTTTACCAACCTGGCGTCATCGCTGGATGCGATCTTTCATGTGCCAGAAGGCCGCAGCCTGTGGCAGCAGCGCGTGGTGGCGCTGGTGATGGTGCTGATTCTGGTGCTGCTGGTGACAGCCTCGTTTTTAACGTCCGGCATCATCAGCCTCATTTCGATCATCTTTTTCCACCGGCCCGGCGTCTGGCTGACGATGGCTTCGCTGTTTTTGCCCTTCAGCCTGAACATGATGGTTTTTGTGCTGTTGTTCCGGTTTGTGCCCTCGCGGATGGTCTACTGGGATGCCATCTGGCCTGCGGCGATTGTGGGCGCATCCGGGTTTGAACTGGCAAAGCGCGCGTTTAGCTGGTACCTGACCAACTTTGCCAATTATCAGGTGGTGTTTGGCAGCATCGCCACTGTGATCGTGCTGTTGTTCTGGGCTTATCTGCTGGCGGCGGTGTTTTTGTTCAGCGCAGAATTATGCGCACAGCTTAATGAGTGGTTTTTGGCACGAGACCAGGATGAAGGTTATTATCGGCTGGAATCGCCTGCTTCGCGACGGCTCCCGGACTGACGAACCTGGATACGCGGCTGCTATTCTGTGCCGGAATCGAAGTGTGGGCAAACAGGGGAATCTGAAGTAAACTTGGTAACTGATTTTAAACGAGTGATGGGTCAGGCGCATTGATCAATATGCCAAACTTCAACCCTGACGATGAAGTCACTGTTGAGGTCATTGAACATGATGCCCCTGCGACCAACCGCAGTTATGCGCGTCGCATTGCGCTGCAGGTATTGTACGAAATTGACAGCGCCGGGCACAGGCCGGGGGATGTGATTGGTTCCCGCCTGGAAGCCCAGGAAACAGACCGCAAGGAAGCCCGTTACGTCCGGTTTCTGGTGCAGGGCGTGCTGGCGAATCGAGAAACGATTGATGATGCTATCCGCAGATATGTGGTCGAGTGGCCCCTGGAACAGATCGCCATTATTGACCGGAATATTCTGCGCATGGCGGTTCTGGAATTTGCGGTAGAGCAAAAGGCGCCTATCAGCGTTGTGATTGACGAAGCGGTGGGGCTGGCGCGGGTGTTCAGTGCAGAATCCTCGATGGGTTTTATCAATGGGGTGTTGGGTAAGCTGGCAATGGACGAAGAAGTGATGCAGTGGTTGCAGACGCTGAAAACAGATCAGGAGCAGGATCTATGAACATTTTTGGCGTCGGTGGGCCAGAACTGCTTATTATTCTTGTTTTAATGCTGATTGTTGCTGGCCCCAAGCGCATGCTTCGCTGGTCTTATGTTATGGGGCAGTATATTGCCAAGTTCCGGCGCATGTGGGCAGAAACCGTCGATGTGCTTCAGCACGAGTTTGATGAAGCCGGGGTGGATATTCAGGTTCCGCGCGATCTGCCCACGCGAGGCAGCCTCAACAAGCAGGCGCTGAAGATGATGAGTCCGCTCACCGACCCGGTCAAGGACACGCTGGAACAGGTGAATACGGAAGTCAGCGAAATCAAGAGGGCCACCGCTGCCACCAGCCAGGCTGCCAGCACCGCCGTCAAGGACACCAACGGCCATGCCGCCAAGAAGCGCCCTGCTGTGGCCGGAAAGCCTGCTTCTACGCCGCGCAAGCCATCCACGACCACGAACGGACAGGCTGGCGATGGCTTTGGGGCGTGGTCCAGCCATACCGATAAACCTGGATTTGGTTCCTGGGCCGCCGGTACCCAGCCAGATGATGAGGAGTAGTGTGCTGTGCCAGGTATGAAATTTCCGCGCCCGCGCCTGCGCCGGCCAGCGGCCTCGTCTCCGCCGCCACCTGCGCCACCCCCAGTTGAAGATGTTGAAAATGAGGATGGCCACGGTGCGCGGATGGGCTTTTTTGACCACCTGGATGAGCTGCGCAAGCGGCTTGTGCGGGCGGCACTGGCGCTGGTGGTCGGGACTGCAATTGGGCTGGCGCTGGCAACCCCCGGGCTGGAATATCTGCGTATGCCTTACTGCCGCGTGATTGCCCTCAACGAAGCGGCTGAGGCCGGGGAAGTTGTGGATGCAGATAATGTTCCCATTAACCTGGATCGCTGCCGGTTCCAGACGCTGGGGCCAACCGGGGGCGTGATCGCTTATTTTCGGGTGGCGCTGATGCTGGGGGCGATATTCGCCATCCCCATGATTACCTACCAGCTTCTGATGTTTATCTTTCCCGGCCTGACCAACAAGGAAAAACGGGTGGTGGTAATGTCCCTCCCGGCTGTGACGCTGCTGTTTCTGATCGGGACGGCCTTTTCGTGGTTTATCCTCATGCCGCCTGCGCTGGGCTTTCTGGAAGGCTTTCAGCAGAACCTGTTCCGCCCGGAATGGACGGCTGATCTTTACCTGAGCTTTGTCACCTCCCTGATTTTCTGGATGGGCGTGGCCTTCGAAACGCCGCTGGTGTTTTTTGTGCTGGGCCTGCTGGGGTTGGTGGAACCGGGTGTGCTGATCCGCAACTGGCGTATAGCGGTGGTGGGGGCGGCGGTTGCCGCTGCGCTGATTACCCCGACGGTTGATCCGGTCAACATGGGCCTGGTGATGGGGCCGCTGCTGGTGCTGTATATGCTCAGTGTTGTGCTGGTCTTTATTGCCCGGCGCATCGCTCGCATCGATCAACCGGCTTCCTATTAGGCCATGACCCAGCTATCTGCAATGCGCCCGGTAGGGATATACGGCGTGCCCATGGACCTTGGCCAGAACCGCCGGGGCGTCGATATGGGCCCCAGCGCGATACGTTACGCTGGCCTGCAGTCCCGGCTGGAGCATCTGGGCTGGCAGGTGCAGGATGGCGGCAATATCGCGGTGCCGGTCAAGGAAAGCATCACGGCGCAGGAACAACCCGGCCGCTACCCGGCGTATCATCTGGATTCGATTGCGCAGGTCGCCAGCAATACCTACCAGTGGATGCGCGCCAGCATCGACCGGAACGAACATGCCATCTTCCTGGGGGGCGATCACAGCATCGCCATAGGCAGTATTGCCGGGGCGCTGGAACGGCCCGAACAGGTCGGCGTGCTGTGGGTCGATGCGCATGGGGATTTTAACACGCCGGAAACCTCTCCTTCTGGTAACATTCATGGGATGGTGGTCCGGTGTCTGATGCACCAGGGGCCGCGCAACCTGTCTGTTGGGCCGCGTGCCCTGCGCCCGGATCAGATTGTGATGGTTGGTATTCGCGATCTTGACCCGCAGGAACGCATTGATCTGCGCCAAAGTGGCATTCGTGTATTTACCATGCGCGATATCGACGAAAACGGCATGGCAGAAGTGATGCGTGCGGCGCTGGGGGCGCTGGCGGATGTGGATATGCTCCACGTCAGCTTTGATATGGACGTGCTCGACCCGAAGGTCGCGCCAGGGGTGGGGACACCGGTGGCGGGCGGCCTTGATTACCGGGAAGCGCATCTGCTGATGGAAATGCTGGCCGATGATGGCCGGGTGCGTTCGCTGGATGTGGTCGAAGTGAATCCCATTCTTGATAGCCTTAATCAGACGGCAGAAGTCGCGGTGGGCATGGTTGCCAGTTTGTTTGGCCAGCGTATCCTGTGACGATTGTGAAGCTTTAACATAATGGCGTGGCTGCTGCGCTTTAAAGAGCGCAAAAAACGAGTGCTCGTGCTGGGCTGGGACTGCGCCAGCCCGGAGCTTGTCTTTAACCAATTTCAGGATGATTTACCCGTCACGACCCGGCTCCGGCAGCAGGCAACGTGGGGCGAACTCGAATCCTCGATCCCCTGCATTACGGTGCCAGCCTGGGCCAGCATGATGAGCAGCCGTGATCCTGGGGTGCTGGGCATTTACGGCTTCCGTAACCGCCTTGATCATTCGTATAGTCAGATGACACGCGCCGACAGCACCACCATTCGGGAAAAGCGCGTGTGGGAATATCTGGCGGAAAGCAATCTGCGGTCTGTGCTGGTAGGCGTGCCTCAGACTTACCCGGTGCAGCCAGTCAACGGCTATCTGGTCAGCGATTTTATGACGCCCGGTACGGGCAGCGCCTTTACCTATCCGGCGGTGTTCAAGCAGGAAGTGCTGAAGGTCGCGCCGCATTATCCCTTTGATGTGCCAAATTTCCGCACCGAAGATAAAAAGCGCCTGCTCCAGCAGATCATCGACTTTACCGAAATCCAGTTCAAGCTGCTCAAACACTGCATCACCACAGCGGACTGGAACTTCTTTATGTATGTCAACATGGGCGTTGATCGCCTGCATCACGGCTTCTGGCGCTATCATGACCCCCGGCACCGGCTTCATGAACCGGGCAGCGGCCTGGCCCACGCTATTCGCGATTATTACAGGATGATCGATGCAATGGCAGGCGAGCTGATCGAACGGGCAGGGGACAACACGACGGTCCTGCTGGTCAGCGATCATGGCGTGACGCGGATGGATGGCGGCATCTGCATTAATGAATGGCTGTGGCGCGAAGGCTGGCTGCATCTGCATACCCCTCCGCCAGAGGGCCGTATCACCCCGTTCGAACAACTGGATGTCGACTGGTCGCGGACAAAGGCCTGGGCCAGCGGCGGTTATTATGGCCGTGTGTTCCTGAATGTCGCTGGGCGTGAACCGCAGGGGTGTATCCCGCCGCAGGCTTACGAAGACACCCGCGCCACGCTGGCACAGGCGCTGGCTGCGATCACCGGGCCAGGGAACATGCCGCTGGAAACGCAGGTGTTCAGGCCGCAGGATATCTACACCCAGACCCGCAACGTTGCCCCTGATCTGCTGGTTTATTTTGGGAACCTGCACTGGCGCTCTGTAGGGAGTATCGGCCACGGCAGCCACTACACCCTGGAAAATGATACCGGCCCGGACGATGCCAATCACGCCACCGAGGGGATGTTTGTTTTATATGAGCCTGGACAGACGGGGCGGGGACAGGTGACCGGACATCAGTTGATGGACATTGCGCCCACACTGCTGCACAGGATGGGCGTTCGGGTTCCGGCAGCGATGCAGGGCAGAATTATCAGCTAAAACTAAAACGGGGCACCTGTACGATGCCCCGTTTTTGATTCTATCAGCCAGTAACCAGGGCTTCTCCCGGGCGTCTGCGCCGGATCAGTTTCTCAATTTCTACCGCGAACAGCACCACAGAAGCAATGGCAATACAGACAATCATCTCAAGCGGGGTCAGCGCCACGGTTTCCAGTGTCACCTGGAGGAAGGGCACATAGACGACCAGAATTTGCAGGATTGTGGTGAACACCACCGCCCAGGCCAGCAGACGATTCTTGCTGAAGCCCCCACGGAAGAAGGAGACTTTATCGCCGGCGTGGATCGCCATAACCTCAAACATCTGTGTCATAGCCAGCACGGTAAAGGCAATGGTGCGCGGGATGCGTTCGGCGGCTGAGACGATATCTGTACCCCCTTCTTCGGACAGCACACGCTGTTCTTCACCGATGAGGTACATCTCTCTGCGTTCTTCCGGGCTGAGCGCTTCCCAGTCTGCGGGCACCAGGTCCTCGCCTACCAGATCCCCAAGTGCCTGCGCGGAGAAGTTCTCCAGGCCCAGTGTTTCGCTGAACGGCTCCATGTTATAGGAGGTATGTCCCCAGATAAAGCCTCCCAGTGTCAGCAGCGCGATCAGGATGCCGACCCAGACAATGTGGCTGCCGGTGCCTTCGGCCATCACGCTCTCGTTACGCGGCCGAGGTTTGCGGCGCATCACGTCTGGTTCCGCCGGTTCAAAGCCCAGCGCAATAGCCGGGACGCCATCGGTCACCAGGTTGACCCACAAAATCTGGATCGCCAGCAGCGGCAGCTTCAGCCCGGCCAGCAGCGCGATGAACATGACGAGAATTTCGCCAACGTTGGAGCTGAGCAGGTATTTAATGAATTTGCGGATGTTGTCGTAGATCACGCGGCCTTCTTCCACCGCGTTAACGATGGAAGCGAAGTTATCATCCGTCAGCACCATTTCCGCCGCGCCCTTGCTCACGTCGGTGCCGGTGATGCCCATCGCCACGCCAATATCCGCCTGTTTAAGCGCGGGTGCATCATTCACGCCATCGCCCGTCATGGCGACCACTTCACTTCTGGATTGCAGCAGGCGCACGACGCGCAGCTTGTGTTCTGGGGATACACGCGCGAATACAGATGTCTCCTGAAGCGTCTTCAGCAGCTCCTCATCGGACATATCGTCAATCCGGTTGCCGGTGACGGCTCTTTCGCCACCGTTCAGAATGCCCAGGTCACGCGCAATCGCCTCGGCTGTCAGGGCATGATCGCCGGTAATCATAATACTGCGGATACCTGCTTCACGCGCTTTGAGGACGGCATCCTTTGCTTCTGGCCGTGCCGGGTCCAGAATGCCGACCAGCCCCAGCAGATACAGGTCACGTTCAATTTCCGGCGTGATTTCTTCCGGCACATTTTCAAGCGGACGATAGGCAATGCCAAGTACGCGGAGGCCCTGGGCTGCCATATCGTTGATTTCCTCATTCCACTCTTCCCGGCGCGATTCAGTCAGTGCTACGGGGCCTTCAGGGGAAGTTTCGTGGGTGGCCCAGCGCAACAGTTGATCCGGCGCGCCTTTGGTCAGCGAAACATAGGAGGTATCTGCGAAAACTTCCTCCGCTGCCTGCGATTCCACTTTATGAATCGTGGTCATCGCCTTGCGTTCGCTGCTGAAGGGCAGCTCTGCGACACGGGGCAGCTCTTTTTCCAGTTGTTCGCGGGTAAAGCCCGCTTTTTGCGCAGCTACCAGCAGCGCGCCTTCGGTCGTGTCGCCAACCACACTGACGCTGCCACCATTGCCGTTATGTTCGAGATGTGCGTTAGTAGAAAGCGCAATTGCCTCAACAATACGTTTAACAGTGGTGTCATACTGGTGATGATTATTTGCTGACTCGTCTTCAACCTTTAATTCGCCGTTCGGAGAATACCCAATGCCGGTAATCGTAACATGGGCATGGTGGGGCAGGGCAATAGTGGTGGCTGTCATCTCGTTCTTGGTCAGCGTCCCGGTTTTATCGGAGCAGATAATGGTGACAGAACCAAGCGTTTCCACCGCAGGCAGACGCCGGATCAGGGCGTTGCGGCGCACCATGCGGCCTGCACCCAGCGAGAGGCTGATCGTAATGAGCGCTGGCAGTCCTTCCGGCACAGCCGCCACAGCCAGACTGATCGCCGTCAGGAACATATCCTGAACCGGAATGCCGCGCAGGACGCCTGCCACAAAAACAATGGCAACTACGATACCGGCCCCAATGGCCAGCGTCTTGCCCAGTTGATTAAGCCGGCGCTGAAGCGGCGTGATGCCTTCCTCGACCTGCAGCAGCATGGCAGCAATGTTGCCCAGTTCGGTCTGCAGCCCGATCTTCGTAATAACCATCGTGCCGCGCCCATAGTTGACGGACGTGCCCATATAGGCCATATTGCTGCGGTCTCCCAGTGCCACGGCATCATCCCCTGGGATAGGCGCAACCTGCTTTTCAGAAGGTATGGATTCGCCTGTCAGCGCGGCTTCCTCAACTTGCAGATTAATGGATTCTATCAGGCGGCCATCCGCTGGCACGCGGTCACCCTCCTGCAGCAGCAGTATGTCGCCCGGCACCAGCTCTTCAGCGCTGATCTGGTGAACTTCGCTGTCGCGCCTGACGCGAACCAGCGGCACCTGCATGGCGCTGAGCGCGGCTAAGGCCTGTTCTGCCCGGTACTCCTGGTACACCCCCAGGGCCGCATTCAGGATGACAATTGCCAGAATCACAATGACATCTTTAACATCTCCAAGGAAAAAGGAGATGACTGCCGCGACAATCAGAATAATCACCATCAGGTCTGTAAACTGGCTAAGAATGAGTTGGAACCAGTTTGTTCCTTCACCTGTAGGCAGGGCGTTGCGCCCATATTTTTCCTGTCGGGCCTTAACTTCTGCATGACTGAGACCAGTCTCTGCATTGGTTTCAAGCTCGGCTAATGTTTCGCCAACATCAAGCCTGTAAAATTCTGGCATCTCACGACCCTCATTTTGAACTTACGCGTTTATTATAGAACGTTGATTTAGCCGGGAAACACATAAGATTTCATTCTGAGGCATGAATCTACCTGGGCCAGAAGAAACTTCCGATACAATCCAGCAAAAACCCCCAATAAATAGGGGGCGGAAATGTGTCCCGGATTTTTTAGATATAAGCAATTTTACAATTAGATTGGACTAAACTTACCCCGAAAAATTGGGGGTTATGGGGGGCTATAAGGAAGAAGTGGCGCACCGTCCGAAGCTGGTGCGCCACCTTAGAAGAGGCTTTACATCATGCTCTGCATGAGTTTGTCCAGCGCTTCACGCGGCGGACGCAGTTGGTTTTCTGTCAGATGAGCCAGCGGCGCATCCACTAGATTGGCGGTTTCGCCAAGCGTGGGGCGCGGCTCTTCGTAATAGAGCAGGCCTGTCAGGAACAACTGATCGCGCTCTGCTTCCTGCAGAAGCTGAACCGCCTGGACTTTGTTGCGCGGGTCGTAATCGTTATCCACCTTCTTCAGGCGAATATACGAACCATCGTGCATCTGCACGTCGATGACCTCACCTTCGGCATATTCATCCACCACGATCTCCTCGCGAACCTGGATAAAATCCGGGGTCAGCAGTTCGAGTTCGTGCAGCGGACGTTCGTTCTCTTTGCCGTAGGGGTAACTCTTGGTCGAGTTCGGCGCGTTGTTAAAGGTCACGCACGGGCTGATGATGTCGATTACGGCGGTGCCCTTATGGGCCAGCCCGGCTTTCAGCAGGGTTTGCACCTGGCTCGGATCACCGGAAAAGCTGCGGGCGACAAAGGTACAGCCGCCAACGATGGCTTCCAGTGCCAGGTCGATGGGCGGCAGTTCATTCTTGCCATAATACTTCAGATACTGGCCCTGGTCTGCGGTTGCAGAAAACTGGCCTTTGGTGAGGCCGTAGACGCCGTTGTTTTCGATGATGTAGACCATCGGCACATTGCGGCGTACCAGGTGCTTGAACTGCCCCAGGCCGATGCTGCCGCTGTCGCCATCACCGCTGACACCAATGGCGACCAGGTCATCATTGGCCAGTGTGGCCCCGGTTGCGACCGAAGGCATGCGCCCATGAATAGCGTTAAAGGCATGCGAACGCCCCAGGAAATAGGCCGGTGTCTTGCTGGAGCAGCCGATCCCGCTCAGCTTGATCACCTGGTGCTGCTCCAGGCCCAGTTCAAAGGCGATGCTGATGATCTGGTTAGAGATCGAATCGTGCCCACAGCCGGGGCAAAGCGTGCTTTTGCCGCCCTTATAATCGTTACGCGTCAGGTTAAGTGCATTCGTGTTGGCCATGTTACTTGCGCTCCTCTCGCAAGATGTTTTCGTGTACAAAGCGCGGTGTCATCGGCAGGCCATCGCCCAAAGGCAGAGAGGTAACATGCCGGGTATCTGAGCGCATTTCCAGGTAAATCAACTGAGCCATCTGCCCGTCGAAGTTGTTTTCGACCACATAAACGCGCTTGTGATTCTGGACAAAATCCATCACGGCCTGGTTGAGGGGCAGGGCGCGGATGCGCAGATAGTTCGTTTCAATGCCGTCCTTGCTCAGCCGGTCGCGCGCTTCCTGCACTGCCGGATCATTGGAGCCAAAGCTGATAATGCCGACTTCCTTGCTGTCGTCATAGTCAACCACAGGTTCTGGCAGCTGCTCGCGCGCGGTTTCGATCTTGTGGCGCAGGCGCAGCATGTTTTTCACCCAGTCATCAGACCGTTCGCTGTAGGTGGCATATTCGTTGTGGCCGGTGCCGCGCGTGAAGTAGGCCGCCCGGGGATGATCTGTGCCCGGCAGCGTGCGGTAGGGGATGCCATCACCGTCGTAGTCCTTGTAGCGGCCCCATTCACCCTTCTCTGCGAAGAATTCCTCAAGCGCGATTTTATCCAGGACCTTGCCCCGCTTAAGCGGCTGATCCGGATACTGGAATGGGTCGATCATCCAGTTGTTCATGCCGATATCCAGGTCGCTGAGGACAAATACCGGGGTCTGGAACTGATCGGCATAGTCAAAGGCTTTCCAGCCAAATTCAAAGCATTCCTGCGGGTCGGCCGGCAGCAGAATCAACTGGCGGCTGTCGCCATGGCCCAGGAAGTAAGTAAAGAGAAGATCGCCCTGGCTGGTGCGCGTGGGCAGGCCGGTGCTCGGCCCCATACGCGTAATATCCCAGATAACGATCGGAATTTCTGCAAAGTAGGCCAGCCCGGAGAATTCTGCCATCAGGCTGATGCCAGGCCCGCTGGTGGCCGTCATGGCGCGCGCGCCCGCCCAGCCAGCGCCAACGATCATGCCGATGGCGGCAATTTCGTCTTCGGCCTGGATCACGGCAACGGTTTCCTTGCCGGTTTCCGGGTCGCGGCGCAGGTGCTGGTAGTTGATCACCGAGTCAATCACGCTGGTGGAAGGGGTGATCGGGTACCATGACGTAACCGTCAGGCCGCCAAAGAGCGCGCCCAGGGCCGCGGCTTCGTTGCCCGTAATCATGATCTTGCCTTCGGTCATGTTCATCGGGGCAAAATAGAAGGGGTCCACCTTGGTCAGGTTTTCTTCTGCCCATTTGGCGGCGGTTTCGATCAACTGATAGTTCATCATGACCGGTTTTTCCTTGCCGCCAAAGTTATCCATCAGCGCATCGTACAGATATTGCAGCGGGATACCGAATAACTGTGCCACAACGCCCACATACACCATGTTGCCGACCTGTTCGCGGCGTTCGCTGGGGATCTCAAACTGCCTGACCGTGTCCTTGACCGGAATTTCGTAGTAGGTGATATCCTCGCGGCTGTGGCCCCATTTCCACTCTGCCGGCAGGATACACACCCCGCCAGAGGGCAGATTCTGAATATCTTCCGCCGCGGTTGCCTCGTTCATCGCGATGGCGATTTCGGTGGTATCACGCCGCGCCGTATACCCATCCTTGCTCACGCGAATGGTGTACCAGGTTGGCAGCCCCTTGATGTTGGAGGGGAAAAGATTCTTACCGTTGACGGGAATACCCATCTTGAACAGCGCACGAACAATAATGCTGTTTGAAGTCTGACTGCCGGAGCCATTTTTGGTGGCTACCATAAAAGCAAAGTCGTTAATGTTCTGGCCCTTAGGAGGAACCTGTGACTGCGCGTCATGCTGAATTTCTGCAATACCCATAAGCCTTACGCGAGAATTCGCGTGTTCTCCTTTCTCAGATGCGGCTTTGTTGTCAACTGATGAAATGATTTTTGTGGATTGCCTGAATAAGCGTACTCCTTCGTATCAAGTATTTTCCGGTTTGCCTATATCTCGCATGCGGGGCTGATAGCGCAGTAATTGGGTGTGTTCGATATAAAACTGCTGGGCTGCGTCAAAATTATCTTCACAGACAGCTTCCAGAATCCGGGTGTGATATTCCCACACGCGCTGTAGATAGTCGTAATCGGAGTAACGGTTTAATTCAATCGCATCATAGGCATCCCAGTAGGCTTCGAGAATGCCAACCACAAACGGGTTGTTCAGCCTGCGGAAAATGATCATGTGGAACTGGCGATGTTCGGCATTCGGAATTTGAATCCACTCGCTGCGCAGCTTCTGGTGCGCCTGGTCGACACAGGCTCTCATTTCGGCTTTGTCTTCAGATGTCAGCAGGGCACAACCCTCATGCCAGAAGGAAATCTCTACATGTTTGCGCAGCTCGCTGAACAACTCAAAATAGCGTGGGTCCTTTGCCAGTGCCGCAAACAGGCTGAGGCGAACCGCCGGCGCGAAGCTGTAATCCTTAAGCCGCATTCCCGTTTTGGACCGAACTTCCACCAGCCCCAGCGCGCGTGCAACCTCCAGTTGTTCACGGATTTTGCTGGCACTTAAGCCGAGCCGCTCCTGGCTTTGCAGTTCTGCAATTGTGGGCAGTCGATCACCGGGGGCATACTGGCCGTTGGTGATGTAATTGAGGAGTTCAGATTCCAGATCAATTTGGGACATGGAGACTGCTTTACAAAAACAAACATATTCATCGGATGAATATGTTTAATCAGACTGGATTACTCTCATTATAGCAGGCTTTTAGTTATTGTCTACCAGGGTTCAATGAATTCCTATGGTCAATTCTGCCTCAATCAGATGTTTGAGGTGGGCCAGATGATCCGGGTAATGAAAATCGACCTCATCCATCGACACCCGCAGGACGGGGCAGGCGGTCCAATGGTCAATCCAGCGGTCATACAGCCCGTTGAGCTGCCGGATATAGTCCGGGGTGATGCTGCGCTCGTAATCTCTGCCGCGCTGCTGGATATGCTGCAATAATTTTTCGACGCTGGCCTGCAGGTAAATGATGAGGTCTGGCGGGGGCAGAAACGCGCTGATGGCCTGGTACAGGCGGCGGTAGGCATCATAATCGCGTTCCGCCATGTGGCCCTGTTCGTAAAGATTGCAGGCGAAGATTTCCGCATCCTCGTATACGGTACGATCCTGCACCACACTGCCCGGATGGTCGAGCAGCTGGCGGTGATGTTCCAGCCGTTTGCCCAGGAAAAACACCTGCGAATGAAAGCTCCAGCGCTGCATATCGGCGTAAAAATCTGCCAGATAAGGATTTTCGGTGTTTGCTTCATAAAAAGGCTGCCAGCCAAACACGTTGGCCAGTTTGCCGGTGAGGGTGCTTTTACCGGCGCCGATGTTGCCTGCAACCGCAATAAAATATTTAGTTTCCATCCTGTGCTCCTTTAGCCTGCCGCTGTGTCGATGATGATGTCAATGGCATCCAGTAGAAAGACCGTATTTTCTGCCTCATCAAGCATGCCCAGGCGGAGAGTCGCCGGGCCGATATGGTCATGCGTGGCAAGTTCCGCCCTCCAGGGCATTTCGTCGATGAGGTAAGGATTGGTTGTGCTGGCATAGGTTCGGGTCAGCATCTGGCCATCTTCATTCAGCAGGTCGATGGTCAGAGTGTGTTCCGGCACACCGGATGCTGTGCCAGTGACGAGCAGCATTTGGCCGCCCACAGTGTCGCCCTCAGCCGGGAACAGGATGCTGCCAGAGGCGCCCTCCGGGCGATAGCGCAGCCCGGCCAGCACGATGGGCTGCTGTATATAGGGTGTGGCCGCTGCCGGGTCCGCCGGGTATACGCTGAGTGTCACTTCTATGGGTTCACCGTTGTAATGGTGAATCAGCAGGGTCTGCCATGTGCCAGCGGTCACCTGTACGGTGGCACCAGCGATGATTTCGCCTTCTGGTCCCGTCAGCACCAGCCGGAGCTGATCTTCTGGCAGGTCCGCTGCTTCGCCCTGAAGCAGCATGACTTCGGCATAGATGACCGCGCCCTGGGGCGGGTTATGAAGCTGAACGCTGCCTGCGAGCATTGGCGCCGGGGTAGCAGTCGATGCAGGCGGCGGCACAGACGCAGGGGTACACGCCGCAAACGCCGTGAAAATGAAGATCATGGCAGAAAGGTCAATCCGCATTGGTTATCCCGTAGCTGGCGGGTGTGGTGTGGTGCAGCAGCTATTATCGAACGGGTGTGCCGAACCGGCAAGGGCAGAAACCGCCGATTTCGTTGCTCTTTTCTCACATGGCCATCACCGGAATCTAACGGAAACGGCAAGCATCAGGAGAAAAAAGTCCATGTTAGAATGAAAAAAACGTGAAGGGGACCCATCTATGAGCGAATTCGAGGCGCTGCTGCAAAGCCTGGATGATATGCCGACTCGTCAGCTTGAACAATTAAACCGTTTACTTGAGGCTGTGCGCCGTTACCGGCCTCATCAGAGTCTTTCTTCGTCACAGGCACAGCAGCGTGCTCAGGCGCTTGGTCAGGCGGTGGCCCGGCTGCGGGATGGTATT
This sequence comes from uncultured Anaerolineaceae bacterium, assembly GCA_964593565.1. GTDB lineage: Bacteria > Chloroflexota > Anaerolineae > Aggregatilineales > Phototrophicaceae. Next base: position 29,745 of record CAZQIY010000007.1, read on the forward strand.
TCGGATGCGGAACTGGACAGGCTGATCGAGGAACTGCGTGCCATCTGACAGAACGTTACCTGCGCTGCACGCTGCGCCACAGCGCGGCAGCAGCCTGTTCGTCCAGGGTCTGCCACTGCCCCGGCTGCAGGCCCGTCAGGGTGATGGGGCCGACAGCAGAGCGTACCAGCCGCAGGGTGGGGTGACCAACCGCAGCGGTCATGCGGCGCACCTGCCGGTTGCGGCCTTCGGTCAGGATGATTTCCAGCCAGCAGTCCGGCACATTTTTACGATAACGGATGGGCACCGGGCGCGGGGGTAAATCCGGCGGTGCCTGCAGCAAACGCACCTTCGCCGGGCGGGTGCGCCCCCCTTTGATATTCACCCCCTGCCTCAGTTGATTCAGCGCCGCCTCATCCGGGATGCGTTCTACCTGCACCAGATAGGTACGCGGGTGTGCGAATTTGGGGTCAGTCAGGCGATGATCAAGGCGGCTGTCGTCCGTCAGCAGCAGCAAACCCTCACTATCCATATCCAGCCGTCCGGCAGCATAGATATTGGGCACGTCAATGTAATCTGCCAGAGTAGGGCGGCCTTCTGCATCAGTGAACTTGGTCAGCACACCATACGGTTTCCAGAAACGGATGATCGTGGCCATCGCCGCTTAGGGTTCAGCGCGGCGGTTCTGATCGTGGAGAAGGGCAGTGTCCAAAATCTGGCGCATGTTTTCTGTGGTCCGGCGCAAAAGCTGGCCCACTTCGCGCAGCCGTTCTGCATCGGTGGGATCATTTTTTGCCAGCATACTGTTGAGCAGGGACACCGCTGAAAGCATGCCGCTAAGCGGGCTGCGCAGGTCGTGCACCAGCAGACGCACAAACTGATCGTCCGGGGCGTTCTGAAAGCGTTCAAGCTGTTCTTTAGGGGTTCGGTCAGGCATCTCAAAAGACTCGCTTCAGCAGACTGAGATCAACGTTGCCGCCGGAAAGCACACAGACGACCTTCGCGTCCTGTGGAACCTCCACTTTTTTAGACAGCAGGGCTGCAAAACCGGCGGCCGCGGCGGGTTCGACCACGAGTTTACACCGTTCCATAATCAGACGCATCGCCCGGACGATTTCTTCATCCGCCACCAGCACGACCTGATCGACAAAAGCCTGAATGTGACGAAACGTATGCACGCCGGCGAAGGGCGCGGCCAGGCCATCAGCAATGGTGTCGAGCTGGTCCATATGCGCCGGCTCCCCCTGCTGCAGGCTGCGCGTGATGACGTTCGCGCCAACCGGCTCTACGCCGATAATCTGAGCCGCCGGACTGGCCTGCTTGATGGCCGCTGCGACCCCGGCGATCAGCCCGCCGCCGCCCACGCCAACAAACACATAATCCGGCGCCGGTTCATCGTCGAGGATTTCCAGTCCCAGCGTCCCATGCCCGGCGATCACATGCGGATCATCAAACGGATGCACGAGGATTTGTCCTTCCTCGCGCTGAATCTCCTGCATTCTGGGCAGCAGGTCTTTCATGCCGCCATGCAGGATTACCCGTGCGCCATAGCCGCGCGTGGCATCGACCTTGCTCTGGACGGCGCTCTCCGGCATGACCACTGTCGCCGCAATGCCCAGCTTCTGTGCGGCGAACGCCACCGCCTGCGCCGCGTTGCCTGCCGAAATGGTGATAACGCCGCGCTGTTTTTCCTCATCAGACAGGCTGTTGATTTTGTGCAGGATGCCGCGCGGCTTGAATGAGCCGGTTTTCTGGAACAGCTCGGCTTTAAAGCGCAGCGTCACGCCGGTCATCTGGCTGAGGCTGGTTGAACCGAGCATCGGCGTGCGATGCAGATTCTGGCGTACCAGCGGCAGCGCCGCGTAGATATCAGGCAGTGTGGCGAGATGGTTAGAGGTCATGATATTCCTGGTTTGTCGTTGGCCCGGACACCGTTACCCCCGCAGGTTTGCCATGCGTTCGCCTGCCTGCCGGAGCGTATCATCGTTCTTGCAGAAGGCAAAACGCACATGATTCCGGGTCAGGTAGGTGTGTTCCGGGCTGAAGAAGGCCGAAGGCGGGATACAGGCCACCCCGATATGCTCAATCAGGTGTTTGGTAAATGCCACATCGTCGCCATCAAACACGTCGGAAAAATCCGCCATGACGAAATACGTCCCCTGCGGCGTGATTGACTTTAACCCGGCGGCGCTGAGAGCCTGCATCATCAGGTCGCGCTTGTGGGTGTACAGCGTCTGATATTCCTCGTAATAACTGCTGCCCATCGTAAAGGCGTGGGCCACAGCTTTTTGCGCCGGGTGGTTGGTGGCAAAGGTGGTGAACTGGTGCGAACGCCAGACGCCGGTCACCAGTTCCGGCGGGCCATACACCCAGCCAACCTTCCAGCCCGTCATGCCGAAGGTTTTGCCCGCGCTGCCAATCGTCACGGTGCGCTCGAACATGCCGGGCAGGGTGGCGATGGGGATATGGCGGGCGTCGTCGTAAATGAGATGCTCGTACACTTCGTCGGAGATGCACAGCGCGTCATATTCGATGCACAGGTCCGCAATCAGCTTCAGTTCGTCGTAGCTGTACACGCGCCCGGTGGGGTTGTTGGGCGTATTGATGATGATCGCGCGCGTGTTCGGGTTGAAGGCGGCGCGCAGCTCGTCCGGGTCAATCGTCCAGTCCGGTGGGTGCATCGGCACGTAAACGGGCGTGGCGTTTGCCATGATGATGCCCGGCACATAGCTGTCGAAAAATGGCTCGATCACAATGACTTCCTGGCCCGGGTCCACCAGCCCCATGATGGAGCAGAAAATCGCTTCTGTCGCGCCGGGAGTCACCAGTACCCCGCTGTTGGGGTCAATATCCAGGTTGTAAAAGGCCTGCGCATGATTGGCGATGCCCTGTCGCAGCGAATAGATGCCAGGTCCGGGGGCGTACTGGTTAGCGGCACCAGAAAGCAGCGCTTCTGCCGCCGCTTCGATCACCTCACGCGGGCCGTCAAAATCCGGCATTCCCTGGCCCAGGTTCACAGCCTGATGCTGGCGCGCAAGGTCGTTGATTTCGGTAAAAATAGTCGTGCCAAAGCTTGCTACACGCCGGGCATAGGTGGGCATGATGACTCCGTACCATGTATTGTGGACTGCGCAATGAAACACGACTATAACACAGAACAGCGCGCAGGGGGTTTATTTTCGCGCCTGCTTTTTGCGTGCCACAGTCGCCAGTTGATCGACACGTTCGTTGTACTCGTTCCCGGCGTGGCCACGGACCCATTTCCAGGTGATATCATGGCGCTGACAGGCCGCGTGCAGCCGCTCCCACAGGTCCTGATTTTTAACAGGCTGTTTGCTGGCCGTGCGCCAGTTGTTGCGTATCCAGTTGGCCAGCCATTTGGTAATGCCGTTGCGCAGATATTGGCTGTCTGTGATCATCGTCACGCGGCAGGGCTGGCGCAGCGCTTCCAGCGCCATGATTGCGGCGGTCAGTTCCATGCGGTTATTGGTGGTGCTGGGTTCGCCGCCGCTTAGCTCCTTGCGCGCATCCCCGGAAATGAGCAGCGCCGCCCAGCCGCCCGGCCCATCCGGGTTGGGTTTGGCGCCGCCGTCGGTGTAGATCGTGACGTGAGGTTTATCCACTGGAAGCTCCTTATAAAAATGCTGGCCCATTATACCGAACATCGGTTCTTAAGGAAGACAGGCTTCGGCGATTATGCCTGAGCGTATCCAGCGCGGGCACGGATGCTGCGGGGAAATAAAATACTGGCACAGGGGGAAGGCCGCTGTGCCAGTAGGGTTTTACGGGGCTGCTGCTTTACTGCTGCAGGAAGTTGCGCAGCACGGTTTGCAGGATACCGCCGTTTTTGTAGTATTCCACCTCAACCGGCGTATCCAGTCGGACATGGACGGCAAACTGCTTGACCTTGCCAATTTCGTTGGTGGCGGTCACTGTCAGCTTATCCCCTGGCTGGACCTCGTCCGTGATGGGGATATCGTAGTGTTCGTGGCCGGTCAGCCCCAGGCTTTCCCAGTTCTGGCCATCCTCAAACGTCAGCGGCAGCACCCCCATCATCACCAGGTTGCTGCGATGGATGCGCTCGAAGCTTTCTGCAATGACGGCACGCACACCCAGCAGCAAGGTCCCTTTGGCGGCCCAGTCGCGGCTGGACCCCATGCCATAATCCTTGCCTGCCAGAATGACCAGCGGCGTGTGGTCGTCGATATACTTCATCGCGGCATCGTAGATCGGCATTTCCTCGCCTGTAGGCAGGTAGTAGGTCACGCCGCCTTCGCTACCAGGCACAAGCTGGTTGCGCATGCGCACATTGGCAAACGTCCCGCGCATCATGACCTCGTGGTTGCCGCGCCGCGAGCCATAGCTGTTGAAGTACTGCGGGCTGACATCATGGTCTTCCAGATATTTGCCTGCCGGGCTGGTGATGGCGATATTGCCCGCTGGCGAGATATGATCCGTCGTGACTGAATCCCCCGCCTTGACCAGCACCCGCGCCCGTTCAATCGGGGCGATAGGCTGCGGTTCCAGCGGCAGGTCTACGAAGAAGGGCGGTTCCTGAATATAGGTGCTGTCCGCGTTCCAGTTGTACACCGCTTCGCTGCTGCTGGGGATCGCGTTCCACAGTTCGTTGCTATCATAGACGTTGCTGTACTGCTCGCGGAACATCTCTGGCGAAACATAAGTCTGGATCGCCTCGATCACCTCATCCTGGCTGGGCCAGATATCCTGCAGATAGACGTCGTTGCCGTCCTTGTCCTGCCCAATCGGATCATTGACCAGATCAATATCGACAGTTCCGGCCAGCGCATAGGCCACCACCAGCGGCGGCGATGCCAGATAGTTGGCGCGTACATCCGGGTTGATGCGCCCGGCAAAGTTGCGGTTGCCACTGAGCACAGAAGCGGCAATCAGGTCCGCCTCTTTGATCGCGGAAGAGACTTCTTCCGGCAGCGGCCCACTGTTGCCGATACAGGTCGTGCAGCCATAGCCTACCGTATGGAAGCCGAGCTGCTCCAGGTAGGGGGTGAGTCCGGCTTTGTCCAGATACTCCGTGACCACCTTGGAACCGGGGGCAAGGCTGGTTTTGACATACGGTTTGCGCTGCAGTCCTTTTTCGGCGGCTTTCTTTGCCAGCAGGCCCGCGCCCAGCATCACCGAGGGATTGCTGGTGTTGGTACAGCTTGTAATGGCGGCGATCACCACCGATCCATGAGTCATCTGGGTGCTGTGGCCGTTGTCATGATAAGTGGCGGTGTTGTGCAGCTTGTCTTCGCTCAGTTCGTAGCCTTGCGGGCCAACTGGGGCGCGCAGGGCCGTGTTGAAGGCCTCTTTCATATCCCGCAGCAGGATACGATCCTGCGGGCGCAGCGGCCCGGCCAGGCTTGGCTCCACCGTGCTCAGGTCCAGTTCCAGGGTATCGTTGTATTCCGGGTCGGGGGTTTCGTCGGTGCGGAAGATGCCCTGTTCCTTGCAGTAGCGCTCCACCAGCGTGATGACGGATTCATCACGCCCGGTCCGGCGCAGGTAGCTCAGTGTTTCTGCATCCACCGGGAAGAAACCAATGGTCGCGCCATATTCCGGGGCCATGTTGCCAATCGTGGCGCGGTCTGGCAGCGACATGCTGCTGAGGCCGGGGCCGTAGAATTCCACGAATTTTTCCACAACGCCTTTCTTGCGCAGCATCTGCGTAACCACCAGCACCAGGTCGGTGGCGGTGGCGCCTTCCGGCAGGCTGCCCGTCAGCTTGAAGCCGACTACTTCCGGCATCACCATGTAGATGGGCTGGCCCAGCATGGCGGCTTCCGCTTCGATGCCACCCACACCCCAGCCGACGACGCCCAGGCCGTTAATCATGGTGGTGTGGCTGTCAGTCCCCACCAGCGTATCCGGCAGGGCGACGGGTTCGCCATTGTCGTCGTTATAAAGCTGGACCACCTTCGCCAGGTATTCCAGGTTGACCTGGTGCACAATGCCGGTGTTGGGGGGAACGACCTTGAAGTTATCAAACGATTTCTGCCCCCAGTGCAGAAATTCGTACCGTTCGCGGTTGCGTTCAAATTCCAGTTCAGAATTGAGCAGGATAGCATCTGTGCGGCCAAAGAAATCCACCTGCACCGAATGATCAATGACCAGATCAACCGGCACAACCGGGTTGATTTTGGCAGCGTCGCCGCCTACCCGCTGCATCGCGCTGCGCAGGGCCGCCAGATCAACCACCGCTGGCACGCCGGTAAAATCCTGCAGAATGACGCGGGCTGGTTTGAAAGGAATTTCTACAGGCTGATAATTGTCTGGGTCCCAGTTGGCAATATTCAGTACGGAGGATTCCGTCACCTGGAAATTGTCGAGGTTACGCAGGGCATTTTCCAGCATGATTTTTATGCTGAACGGCAGCCTGTCCACATTGCCGATGCCCTGTCTCGCCAGTTCACTCAGGCGATAAATCACGGCTTTGCCGCTGCCCGTATCAAACAGCGCACGGGCGCCAAAGCGATCAATTTTTGTAGTCATAAATGCGTTTCCTCTTTTTGGCTGACCTTTATCTGAACTGATTTGATTCTACCTGAAGACAGCAGGGTTTAACACCTTGGCTCCTCAGGTAAAAAGGAGTTTTATGTGGTTATAATCATGTTGAATAGGTCGCGGGCGTCCTGTAAACTGTGTGAGAGAATTCGCAGCTTAAGAGAGGATAAAATCATGAGCAACCGCGCACGTACGCGTGAACGTCGTGTCCAACGCGAAAAACAGCGCCAGCGCAATCGGCAGTTACTCATTGTCGGGGTCATTGCAGCGATTGCGATCATTATTGCCGTCCTGATGGTGCTTGCCAATCTGCCGGCAGAAGCGACCATTCCGGAAGAGACCATTGCCCAATATGAAGATGTACCGGCCTCGTTTACGGAGGAGGGCTTCCCGGTGCTGGGCAACCCGGATGCGCCGGTGCAGGTGGTGGAATATTCCAGCTTTGACTGCCCGCACTGTGCCACCTTCTACGAAACCGTAGGGCCAACGCTGGTCGAACACGCCCGCGCAGGTGAGATTGCTTTCACCTATGTGCCGCTGTTCGGTACGGGCGGTATCCGCAACGGTGAGGGCGCGGCACGGGCGGCGATCTGTGCAGGCGAGCAGGATAACTTCTGGGCCTATCATGGCGTTCTGTTCGACTGGCAGACGATTTATGCCAACCAGGCCTTTGATGGCAACCGTTTGCAGGCCGGCGCGGATGCGCTGGGGCTGGATGTGAATGCCTGGAACGCCTGTCTGAGAAGTGAGGCAACCAACGAGGTGCTGGTAGCGGCCAATGCGGCGGCCAATCGCCTGGAAGGCTTTACCGGTACGCCGACTATCACCGTCAATGGTCAGCTCATCACCCCCACGCTGGAATCTGTCCGTTCAGCCATTAACGCGGCGCTGGCCAGCGCCCCGCCTGTTGTTCAGGAAGAGGCACCTGCTGCGGAGCAGACGGAGGCAGCAGAAGCAACCACCGAAGCCGCTTCTGACGCCGAAGCCACGACCGAGGCCAATGCTGAAGCGACTGAAGAAGCGGACGAATAAACGAGAATTGATGGAGGGGCGCCCTGGGGTGCCCCTCCGATTTTAAGCTCACCGGGCCAGCATCGGGCCGAGCCGGCGCCCACCCAGCAGGTGCATGTGCAGGTGATAAACTTCCTGGCCGCCATGATTGCCACAATTGATAATCAGCCGGTAGCCATTTTTTGCGATTCCCTGCTGTGCGGCGACCTGCTGGGCCACCACGATCATATGCCCCAGCACTGCCTCATCGGCTTCGGTTACGTCATTGACGGTGGGAATTTCCTTATTTGGCACAATCAGAATATGGACAGGCGCCTGCGGGTTAATATCGCGAAAGGCCGTGACGCGCTCATCCTGGTACAGAATATCTGCCTCGGCCTGCCCGGCGATAATCCTGGCGAAAATGGTGCTCATGATGTTCCCTCTGTACTGATCGGTCAGGCAGACATGCCGCCATCGACGGTCAGGACTTCCCCAGTGATCATCGCGGCTTCATCCGAGGCCAGAAATGCGACGGCATACGCCACATCCTCAATAGAAGCCCACTTGCCCAGCGGGATCAGCGGCATCATCTGATCAACCAGGTCCTGCGGCAGGTCTTTGGTGAGATCAGTCATCACAAAGCCGGGCGCGACGGCGTTGACCGTAATCCCACGCGGGCCGACCTCTTTGGCGAGCGCTTTGGTCAGGCCCACGATACCGGCTTTGCTGGCGCTGTAGTTGGTCTGCCCGGCCTGCCCCCGCAGCCCGCTGATGCTGGTCATATTGACAATGCGTCCATAACGTTTGCGCATCATGGAACGCACCGCCGCTTTAGAGCAGAGCCACGTGCTGCGCAGGTTCGATTGAATCACCTGGTCAAAATCTTCTGCCTTCATCATCATGATGACGTTGTCGCGGGTGGTGCCCGCATTATTGACCAGAACGTCGATTTTGCTGTAACGCTCTGTGGCGGTTTTGATGAGGGTGTTCGCGCCTTCTTCGGTGCTGACATCGGCCTGAACGGCGGTTGCCTCGCCCCCGGCGGCGGTAATTTCCTCCACGACCTGGTTAGCTAAGTCTGCACTGGCGTTGTAATTAATCACCACGATGGCGCCGCGTTTTGCCAGTTCCAGCGCGATACCGCGCCCGATGCCCCGACTGGCCCCCGTGACCACGGCTACTCGATCTGTTAGTTGAGCCATATTCCCTCTCATGTTGTGCAAAGGGTGTAAGGTAAGCAGTTACAAATATACCTGCTTAACTATCATGCGGCTATTCTTAACTGATCTTCTGCTGTTTCTTAGCCAATTTTTACAATATCGGGCATATAAAATCTGGTGAATACACATTTAGCCATTTGTAATGCATCTCTGATAGGATGGCATTACTCTGCACAGGAGATATAAACATTGAGAGCAACAGCCATGAAGACAATTCAACTGCCTGTTCACATCGAACCGGGCGCCATCCTTTTTGATATGAACAACCGCCGTTATTACGATCTCGACGCGCTGGCCGCGCTGGTGTGGTGGCTGGTGCAGCGGCCCATATCCTTTACCGAAATTCGGGATGCGGTGGTCGAAGCGTTTGGCCTGGAACCAGAAGCAGCCGAACATGAACTGATCCGGCTGCTTGAGGATATGGAATCAAACGGACTGATCGAAGCAGCAGGCTAAACCACCTGCTGCGTTATCTGTACAGCAGGCACAGGCGCGCCTAACCCTGCCCACCGACCCAGCCAAGGAGCCGGATCTGGCCGCGCAGGTCGCCTGTGATATTGACCGCGCCAAAGCCGTTGTTGTTGGCGACATACACATCAACACGGCCATCCACACGCGGGTTGACCCCCGTAAACGCCAGGAAAACACCATCCGGCGAAAAAGCAGGATTGCACATGCTGGGCGGTGGATTGCCCTGGGCCACCTGCGTAAAGCTGTTGTCAAAGACACGCGTCCCAAAAGGACAGTTGCCCCCTGCGCCGCCAATGGCAACCCGGGTGCTGTCTGGCGACCATGCAGCGGCCATGCCAAAACGCGGGAAATTCAGCCCTTCCCCACGACCTAACAAATTGCCCCGATCGTCCATCATGCTAACGGTGTTGGTGGAACCAGAGGCATCCTGAAACACGACGGCGCTGCCATCCGGCGCCCATGCCTCCGCCAGATTAACCTGGTTGGCCGGGCCGTTATTCAGCCGGACAGCCCGTTCCTGACCGGTAACCACATCCACAAGCCACAAGGTGCGTTCTGGGTCGCCCAGGGCAGGTTCGCCGCTGGCAAAGGCGATATGCCGGGTGTTGATCCAGCGCGGCGGTTCCGTCAGCCACTGATCAGAAACTTTGCGCACTTCGTCAGTCGTCGTATCCAGAATAAACGGATTGCCGCCGCTGGGCAGTGGATCCACCAGGGCATCACAGGCCCCAGGCTCTCCGGGGGACCAGCTTGGGCAGCGTTCCCGATCCGATACAAACAGCAGATAACGACCATCCGGCGACCATGCCGGCCAGACATCATTGGCGCCATGCTGGGTCAGGTTGCGGGATACGCCGCCATCGCGGGAAATGGCGAAGATATCCAGCGCATAGCCGGTTTCCAGCGCGATAGCGATTTGTGCGCCGTCCGGCGTCCAGTCCGGCTCGTTAAAGAAGCCGCGCTGTAACAGCGACGATATGGGCAGGATGCGGCCGCTGATGCCGACGGTGGTATCCAGAATATACAGGCCAGTCGCGGCCCCGCTGGTGTCCTGATGAAAGTATGCGATGGCGCTGCCGTTGGGGGCCAGGTAAACCTGATCGTCAGTCGCGGCATTCAACTGCAGGATGGGGGTGCGCACCCCGGGCGTGGTGGGCGACCCAAAGTACAGAGTCTCGATATTCGTTGCGGGCTGCGGTGTGCGCACATCGCCTATGCCATCGCGATCATTCTGGTTAATAAAGGCGATCATAGGGGTTTCGATGCCGTCCTGAATGGTGGCAGGCAGCTCTACAAGCGTCCAGTTGTCGTAGGTAAAGCTGACGGCGGGCAGCGGTGTGACTGAGGCCGTCGGGCTGGGTGTGGCGGTGGCGGCATCCGTCGCGGTGGGTGTTGCGGTGGATGTGCCTGTGGCAGTGGGTGTATCGCTGGCGGTTGGAGTCAGCGTCGGTGGCACGGTAGCGGTTGGCGAGCTGGTTTCAGTAGGGATGGGTGTTTCTGTAGGTGTTGGGGTGGCGGTTGGAGCAGACAGTGCCTGGCAGGCCGCGCTCGATAAAATCAGCAGCAGAAGGATTCGACGAAACAAAGGCATACATAAACTCCGGTCAATCATGCGACCCATAGGATACCATTAGTCGATTATCCGTAACAGGATGGTCACGAGAAAATCGTGTGGTTAACCACCGTTGATCATGAAGCTGGCACTTACCGCAGCGTGTCCACCCCCAGATCAGGATCGTTCGGCTCTTCTATATCGTCCGGCGTGTCTGTGGGGAACACAGGAATCGTGGTTGAGGTGGGCTGTAAGGTCGGGCCGATTCCTCTTGTCGGTGTGATGGTTGCCGGGGGCTGAAGCCGGGTGGGCACACGCAGCACCTGACCAACCGTAATGCGGTTGGCATCGGTAATGCAGTTGCCGGCCTGAAGCTGCGTCAGCGTGAGGCCGAAACGCTGCGCGATAGAAAACAGCGTATCGCCGGACTGCACCACATAGGTGAAGGTCCAGTCTGTGCGCGGGATGCATGCACGCGGGGCGGCGGTGGTGGGCAGCGGCAGCGAAAGCTGCGGCAGGGT
>CAZQIY010000007.1:41102-107144 GCA_964593565.1 uncultured Anaerolineaceae bacterium
CCAGCAGGCGACTGCATGAGCACAGCGGCCTGCGGCATAGTCTCGCAGTTTGTGCCGCTAAGGCCAGTATTGAGGATGACGCCTTCCATACGGGCGGTGGCATTATCCAGGGCCGCGCCGCCATACAGCAGGAACGTGACATTCTGGCCGGGCAGCGTATCCGGCAGGTTGGCCTGCGCCTTCAGCAGGCTGACGCCCCAGGTTCCGGCATTCTCGTTAAGGGACGAGGTGCTGATGCGCTGCAGACCCTGAAGGGCGACCAGATCGCCAACGTCCGCGAACGACGCTTCCACGTTTTCGCTAAACTGCGCATTAACCAGATGGTTGCCATAGCAGGCCTCGTTGCGCCCGGTGCTGCTGCATGCCGGGCCAACCACCTGCAGCGCATCCGCCACGATTTCGTCGCATGTAAGTTCAACCGGGGGTGGGGTTGGCGTGCTGGTTGGGGGCAGGGGGGCAGAAGCCAGATTGCAGCCGGCCAGCACCATACTTGCAGACAAAAGCAGTAGACAGAAACGCGACACGTTGCCCATAGTCCTGCTTCAGGTTTCCTCAGCGCCGGGTTCAGCGCTGAATATCTGTTGACTCCTCAGCCAGCAGCGCTTCCACTTCTCCGCGCGAAATCAGCGCGATGTCGCCGGGGATCGTCATCTTCAGTGCGGCGGCTGCGTGACCATAACGCAGCGCCTGGGGCAGCGGTTTATCGTCCAGCAGTGCATACAGCAGGCCAGCATCAAAGGCATCGCCTGCGCCGATGCGATCAATGATCTGTACCCCATGAAATGCATTTACATCGTAGCATGATTCGCCATCGAACGCGACTGCCCCCTGTGCGCCCTTTGTCAGGACGACGGTGGCGCCGTTCCAGCGCTGGTGTAACTGACGCACCAGTGTTTCGCCTTCAATGGATGTATCGGCTACCAGGTTTTGGGCGTCGCGGGTCGCGCCAATGACCAGATGACACTGCGCGGCCAGTTCATCCATTACGGGGCGGCACTGGTCCCAGGTCCATAGTTTGGCGCGGTAATTGAGGTCGAAGGAAATCTGCACGTTGGCGGCCTGCGCTTCCCGGATGGCGCGGCGGACTGTTTCGAGACAGGACGGGCTGAGGGCCGGGGTGATGCCGGTCAGATGCAGGCGGCGGGTGCGCTGCAAAACGGACCAGTCAAAATCATCGGGCTGCATCTGGCTGGCGGCGGAATTGGCGCGGTCATAAATAACCTGCGTGGGCCGGGGCGGGCTGCCAAAATCGATAAAATAAGTGCCCAGCCGCGCCCCTGGCTGCCAGTACACCCCGGAGACATCCACGTTAAAGGTGCGCAGCGTCTGCGCGACATGCCGCCCCAGCGGATTATCCGGCAGACGCGACCACCACGCCACACGCCGGCCCAGCCGCGCCAGCGCAATCGCCATGTTGCTTTCTGCGCCGCCAACCTGTATTTCCAGCATGTCGGTCACATCCAGGCGCCTGTGGTTGGGGGCAGACAGCCGCCACATGGTTTCGCCCAGGGTCACAAGATCATATTCAGTCTCGCTTGAGGATGTAGTAAGAGCCACGTTTTTGTCCCATCTTTTGCAAAATATTTTTTGTGACCAGATCCACCAGGTCACGCCGGATCGTCTCTGCATGGACATCCGGGCACAACTGCTGCAGGTCGCTGTTGGTAATGCGGGTGTTGCCGGGTGTATGCAGGAACACCAGCGCCGCTTCCTGGCGGGGGTTAATCTCTACCCCTTTATATTCGCCGTTAAAGGCCAGCGGTGCAGCGCCGCTTGTTTCGGCCTGGGCTGGTGCGACAGGTTCATTATATAAAATGACACGGAAGCCGCCGCTGGTTTCCTCAAATTCCGGCGTGCGCAGTTTCTGCTGCTGCATCAGGTGGATCACGCGATCAACACCATACCCCAGCCGCTCGATAAAGCCCATATCGGCCAGAGTCTGCACAATGACCGGATTGCGCGAAAAACGTTCGTCCTTGATATTATCGACTGTGACCGGCCCGGCCAGCCTGCCGGGGTTGGCGATTTCCAGGTGATCCTTGAAGATAAACAGGCGGATGCCATCCCCGCTGATGCTGTAATCGCGATGCGCCACCGCGTTCACCACCAGTTCGCGGGCGGCTTCCAGTGGATACTCAAAGTTTTCCTGGCGGGCCATGGCAGACCCAAGCTGCACCCCTTTTCGCAGGTGGTCGATGAGAAAAGTCTCTGCGCGCTTGATCTGATCGGGCAGGGTGCCGAGGATGTCCTCACGGTTGAAGGTATCGCCCATGACCTCGCCAGCAAAGCGCGCGGCGGTGATTTCTGCACCGCGAATAAAACGCTGCGGGTCTTTGCCGAACAGCAGAATGCCAGCATTTGTGGGCAGCAGTTCACCGTTGATCGTGACGAGGCAGCTTCGCTTGAGCAGCAGCTTGCGCACGTCATTTTCGCCCAGGCCGTTGACGCTGGCGGCGTACGCCTCCGCTTTTTCCCAGTGAATATCGTCCAGGGTCGCGCCGGGGGGCACTTCTGTCTCGAAGTTGACTTCGCCGCGTTCAAAAATCAGCCGGCGCAGTTCGCGCGGTTTGAGGGGGATGTTATCGACGCCGCTGCGGGTGAGGTAGCGGCCATCCAGCGAATAGACATGGGGCATGCCGGGTGGAATGTGCGCCACGACAATCGACTGGCCGTTGACGAGGCTGATTTGAGGGACCGGGATGATGAGTGGAGGATCGAGCGAGAGCGCCGCCTGCAGTACGCGATCCACAACGGCTTCCGCGTCGCGCACGCCCAGGGTCGTGCCTGTTGGCCCGGCCACCCCCATCAGGATGATGCCACCCTGATAATTCGCCATGGCGGTCATGGCGGTAGCAATCATGTTGAGGGGCGTCTGCTCGCTGAACCAGTCGATGCGGGTGTTGCGCCCCTCTCTGATCACCTGGCTTAGGTCAGAATCTGTCGCATGCATTAGTCATCCGCCGTCTGGTCGGCATCATCCTCTTCCTGACTGCGCTGCCTCAAATCACGTTTGCGGCCTTCTGCGGGTGGGTCCAGCAGCACCAGATCCATCACCTGCTGCATATCGTCTACCAGATGGATGTTCAGACCACGCAGGGCTTTTTTCGGAATATCTACCAGGTCCTTCTCGTTGTGGGCGGGCAAAATCACATTGCGCAGCTTGGCGCGCCGGGCTGCCAGTACCTTTTCCTTGATTCCGCCCACTGGCAGCACCTTGCCCCGCAGGGTGATTTCGCCTGTCATGCCAAAATCATGGCGCACGGGCTGTTCTGTCAGGGCGGAAAGGAGCGCGGTGGCCAGCGTAATGCCCGCAGAAGGGCCTTCTTTGGGCACTGCGCCTTCGGGCACATGGACATGAATATCGTAGTTTTCAAAGTCTTCGCTTGGCACGCCCAAATCTTCCGCTCGCGAACGCACATAACTCAGCGCTGCCTGGGCCGATTCCTGCATCACTTCGCCAAGATTGCCCGTCATCATCAGGCTGCCTTTGCCGGGCAGCAGCGATACTTCAAAAATTGTAATGTCCCCGCCGCCGAAAGTCCACACCAGCCCGGTGGTGATCCCGATATCGTCCGTATCCAGCGACCGTGTTCCCAGGAAATAGGGCGGGCCAAGATACCTGCTGACCAGGCTGGGGGTGATGCGCTTCGGATAGCGTTTGCCCTCTGCGACAAGACGCGCAATTTTGCGGCAGACATTGGCAATCTCGCGGTTGAGATTGCGCACACCGGCTTCATAGGTGTAATCCCGGATAATGGTTTCCAGCGCCGCCCGGTCAAAATGGACTCCGCAGTCGTTCAGGCCGTGCTGCTCGAACTGTTTGGGAATCAGAAACTGGTAGGCAATCTCGATCTTGTCTTCCTCGATATATCCGGAAAACTCGATGACCTCCAGACGATCCAGCAGTGCCGGGGGCAGCGGATCAAGGTCGTTGGCGGTGGTAATAAACAGTACTTTGGACAGGTCGTAGGGCAGTTCGAGATAATGATCCGAAAATGCGTTGTTCTGTTCCGGGTCCAGCACCTCCAGCAGCGAATCTGCCGGATCACCACGAAAATCCATACCCAGTTTGTCGATCTCATCCAACATGAACACGGGGTTGGTGGTGCCTGCCCGTTTCATGGTTTGTACAACGCGGCCCGGCAGCGCCCCAATATAGGTGCGGCGGTGACCGCGAATTTCGGCCTCATCGCGCACACCGCCCAGGCTGACGCGCACAAATTCGCGCCCCAGCGCCCTGGCAATGCTCTTGCCCAGCGATGTTTTGCCAACCCCCGGCGGACCGACAAAGCACAATACCGGGCTGTCCATTTTGTTGGCCGCCAGCTTGCGCACCGCGATATATTCAAGCACGCGGTCCTTGATTTTGGGCAGCCCGTAATGCTCGGCATCCAGCACCTGCTGGGCATGTTCCAGGTTCAGGTTATCTTCGCTGGCCTTTGACCAGGGCAGCGTGGTCAGCCAGTCAATATAGGTGCGGATAATACCCACTTCCGGCGCAATCGGCGGCATCAGAGACAGGCGCGAAAGCTCCTTCATGGCGCGCTCATGAACCTCTACGGGTAACTGCGCTTCCAGCACCTGTTTACGAATATCATCCAGTTCCTGCTGGAAAATATCGCCTTCGCCCAGCTCGGTCTGGATAATGCGCATCTGCTCGCGCAGGTACATTTCCCGCTGGCCGCGCTCCATTTCCTGCTGGACCTGGGCGCTGATATCATCCTCAATTTCCAGCACGTTCAGTTCTTTGCTCAGCAGCATCGCCACATGGCTGAGCCGCTCGCCAGGGTCCAGCATTTCCAGCACCTGCTGGCGTTCCTCTGTCGACAACGACAGGGTAGAGGCCACCAGATCCGCCAGCCATCCGGCGTCGTCGGCATTCATCGCATAGATGAGCACGTCTTCGGGGATATTCGCGTTCAGGTCAACCGCCCGCTTGAACATGTTGACCATCGCCTTCATCAGGGCCTGTTGTTCCGGGCTTGGGTCGTTGTTTTCTGCATCCGGAACCGGCCTGGCCTGGGCGATGATATACGGTTCGGTCTGGATAAACCTGACGATCTGAACCCGCTGCCGGCCCTGGGCCAGCATGCTGTTAGTATCATCCGGCATGCGCAGGATGCGCCCCAGCGCGATTTCTGTGCCAAATGTGTAGAGGTCCTCTGGCGCAGGATTGGCCACCAGCGGGTTGCGCTGGGCAATCCCGATGACGGTATGATGCTCATCAAGCGCTGCCTCTGCGGCGGCAATCGCCCGTTTACTTTCCAGAAACAAGGGTGTTACAACATTAGGGTAAATAACCATACCTTGTAACGGCACAATCGGGCAGGTGATGAGACCCTGAGGATCTGGTGCGGTATCAGGAATGTTGTAAAAGTCGTTTGTGCCGTTTCGAATTGCCAATGATCAATACTCCTCCGCTGTTTGTAGCGACGTTGAACTGCGAGTCTACCGCAGACTGTAGTCAGGGTAAAGCATCTGGACAGAACGTGAAACCCTGGGCTAGACTTAACCGGTTATGAAGGTTAAATCCAGAAATCGGAAGGTCAGGATGCGCATTTCTCTGGTAATTATCGCGGCGGCTGCGGCCCTGGTGGTGGTGCTGGCTGCCGGGCAGTTTCTGCTTCAGCCCAGCCTGCCGCTGATCAGTCAGGCAGAATTCACCCCTACCACCATCACCCCGAACGCGGATGGTGATGATGATGTGGCCCTGTTTTCTTATACCCTGACCGGAAATGCGCGTGTTTCGCTGGTCTTTGAGGGCGCGGACGGCCAGATTTATACATTCCGTGAAGAAGAACCTCGTGTTGCAGACGATTACCAGGTGGTTTTCAGCGGCGTGGTCGATGGTTATCTGCACGACGGCGAAACCATCGACGGAACGATCCTGAGACGCCTGATCCCGAACGATACCTATACATGGCGCCTGACCGCGACAGACCCACAGACGGGCGAAACTGATGAACGCACTGGCCAGCTTGTGGTACAGGATGCGGATTCGCCCCTGCCGGAAATTTCGTCGTTTACTGTCTGGCCGGATGTTTTTACGCCTAATCAGGATGGTATCACTGACCGCACAGAAATCAATGTCTTTCTGGAAAAAGAGGCGGAACTTCAGGTATATCTGGTTGGGGAGGACGAGCAGGAAATTTATGTGGCGCCGCGCCAGGAAGGTCGCAGGCCAGGCGAGGCCGGGCGGCACCTGTTCGATTATGAAGGCGGCGTTGATTTAGGGGCGGATCCGCCGCCGGATGGCGTCTATACCGTCGTGGCCCGCGCCCAGGATGACGAAGGTCAGGTGATCGAGCGGACGGCACAGCTTACCATCCGCGATGGCGGCAAGCCCCTGGCGGAAATCGTGCCGCAGACGGTGGGCGTGGATGTGGTGTTCGCGGTGCAGCCCTATGATGAGCGTTACTTCACTTCGGTGGAGGAACAGGGAGAACGGATCGCGCCGCCGGACGATGTGCAGGATAACCGCCTGACCGCGCTGCAGCTACCGCTGGGCGATATGCTGGTCTTTAAACTGACAGTGGAGAATTATGGCAAGTCACCGATCCGCACCACCGGCCCGGCGCCCGGCACCGTTTACCAGCAGTGGCAGCGCGCCTCGACCATGAACGCCTTTGATGAGGCCGGCGCGTGGCGCGTGGGCATCGACTGTGCTACGGCGGAAACGGATTACCCCTGGCGCTGGGCACTGGGGACGGAGGAAGACCTGTACGAGGAATTCGACCCCTACAGCGGCAACACCTATTATTATCTGCCTGCCGGGGCGCGCGTGGTGGTGTGGGGTGCCATCCGCATGACGGAGATCGAAGCCCTGAACCCGCAGAACTGCTGGGCCGGCCTGATTCATGAATTTGTTGAGGTGAGCATCCGCAATACCAATGTGGGCAGCCGCGAAGTGCTGCTGGTGGACCCGGCGGCATCGCTGGCTGCTGACGATGAGGACTGAAGGATTAAGTTGCCCCGGCTTCTGATCGGTTGTACCATAAACTTCAGGACTCTTTTTCACCAGGGAGAGTGGCGCATTAACAGCCGCTGGTTTTCTCGGACCGCTTTCTTACTGATCATCCTCATGACGGCCTGCCGGACGGAGGTCAGCCAGGGGCCGCTGGTGCTGCCGACGGCGACCGCGACTCCGCGTTCCACGCCGCTGCCGCCTGTGCCAACGGTGGTGCCGCCCGGCACAGACGAGAACCCGATTCAGATGATGATTAACCCGGCAGAGCAGGTGACGGATGAGGAGGTCGCCAGCTTTGAGCAAAGCCTCCGCGATCAATCCGGCCTGGTGGTTGAGGTCGTGGTGGTAGAGCGTTATGCTGAAGCGCTGGCTGCGTTGTGCGGGTCGGTGCCTACAGGCGTTTCTGTCGCCTGGCTGGATGGCGTCACCTATCAGGCGGCCATCGCCCAGAACTGCGGCGAACCGGTGATACAGGTCGAGCGCGATAACAGCACGGGCGATGCCGGGCAGATCGTTGTTCGCCAGAGCGGCGGTATCTCCAGCGTGCAGGCGCTGCGCGGGCGGACATTCTGCCGCCTCGGCGTTGAGGATTACCATAGTTGGCTGGTTCCGTCGCTGATGATGCGTGCCAGCAACCTTAACCCGGTCACTGATCTGGACTCCGTGCTTGATTTTAACAGCCGCAATGCGCTGATCGAGGCGCTGACAGAGGGGGACTGCCACGCCGCCGGTATTTCCGAAAACGGGTTTGATTCCCTGCGCGAGGTGCAGCAGGAAGCGCTTGATGTGCTGGAAACCACGCCGCCACTGCCCCATGCCGTGCTGATGTACCCGCTCAGCCTGCCGCTTGGCGAGCGTATCCGTCTGAATGATGCCCTGCTGGCGCTGGCCGTCAGCCGGGAAGGGCGCGAGGCGATGCACCCGCTGCTGGGGCAGGACCGGTTGGTGCGTGCCAGCGAGGAAGATTTCAGCGGCCTGGTCGATTTCCTGACCGCAACAGGGCTGGATTTTGCGCAGTTGGGCCGTTGATGCTGGATCTTGCAGTCGTCATCGTGACCTGGAATGTGCGCGATCTGGCGCTGGGCGCGCTGGAAAGCCTCTTTGCCGACCTGCACGCGCATGGCCCGGCGGATACACAGGTTTATATCGTCGATAATGCCTCGACCGACGGCACGCCGGACGCAGTTGAAGCGGCGTTTCCCCAGGTTCATCTGATCCGCAGCGATAAAAATCTGGGTTTTGGCGCGGCCAACAATCTCGCGTTGAAAAATATCGGCTTCGGCACGCTGCCGGGTGATCAACTGCCGCGCGCGGTTTATCTTCTGAATCCCGATACGCGCACGCACCCGGGGGCGACTCGCCGACTGTACGATGCGCTGATGGCCGAAGCGCGGCCTGGTCTGGTGGGGGCGCGGCTGGAATATGAGGACGGTGCATTCCAGCACAGCGCCTTTCAGTTCCCCGGCCTGCGCCAGTTATGGGTGGAATTCTTTCCCACCCCCGGCCGCCTTTACGACAGCGCTTTTAACGGGCGCTATCCGCGCGCGCTGTACGATTCCGGCCAGTCGTTCGCGATTGACTTTCCGCTGGGGGCGACCATGATGCTGCGGCGCGAGGTGATCGAGCAGACTGGCGGGTTCGATGAGCAGTTTTTTATGTACTGCGAGGAAATTGACTGGGCCTGGCGCATCCATAAGGCGGGCTGGGGGGTGAAATGTGTCCCGGCGGCGCTGGTCACGCACCTGGAAGGCCAGAGCACGAAGCAGGTGCGCCCCCAAAGCGTGGATTACCTGTGGCGCAGCCGCCTGCGGCTGTATCGCAAGCATTATCCCGCATGGAAGTGGCTGCTTGCGCGGGGCATGGTGGCGGTGGGCATGTGGCGCAAGGCCCGCCAGATCGAGCACGACAGCAGCCTGAGCGCCGCCCAGAAACAGGCGCTGCGGGAAACCTATGCCACGCTGGGCAGGCTGGCGCTGAAAGGGCAGGGCGCGTGATTCTGACTGCCATTATTCTGACCTACAACGAAGCGAAGCATATTCAGAACTGCATCGAAAGCGTGCGGTTTGCGGATCATATTCTGGTGTTTGATTCGTTCAGTCAGGATGAGACGGTCTCGCTGGCGCAGCAGGCCGGGGCGGATATCATCCAGCGCCCGTTCGATCATTATGCCGGTCAGCGCAATGCCGCGCTGGATTCTGTGGCGGGCCATGCCGATTGGGTGCTGTTTGTGGATGCTGACGAGCGTGTCACGCCGCAGTTGGCGGAAGAAATCCGGCGTGTGATTCAGACACCGGAGTTCGCCGGGTGGCGCATCCCCCGGCATAACTACATTTTCGGCAGGCTGACACGCGGCGCGGGCTGGTTTCCCGATTATCAGACGCGGCTGCTGCGGGTGGGCGCGGCGCGTTATGACCCGGCGCGGCAGGTGCATGAACTGGTGCTGCTGGATGGGCCAGAAGGGACGC
The DNA here is from genome assembly GCA_964593565.1 of uncultured Anaerolineaceae bacterium. Classification (GTDB taxonomy): domain Bacteria; phylum Chloroflexota; class Anaerolineae; order Aggregatilineales; family Phototrophicaceae. The sequence goes on from CAZQIY010000007.1 coordinate 50,535, forward strand.
TGGAAAACCCCTTGCTGCATGACAATTACGACCATGTGGCCCAGTTTCATCACAAGCAGCAGGCCTACAATGCTTACGATGCCCGCATCCTGTATGAACAGGGGGTGCGCCCGAAGCCGCAGAATTATGTCTTACAGCCTCTGCGCCACTTCTGGTGGCGGTTTGTCACCTTAAAGGGGTACCAGGATGGCTGGCACGGTTTTTATCTGAGTGTGCTGATGGCGTGGTACGAACTGCGAAAGTACCGGCTGCTGCGCCGTTTGTGGCGGGGCGGCACATGACCGCCCCGGTTTGTTGAGGCGATGATCAGCCGATCACAGGCACCAGCAGGCCATAATCGCCGCTGGTGCGCCGGTACAGCACGTTGATCACCTGTGTATCCGCATTGAAGAACATGAAGAAGGCATGCCCGAGCAGTTCCATCTGCTCGATAGCCTCGATTTCCGTCATCGGGGCCAGGGCGACATCCTTGCGCCGGGCGATGGGAAACGGAAGTGTTTCCATTCCGTCACCTTCAAGCTGAGTCTCCTGATATTCATCAGCCAGTTCGGCATATTCATCCACGAATTCTTCCACATCCGGAATATCCTCCGCCAGGTTGAGTTCTTCCAGCGTGGCGACAAAACGTTCCTTGCCCTTGCGGCTGCGCTTGCCCTTAAAGCGCTGAATGCGCCGGTACATCTTGTCAACCGCCTTATCGATCGCTTTCTTGGCATCATTGGCCGACTTGTCTTCAGCCCTCAGGATGGCGCCGCGTTCGTGGCGGATCGTGATCTGTGCGCTGATGAGATTTTCGCCGCGCCGCGTATGTTCATGCGCAATATCGACGCGGACTTCCTGAATATGGGGGAGATACCGGTCCAGCCGATCCAGCTTTTTTCGAGCATAGGATTCAATATCATCGGTAACTTTGACGTTCGCTCCCAGAATGGTCACGTCCATCGTTGTCTCCTTTGCTTCGTTGATATAAATAGACTTACTCAGGCCATTGTGACGGTCAGGCCAAAGACAGCAGCAGCACCTGCTTCTCTGGCTGCCTGCGCACAAGCGCCAATGGTTGCTCCGGTTGTAAACACGTCATCAATAAGGAGGATATTCTGGTTGGCTATAAGCTGTGGATCTGCCCGAAAAGCGTCCTGCATGTTCGTCCGGCGCTCCTCGGCATTCAGGCCGACCTGAGAACGGGTTTCGACCTGCCGGTGAATTGCCTGTGGGAACAGTGGAAGCATGTGCATCTGAGCAACCTGCCGGGCTAATAATGTTGCCTGATTATACCCCCTTTTCTGCAGCCGGTTCATGTGTAAAGGTACAGGAATAATGATGTCAATCATCCAGTTTAATTGTTCCAGTCGCGTGCCCAGGCGCTGGCCCAGCGGGACTGCCAGCCGGGGGGCGTTTTCAAACTTAAGCGCCCAGATGCCCTGCTGAAGCCTGCCTTCATGTTTGCCTGTGGCCGCCAGGGCTTCCAGCCCCAGTGCCGGATCAGGCCGCTGCTGTGGTGGCCAGGGGATCTGGTCTACAGCCTGCTGGCACACTTCGCACCACCAGTTGTCTACCTTCCCGCAGCCGGCGCAGCGCGGCGGAAACAGCAGGTCCAGCCCGACGTGCAGCCAGCGCTGCAATCGGCCCTCAGACAGCAGAAGCCCAGGTTCAGGCTGGGCTTCTGGTTGATGCATGCGGAATAACGGTGGCATACGGGCCGTCTAGAATGCTCCTGTTGTACCGGAGGTGTTAAGCAGGATGATGGCCGCTGGCCCCAGCAGTACGATCCAGATCGACGGGAAGATGAGCAGCACCATCGGGATCATCATCTTCACCGGCGCCTGATGTGCTTTTTCCTGAGCGCGCTGGCGGCGCTTCACACGCATCTGGTCAGACTGAACACGAAGGATGTTGGCCATGCTGACACCAAGCTGGTCCGCCTGGGTGATGGCCGCGACAAAACTGGTCACATCCGGCACGTCCATCCGGTCAGACATATCGCGCAGGGCTTCGCGGCGCTGTTTACCCAACTGGATTTCTCTCAGCACGCGCCCAAACGCAATCGCCAGTTCGTTTTCCCATTTTTCGTACACCTTGCCCATGGCCATATCAAAGCCCAGGCCGGCATCCACACAGATCACCAGCAGGTCCAGGGCATCTGGCAGCGCCTTGAGGATATTCTCCTGCCGGCGGCGGATTTTGCTGCGTATCCACAGCAGCGGGAAGAAATAGCCCAGGGCCGCGCCACCAACGGTGTAAAGCAGCGCCTGGGTGGGCGGTGTGTTGGCTGTAAAGACGAAAAACAGCAGGAAAGCCAGCAGGCCCAGGCCCACGGTGGCGACAATGCGCAGCGCAAAAAACGAAGTCGGCTCCAGCGAACCGGCCATCCCGGCCAGTTCGATCATGCGGCGGGCTTCTTCAAGCTGCTTTTCCGGCGTGAACCGGACGGTGACTTCTGCGATCTTGCGCAGAAATGGAATGAGAACACGGTCGCGGAAGGAAAGAGATAATTCGATCTCTTCCAGCGACTGCGGGATATCCCGTTCGCCATACTGGGCCAGCCGGTCCTGCAGCGGATCGCGGCTGTTATCTTCCCGCAGGCCAATATAAACCAACCCGGCGACGATGGCCAGGCCAATGACAATGGCAATTGGAATGATAAGATTTTCCATGATGCCGTCCGTCCTTAAATATCAATCTGAACGATTTTTTGCACCACGGCAGACCCGATACCAATCAGGGCAAGGCCGATGCCCAGCAGGGGCCAGCCACAGGCACGGTTTTCAAAAAGGTTCGCCATATAATCGCGGTTGATCCCATACAGGAAGAGCGCCAGCAGGATCGGCAGCGCACTAATCAGATAACCCGTGATGCGCCCCTGCGCCGTCAGTACCCGAATCTCGCCTTTCAGCTTGACTCGTTCGCGAATGGTATGGCTGATGATGTCCAGAATTTCGGCCAGATTACCACCGACTTCAAGCTGGATGTTTACCGCTGTGACCACCAGATCAAGGTCATCGCTTTCTACACGCTCCAGAATATGCTGCAGAGCGTCGTCCATGTTGATGCCGATGCTGACTTCCTGCACCACGCGCTTGAATTCAGTCGAGGTGGGTTCTGGCGCATCGCGCGAGATTGCTTCCATCGATTGCAGCACACTGTAACCAGAACGCAGGGCGTTGACCCACAGACTGAGGGTATCCGGAAGCTGCTGTTCGAATTGATTCAGGCGTTTGCTGGTCTGCCGGGCCACATAGATGCGCGGCGCAAAAAAGCCAACAAAGCCGGCTACAATCCCCATCACAAGCTGCTGGCCAAACAGAACAAAGTAGCCCACGACGAAAAAGCCGATCATCGAAATGATGTGCAGGGCTGCATATTCTGCAACCGTGAGTTTGATATCCGCCCTTGCCAGCTGCTGTCGCCATTTTTTGGCGAACTGGCGCTCGCCAATGGCATTGTTGATGGCGGATTCCAGAACCGTCGGCTTATCGATGGTATAGGTTTCTTCTTCCGTATCTTCTATGAAGGACTGGAAACTGCTATCGTCATAGCGTCCCAGGCGTTCTTCAATGGGGTCGCGTTGAGAGCGGACATTGCGAATGCCAATTACAAGGACAACTAGCGCCAGAATGATAGCCCCAACAAGAATAAGACTCTGATCCACGTTTCTTACATCCTCCGCTCGCTGATGTTAATTTCATTCTAAGAAAATAGAGGAAGTGCGTCAAGCGAGATACACTTCCTCACGTCCTGAGCAGATGCTAGTAATTGGAACGTCCAATGCCGAAGGTGGAGGGCGGCAGGTGGATACCTGAGGCTTCGATGCGGTCAATGAACTTGGGCCGCAGCCCGGTGGGGCGGATGCGCCCGATGATCTTGCCGCCTTCAATGCCGGTTTGCTCAAATTCAAAGATATCCGACATGGTGATCACATCACCTTCCATGCCCTGGACTTCGGTGATTTTGACCACTTTACGCGAACCATCGCGCATACGGTCCTGATGCGCGATGAGATCAACCGCGCTGGCGATCTGTTCGCGGATAGCCCGTACCGGCAGGTCCATCCCCGCCATCAGGCACATCACTTCCAGACGAGCCAGGGTATCGCGCGGGCTGTTGGAGTGTGCCGTCGTCAGCGAACCGTCATGGCCGGTGTTCATGGCCTGCAGCATGTCCAGCGCTTCACCCGCGCGGCATTCGCCAACGATGATGCGGTCTGGCCGCATACGCAGACAGTTCACCACCAGGTCCTGAATAGAAATCGCGCCTTTACCTTCAATGTTGGCCGGGCGGCTTTCCAGTGTTACCACATGCTCCTGCCGAAGCTGAAGTTCCGCGGCGTTTTCGACAGTGACAATGCGTTCGTTGTTCGGGATAAAGCTGGAAAGGACGTTGAGCAGGGTAGTCTTACCGGAACCCGTGCCGCCGGACACGATGATGTTGAGCCGCGCGATAATGCACGCCCGCAGAAATTCCGCGATTTCCTTCGTCATCGACCCGAAGCGGATCAGATCATCCACCGTCAGCGGCTTCTTGGAAAACTTACGGATCGTGATGGTGGGGCCGCACAGCGCCAGCGGGCGGATGACGGCGTTCACACGCGAACCATCCGGCAGACGCGCATCGACCAGCGGCGAGCTTTCATCTACGCGCCGGCCAAGCGGTGCCACGATACGGTCAATGATGCGCATCACATGTTCTTCATCATCGAAGATGACCGGAGCGCGGGTGATCATACCCTTCTGCTCGATAAACACGTTCTTTGGCCCGTTGACCATAATTTCTGTGATGGTATCGTCCGCCAGCAGGCTTTCCAGCGGGCCAAAGCCCAGAATATCCGCCACGATGGCTTCAAACAGGCGCTGGCGTTCTGCCCGCGAAAGGACCAGGCTTTCATCCGCCAGAATAGAGTTAAACAGCTCCTCGATGTGCGAACGCACCTGGGCTGTCTGTCTGATATCCATAGAGTCCAGTTCAGAAAGCAGCTTGTTCTGAACACGAACCTTGAGGTCCATGTAAGAGTTGTCAGAGGTTCGTGCGCCAGGCCGGCTCACATCGCTGACCACCTGACGCCGCTGGCGCATGGCTGCCAGCTTGGATTCATCAGCGCCGCCTTCCTGGTCGTCGCCGCCAGTATTTCCTTTTTCAATCCGCCTTAACAGGGACATTCTATGTGTCCTCCCAATAGCTACCTTGTTCCTGACGTACGTTTGCCTGCAACCTGTGTGCTCATGATATCAGAAGCTAGCGCCCCAGGCGTAACCGCAGCCCGGAGGGACGCTTAGGCTCTGCTTCAACTTCGGGTTCGGGTTCTGGCGTGCCTTCCAGCGCGCCATAGATCGCTTCAGATAACTCCAGCAGTTCCCGGATAGGGGATTTGCTCTTGTCTCGTTCAGATGCGACAACCGGCACCGCTTTGTTGATGGCACGGCTCACCATCTGTTCGTTAGAGGGTATGGCGGTCACCACCGGACGCTTGAGGAAGTCCGAGATTCTTTCCAGAGAAACCCCATGCCGCCGCCCCTGCCGGTCATCAGCCGTGCGGTTGACCGCCAGCATGACCTTATCCGGCGGGTAATGAAGTTTATCGAAGAGATCCAGCACCAGTCGCGCATTTTTCACACTGGGAATTGTGGGGTTACAGACCAGCACAATTCTGGTGGAGATATCGAACAGCGACAGGGTGATCTCGTCGACGCGGGTAGAGGTATCAATGACGATGAAATCGTAACTGCCCGACACTTTCTTCAGAATTTGCGAAAGTGCCTCCGGCGATTTTTCCACTTCCTCGAAGAATTCCGGGCGTGCCGGCCCCAGCAGCACCTTCAGACCGCTGTCATGGGTGGCGACGATGTTCTCGAAGAGTTCGATATCCAGATCATCGACATCCGGAATAAGCTCCACCATGGTCGATTGTGACTGAAGATTCAGCATAATGCCGACATCGCCGAACTGAAGATCGGCATCGACCAGCAGCACCTTGCTGCCTTCCTTCATCAGCCCGGAAGCCACGCTGGTGGCCACGGTGGTGGTACCAACCCCACCCTGGGGGCTGTACACGGTGATGATATGGCCGGCGCGTTCCGTCGGGGCACGATCTGCCACTTTGGGGCGCAGTTCTCTTACCCCTTCCGCAACCGCGGCATACTGGGCGGCAATGGGTTTGTTGCGCGCATGCACGGTGCGGATGGTGTTGTACAGCTCATCCATTTCAATCGGCTTGGTGAGGAAGTTGCGTGCCCCCGCCAGCATGGCCCGGCGCAGATAATCCGGGTCGTTCTGCACAGACATCATGATTACCGCAGTGGTCGGCACGGCTTCGGTAATCAGGGTTGTGGCCTGAATACCGTCCATGTCCGGCATGTTGATGTCCATGATGATGATATTCGGTTTGTGTTCCTTGGCCTGCGCCACCCCTTCAGTCCCTGTGCGGGCGGTGCCAATGACCTTCATGTCCGGCTCGAAGCTGATGAGCTTCTTGATGTTTTCCAGGGTATCCGGAATATCATCGACGAGCAGGATCGTGATCACCTCATCGCTGCCAGAAGGCGCTGATTCTGTTTTACTCATACCGGTAATCCTAACTCTAAACCGCTGTCAATTAACCGCCACCCGCATTCGTGGCACCACTGGTCAGGGAGAGTTCTTCTTCCTGCAGCAGCTGGCGAACGCTGCGAATGGCCGGTTCAATAGTGTACTGGCGTTTGCCGGGCGGGTTAATATCGAAGTTCGCCATAATGTAGTCCAGCGTCACGGCCTGGGTGGTGGTGCGTGTGGTATCCGCAGCAGAACGCAGCCCCAGCGTGATCGGCAGTTTGGCTTCGATAGCCCAGACCAGCACCACAGCATCCTGCGGTGTGACGCCCAGAGTAACGACGGTGGGCAGGCTGGGTGTGGGCGATGCTACCGGCGTCCCGTCGGCTGTTTCCTCATCCGCATCGGGCACAGGGGTGGGGGTGGGCGGCTGACCCAGGAAATCCGCATTGATCGGGAAATCGCCAACATGCAGGACCAGGGCATCCTGAACGGTGCGCTGGGTCACCAGACGCGGGCGCTGCCGTTCTGAAGGGCTGATGATAGCCGCGCCAAGGCTGGTGCTGTCTGGCCGGCCTTCCAGTGTTTCGCTGGTCTGGATACCTTCTTCGGTAAACTGGAACAGCGTAATCAGGTTTGGTGCAATCGTCTGGAAGACATCATCCACGTCCACAAACAGCATGGAAAGGATCACATCAACATGATCGCCATCCTGGATAGCGTAACTGACACTGGTGAGACGGTTGATCGGGATCGACACTGCGATTAACCCGCTGGGCAGCACCGCCGCCGCCTGCGAACCGACATCCGCCAGGCTCTGGTAATCATCGGTTACCATGCTGGTGAGGATGGGCTGCTCCTGAAAGATTTCCGTACGGGCAATCTTGCCAATCACATCTTCCAGATTGGTGATGCCGTTAAACGGTGCGGATTCTTCCGGCCAGGGGCGCAGGTCAACAGCATTGGACGGAATGCGAAAACCGCGTGGCAGATTTTGTACGGCGATCACCACATTCACGAATGACAGCGGTGTGGGCGTCGGTAGGTTTTGCTGCTGCGATACTACCGCTCCGGGCGTGCCTGACTCAGTTCTCACCGGAGCCTGGTTGTTCTGGAGCGTGGGCAGGACGACAACCACAACGATTGCCGCGAGAATGATAATGAACGCCAGTATGATAAGTACACGTCCTTGCATGGATTCCTCCGTCCGGGGTGTGGCTGTCCCACCCGCCTACGTATAAGCCAGCGGGCGAATTATCACCAATAGCTCTTTACTAAGTGTATTCAATTCAGAGCAACTGGCAAACAGTCTAAAAATTAATTCTGCTGCCAGCAGGCTGCTTGATCCGGTGTCTGTAGCCAGGATAATTTAAAAGCCGTTGTCTTCGGAAGGTATTTCCAGGCGAATCACAGTGCCTTCTGTTTCGCTGCTTGTAATCGAAATGGTTCCCCCCACCAGTTCATATTTTTCCTTCAGGGTCATCAGACTCTGTACCCGCGTATCTGCCTGGGGCTGGTCGCGGTTTGCCATCGCCGCCTCGGCATCAAAGCCGCGCCCGTCATCTTCGACCACTGCCTTTACACGGCTGCCCCCAATATCAAGCTGGACACGCAGTTTGTTCGGGTTGGCATAGTCGCGGGCCTGGGCCATCAGTTCCTGAATACCCCGGAAGATCAGCACTTCACGCGCCGTTTCGAGCCGCCGTTCCTCGCCCATAATTTCCAGACTGGTATCGATATCGTTCTTTTCGCGGAACGATTCGACATAGCGGCGCACTGTCGGAACCACCCCCAGATCGTCCAGCATCATCGGGCGCAGATCAAAAATGAAGTCGCGCACCTTCTGAAACGTGACGCTGGCGCTGGTTTTGAGGTTATCCAGTTCTTCGGCGGCGCGGTCTGGGTTGCGGTCGAACAAACGCTGGCAGATTTCCGCCTGCAGAATAAAGTTGGTCAGCGACTGGGCCGGGCCATCGTGCATCTGGCGGGCCAGGCGCTGGCGTTCTTCTTCCTGTGCCTGGACAATACGGGCGATGCCGGCAAAGCTGCTAATGGCCGCCACAGGCTGGGCTGCGCTGGTAGAATCCGGCAGCATATCAGCGCCGCGCACCATATTCAGCAGGCGGTTGAGCAGGCCCTGCTGTTCTTCGAGGATCTGCTGGCGGGTTTGCAGTTTTTCAAGCTGACCGCGCATTGTACTCAGCCGGAAACGGGCATCCAGTGCTTCGTCATACTTGGCGCGGATATCCTGCCTGGGGATGGTGTCGATGTTATCCTGGACGGTGCGCAGTTCTGTGGCGATGTCGCTGTTCCGCTGCTGTTCGCGGTCTACGACATTCTGGGTTTGTTCGATCTGGCCCTTGATTTCGTTGAGAGCAGTCTGGATGCGCCGCATTTCTGCGGTGATGAGTTCAATAATGTTCTCTTTAGGATCGTCAAACGAAGCTGCCGCCATTTATACCCTGCCTACTGGATTTTCATTTGAACCGGTGTCCTGAATGCGTACCCAGCCATAGCGTAACGCGGTCACGGCGGCCTGGGTACGATCCTGAACGTTAAGTTTTTTGAGGATCGAGGTCATATGATTTTTGACCGTCTGGTGGCTGATGCGCAGCGATTTGGCAATTTCCTTATTGCTGAGGCCGCGCACGACAAATTGCAGAATTTCCATCTCGCGCGGGCTGAGAGGGATAAAATGATCTTCCGGGTCGATGGCATAGGGGCCGGTGGCCGCCTCGACACTGGCACTCAGCCAGGCTTTTAGCTCTCGCTCGCCCAGGCGTTCATCGCCAACAATATACAAGCCGCTGGCCACATCCCGAATTATGGCGATCAGTTCTTCCGGGTTAATGTCTTTGGAACAGTATGCAGAAGCGCCGGTGCGCATGGCATGCAGCACCTGCTGGCTGTCGTGGTAAGCTGTTACGACGACAACGGCAACCTGGGCACGCTCGGTTTTAAGCTGGCGCGTGACCTGCAGGCCGTTCATCGAAGGCAGGTTAATATCCAGCAGCACCACGTCTGGCTGAAGAGTCTGCGCGGCATAAAGCGCTTCTTCGCCATCGGCGCACTGGCCGACAACCCGAATATCATCTTCCAGGTCAATCGCTACACTCAGGCCATCGCGGAACAGGGGATGGTCATCTACAATCAGAACCGAGATGCTGCGGTGGTGTTTGTGCCGCTCCTCACGTATGTTCATAAATACTGACCAGCGCCAAGCACAATTACCAATGGAATGTACCCGCGCATTCTCCTTTCAAATTCTTGATACTGGCCTATTTTTAGATGCGCGTTCAGGGCGATTCGCAATCTTACCAATTATATTTATTGTGTAAGCTTTACGCAGTATATATCTAAAATACACTGGCCTGCAAGTGAGGGTATTGTCTGAAAACCGCTTCCTGTTTGATACCTGTTCAGTTCGTGACGTTGAAATCCGATCCGCGGCCGATATATACTCTGGCATACGCTGGGGAAATCCTGCAGAAGAGAGGGTGGCGTATTGCAGAAAGTTGTGCGCGACAGTCTGATCTATTATCAGTTTGAGTCCTGGCCGAAACTGGCACACGGTATTTTTACCCGGCATGGCGGTGTGAGTGCCGCGCCCTGGGCGTCTTTGAACCTGGGCGGCAATGTCGGTGACAGTCCGGCAGCGGTGCGGCGCAACCACGAACTGATGTATGAGGCCCTGGGGGTAGATGAATCGCGGACCTGCTCAGTGTGGCAGGTGCACAGTGCAGATGTTATTCTTGCCGATAACCCGGTGCGCGGGCGGCGCTGGCTGGCGCTGGCCGATGCGATGGTGACAGACCGGCCCGGAACCCCGCTGTCGATGCGTTTTGCCGACTGTGTGCCGCTGCTGTTTCATGACCCGGTAAGGCGGGTGATCGGTATGGCCCATGCAGGCTGGCGTGGGACGGTGCAGGGCGTGGGGGCCAATACTGTCCGCACTATGGTTGAAGCGTATGGCTGCAAACCAGCGGATATTCAGGCAGGCATTGGGCCGAGTATCGGGCCGGAGTGTTATCAGGTGGGCGAGGAAGTGGTCACCGCGGTGGAGGATTACTTCGGCACGGTGGATGGCCTCATCCGCCGCGACCCGCGCGACGGCACGGCTTATCTTGACCTGTGGGCGGCCAACCGGCTGGACCTGCAGCGGGCAGGCGTCGAACAGATTGAGGTTGCCGGGGTGTGTACCGCAGCCCACACCGACGAGTTTTATTCGCACCGGGCAGAGCAGGGACGGACAGGCCGGTTCGGAGCCGTGATTGCCTTATGACGATTGCAGACAATGTAGCACGTGTGCAGGATAATATTCGCGCGGCCTGCCAGCGGGTGGGGCGCAGCCCATCTGAAGTGACTCTGCTGGCGGTGAGCAAAACTCACCCCCCAGAGCAGATTCTGGCGGCGGCAGAGGCCGGGGTGCAACATTTTGGCGAAAATCGCGTAGAAGAAGCTGCGGACAAAATCCCACAAACCAATGCACGGCTGCCGGCCCCGGTGACGTGGCATATGGTGGGGCATGTGCAAAGCCGCAAAGCCAGGCAAATCCCGGCGTTGTTCCAGGTGGTGCATTCGGTGGACCGGCTGAAACTGGCCGCGAAACTTTCTGAACGGATGGCGGAAGCCGGCGGGACGCTCGACCTGCTGCTGGAGATTAATATTTCCGGCGAGCAAAGCAAGGGCGGATTCCCGGTGGCCGGTTGGGCGACAGACGCCGCAGTACGCACAGCGTTCTGGCAGGTCGTAGAGCAGATTCTGGCGCTGCCGGGTGTGCGCGTGCGCGGCCTGATGACGATGGCCCCCATCGTGTCGAATATGGAACAGGCCCGCCCGATCTTCGCAGGGCTGGCACGGCTGCGGGCGGCACTGGCTCAGGATTTTGGGGTGGCGCTGCCGGATTTAAGTATGGGAATGACCGATGATTATCCGGTGGCGGTGGAAGAAGGCGCAACCATTGTCCGCGTTGGCCGGGCCATCTTTGGATCACGTAAGGAGTAAGGAAAATAATGGGCGGAATCCTGAGTTTGATCTTTCTTGTTTTGCAGGTATATCAGTTTATCCTGCTGGCGCGGGTGCTTTTAAGCTGGTTCCCGGATATTGATCGTAGTAACCCAATTGTGCGTTTTCTGTACGATGTCACGGAACCGGTGCTTCAGCCTGTGCGGAATATGCTGCCCCAAACCGGGATGATTGACTTCAGCCCTCTGATTGTGTTCCTGGGAATCTCTGTGCTGATGACGCTGGTGCGTAATTTTGCCTTCTGACGTAATTTCTGTGCTGGCGGAATTCAGAGTACAATAGAGGGTATAATGCCGGTTGCGCATAACCCCAGGAAAGTAGGAAGACATGCCAGACAAACGCAAATTTGAAATTACGGATGCAAAGGGTGGTGCCGCCTTTACAGTGCGCGTTGTCACCCGCGCAGAGGCAACCGAGTTTGCCGGGATCAACGAGGATGGCTCGCTGCGTATTCGTTTGCAGGCCTCCCCGGCAGGCGACCCCGCCGCGAACAAGGAACTGACGGATTTTCTGGCGGGCATTCTGGAAGTTGATGTGGAACAGATTGAAATTGTGGCTGGCATCAACGGGCGTGAAAAAGTTATCGCAGTCGAAGGAATCTCCACTGAGGACCTGGAAAGTCGGCTGGCAGGTGACGCTGCGAGTTAGAGTCGGGGTGTGGGGCGCGCTGGTCCTGCTGGCGCTGGTGGGCTGTGCCGCAGAGGCCGCCAGGACTCCGGTGCCCACCCTGACTCTGATTCCCCCGACGGTCACCTATACCCCAACCCCGGTGACGCCGACGGCCACGCCGCTGGGGCTGCCCGGCCCGGCGGATCTGATGACCCTGACCCCGGTGCCTGAGTCGCTTCAGGTTCCGGCGCTGGCCCAACCTCTGCTGCAGCGCGCGCTGGAAGACCTGGCGGAACATGCCGAAGTCGATGTCAGTGCGGTGCGGATTCTGCGGCTGGAGCGCGCGGTGTGGACCAGCCTTGACCTGGGCTGTGGCGAAGCACGCGCCGGCGAAATTGAAAACGCCCAGATTGAAGGTTTTCGTTTCGTGCTGCAGGCCGGTGGCCAGACCTACGAATATCATACCGATACCCGGTCTTCGCTGCGGTTGTGCGAGGACGCAGAAAACAGTGCCGAACGCACCGAAAGTTTACTGCTGGAGATGGACCCTGTGGCGGCGGACACTGTGGCAGTGGCCCAGCGCCGTCTGGCAGATCAGCTTGGCCTGCCAATGGTGCGCATCCGCGTTGTGGATGTGATGCCCGTAACCTGGACCGACAGCAGTCTGGGGTGCCCACAACCCGGCCAGACCTATACCCCCATTACCATCTTCGGTTATCGCATCGTCCTCATGGCAGGCGAGACAGAATATATCTTCCACAGCGATTCGACGCAGGTGCTGGCCTGCCCGGCTGAAAACGAGCAGCTGCCCCTGGCTGAATAAGCTGCTTCAGGCCGGCGCGGGCAGCGGCTCGCCAAGCTGCGTTTCAAAATCTGCCAGCGTATGATAGGCGGCGGCGCGCACTTCCTCCTGGCGGTCTCGCAGCGCGGCATATATTGTCCTGGCGCTGGTCACTTCGCCAAGCTGACCTAACACCCGGGCGGCCATCACCCGAACTTCGGGGTCGCCTTCCTGAAGGGCATTCAGCAGCACCTGGACGGCGCCCGGCCCGGCAGGGACATTTTCGCCCCGCGCCCCGGCCCACTCGCTGAGCCAGGGGATAGAATCGAGGGCAGGGTAGCTGCGGGGGCCGCGATCTTCCTGCTGCTGCAAATCATAAAAAGCCTGCTGTGCCGCAGAACGCACATACCACTGGTCGTCTTCGAGAAAAGCGCGGTACAGCGCATCCATCCCCCAGCGGGTGGCGGCCCGCCGCAGGCCGAAGGTGGCTGCGCGGCGCACCATCATCTCGTCGTGATGAATGGCATCGTACAGCACCGGGTGGCCTTCATCCGGGATAGCAGCCAGCGTTTCTGTCACCGCCTGCCGCATCTGCTCTGATCCTTCCGTCAGGACAATCATCATCGCTTCCAGGGCCGGCTCTGTCGCGATAGCCCCCAGGGCCAGCGTGGCGGCAATCTGTACATCGTTGACCTGATCTTCCAGCAGCGCCACCAGGTCCCTGATCGCATCCGGGCTGCCAATGGCCCCCATGCCCAGGCAGGCCAGTTTGCGCACATGCGCATTGGTGCTGCGGGCGGCCTGCCGGAAGATGAGCAGCGTGTTTCTGTCGCGTGTGCCGATCAGCGCGGCGGCGGCCCGTTCCCGGACCAGCGGATACTGGTTCGGTGCGATCAGCATATTGCCGATATGCTTGAGCAGCGGCCCGCGCCAGGTGGTGCTGGCAGGGGTATAGGGCAGCCAGCGCGAGACTTCCAGTACATGATTATGCAGCACATCCGGCGCCGCGCTCAGCCGGACCTTGACCGCTGGTTCAATGGAGGTATGCAGCCCGGCATAGGCAATTGCCTGCGACCAGGCCGGATTCTGCGCCCTGTCGGTCAGGGTGCTGGTGTTTTTCAGAGTCAGGCTGGCCAGATAGGCGGCGGCAAACGGGTGACGGAACTGGTAGCGCCCGCCCCGGTAACTGACCAGCAGGCCGCTGCGGCGCAGGGCGTTCAGGAATGTGCCCTGCACACTGGTTTCTTCGGCTTTTTTGCCTTTGCGCCGGGGTGTGGGGGCCGGTTCCTCGTTCGCTTCTGCTTCTTCTGGCGCTTCGGCCAGCAGATCGTCTGCCAGCGCGTCGGACTGGATCAGTGTTTCCATCTTTTCCTGCGTGATAAAGCCCTCATCCAACTGCAGAGCGGCAAGCTGGGCAAGCTGCGACAGAATCATGTCCGGTGTATATCTGGGCGGCAGGTGACGGGCGATAAACGCGCGCAGCCAGCCTTCATAGCCGGTGGTTTCCATATCGTCGGCAAAGGTGGCCCACAGCTTGAGCGAAAGATCAACCGGCGACAGGGCGCGATTATTGGCACGAGCGCGCGCCAGGGCGGCCTCATCCGGACGCGGGGCAGGTTTGCGGCGTGTGCCGCCGATTTCCGGCCAGGCGCTGGCCCAGCGGGTCACCGCCTGCTCGATGTTCAGGTCATTCCAGGGGCGCAGGTAGATGGGTGCCAGCCCCATGCGGGCCAGCGGGCTGTAGCCATAGGGGGACCCGGCGATAATGAAAAAATTGTCCGGATACGTGTTAAGCAGCTCGCGCAGCCAGATACACTTTTCGCGCTGTTCCTCTGCGGGCAGATCATCCAGGCCATCGATCAGCAGCAGCGCCTGATTCTGTGCCAGCCAGCGGTACAGGTTCAGCGGCAGCGTGCGCGCCGTGATCGGCCCGACCTGGCTCTGGACAGCGCGGACCAGCGGCTCGGCGGGGTCAATCTGGCTGCCGTACTCCTCCGCCGAAATGTGAACATTGGCCAGATGCACATAGACCGGCACAAACTGGTTGATACGCCGTGCCTGTGCGCGATCTTCCGCCCGGCTGAGGGTAATGCCATGCTGTTCGCTCAGGCGCTCGCGGGCCAGTTCCTCAATTTCCTGGCGTTCTCTGGCGCGGGCTGCCCGTTCCTTGTCTGTCAGCGCGGCTTCTTCCTCGTCAATGTGCTTCTGTACCTTGTCCTCGTAGGTGAGAAATTCGGTGCGGCCCAGGCTGTGCAGCGCGATGGTCAGCAGGGCGGTGGTGCGCCCGCTGCCGGGCAGTCCCAGCAGGGCCAGGGCGCGGCTGCCGGTGGCCAGGTCGTCAATCGAGAGGGTTTCCAGGTTGTAGACGGCGTGCAGGTAGGGGTGATCGTGGACCTGCGGGATGATATGAAAGACGCTGTGGACAACCTCGTCGTCCGGCGGCGCAGCCAGGGCTGGCGCAGGGATAAAGCGCGGTTCGATCATGAGATCAGACAGCCGTGCAAAGCGCCCCGCCAGATGATGGGTTTCGGCCAGTTCGATCAGGTCGTGAACATAACGATTATCCGCGCTGCGGGTGGCATAATTACCGACATTGGCCGCGCTGCGGCGGGTGCTGGTCACGACATTGCTGATCTGTCTGCGAAAACGATAAGCTGCATAGGCGCTGGCCCACCCTGCCAGCAGGCCGATCCCAAAATTTTCTACATCAAATCCCATTCTGCCATCTCCTGCCTATGCCGGAACCAGAATCCGCTCACAGTTGCTGCACAGCACCAGCCGGACCCCCTGTCGCACTTCGCGCTCGATAGCCATAGTCTGGGCGACGCCGCAGAAACTGCACGTGTTACCGTGCATGACCGCCACTGGCTGGTTATGCTTTCTGACTTTCATGCTATTGTAAGTTTTGACGTTTTCCGGGGCAATTTCCGTTAAGACTTGTGTGCGGCGCTGCTGGAACTGTTCAAGCTGGGCCTGCAAGGTGGCCTGTTCCTCCAGCAGATGCTTATGCTCCTGCCCGCGTTCTGCGGACACCTGCGCCAGATTCGCTTCGGCCTGCTGGAGCTGCTGCTCCGCCTCTTCGACCAGCAGCATAGTTTCCAGCAGGCTGTTTTCCAGTTCCCCATGCCAGCGTTTTAGGGAGTCAATCTCCTGCTGCATGTCCTGCATTTCCTTGGGGTTTTTCACAGCGCCGCTGTAAAGCTGCTGTTCTGTGGTGCGGGTTTTGCTCTCGTTGGTCACAATATCATGTTCCAGGCTGCGCAGCCGGCTTTTAAGCGGGTTGAGGGTGTTGTGGGCGGCTTCCAGCCGGGCATTGGCGGCCTGGATCACTGCGTCATTGGCCAACAGGTGATCAATCTCGCTCAGGCGCTGCTGGCTGCGCAGGATGTTAAGATCAGTTTCCTGCAATCGGTAGAGGGCTTCGGGTTGGCTCATAATTGAGATTTGGCTTTACTGGCATCGGCTGATAGTCGTTGTACAATGTGGCTATGGATGTGCCCTGGGTACAACAGGCACCTTATCTCACATTATACCCTGCGCCAGAATCATGAGGCAAACAGGCGACATTAAACCAAAGGATAGCATCATGCAATCAGGCTTTACCACGCACGTCGCGTCAGCGGAATGGCGCTGGGTGACTTTCGTGGCGGTGGCGCTGGTTCTACTGGCGTTTGCGCCCTACGGTCTGCTGGCTGTGGCAGGTCCCTCGGTAGATGATTGGCAGTTTATGGGGGTGCTGCACAATTCGCGCGATGGCGCGACTTACCTGAGTAAGATGATGCTCGGCACACATGGCGAATGGCTGGTGCATTTTCAGCACACGCCGGAACCTCACGGCGGGGCGCTGATTCAGGTGCTGTACCCGGCTATGGGGCAGCTTGCAGGCCTGACGGGCATTCCGCCGCTGGTGGTGTTTCACGCGGCGCGGGTTATCGCGGCTGTCATCATGTATCTGGCGCTGTATCAACTGGCGGCCACGATCTGGATGCGGGTGCGGACGCGGCGCATTTTTATGGTGCTGGTCGCGCTGGGGGGTGGCCTGGGCTGGCTGTACGCCTTGCTGCCCGGCGGTAGTGTGGATACGCCTGATCTGACAATCCCGGAAGCATTCCCGCTGCAAAGCACCCTTGTAAATGTGCATTTCCCGCTGGCGGTTGCCTGTCTGGCGCTGCTGGTCAGCATTGTGATCTGGGCGTTTCGTCCTGGTATGACCGAAGAGCCGCGCCTGAACAACCCCGGGGTGGGGGCTGCGCTGGCGAGCCTGGGGCTGGGATTACTGTACCCGCAGGCGCTGGTGCCCTTTGGGGGGGCGCTGGTGGTGTATGCCGGGTGGCACTGGTGGCAGAAGCGGCAGGTGATCGTGCGCGAATTGTCCTGGCTGCTGGTGATCCTGCTACCGGCGGTGCCGCTGGCGGCCTATTATGCCGCAGTGGTGATCTATAACCCGGCAATGGCAGAATGGGCCAGCCAGAACGTCACGGAAGCGCCTTCGCTGCTGGAACTGCTGATCGGCTTTGTTTTTCCGCTGATCATCGCTGTGCCGGGCCTGTATCGCGCGGTTCGCCAGCCAGAAGCGCATGATGATCGTTTTATGCTGCTGTGGCTGGCACTGATCGTGGTGGCGGTGTACCTGCCCACCTCCATTCAGCGCCGTTTTATGGTCGGGATGATGATGCCGCTGGCCTATTTTGCAACCCGTGCTCTGGAAGCCTTCTGGTTCCAGCGATTTTCCAGCCGGCGCTGGCGCTATCGCGTGCTTATTCTGGCCCTGCCGGTCATTGCGCTGTCGCATCTGTTTGTGCTGCTGGTGCCCACTTTCCCGGTCCTGATCAACCGGCCAGAGGCAGCGCAGGGGTTATTTCTGGAACGCGACTACATTACGGCGTTTGCCTGGGTGGACCGGCAGACCGAACTCGAGGACGTGATTCTGGCGTCTGAAGTGGTCAGCCAGTGGCTGCCGGGCTGGGCGTCAGTGCGGGTGGTGCATGGCCATCCGTTCGAGACGCTGGAGGCCAGCCAGAAGGAACAGCAGGTGACAGACTGGTATGCCACCGGGACAGACTGCCAGCGCCTGCTTGAAAACTACGATGTGCAGTTCGTCCTTTATGGCCCCTGGGAGGCGGAACTGGGGGATGCCCCCTGCCTGGCGGAGCTTCAGGAGGTGGCACGCAGCGGCGAAGTGATCATTTATGCGCCTTAGCCTTCTGATTCTCGTCCTGGGGGGAATCTTTCTGGTGCTGGCGGGGCTGCGCCCACAGTCGCTGCCCTTCGTGCCAGAAGCGCGGTTTTCTGATGCGGCACTGTCGCACTGGCCAGCGGCGCTGCATCTGCGGGAAGCAGTGCTGGGGCAGGGGGAATTTCCCTTCTGGCAGCAGACAATCCTGGCAGGGCAGCCCTTCGCGGCCAATCCACTGAACAAAACAGCCTATCCCCTGCAATGGCTGGCGCTGCTGCTGCCAGCGGCGGTTCACCTGAACACGCTGATCGTGGTGCATCTGCTGCTGGCGGGGTGGGGGATGTGGCGCTGGGCGCGCCGGGTGGAACTGTCAGCCTCCGCTGCGCTGCTGTGCGGGCTGGCCTATGTATTTTCTGCAAAGACTCTGGGGCACATTGGGGCCGGGCATGTTGATCTGCTGTACGCGCTGACGTGGTGGCCCTGGCTGATGCTTTCCGTCCGCCAGATGACCCGGCCAGAGCAGACAGGCAGCCCGTTATTGCACAGCCTGCTGATCGGGATATTCGCCGCGCTGACCGTGCTGGCGGATGTGCGCCTGGGGTTGTTCGCGCTGGCGCTGGCCGCGGCTTATGGCCTCTGGCAGGTTGCACAGGCGCAGGCATGGCGGCGTTTGGCCGGAGGACTGCTGAGCGGCGGCGTGCTGGTGCTGCTGACGCTGTCAGTGACGGTGCCGCTGCTTGGCTGGCGGCCTTACCTCAGTCGGGCAGACATGACGGCCGCCGATGCCGGGGTGTTCTCGCTTGAAGGCGGCCATCTGATCGGCCTGCTGCTGCCGCCCCACAGTGGCAATCCGGAAACGGTGGTCTATGTGGGGCTGCCGGTGCTGCTGCTGGCCGGGGTCGCAGTAGCATCTGCGCCGCGCCGTCACGCTTTCTGGACCGTCGTGCTGGTGCTGGCGATCCTGTATGCGCTGGGTATCAACAGCCCGCTGTGGGTGGCGCTGGTCGATCTGCTGCCTTTTCTGCGCTGGTTCCGGGTGCCATCGCGGGCGTGGTTTGTGGTGGTGCTGGTCAGCAGCCTGCTGTCGGGTTATGGCCTGCAAACCCTGATGCACACTGTCCAGCGCCTGCGCCAGGGCGACCCGATCCACCGTCTGGCGGTTAAGCGGCTGATGATCGCCGGGGCGATGGGCGCGGCGCTGTTTTGCGGCGGCTTTACGTTGGCCATGCTTACTGACCTGCCCGTAACCATTGGCGCGGGGGTGATCGGGGTGGGCCTGCTGCTGGGGGTGGTGCTGCTGCTGGCTTTTTATGGACGCCTGACTCCGGAGCAGATGGCCGCTGCCCTGACGATGATTTTATTTGCGGACCTGGCCTGGACCGGCTGGCAGTGGTTGGAATGGCGCGGGCCGGACCAGTGGCGGACTCATCAGGCGGCGCTGGTGGAGGTGCTGCTGGAGGAAAACCCGGCGCGCATCTATTCGCCCAATTATGCCCTGGAACAGCAGGTGGCCGCAGCCCATGATCTGTCGCTGTTTTACGGGGTCGATCCGTTCCAGCTTACCGGCATCGTGCAGGCTGTAGAGCAGGGCAGCGGCGTGCCAGTCACGGAATATACCGTCGTGCTGCCCCCGCTTGATCTGGAACCGGAGGAAGGCGACGAACGCGACCCGGAGGCGCTGCTGCTGGCCGCCAATCAGGGGGCGGTGCCCGATACGGAAGTGCTGGCCCAGTGGCACGTCAGCCACGTGATTGCCACCTACCCGATGCTGCATGAACGGCTGGCGCTGCGGGCAGAAGTGGATCAGGTTTTCATCTACGAAAATCTCGACTACGACGCGCCGCCCGCGCTGGATGCCTATGGCTGGCCGCAGGAGGGTTGGGCGGGGTTGCCGGATGCCGGTATCGTGGAAAGCCTGAACCAGCAGACCGCCGCCGCTGCGCTGGTTTCTATGGTGAGTTTTATCCTGTGCCTGAGCTTAGCTGGCTGGAGAATGCTGCGCCGATGACTGATCGCCTGCCCTCAAGACTCCCACTTCTGTTACTCGGCCTGACGCTGCTGGTGATTTTCCACCGGCTGCTGCTGGGCGAGGTGTTCTTTTGGGGGCTGCCAGCCTTGCAGTTTTACCCCTGGCGCGAATATGCCTTCGACATGCTGCGGGGCGGGCAGCTTCCGCTGTGGAACCCCTACAACGGCGCCGGGGCGCCCTTAATCGCCAATTATCAGTCCGCCCTGTTTTACCCGTTTCACTGGCCCGGGCTGGTGCTGCCGCTGGCCTGGTCCATGAGTGTTACGGCGGTGCTGCATCTGCTGATTGCCGGGTGGGGCATGTGGGCATTTACCGGGCGGCTGGGCCTGCCGGTGCTGGGGCGGGGCGTCAGCGCGCTGGCGTTCGGCCTGACCGGGTATCTGGTGGCGCGGCTTGGCACCTATCCGGCCATCAGCGCGGCGGCCTGGATGCCCTGGGTGATGTGGGCCGTGCTGGGCATCCTGATGTACAAACGGCCGCGTGATGTCGGCTGGCTGGCGCTGCTGGCGGGCCTGCAACTGCTGGCGGGGCATGCGCAGACGGCCTGGTACAGTATGCTGCTGGCCGGGCTGATGGCGCTGTACTGGCTGGCGCGGCACCGGCCAGCGGATGGCTGGCAGCGGCTGGCAATGGTGGGGGCCGGGGTGCTGCTGGCGGCGGCCGTCGCCTCGATCCAACTGCTGCCGACAGTGGAACTGCTGCGCACGTCGCAGCGGTCAGCCGGGGTCGATTACGATTTTGCGATGAACTTCAGCTATGGCCCGGCGCGCACGCTCAATTTTCTGTCGCCGAATGTGTTTGGCAACCCCGGCGACGGCACCTATCTGACGGAAGGTGCCTTTTTTGAGGACGCGGTGTATATCGGCCTGCTGCCGCTGGTCAGTGCGCTGGCGGCCGGGCTGGGCTGGGTGCTGCGCCGCTTCCGCCGGAACCTGGACGAACTGCCGGCCCAGTGGAGCATCCCGTTCTGGCTGGGGATCGCGCTGGTGGCGTTCGTCTTTGCGCTGGGCAGCAATACCCCCATATTTCCGTTTCTGTTCAACCACATCCCGACCTTTGATCTGTTTCAGGCGCCTGTGCGCTGGCATTTGTGGACGGTGTTTGCGCTCAGCGTGCTGGCCGGCATCGGCACACAGTCCTGGGGGCGCGGGTACAGGCTCTTTTTTGGCACGCGGCTGGCAGTGGCTGGGTGCATCGGCGCGGCGCTGCTGGCGCTGTTTGCGGCCCCGGCGCTCATTTCGACAATGGAAGACCCGGATACTGCCCAGGCGCTGGAGGTGCTGCGGCGCGCCATGATCATCACCGGGCTGCTGGGGGCGGGGGCCGGCGCGCTGACTCTGCTCCAGCCGGACCGGGACAGCCGCCGCTATCCCTGGTGGGGGCTGGCGGTGCTGGCAT
Organism: uncultured Anaerolineaceae bacterium; assembly: GCA_964593565.1. Taxonomy (GTDB): domain Bacteria; phylum Chloroflexota; class Anaerolineae; order Aggregatilineales; family Phototrophicaceae. Next base: position 72,072 of record CAZQIY010000007.1, read on the forward strand.
TTGTCGCCGTTGATCTGACGTGGGCTGCCTGGGGGTTAAACCCGACGGTGCCGGCTGCCTTTTATGACCGGCTGGACACCGTGCCAGTGGGGGAGGCCCGCGCTTACTGGCCGGAAGAAGCCGAACGCGCCATCGTATTCGATACGCATCTGCTGTTTGAGGATTACCGGGTGGCTGCGGAGGGCTGGCAGGCGTTTCGTGCCAGCGAAGCGCCCAACCTGAACCTGATTGACCGCTGGCCCCTGCTGAACAACTTTGACCCGCTGCGGGCGGGGCCGTTTGTGGCGTACCTCGATTTGATTGAATCCCGGCTGCCTCAGGCGGATAACCTGCTGCAGGCCACCTTTGTCGATACGATTTATAACGACGAAGGCCAGCGGGTGGCGCTGGATGGGCCAGCCGCGCGGGCGTGGTTTGTCGAAGCGGTGTGCTGGCATGCGGATGAGGAATCGCTGGCGGCGGCGCTGGCGGATGCAGGCTGGCAGCCGGAGCGACAGGCACATCTGGCTGGCAGTGGGGAATGTCCCGCACTCCCGCAGGAATCAGATTCAGCGGGGCAGGTGGTGGCGCTGGAGGACCGGGCCAATGCCCTGCAAATACAGGTGGAGGCTCCTACAGGCGGCTGGCTGGTGCTGGCCGATACCTATTACCCCGGCTGGACAGCCCGCGTTGATGGAACGCCCGTTGAAATTGCCCGCGCGAATCTGGCGTTCCGGGCGGTGGAAGTGCCGCCGGGCGCGCAGATTGTTGAATTTGAGTATCGTCCGGGCTGGCTGCTGCCAGGCATCTTTGTCAGCGTGGCGGCGCTGGTGGTCATGCTGGCGCTGTTTCGCCTGCGCAATCCAGACATTCCAAATGCCTGAACAGGGGGTAGAATAAGGGGTGATGCGGATCAACCTGTAGAGCAGCCGGTATGGCATGGACGCGCCCCCAACTCCAACTGAATGAACGACGCTGGTTACTGATGCTGGGCGATATCGCGGCGGTGGCGGCGGCGGTGCTGGTGGCGCTGCGCATCTGGGCGTGGGTGGGGCAGCGCAATTTTTCCCTTGAATTTCTGGCGTCACAAATCCTCTGGTTTCCCCTGTTTATCGTGCTGTGGGTGCTGCTGGCCAGCGCCAACGATTTTTATGACCTGCGGATTGTGCTTGATCGCGGGGCATCGTTCCGGCGGCTGCTGGTGCTCACGTTCCAGATGATTATCGTCTATCTGGTGATTTTCTTCTTTTCCACGCGCGATTCGCTGCCCCGGCTGTTCACGCTGTATTATGGCGTGGTGTCGTTTATGCTGATCGGCGGGTGGCGTTCGCTGTATCCGACTGTGGCGGGCTGGGCCAGCGAGGCGCGCCGGGTGCTGGTGTTGGGCACAGGCTGGGCGGCCGAGGCGATTATCAGCGCCGTGAATGGGGAAGCCTACAATGAATATCGCATCGTCGGCATTATCGGCGATGAGCAGGAAGTGGGCACGCTGGTCTGTGGAGTTCCGGTGATCGGCACCGGGCAGGACCTGATGAACTTCGTCATGCGCGACAGGGTGAGCGAACTGGTGCTGACTTCGAAGGGCGAACTGGCCGGGACGACTTTTCAGGCGATTATGGATGCCTATATTGCCGGGGTCAGTATCGTGCCCATGCCCATCCTGTACGAGCGCATTACCGGACGTGTGCCGGTAGAACATGTCGATGACCAGTGGGCCGTTGTGCTGCCGCTGGATGAAAATGCGTTTTTTAAGCCGTATTCACTGGTCAAACGGCTGCTGGATATTGTGCTGGCGGCCGTCGGGCTGGTGATCCTGTCGCCTGTGCTGCTGTTTGCGGCGCTGGTGATCCTGCTGGATGATGGCTGGCCGGTGATTTACCGCCAGAAGCGCGTCGGCCTTAACGGGCGCCCCTTTACGATCTATAAATTCCGCACCATGCGCCAGAATGCAGAGCACGATAGCGGCCCGGTGTTCGCGACCCTCAACGACCCCCGACGCACCCGGTCTGGCCGCTGGATGCGCCGCATGCGCGTGGATGAACTGCCGCAGCTTGTGAACGTACTGCGCGGTGAGATGAGCCTGGTGGGGCCGCGTCCGGAACGCCCGGAGCACGTCGCCCGCCTGATGACTTCGATTCCGTTTTATCGCACCCGCCTTGTTATCCGCCCCGGCCTGACCGGCTGGGCACAGGTGCGCTACGACTATGGCGCCAACGACCAGGACGCGCTCGTGAAGCTGCAATATGACCTTTACTACATCCGGCACAAATCCCTCCTGCTGGATATGAACATCCTGCTGCGTACTGTCGGCAAAGTGCTCCGGATGAGCGGTGTCTGACAGCCACGGCCACCTGCTGCCAGCCAGCCTTTGCGCCAAAACGGAAGCTATCGCCACCGCCAGTTGTTAGAATTTCTGCAACAATTGATTTCTTTATCCTTTCCAAAATCAATTTAATGCATTATAAATACACCTGCAAGGCTGTATCGTGCAGGGTGAAGTTAACTCTCGACAGGGGTGTTCAAGCATGGCAATTAATCCGATTGGTACTTCGACTCTGACCGCTCGCTGGGAATATCTGACGCTGAATTACACCTACAACTACGGTTCAACCAGCTACGAGATCAACGGCGAAAAGGAAATCCAGTTAAAAAACCGCCCGCTCCACGAAGTGCTGACCCTGCTGGGACAGGCGGGCTGGGAACTGGTGGGTGTGATGGGGGCCGAAGGCCGGTCTTACGTGTTCAAGCGTCAGGGTGTGCGCAAGGTGGAAATGAACGGCAGCCAACAGAAGGCCTAAACTCCTACTGCCACTTCTGCAGGATTTGATATACTTTCGCCAGAGAAAGTATGTGTTGTACAAAGGGGGATGCTGTGAACGAGCTGCGCGGACAGCGGTTAACAGATACGCAGATTGCCACGTTTCAGCGCGAAGCGCGCAGGACGCTGGTCGGCAAGGGCTATAACCTGTTTGCCGAAATCACCCTGCGGCTGATTGAACATTATTATACTTATCTGGCGGAAACCGAAAATCTGCGCCGGATGCGCGGCGACCGGGATATGGAAACGGAATTTCTGGCCGCCGAAAATGACATGCTGCGCGCACGACTGGCGGAAGTGGAACAGGAACGTAACCGGCTGCTTTCGCAGACCAAACAGCAGGAAGCAGAAATTGACCGCCTGAAGCGCAAAAAGCTCAACCTGCCCCCTTCCTGGAAAGCATAATCGACACCACCGGACTCCCTGCCAGTGAAGCAGGGAGACAGTGGTCGATCTCCTCAGACTTCTCCACAATACACAATATCTGCTCCCTGTGCTGCCGGGCATCCAGAAGCCCGGCAGGCTATTTGTTCGGTATCACCCGGCACAGGAGCAGCAGGGAGTCGTTAACAGGCTGTAGTCTGATGTACACTTAGGCCTATCTACTGGTTTCCTACAGGAGGGAATGCAGATGGCGTCGAACGTGAAGTTAGAGGCGGCCCGCGAACTGATCGTTGAGGATCATCTGGAGGCGGCGCGCGCGGTGCTGGACACCATGCCGACCAGCGCGACTGCTCAGAAATGGCTGGCGAAACTGGATGAACTTGCACCCAAGGAGGCAGAGATGGCACGTTGGGAATATCTGGAAGTGTATGTGCGTGCTTCGGAGCGCCAGCCGGAAGACATGCGCATCGTGATTGCCGAGCGCGCGGCGACCACAGTCGAGCATTATTACACCCGCCTGTTGAATGAATATGGCCTGGAGGGATGGGAGCTGGTTTCTGAAGAACTGCAGGGCAGCGATTTTTATCGCCTGCTGTTCAAGCGCCCAAAGCAGGCTTAGTATTTTCCGAAACCCTGTGATGTTCATTTATCGCCCCTGGGGGTCCGGCGGCGATTCTTAATCCTGGCTGTGAATTCGTTCCGTATACAATACGGTTAGGGCCTTTGTGTCTGTTGTATGGCCGGTCTGATGGCAGAAAGCGCCCGCGCCCGGGGAACAGTTATACGGCACGCGGGTGCTTTCTACAACTATCCTTATTGAGCATGTTGAGCATGATCTATGCCGAATACAAACGGCGATGCTGTACGCTCCCGTGAACGACTGATTTTTGCGCTGGTGGCGCTGGCCGGTGCGCTGCTGATTATGCGCGGGCTGGTGCAGGAGCCATCGTTTACAGATGCCTACTATCATTTTAATGCGGCGCAGCGGCTGGTGACCGGGCACGGCCTGACGGATGCGTACCTGTGGGTGTATATCGGTGCGCCGGAAAGCCTGCCCGCGCCGTCGCACCTGTACTGGATGCCGCTGACCTCGCTGATCGCCACGTCTGGGATGTGGCTGCTGAACGCGCCGGGCGATTATGCCGCTGCGCAGTTCCCGTTTGTGCTGATGCTGGCCGGGGCCGCTTATGTCAGCTTCTGGCTGGGCGAACGCCTGGGGCAGACGCGGCGGCATGCCTGGCTGGCCGGGCTGATGACGCTGCTGGGCGGCTTTTTCATGCGCTTCTGGGGGTCAACCGATGTCTTCGCCCCTTACGCGCTGATCGGCTCGCTGTGTCTGGTGCTGGTCGGGCTGGCGGTGGAAAACAGGCATGGCCGGCGGACCTATCTGCTGTATGCGCTGGTGGGCGGGCTGGCCGGGCTGGGGCACCTGACACGGGCGGATGGCGTGCTGCTGCTGTTTGTCTGTTGGGCGGCGGTGCTGTGGCCGTTCTATCGTTCGGCGCAGCAGCGCGAGGCGGAACTGCCCCTGACGCAGCGACTGCTGGCGGTGCTGGTCATCACAGCGGCCTATACAGTGGTGATGCTGCCCTGGTTCCTGCGCAATCTGGAAGTGGTCGGCACACCGCTGCCGGTTGGCGGGGCACAGGCCATCTGGCTCACCGAATATAACGACATGTTCAGCTACCCGGCGGATGCTGCGCCGGAAACGCTGTTTGCCGGTGGGCCGGGCCTGTTCCTGCAATCGCGCTGGGAAGCCATCACCAACAACCTGGGCACGCTGGTCGCTGTCGAGGGGGCGGTGGTGCTGGCGCTGCCAATGCTGGTCGGGTTATGGCGGCGGCGCGCCAGTCCTTTTCTGAGAGGATTCTGGATATATGCCCTGGGGCTGCATCTGGCCATGACTCTGATCTTCCCGTACCCGGGGCTGCGCGGCGGCCTGTTTCATTCTGCGGCGGCGCTGGTGCCCTGGTGGATGGCGCTGGGCGTGGCCGGGCTGGATGATATGGTCGGCTGGGTGGCCCGGCGGCGGCGGCACTGGAAGCCCCGCGTGGCAAAGCGGATATTTTCTGTGGCGGCGCTGTTTTTTGTCGCGGTCCTCAGCATTGCTGTGACGCTGACGCGGGGGACGGGCAGCGAGATGATCCTGATGTACGATGAACTGGCGGCAGTGCTGCCGCCGGATGCCCGCGTGATGAGCAGCGACCCGGCCGAACTTTATTATCACACCGGGCTGGGGGGCGTGGTGCTGCCCAACGAAGCGCCGCCGGTGATCCAGCAGATTGCCCGCCGCTACGACATTGATTATCTGGTGCTGGAACTGGAGGTGATCGACGGGCAGACCGTGCCGGTTGCCTCCGCCAAACTGCGCTCGATCCTGACCGCGCCGCCAGATTTTCTGACTGAAATTGATATTGATGTTCCGGGGACCAGACTGTATGCCATCGAAAGCTAGATTTTTACGGCCCTACGATCCGGTGCTGCTGGCTGGCGCTGTCGTGCTGGTGCTGGTCTATGTGAACGCCGCCGGGGGCGGGTTCCCGCTGGATGACAGCTGGATTCATCAGGTGTATGGGCGCAACCTGGCGGAAACAGGGCAGTGGGCCTTTGTGCCGGGCCAGCCCAGCGCGGCCTCGACTGCGCCGCTGTATACCGTGCTGCTGGCGGCGGGGTATGCGCTGGGGGTGTCGTACCAGGTATGGACTCATCTGCTGGGCGTGGTGGCGCTGTTTATCACGACCGCGCTGGGGGCACGCATGGCAGAACGGCTCGCCCCTGGCCAGAAGCTGGCTGGATGGCTGGCCGGGGGTGTGCTGGTGCTGGCGTGGCATCTGGTCTGGAGCGCGGTCTCCGGCATGGAAACCATGCTGTTTAGTATGTTCACCCTGGTGCTGATCGCGCTGGCATGGCACGAGCGCGACACCGCTGCGGAAAGCCTGCGGACGGTGGCCGTGCGCGGGGGCATCTTTGGGGTGCTGGCGGCGCTGACGACCCTGACGCGCCCGGAAGGCGTGATGCTGGCCGGGCTGGCCGGCCTGCTGATTCTGATCCTACGGCCGCAGCACGGCCTGCGCGGGGCGCTGGTGTGGGGCGTGGCGGCAGGGCTGGGCTTTGTCGTGGCCATGCTGCCCTACCTTCTGCTCAATCTGGAACTGACGGGCGGCCTGCTGCCAGATACGGCGGCGGCGAAACAGGCGCAGGCGGCGGTCCTGCTGGCGACGCTCAGTTACCCGGCCCGTGTCTGGCGCATGCTGGAACCCCTGACTGCTGGGGGGCAGCTGCTGCTGCTGCCCGGTATGATCTGTTTTGCGGTGATCTGTGGGCGGGCGCTGCGCGAAGATCATCAGCGGGGGTTTGATCTGCTGCTGCTGTTGTGGCCTGCGGCGTTGATTCTGCTGTATGCCGCCCGGCTTCCGGCGGCCTATCAGCACGGGCGCTACGTCATCCCGGTGCTGCCTGCGCTGATCGTCGCGGGGGTGGTGGGGTCGGTCTGGCTGGTGAGGGTCAGCCGGCATTCGCTGCTGGGGCGGGTGATGGTGCGCGCGCTGATGATTTCCTCGCTGGTAGTGTTTGTCTACTTCGGCCTGCTGCTTGGCCCGGCTACCTATGCGCGCGATGTTCGCATTATCGACGAGGAAATGGTGACTGCGGCCCACTGGATACGCGACAACGTGCCGCCGGAGGACCTGCTGGCGATCCATGATATCGGCGCGGTGGGCTATTTTGCGCCGCGCTCCCTGCTGGATATCGCCGGCCTGGTCAGCCCGGAACTGATTCCGCTGATCGGTGATGAAGCCGCAACCTGGGCATTTCTGGAAGCGCAGGGGGCACGCTATCTAATGGCTTTTCCTAATCAGGTGCCGGGGGGAGAGGTCGATGATCCGCACCTGTGCCCGGTGTTTACCACCAATAACCCCACGGCAAGAGAAGCAGGCGGGCACAATATGTCGGTCTATGCCCTGGCGTGGGATGGGGTTTGCCCGGAGTCTGCCCCGGTGGAATGAGCAGACAAAACCTGTATGCGTTATTTTTGTGAAAAGTGTAAAATGACAATATGAACGATTTCTTCAGAAAACTCAACGTGCTGGTCAAAGCCAGCCTGAACGACCTGCTGGATACAGAAGGCGAACCGCGCCGCCGGACTTCGTCAGCCGGAGTATCTGGCAGAGACATGGAACGCGACGTGCAGATGCTGCGCCAGCGGGTGGATGAAGCCCTGCGCTATGAGGATGATCTGGCGGCGCGGGTGCAGGCACTGCAGGCCGAGGTCGAACGCCTGGACAGGGAAGCGGACGAGGCCCTCAACCGGGGGCAGGAACTGGAAGCCCGCCAGCTTGTCCAGCAGTTACAGCGCTCGCAGCAGCGCCTGGCCATGCTCGAAGCAGATCTGCGCGAGCACCGGTTGGTGACGCAGGAGCTGATTGTGCGGGTCAGCGAACTGGAAAGCGTCGTCACCGAAGCGCAGCGTTCGCAGTCACCGGCAGCGGATTCCGCCGAGGACGCGCTGGAACGTGCCGGTCAGAAGGTGGCCGATGTGCTGCAGGAAATGCGCGAACGAATCATGGAAATGAGCCAGATGGTCGGCCCGGCGAATGCCGAAGCACCGGCAGAGGAGGCTCCGCCGCCTGATGATGAGCAGGTGGATGATGATCTGGCACGGCGTCGCAACCGCTTAAGCAAAAAGTAACGGACTAGATCAGAAATGCCGATGTATCAAATCCTGGTCGCTGCCGGAAATTATCAGGTGATCGATCAGACACGACTTGCACTGCATGATCTGGATGTGGATGTGCGCGGGGCCCACAGTCATCGCGATACATTGTACATGCTGGACAAAGAGACGCCTGATCTGATCGTGGTGGACAGCGCCATGTTTGAGCGAACGACAGGCGAGTATACCTTCCAGGCCCTTTCGCGGCAGCAGCAGGTGCCGGTGATTCTGTACGCTGGCGAAGGGGTGCCTGCCGATTATGCCCAGCCGCCGGTGGAAATGGTGATCGGGGCGCTGGATGAACGGACTCTGCGGCACAGTATTCTGTCGCTGCTGGCTTATGATATGCCCATGTCGGCCTCGGACACAAACAGCGAAGTAAAAACCCTGTTCTCCCTCAGCAAGTCGCTGACGGAAGTGCTGGACCTGAGCGAAGTGCTCAACCGGGTGGTAGAGGCTGCGCGGCATCTGACCCAGGCCGAAGAGGGAATGATTCTGCTGCCGGATGATGAAGCTGGCCGGCTTTATCTGCGTGCGCGGGTGGGCATCGATGAAGAGGTAGCTCGCAATTTTCGGCTGAAAACCGAAGATACCCTGGCAGGTCAGGCATTTAACCTGGGCGAACCGGTGCTGATCGGGGCGCAGGGGCCGCAGAAAGTGAAGACCAAGTATTTTGTCAATTCGCTGCTGTATGTGCCCATTTTGCTGAAGGGGACGCCTATTGGTGTGCTGGGGGTCAGCAACAAGACCAGCGAACAGGTATTTGACCAGCGGCACCAGGACCTGCTGCTCAACCTGGCATCGTATGCCGCTATCGCGATTGAAAATGCCCGTATCCATGAAGAAACGCTGGAACGCGCGCGCGAACTGCAAACCCTGGTTGAGGCCAGCGAGGTCGTGAATGCTTCGGTGGCCCTGTTTGAAACCCTCCCGACGATCTGCCGGCAGTTGGTGCGGGTGCTGAACGTCGGCTGGTCCATGATTCTGGAATGGCGGCCAGAATCTCAGCAGTTAGTGGTGCTGGCGCAGTATCAGATGGCGGTCTGGCGGGGTGGGCGCGGGCCAAAAGCCCCGGCGGATGCGGCGCTGTTTGAACGCGATGCGATCTGGATAAACCGGGATTATCACGGCGATGCGGCCCTGCCAGCCGGTGTTCATAGTATGCTTACGATCCCGGTGCGTGCCGAGCAGCAGGTGCTGGGGGCTGTGCGCGCCTTTTATATTGACCCGCCATCTCCGGAACTGGTCGATCAGACGATTCAGCGCAGTGCGAATATCGGCCTGGAAGGCCTGACGGCGATCAGCAGCGCGGCCAATGGACAGACGGCGGTGCCATCCGTGCTGCGCCTGCTGTCCAGCCTGAATCAGCAGCTAAAGGCGGACTGGTGCGAACTGGCTTTGCTTGCAGGTCAGGCAAAGATGCTGTCTGTGCAGGCGGCCGTTGGGGCAGGGGTGTGGCTGAGGGAGTCTCAGCCGACGATTGATCTGGCACAATACCCGGACCTGCGCGCCGTGGTCGAGCAGCAGCAGCCACTGCACCAGCAGGCTACAGACAAGAAACAGGGCGCAGGTGCCCGCATGCTGCTGGAAAGCACCCACAGCCATACTATTCTTGGGCTGCCCCTGGTGCAGCGCGGCCAGAGTATCGGGCTGGTGCTGTTTGGCGATACCCGCTTTGCGCGGGTGTTCAGTGACCGCGAGATTAACCTGGGTCGCGCTATCGTCGGGCAGGCCGCCACCGCTCTGGAAAATGCGCGGCTGGTGCACGACCTGGAACACAGCCTGCAGGAACTGAAGGACACGCAGGACCGGCTGATCCAGACGGCGCGTTTATCGGCAATGGGAGAACTGGCGGCGGCGGTGGCCCACCAGATCAACAACCCGCTGACAACGATTCTGGTCGATACGGAACTGATGCTGCTGGACGAACCAAAGGACTCGCCAAATTTCCGGTCCTTGCAGGCCATTTCACGCGCAGGCAAGCGGGCCGCCAGTGTGGTACGCCGGCTGCTGGCGACTGCACGTCCGGTGGAAGAAAACGCGCCCGTAGAATCTGTGGATGTGGTGGATACGATTGAGGGCATTCTTTCGCTGGTGCGGCCTCATATCGAGCAGGATCATATTCGCGTGGTGGCGCGCCTGCCAAAAGAGACTTTACCCTCTGTGCGGGCCGTACAGGGACAGCTTGATGATGTCTGGCTGAACCTGCTGTTAAATGCGCACGACGCGCTGATCGGCCAGCAGGACGCAGAGATCACCATTGAAGTTTATCATCAGCCTGGCGATGCATATATTGAGGTGCATGTGTGCGATAACGGACCAGGAATCCCGCAGCACATACAGTCAGAAGTCTTCAAACCCTTTTTTACCACCAAACCCGTTGGCGAAGGCACCGGTCTTGGCCTGCATATCTGCAGCCAGGTGCTGGAACGCATTGAGGGTAGTATCCGGGTTGAAAGCACAGAAGGTGAAGGCACTCGATTTCAGGTTCGATTGCCAGTCAAGAAAGGTAGTGAATAGTGGCATACGTAATTGCTGTTGATGACGATCAGGAAGTTTTGGAAACGTTGGGCCGCGTGCTGGAACGCGAAAAGCTGGAAGTGCGGCTGGCGAATTCCGGCGCACAGGCGATGGACCTGCTGGAACAACGGATTCCCGATCTGTTGATTCTGGACATTATCATGCCTGGAATCGACGGAATCATGGTTTGCCGCCAACTGCGGGCAAACCCGCGCTATGTTGCGCTGCCAGTCCTGTTTCTGACCGCCAAAGGCAGTACCGACGATATTGTGGAGGGCCTGGACGCGGGGGCGGATGATTATGTGGTCAAGCCGTTTGAACTGGCTGAACTGCGTGCGCGGGTTCACGCGCTGATCCGGCGTGGTCAGCGCCAGACCGACGAATCTGACAGTGCCGTCATTGCTATTGGCGATCTGGTGCTGGATTCAGATACGTATCAGGTCTCCGTGCGCGATGTGCGTATGCAGTTGACTTCGACAGAGCACCGGCTGCTGCGCTACCTGATGGAGCATGTTAACCAGGCGCTTTCGCCCTCGCATCTGCTGCAGGCGGTGTGGGAATATCCGCCGGATACGGGCGATCCGGACCTGGTGCGGGCGCACGTGCGCAATCTGCGCGCCAAGATCGAGCGCAACCCGGACCGCAAATACATCCGCACGATTCATGGCGTGGGGTATATGATTTCGGCCTGACGTGGTGCAGAAATCCGTTTGTGTAAGACTTAATGAATGTATGTCCCTGCAAAGGGAAATGAATTTCATGAAACATTCATAGAAACATACATCATCAACCGCAGCATCAGTTTTATACTGATGTTATAAACAGGTAACGCATACGGATTTCTGAAGATGTACAAAATTCTCGTGATTGATGACGACACACAAATGCTGGAGTTGGTCAGCCAGCTTCTGGAACGCGAGGGGTACGAGGTTCAGATGGCACAGTCGGCGGTTGAGGCGCTGGCAATGGTAGACCGTCATGTGCCCGATATTTTTCTTATCGACGCCGTTATGCCGGGGATTGACGGGCTGGCCTTATGTCGTCAGCTCCGGCGCAACCCCAAAACTAAAAACCAGCCCATTCTGTTTATTACCGGGCACGATTCGCCCTATGATGTGACCGACGCCCTGGCGGCAGGTGGCGATGATTATATCCTCAAGCCGTTTGCCGTGCGTGAACTGACCGCCCGTTTGCGCGCCAACCTGCGCCGTGTCGGGCAGGCGGAACCCGAAAACCTGATGCCGCGCCTGCAATTTTCAAAAAGTTCGCGCGTGGTGCTGGTCGATGATCGTGAAATTGAACTGACGCAGGTCGAATACGAACTACTGTTTTATCTGTGCCAGTCGCCCACAAAACTGCATTCCACCCAGGACCTGCTGATGAATGTCTGGCAGTACCCGCCGGACACCGGCGATGCCGCCCTGGTGCGCAATCATATCCGCAACCTGCGGCGCAAGCTGGAACTGTCGCCAGAAAGACCGGAGATTATCCAGTCGCGGCACGGGCGAGGCTACACCATTAAGGCCCAGATTGAATTCGCAGGCGATCCGCAGTCGCGCTATATCTGACCGCGCTGGATTGCCTTCTCTACACAAAATCCTCACAATTTCTCACATTTGCTGCACGAACAAACAATCCCTTGTATGGTATGATCAGATTGTCGAGAACCGGCAATCTGATCTGTTCCTGAGGGTGAGCGATGCGCAAGTTCCTGAAGAAGCTCATAGAAATTCTGGATGGCACCCCCGCTGTCTATGGCAAGAAACAGCGTGGCCAGAGCGTCCTGGAGTTGGCGCTCGTTTCGCCACTGCTGGTGATTCTGCTGGCAGGTCTGGTGGAGATCGGGTGGTTTGCGCGCAATTATATGATCCTGCTGGAAGTAACCCGTGTGGGCGCTCGTACCGGCACGGTGCAGCAGAACGAAACCAGCCCGCTGGCCTGGAACGAGGAAGGCAGTGTCTTCCCCAGTGACGCCAACGAGACTCAGAATTTTATTAACAAATACCGCAACTGCAACGTCAATGACGAATTTGTTGAGATTGGCTTTTACAACTTTATCGCCTGCGTGATGCTGCGTTCGCTCGATCCACTGCCGTTTGGCAGCAAGGATCGCGTGGAACAGGGGTCATCGGACCCCGGCGATTTTATTCCGGATGATATTGTGATTTCGGCCTTCGCGGTGCAGGCCGTAGACCCGACAGACCCCATCTGGAGCAACAACGGCGGGGGCAGTACCATCAGACGGGACAGCGTGAACTGGCCGCTGACCCTTAGCGGCAGCCCACCCCAGGCAATTGTGGTGGGGCGCTGGCCGACCACCGCCAACGAATGCCATTACCAGCAGGATGGTTCACCTTTTCCCGGGGACGCTGCTGGCCCTGGCAAGGATGGACGCGATCCGTTCGACTGGATTCGGGATGGCCAGCGCACGATCCACCCAACGCACAGGAACCTGCCGCTTGACCAGCGCGAAGATCGTTATTTCCTGGAAGTGCACGAACCAGACAATGTGCGCGAACGTTATCGCGGGTTTAACTGGCTGGGCCAGCATGCCATTGTTGGCACGGGCTGTTATGGTTCCGAATGGGATATTACGGAAGTTGAAGATTTAATTAACCTGCAGGGGTTCAACCTGACCCCCACGCAGCGGCGTTATGTGCCAAGCCAGGGGATTGTGCTGGTCGAGATGTGGTGGCAGCACGAGTCTCTGAGCCAGTTTGTCGGCCTGGCGCCGGTGATCTCGCCCGTATTTGCCATTCTTGGCACAGATACGGTCGTTCAGGTGTGGGCGGCTTTCCCGCTGCCACAGGTAGAACCACGCATTCAGTTTGATCAATAACGGTGTGGCAAAATGAAAACAGGTTTGCTGAAGTTCCTAAAACGTTCCTTCCGTCGCAGCCAGTCCGGCCAGTCGCTGGTGATCCTGGCATTCGGGTTCGTCGGGCTGCTGTCCTTCGTGGGCATCGTGACCGATGTCTCGCTGATGTTCGTGCGTTACACCAGCCTCACGCGTGCGGTCGATGCAGCGTCGATTGCGGCAGCAGGGCAGGTGCGGCGGCAGGTGCCGTTTGCTTCTGAAATCGCCGAACACTGCAGCGGTGTCGATGAAAACGGCCGGGCCTGGTCCCCGAACAACCCCTGTGACGATGCCGAGAATGCGGCCTTTGCCCGCAGCTTTGGCAACGTAGGGGTTGCGGCGCGCCAGTTTATCGAATTTTATGGCCTGGACCCGCAGGCCGTGCTGATTGATATGTGTTTCACTGTCAGCAAGGTAGACCCAACAACGCGCGACCTGGTGCCGCTTTACCCGGAACTTCAGGATAAGTTTGATGAACTGTGTGTGGGGGCACAGGGGCGCAATGCGGACCGGAAGCTGATTAAAGTGACCGCCCAGATCGATTCGCCCACTGTTTTCCTGCGGCTGCTGGGTTTTGGCAACATCCCGCTGGAAGCCTCCTCCATTTCTGAAACCGCGGTGCTGGATGTGGTGCTGATTATGGATGTGTCAGAATCCATGCTGAACCAGACCACCTACGACACCTGGGCCAGAGAAGGTTATACCGAAATTTTTGTCCCGCCCGATGTGTACTACTACAACTATTACTTCAACAACCAGGGAACAACGGGCGTGGGCTTTGGTCAGGAACGCGATCATAACTTTGGGGACCTGGGTTATGGTTTTGGCGATTATTCCGACGATCCGAACAACGCGTGGTGGAAGTTCCGCTACAACCTGGCTGTGCAGCCGCCAGGGGCCGTTTTTGACCTGCTGCGCCGCAGCAGTTACCTCAGCCCATCCTCCGGCGGCTATATCGCGAATTCGCCCTTCCGGGTAAGGAAGTACCAGCATCCGGATTTTGGCGCGCCAACAAAGACAGTGCGCGAAGAATGTCGCGTGGCTTACTGGCCCTACGCGATCAACCGTCAGGTGCCACAAGATCTGAAGACGCTGTATCACCGGGTAGGCGCTACCTGGTCTATGCCTGATGGAAACTGGGACGGCTTTGTCCCGGCCTACGATTTTTATCGCTGCTGTAACGACCCGGATGGTGATGGTAACTTCAGCGACCTGCTGTGCGAACCATTCCGCCAGGCGCGCAACGCTACGGAACAGTTCCTGCGGCGCATCGACTTCCTGCGTGGCGACCGTGTGGCGTTCGTAACGTTTGACAAGCAGGCCTTCCTCGTCCGCGTGGAGGTGAACCCGGATGACCATGTGTGGTCGCACATGATTGACAACGAGTCGCTGGCGATCAACACACTGCGCAATTATATCGGCGTGCGGGCCGAACCCAGCTTCTACGAACCTACAGAACTGACAGATGGAACGATGGCTGTGCCCTGGGAACGAACAGTCGATAACCCACAGGCGCGGTCATCAGAACTGGGCGACCACGACTATGAGGTGATTGCTAACTGTCCGTTCCAGGATGCCGCTCTGGGGTATCCTTTCAGCCCGTCAACATCGCCCCCGCCCGGCGAAACAGGCTACGACCCGCGCTACTATCCGAACCGCCTGACGCCGGACTCCTTCGTTGGTTTGTCTGTCGGCCAGCGTATGTACCCGCGTAATGAAGGTGGGTATAACTGGCAGGGGCAGACCGGTTACGGCGCCACGCGCAGCTATGACCTGTGGGCTTCCTGCCGTGGGACGAATATCGGCGCGGCCCTGCGCGAAGGCGGCAACGCGCTGCTGGACCCGCGCACCACGCGCACCAACGGCTCGGTATGGGTGATGGTGCTGCTGGGCGATGGCGCGGCGGGCGCCAGCGATCCGGTCTTTGACTCGGATAACGGCCTGATTACCGAGCCGGATGACCTGTACTATCCTTACAACAGCGACAGCTTCCAGGTGAAGTACGGCGGTCTGGGACTGTGCCCCACCGGCCGGACGGTGAACGACGCTGAACTGACCGAGTTCGGAGAAAATCCGTATTCCTTCCCGTTCTGTTCGGATGAGGTCCCGGAATCCCGTCACTTCTGCTTTAACCCGAACAAGCAGGAGATGATCAACGGCAGCATGCTCAACCTGTTTGTGGACCTGGGCGACTGCCAGGGCGCTAATGCCCGCTACTACTACGATGTGGATGATTATGCCCGCGACTGGGCGGACTGGATCGGTCTGGCAGAACCGCCCGGATTAACAGGGGGGACCCAGCGCAGCATGACGCAGCTGCCGACGATCTTCACCATCGGCTTTGGTCTGAACTTCAACAACAATACCGAACGGTGCAAAGCGACGATGATGCATAGTGGGGACGTGCCGGACTGCCTGGGCGAAGAGCTGCTGCGCTATATCGCGGATGTGGGTGACAACTTCCGCATCGACTCCGATTATCAGCAGCGGATGCTGGCCCAGATGGCAGGCACGACCCTGACCAACGACGATTACGGGCCGCGCAGTGAATGTGAGGATGAACTGGTCGGGGTGGCACCGGCAGATGCAGATTTTAATACGCTGGTGCAGCCACAGACAGCCAAAACGAGCTGCGGTAACTACTATAACGCGCCGGCACCAGATGAGCTGGGGCGGGTGTTCGATGATATTGCTTCGCGTATGTTTACGCGGCTGACGCAATAAGTGTTCTTGTACGAGCGAGTCGGGGGGTGTGAGTTGGATACACCGCAGTCAAATGATTTAATGAAGACCAGACAAAAACGCAAGGGGCAGACACTGGCGGAATTTGCCATCACCCTGCCGATCCTGCTGCTGCTGGTGTTCGGCGTCATCGAGTTTGGGCGCGTGTTTCAGGCCTGGGTGACACTCCAGAACTCAGCGCGCGCGGCGGCTCGTTACGCCAGCACTGGCCGCTACAACGAGGCGAAGTACGTCATCAACGAGAACCTGGAAACGGACCCAGGTTCCGTGGTTCAGTGCAGCATGGGGGACGACCGGGGCACGCCGACGACACTGACGGTTCCCGGCGAAACGGTGCAGATTTACACCGGGGAAGAGGGGCTGTTTGCCACCTGGTACGATGGTGAAGACTGTGACCCCCGCCGCATTGACCATCAGGACATGCGTAAGGATATCGCCCGCATCCTGTCCATTGTGGATGAGGCGCGGCGCGGCGCTGCCGGGCTGGCTCTGGGGCCGGACCCGCTGGCGAATGTGGACACACAGGCAGAGGTGCGTGATTTCCTGTTTGAACAATGGGAACGCCCGGTGCCGGGTGGTGGTCAGTACAACTTCCATGAAGGCGCAGATCAGCCCTCGTATTTTGATGTGATGATCTGCAGCTCGCGCGGGACCCGCAACGATTTTTCAAACAGCTATTACGACGGTGTACCCACCCGGTTCTTCACTGCCCTGGATAAAGCAGATTTTAACAGCATCAAGGTGAATGGGCTGTCCACCGGGGTTGATACGAAGAACATCGAACGAGTGCCGTTGTGTGTGATGAATGAAATTCCACCGGCAGGTAACGGCTCTATCCAGAACGGCGGTGTGCCCTGGATCGACGCGGGCGGCCCTGGCGATGCGGTGACGATTGTGGTGACCTTCAATCACCCGCTGGTGACGCCGCTGGGTCTGGCGCCGTATATCCCGCTGCAGGCGCGGCGCGCGGCTGTGAACGAAGCTTTCCGCGCCGCCGATGCCACAGGCGCGCTGCAGGGTGGCGCGGCCATTACCGGCAGTCGTAATATCCCGCCGCAGGCCGTGCTGAAGATTACGAACCAGAATGTGGAACAGCCGGATAACCTCATCCCGATCCAGGAATCTGATCTTGACCCGGCAACCGGGGGCTATCCGGTACTCATCAACGGCAGCGAAAGCTATGACCAGGATGGGCCAAACGGCAAGCCAGTGACCTATATTTACGAACTGGTTATGGCAGATGGCAGTCGGCTCGAACTGGGGAATTTCAGCTATACGGCTGATCCGTTAGAAGCGGAAGCGCCGAACCCGAATACGCCGGTTGCAGGCAAAACTCCGGAAGGTCGCTTTATCTTCGCGCCGGGCACGCACACAGTCGACCTGACTGTGATCGACAACGAAGGCGCGTCCAACAGAACATCGATCATATTTACCATCAAGCTGCCCGAACCGCCGGAAGAACCGTCGGAACCGCCGCCACCATCGCCTACAAACACGGAGATTCCGCCGTTTACGTGTGACCGGCTTTCGGCCACCGACCTGAGTTTCTTCAATAACCGGGTGTGGATCCAGATTCACAACACCAACTTCAAGAGTACGACTCTGGAGCGGGTGACCTTTGACTGGAACACGCTGCCCGAATTCCCGAACATGTATGTTTCCGGCATGTCGCTGAATGGCGTGCTGCACTGGCGCGGCCAGGACTTTAATCCGGCTACCGACTCGTTTGACGATGTGCCGAACCCTGCCACGATCTTCCAGGAGGCGGACCGTACCGTCCCCGGTGAAGATACCGTGACGTGGGAAGGCGTGTTCAACAACGGCCCGGCGCCTATCCACGATATTGCCAACAATATCTTCTGGATGGAGCCGCACGACTTCAATGGTACGGTGTTCACCTTCGATAACCCGGATTCCGATCAGGATTGTCTCATCCCGCTGGAAATTCCGGCGCCAACCCCGGTGCCCGGTGGTGGTAACAACCAACCGCCGACAGCGACCTGGACGCCGGATTGTGCCGGGACCGATGTGGACATCCGCTTCGAGAGCTTTGAAACCTTTGGTGTGGTTCGCCTGATCGTGGTCAACCAGCGCGCTGCGCCATCCACCATGACCGACTTCAATGTTAACTGGGTGAAGCGAAAATCCGGGATGGTGCTGGAGCGCGTGGTCGTCGGGGGTACGAATGCCGCCGACCTGACCAACGGTACGCTGGTCTGGCAGGCCGGCGCAGGCCAGGACAGCCAGCCACCGACACTGGCCGGGTCGACTGCGGCCTCTGCCAGCGGGCGCGAGGGCACCTGGCTGACGAACTACAGCTTCCCGCCGAACACCACGACCAACCTGTGGATCAAGTTCGGTGTGACCAACTCGCCGCCGGATACAGCCTTTGGGATGGCGCCCTCCGATCTGAACGGTACCTGGTTCCAGATCACCTGTGGCACGCCGCCCAGTGGGCCGGGCCAGGGTGGTGGTGCCTGGTATGGGGACGATGGTCGCATAACGATCTTCCAGGAACCGACTCCGTTCCCGACGGATACGCCGCGGCCGACCAATACCAAGGCGCCGACCAAGCCAAAGACACCGAAGCCGCCGGCGCCGAAACCGACGGACAAGCCGCCGCAGCCGACAAAGGATAATCCGCCGCCGCCGCCGCCTCCTCCTCCGCCACCACCGCCGCCGCCACCACCTCCGCCAGGCGGTGGGAACGACGGGGACCCGGATGGCTAGTGGCCAGCCTCAGTAAAACAGAAACCCCGGTCTATCGCAGGCCGGGGTTTTTTCGTGGGCAGCAATCCATGAGCGGACGGCGCAGGTCCGGTAAGCAGGCAGCTCAGGGGATATGGATGTTAGCGCGGCGCAGCTTGTCTTCGATCTGTTCGCGGGTATCGCGAAAGGACATCTCCATATAGGGGAAGCCCAGCCAGGCATTCATCAGCCCGAAAAGCGCGCCGGTGACGACCCGGAAGATCGGTTCCGTTTCACGCGGGGGCCAGAAATTAAAGGGCGGATACCCCAGAAGCTGGCTGAATCCATCCAGCCCGATGGGGCCGAGGCCCAGAATAATGTAGATGAGGATCGGCACCGGGCGCAGACGATGCCTCACGAAACGGAACAGCAGTGCCCCCACAAACAGCGCGATGTAGATGGCAATATCGCGGGCGCACAGGGTCATCTTGTAGCCCATTTCATCATTGCCACGAAAATCGCGCGAGGCATACATCAGCGGCACGGTAAACGGGTCCAGGTCCGCACGGGTGACTTCCTCCGGTGCCAGACCGGCATAATCGGCAAACAGCCCGGTAAATTCCTCAGATTGAAGCGCGGCGTCCTCAAACGAGGTGCCATCCACCCCGGCCAACTCACGAGGGTACATGGGTTGTTCGCCAAACAGGAAAAATGATCGGAAAGCGAACTGGTGGCAGAACGGGCTGTACAGGGTGTAAATCAGGCTGCCTGGCCCGCGCAGGCCGGCGTTCATCAGGGCCGGGGCCGCGAAGGGGAGGGCGATATAAATCGCCAGAATAACAGTGGCAATATCCAGCCAGCGCCTGCTGATCGTCAGCAGCAGCAGATTGGCGCGCAGCGCCCAGGTTTTGGTGCCTGTTTCGGTCATGATCTGGTCCCTGAACTTTGTTCGAGCGCCGCAATCAGCGCATCTTCACGGATCGGCCCAAAGAAAATGTGCGTAATAAGGCCATCTGGCGAAATGACATATGTCGATGGCTGCCCACGCAGGTGATACAGCCGCGCCACGGCCTGTGGCTGGTCGAGCAGCAGATCATAGCTGAAATTGCCCGTCTGCTGCCAGCGGCGCACTGTATCCGCCGTCTCGCCCAGGTTGACAGCCAGAATGCGCAGACCTGTATCCTGATGGGCTTCAAAAATGGATTGTAGGATGGGCATTTCAACAATGCAAGGGCCGCACCACGTCGCCCAGAAATTGAGGATCACAGGCCTGCCGCGCAGATCAGACAGGCGCACCTGCTCACCTTCCAGGCTGACAAGCTCAAAATCAGGCGCGATGGCGTTTATTTCCGGCGCGATAAGGTGATCTTCAGGATGGATGGTGCCGGTGAAGGCGGCACGGGGCGGAAGCGCCGTCGCTGCCAGCAGCAGCAGGGCCGCCGCTGCGGCTGTAACCGCCCCTGCCAGATACAGCGCCCGCCGGTACACCGCCATACTGCGCCTCAGGAGGCCAGCGCCGTGTTCACCAGTTCGTCAATCTGGCTGGCAGAAAGCGGGCCGTAATGCTCGGCGATGATGCGGCCATCTCGCCCCAGAATGAGCGTGCTGGGGTAGCCGGAAATGCCATAAAGTTTCTGAATGTCGCCCTGTTCATCCATCGCCAGCGGGAAGGTTAGGCCCATCTCCTGACGAAAATCCTGCACAACAGCAGGGCTTTCCCCAAAGTTGACGGCGACCACAGCGAAGCCATCTGCCTGACGCTGCTGGTACACCTGCTCGAAAACGGGCATTTCCTGGCGGCAGGGACCGCACCATGTCGCCCAGAAGTTGAGCAGCACCACCTGGCCCCGATAATCTGACAGGCGGAGAGGCCGGCCAGCATCCGTCACCGTTTCAAAACTGGGAGCCTGCCTGCCTGCCGGAGCTTCTGCGGCAGAATCGACTGCTGCGGCCAGCGCCGTAATGCTGCCGATGCGCGGTACATCGATGTTCTCGTTAAGTGCATCAGTCGGTGCGGGGGCGGCTCCTGGCTGGGCTGCGGGCTGATCTGCAGGGGGACTGTCGATCATAAACTCCAGCGCATCAGACTCTGGCAGATTAGCTGCGGGTTCTGCTGTCTCCGGTGCTGGCGCGAAGGTTTCCAGCACACTTTCTTCCATCGAGATGGCAAATTCGGCAAACTCGCCGGTTGCAAACTGCGTGGTCAGCCGCTGAAGTTCGCCGCTGGCCACAGCGAGGCCGATCAGCAGCAGAAATGCCCCGGAAGCAAGCTGAATGCGGTGCATGTGGCGCTGCAGAGAGCGCAGCACATTCTGGGCGCTGTCCAGCGCCAGGGCCGCCAGCATGAACGGGATGCCCAGGCCCAGCGAATACGCTGTCAGCAGGGCGCCCGCCTGCCCGATATCGCCGCCGTTGGCCGCCATCGTCAGAACGGCGCCATAAACCGGCCCGATGCAGGGCGTCCAACCGGCTGAAAAGACGACTCCCATCAGGGCAGAACTGCTGTAACCGCCGTTGGCCGCGAACTGCATCTCGCGGCGCGTATCCGCATAAAGCGCGCTGATGATGCTGTTAATGAATTTTGACCAGAAGTGCGCTGGCCGGTTGAAAGCGCCATCCAGCAGCAGCCACACCAGAAAGATGGTGATCAGGAGGATGCCCAGCAGGGGCGCCCAGGGGGCCGTTTCCCACAGCGCGGAACGCCAGATGAGTATATCACCGCTGAAGCCCCAGGCGATCAGCGCGCTGCCGAACAGCGCAAACAGAATGCTGGTAAGGGGACGATGACTCATGCGGGGATGATCGCGCAGCCCGGCCAGCCAGCGGGGCAGCAGGCCCATAAAATGCAGCCCGAAAAAGATAATCATGGTGCCGCCAATGCGCGCGATTAAATCCTTGACGGCGTTGATATTCTGCCCGCCAATGATGGAAATAAAGGCATTCTGGAAGATACCCAGGCTGACGAACACGAATGCGAACCCGGCCACAAACGCCAGGCTGTGAAGAAAGGTGTTAAAGCGCTGGTTCCAGCCGGTGCCAGACTGCCCCCCCGCAGGCCCGGCCACGGCCATCACATGAGTCATGCGGCCGCCCATGTAGCCGATATAGGCAGGAACCAGGGGCAGCACACAGGGAGAAACAAACGAGATCAGGCCCGCGATAAACGCCAGTGGTAATGTGATATCCACAATAGAAACTATCTCCGAAAACCCGGTTGAAGCATACTTTAAGCATCAGACGAAACGACAGCCCGGCATCTTTCATGAGAAAAAAACGAGAAAAAGCAGGCTATGTAGTTTCGATGATCAGGCGGCTGCCAGGGCCGCAGTGTTCGTACAGCCAGCGGGCGACATAGGGCACAACCTGCACCGCTGCGCCGGGTGCGGCTTCGCCAAACTGATTATGCCAGTAGACACCGTGCAGCGCTCCCTGATCCTGAATGTGCATGTGCCAGGGCACGCCGTAAAAATCTGCCTGAGCAGTGCAGCAGTGCTGACCGCCCATATCGCCTCTTTCGAGAGGATACACCCCCTCAGCCAGCGTCTGGCTGGTCGAAACAGCCGTTTGCAGCACTGCTTCCTGATTGGCATACACAGTCATCCGGTGACTGCGGACCTGAATGCGCAGGGCCAGCGCCGTATCTGCCGGGCGGAGTGCGGCAGGCTGCCAGCCGCCTTGCTGGCTCCAGCCAAGCAGGTCGCCGTGTTCGTTCGCAATGCCATACCAGGCGGGGCTGCCCGGCAGGTAATCAATGACCTGTGCGACCCCGCCATGCCCGATGCGCGTCACCAGCGGTGCATCTGCCGCGCACCACTGGCGCACCACCGTCACAGGGGCGCTGACTTCGGCCCAGAACGGCAGCGCGGGTGCTGTGTGCGCTGTGGCTGGCGCCAGCAGGATCGGCTGGATGTGGCGTTTTTCCACAAACCCGGCGGCGGTGCGATACCAGCCCTGTTCCAGCGCCTGAACAGGCACCAGACTATCCGGCCACAGATGATCGACCACCGGCGCGGCCTGATCTGGCCCGGAACGAACCGGCGTTGCCAGCAGGGTGCGGCCGTAACTTTCGGCACGGGCGGATAGATTCGGCAGGGGAATGGAAACGTTCAGCAGGGTAATTCCGGCGAGTTGTAAGAACTGTCGGCGCGATAACGGCACAGAGGCTGCTCCTAGATGCTAACCACAATGGCATGAATGCCGGATGATCCGTCCGGGTAGGCAGAGGCGTTATCTTCGGTCTGGGTCTGGCCGCTGCTGTCTGTGGCCCGCACCCGGATATGATAGTGGCCCGCACCGGGCGGCTCCCAGCGGGCGGACCATTCCGCCCAGACAAAGGGCGTCCGCTGGCTGAACGTCACCGGCATCCAGGGGCCGCCATCAATGCTGATCTCGACGGCACGGAGGGGATTCTCGCCTGCAAAGGCCATGCCCCGCAGGAGGACGGACTTATCCGCCGCGACCTGGTGGCTCTGGATGGCTGAAGTGAGGCGCACGCAGCCCTGCGCAGACCAGCCGCGCTTCTCCCACAGGCCCGCCAGCGGCGCTTCTGCCAGTTCAACCCGCTGTATCCACTTGGGCATTTTGTAACCATACAGCCCCGGCACGACCAGGCGGACAGGAAAACCATGTTCCTGCGGCAGGGGGTCGCCGCTGAGCCGGTAGGCCAGCAGCGCCCGGTTCAGGTGGGCCAGATCAATGGAGGTGGCATAACCATCCGCCGCGTGCAGATGCGCATAGCGCGCCTCTGGCAGCACATGGACTTCGTTCAGCAGGGTTTGCAGGGGCACTCCTTCCCAGCGTGCCTGACCCATCAGGGGGCCGCCGGGGGTGTTGCCGATACATGCCAGCGCGCACTCAACTTCTGTGGCTGGCAGGCTTGTCAGATCACGGTAGGACAGGGGAAGGGGAACTTCGACCATGCCCCCCAGCATGAACGACCAGTAATCTGCGTTGATGACAGGGGCTGCCTGGTAGTGCTGCCGGAAGAGGTTTATGGTCATAGAGTTATCAGGCTGCGCTCATTAAAATTCCGGATGCTGTCATAAAACCACGAGAATAATACACAAGAAAAACGCCGGAGACCAGCCCCCGGCGTTTATTGTTTTAGGTTCATAGGTTTTTTAGCGGCGAGCGACAGATGCCTCGACACATTTGGCGCCGGATTTGCCGACAATCGCGCCGTGCCGCACCCCTGCAGGAATTTCTGTCCGATCTCCTGCTCGCAGCAGCACACGCTGATTGCTGTCCGGAAGTATCACCTCAACGGTTCCCTCTACGACATACATGATCTTGTCGTAGCCATGACTGCGTACCGCATACCGATGATTGGGGGAGTTCGTCCACATGTACGGACGAAGGCCTTCCTGTTTCATCTGCCGGGTGATGACGGACAACGTAGGGTGCTGACCACCACTCCAGCGTTTGATGCGGACGACATCGTTGTTGACTGCCATAAGCGAAAACCTGACTCCTTGTGTGCAAAAATCTATCCGAAAAGCAACCCACATCGATCAGCCCTGGGGCTGCTTTGCGGGTTCCTGCGTCTAGATATCCATTCAATCATAACGGCAACAGCAGTAATTGCAACCTTTAGATGTGGAATATTTCACGATATTCAGAAAACTAAAGAATTCGCACAGGATACTATCGCATGGGCAAGTATTTTTCAAGCAGCCAGCAGGGTTCGCTGACATAACAGGTTTTGCCCTGATGATTCACATAGCTCCAGCTGCCTTCATCTTCGTTGTAGATATGGTACCCCAGCCGTTCGTACAGCCGCCGCGCCGCCGTGTTGTCCTTGGCAACGGCGATCGTCGCACGAGAGATATCGCGCGCGGCTGCCATCGCTTCCGCTTCCTGCATGAGCCGTGTGCCAATGCCCTGACCGCGAAACATCTCCATCACCCGGAAGGAATAGAAATAAGCGCGTCCGGTTCGCTGGCGGGTGGTTTCCTTAAGCTGGATGAATATCTGGCCAATGGGGAAGTTGTTGACATCCGCCAGCAGCATCAGGCGGCGCCCGGCCTGCTGCTCGCGGTAGGTGCGCTGGAACAGATTACGGAAATGCCGGTACTGCCCGTACCATTCCAGCCGGGGCAGGTCTTCTGCGGTGGCGATGCGAAATGTGACCGCCACCTGAAGGGTCATGGCTGTGCGATGTTCAAGCAGAGTCATGGCACTCCTCATCAATCAGGGTCTGCAGCAGCGCCTGTTCTTCGGCGTCGCTGCTGATTTCCCCATCCAGCCGTGCCTTACGAAGCTTTTTCAGGATGACACTATAACACGGGCCGGGCGGTACACCCAGGTCGCGCAGGGTGTGGCCGGTGGTGACAGGCTGAATATGGCGCCATTCAGTCATATAACGGGCGATACGCTCCCGTATCACGGCGCTGTCGCTCAGCAGCCAGGCCGTCAGCAGCGCCGTCTCGCTGATGGCATCCAGATACTGCGTGATTTCGCTGGGGTACATGTCAGCTTCGGCAAGGCCGTTGATCTGCTGCACCAGGCGCGCGGCATCCAGCAGCGATTGAGACAGCCTGCGCCCGAAAAAGAGGCGTTCGCACAAATCCGGCAGCACATGATGAGGGATGTGCGCCGCCATGATGTGCCAGTAGCGCGTGGTCTGTGACGGTGTTTCGGTCATCCAGGCGGGCGCTTCCTGTTGTGCCAGCCCGAACTGCCGGACGATATCCTCTGGCAGTTCAAAGGCGGGGTGAATGGCCTTCAGGACGCCCTGGGCCTGCATGTGCAGCAGGGCCTGTGCCGGGTTCTCCTCCTGCAGCAGCAGATCAAGCTCGTGGCGGATGCGTTCGCCCGTGGTGCGGCGCAGCATCGGCAGGGCGGATACAATCAGTTCTGCTGTGCGCGGCTCAATCTGAAAGCCAAGCCGGTGCTCGAAACGCATGGCCCGCAGAATGCGCGTGGGGTCATCCACAAAGCTCAGGCTGTGCAGTACGCGGATGATGCCGTTTTCCAGGTCTGCCAGCCCGCCATAAAAGTCAAGCACCTGCCCGCTGACAGCTTCCGGGCTGAGCTGGACCGCCAGCGTGTTAATCGTAAAATCCCGCCGCTGCAAATCCAGCTTGATGGAACTCTGGTAGACAGTGGGCAGGGCGGTGGGGTGTTCGTAAAATTCGTTGCGGGCCGTGGCAAAATCGACATGATGGGGCAGGCTGCTGAACTCTGTGCCAATCGCACTGGCGACGGCTTCGTCCAGCAGCCAGTTGGCGGTGCCAAACGGTTTATGCGTATGAAGCTCGCCACCATAGCGCCTTTGCAGACGCTCTGCCAGGTGAATGGCGCTGCTTTCGACCACAAAATCAATATCGAGATTGGCGCGGTTCAGCATCAGATCGCGCACCGCGCCGCCGACCATGTACAGACTCAGATTCAGCTCGCGGGCTTCCTGCGCCACACAGTCGATCAGCCGGGCCACGGCATGGCCCATCACATCCTGTACGCGCGCCCTGGACACAGAGGGCCGCGCCGGGGCCTGGGTTGGATGTGTACTGGCCCAGTGCTTGATCAGGTCTGTGCGGGTGACAATGCCAATCAGTTTGCCGCGTTCATCCAGCACGGGGATCTGCCCCCAGCCAGATTCTACCATGCGCTGCTCCAGCGTCAGGACAGAATCATCCGGGTGCAGGGTCACTTCGCCCGCCGTCATCACCTCGCGCAGGGCGAGATTGGTCAGGTGGTGTTCCAGGGCGCGGTCCAGTTCCCGGCGGGTGAGCAGCCCGACGACCCGCCCGCTTTGATTAATGACCGGGTAGCCTTCGTGGCCGATGCGCCGCAGATGCTGAGCTACCTCCCCGATTTTCTGGTTATCCCGCACGGTCTGCACGCCATAGGACATCAGATTCGCCACGCGGGTTACGGGGCGTACATTGGCCTGAATATGATCCCAGATGGACGCATAGACTTCTTCAAGGTTCTGGTCGTAAATGGTGGCTGCGGCGGCGCGTTCGTGGCCGCCCCCGCCATATTCGCGCGCGATTTCGCCCACATCCAGCACATCCGCCGTCGAACGACAGACCAGCAGCAGATTCTGAGGCATCTGCACCAGCACGAACAGGGCCACCGCGTCCAGCACATCGCGCAGGCGGTGAACCACACCGCTGACTTCGGGGATATGCTCATCAACATGCGCGGTACTGACGATGATCGTCTGCCCCTGCACCAGACGGCTTTCGGCGCTGGCCATCAGCGTTTCAAACAGGGCCTGCTGCTCATCCGTCAGCGGCGGCGTCAGAAAGCGGCGCACTGTATCCAGCGCGGCCTGCTGTTCCAGCAGCCATGCTGCCGCCCGAATATCGCGCGGGGTGGTGGTGCCATAAGAGAGCGAGCCGGTATCCTCGTAAATGCCCAGCGCCATCAGGGTGGCTTCCAGCGTGCTGAGGGCGATGTGCTGCTGCTGGATGCGTTCGACCAGCAGCGTGGTGGCCGCGCCCACTTCCTCGCTTAAAAAGGTTTCGTGTGGTTTCAGGTCGTCGCGCTCGAAGGGCTGGTGATGGTCGATAATTTCTACAGGCAGGGTCTTTTTCAGGCCATTGACGCCCGGCATTCGCTGTGTATCGACCAGGATAATCCCTTCGACCTCGTCCATTCTATGCAGTTCCGCCAGCGTCACAAAGGGCAGGCCGCTGCGGTACAGGGTCAGGAAATGATCAACATTGCGGTTGAGCCGTTCCGGCAGCACCGGGATTGCCTGCGGGTACAGCTTGTAGGCGGCCAGCGCGGCGGCGATTGCATCAAAATCGGCATTGGGATGAGTCAGGATAAGTTTCACGGCGTGAACTTATGTACTGGATAATGTCTGCATTATAGTATCAAATCCGCCAGTCTGTTAAGGCATGTCCGGCAGCGGCCAACCCTGCGGCGAATAGCGGATGGGCACACCCGGCACCGCCCAGTAACTGACAGGCAGGGAAAACAGCGGGATCAACTGTCCCTGGCCCGCAAGCTGCGCCTCCCATGCATCCCGCTCCTCCGGTGTCAGCCATGTGACCAGATTCAGATGCGCCAGCACGGCGGCATCTTCCAGCGGGCGCATGCTCAGCAGGATGTTCAGGCCCTCGAATCGCGCCTGGATCGCGCCCACGCTGATCTGATTATTGTGCGCCAGTCGCAGATTCAGCCCATCCGGCCAGCCCGCGTTGGCCAGTGCCGCTCTCAGGGTGGTCAGCGGCGGCGCAGTAGTTTCGGACACCTGCAGGCCGGGGATGTCGATGTCTGCGGCTATCTGCGCCGGGTCTACGGCCTGCATCACGATATCCGCCAGCATGGGGTTATCCAGCGGGGGCAGGGTGGTATTCACCAACAGGCCGGTATGGACGACAGCGGGGGCCGGTGTCGCGTCCGGGTAGGTGCCATAGGTGACAATCACATCAAAGCGCGTGACCAGGTCATCCGGGCCAGCATTAGCCTCAGGCTGCACCACTTGAATGCCCGTTTGTGGCAGATCAATCAGGTCCAGAATACCGGCGGTGTTGGCCGCCAGCGCATAACGAACAGGCGCGGAAGCATCCGGGGTGCGGGGCGCCGCGCTGGGGGTGGGGATATCCACCGGAAAGGGCGTAGCTTCTGGTTCGCAGGCTGCCAGCACAACCACACAGATCACAACAAGCAAACGGCCCGCTGCTCTAAACGCCATCCGGCAGGGTCCAGGGGCCAACGACCTCGCGCTGCGCCATACTGAACGAGGTTGTGGCGTTAAAAAATGCCAGAATGGAAAACGCCACCGCCGCGCTGCGATCATCGCGCCCGCGCAGCAGCGAGAACAGGCCCGGCATGATGACGATGAGGAACGCCATATACAGATAGTAAAGGACGATGCGCTGTGGGCGCAGCCCCTGCAGCGTCATCACCAGGCCAACCAGCGTCACCACCCCGGCCAGCCCGGCGCTGATGATGACCGCCCCCCAGAAACCGCCGGAGATAGATTGATCCTGTACGGCCATGTATGCCGCCCAGATGCCCAGAGCAACCGAGTACAGGATGTGCATGTTAAACAGAATAAGATGAATATCGTTAAGGTCCATATCAGTCCTGTTCGACCACGCGGTCGATTGATGTTTTATGCTGCAGGTTCACTTTCGGCAGATTAAAGAAGAAGATGCTGCCTTCTCCTGGCCTGCTCTTGACGCCGATTTTGCCGCCGTGACTCTCGATGATGGCTTTGGCCACGGCCAGGCCCAGGCCGGTACCCCCATAACGACGGGTGGCGCTGCCATCCACCTGGTAAAAGCGCTGGAAAATCTTGCTCTGTTCGGATGGCGAAATGCCGATGCCATAATCGCGCAGGGCCACCTGCACCACCGGACCTTCGGTATCATGAATCACAATCTCGATCTGCTCGCCATCGCGGCCAAATTTGAGGGCGTTATCCAGCAGCTTGAGGAATGCTTCTCCGATGGCGTCCGCATTCGCCATTACCGGCGGGATCAGAGGCGGGAAGTGCGTCAGAATCTTCAGGCCGGAAGCGGTGATCTGCTCCTGCTGTGCTTCGATGATACGCTGGACCAGCGCGATAAGGTCCAGCGGTTCCTGCTGGGTGCTGTGCGATTCGTGCCCGTGCGCCGCCACCATATCTTCCAGAATATCGGCCACCTTCTGGCCTTTTTCCGCGATATTGCGCAGGGCGTCGCGCTGCTCATCATTCATCGACCCGAACATGCCATCCGCCAGCAGTTCGGCATAGCCCAGCACGTGAATCAGCGGCGTGCGCAGCTCGTGTGAAATATTCTGGATGAACTGATCCTTGGCCCGGTCCGCGTCCTGAAGCTCGCTGTAGGCGCTTTCCAGGGCTTTGGCCCGGCTTTGAAGCGACTGGTACAGGCGTGCATTTTCCATCGCATTGCTGACCACGTTGGCGATGCCCTGTGCCAGCCGCATTTCTTCCTGATCAAAAATACGTTCGTCCACATCAATCAGAATCACCATGCCGATGCTGATACCATGCAGGGTGAGGGGCACCAGCAGCGCAGCGCCGCCCCCACGAGACACCAGCCACTGATATTCCGCCGACTCTGGTTCCAGCGCGGACAGGGAAATGCGGTGCATGGTGCGCGATGTAATCACGGCCTGGAAGGTCGGATAGGGGATCACAGAGAAGGATGGGCCAGTGCGCCGGGTCCATTCTACAAAGCCCTTTTCCTGCAGCGGCTGGGTCCTGTTTTCGCCGGGGATGCAGGTCTGAATATTCACCCAGGCGACGCCGGGCTGCCCCAGAAGCTGATCCAGCAGCGCGGTCAGATGCTGGCTGCCGGCCCTGCGCAGCGGCATATCCGCCGGCAGACTATCCAGCCATTTTCTGATGGTGGCCTCCGCTGCGATTACATCACGCGCAGTAAAGGCCTGCGGGGTCAGGCTGTACAGCGTCGCCAGACCTTCCAGGGTGTGATCACGCTGCATCGGGAGGGCCAGCAGGCGCGACATGCCTAAAGAGTCCAGGTTGTATCTGTCTGCGGAGGAAAGCTCCCGGTCACGCGAAACCGCCATCTGGGGCTGTCCGGCGGTGAGTGCTTTATAGGCCGCAGAGCCGGTTTCCAGGTCGCGCGGCAGATAATCCACCCAGTGCGCGTTTGAAATCTCCGCCAGCGGCAGTAACTGCTTTTTGGCGCTGTTCCAGGAGACGACCATCGCCTGTGCGACATCCAGGTTTGCGGTCAGGCTGCGCACGATATGTTCAAGAATGGTGGCCAGGTCCAGGGTGGAGGAGGCGGCTTCGCTGGCATCCAGCAGGGTGGCCAGTTCGGTCACGCGGCGCTGGGCCTGGTCGTACAGCCGGGCGTTGACAATCGAGACTGCCGCAGTCCCTGCCATACTTTCCAGCAGGCGCACGTCATTTTCGTCAAATACGCCTTCATTCAGCTTGTTGACCACTTCGATGACGCCAATCACCTGATCGCCATGTACCAGTGGCACAGCGATTAAGGAGCGTGTGCTCAGGCCGGTCTGCTCATCGACAGCCCGGTAAAAACGAGAGTCCTGGTCCGGGTTGATGATAAGCTGAGACTGTGCTTCGCGCGCGACCCAACCGGCCAGACCTTCGCCCAGCGGAACCCGCAGGCCGATAAACTCATTGGCCCGGTGGCCGACTGCCGCCACAACGATCAGCTCATCGTCGGTTTCCACGTTGACCAGAAACAGCGACGCGCCCTGTGCTTCAACCACATCTGTGGCGGAATTCAGGATGTGCTGGAGCGACTCCTGCACGGAAAGATTGGAGGTCATGGCCTGGGCCGCCTGATAGAGCGCCTGCAGGTGGCCGGTCTGGCGTTCCAGTTCCTGCTCGCGCTGCTTCTGTTCGGTCATGTCACTAAGGACGATGACCTGATTATCCAGCCCGTTAGACGGGGTGCGCGACCGGGCGATCAGCACCGGCATCACCTTACCGGATTCCGTGACAAGGCGCTGATCAAACTTCATAGTGGTGGCATGTTCGCTGAGGAGGCCGCGCATCACTTCCACGCGATCTTCCGGGTGAAACAATTCCCCCACGATGCGGCCTTCCAGGTAATCCTGAGAATACCCGGTCATGCGCAGCAGCCGCCGGTTGGTGAACTTGATATGCCCCTGCGCATCAATCACGACCAGGCCGTCGCTCATGGTATCCAGGATCATCTGGCGGAAGGCGCGTTCCTGCTGGGCTTCCTCTTCCCGGTGATGCAGATCAGCGATCAGGCGGGCGTAATCCAGTGCAGTGGCGGCCTGGCTGCCAAAAGCCGATAAAATCTGGTGCGCGCGCGGGGTTTCCATATCGTGGGGCTGATAATATCCCAGCACCATCACCCCCACCGTCCGGCCAGCGGCGATCAGCGGCACGACAGTCAGGTACTGGACATGCAGTTGTTCTACAGCGCGATACAGGGGCAGGGTCGTGGGTGATTCTGACAGGCGGCGTACCGGGAAGTTGATTGCGGTTTGCCGGGTGATGAGCGTCTGCACAAGCGGGTTGGCGCTGTCTTCGAGCGTGTACTGCGGGATATCGCGCTCGTTGGCGGCGGTTTTCAGAAAGGTCGCTTCTTCCTGCGACCCGCTGTTGGTGATGAGGGTTTCGCTGAACAGCAGGTTATGCTCCTTATCCAGCGCCAGCAGCCACACCAGCGCGCTGTCGAGCATTGTCATGGCGGTATGCGCCACTTCCTGCAGCAGTCGCTGTACATCCGCCGGGTTACGATCCTGCGAGGCCAGCACGGCTTCTACCCGGGTATGCAGGTCCTGAAAATTCACGGGCTTGGTAATGTAATCGACTGCTCCCGCGATCATGCCGTCTGCGCGTGCATCGGCAGGGTCTTTGGCCGTCACCAGAATCACCGGGATGCTGACGGTCTGTGGCTGAATTTTAAGCCGCCGGCAGGTTTCGATGCCATCCATCTGCGGCATCATCACATCCAGCAGAATGACATCTGGCTGGTGCTCTGCGGCCAGCTTTAGCGCTTCCTGGCCGCTGCTGGCGCCAACCGTCTCATAGCCCTGCATTTCCAGCCAGCTTTTTAATAATTTAAGCGTATCAGGGATATCGTCCACGACAAGAACGCGTGGGGCATCACGTGGAGTATTATTCATCATTGCTGACCTGTAATTTGAGATTTCTACCAGTAATTGTAGTAGACAGTATTTACATTAGCCAGCGGCCCGGGTGTGGCACAGCCTTCTGGGTGCATGCGGAGGGGCAGGCTCCCCACAGGAAGCCTGCCGGACGAAATAACACAAGAGATCAGGCGATGAAGGCCTGAGCAAAAAGGACCTGTGCTAACCACATACCTATCGTGAGATTGATGGTGATGAGGGACTGCACCTGGGCAGTGCCGCTGGCATCAAACGCGGCCCCGCCGCGCATATCCGATTTCGGACGAAACAGCATGCTGATGGCGATGCTCACCAGCAGGACCAGCCCCAGCCACAGCGGGAACACCATACGCACCACCGCCGCCAGCAGACAGACCGCCGCCAGCCCAACGGCCAGGTACATCGCCCGGCGCGCATTGGCTTCGCCCAGCAGAATAGCGGTGTTATGCAGCCCGGCGGCCTTGTCCATTTCGTAGTCGCGCAGTTGGTTGTACAACTGGCCATAAACAGAAAACAAGGTCGCACCGGCGGCCACCAGCCACACGATCCCGGGCTGGGCATCGTAGATATAGTACCCGGCCAGCAGCAGCAGCCCGCTGAGCATCAGCGAATGCGAAACCACATCCGTGACCGGCCAGGCTTTGAGCCGCACAGGCCGCCAGGAGTAAAAATGAGACAGCAGCAGGGTGGCCGCACCGATCAGAAAGACGGATAACCCGCCAAAGGCATACATAACCAGCGTGAGCAGTGCCACCACGCGGCAGGCGGCATAGCCTATACGCACACCGATTTCTCCGGTGGCAATGGGGTTGCGGGCGGCGCGGTCCGGGTCACGGGCGTCATCCGGCGCATCTTCGATGTCATTAATCATGAACGCATAGGCGACAGCCAGAATATTGGCCAGCGTCACCACGATCAGACGCCAGTCCAGATGAACATTGCGCGGTTGGGCGGCCAGCAGCGCACCCAGAATGGTTAAGGGGACCACAAAAGGAATAAATTCTTTCCAGCGTGTCAGGCGAATTAATCCGCGCATTTGATCTCTCACGGTTGGTGTAGGCAATTTCACCCCCTGATAACAAGCATGAGTACAAGATGAGAAAACCAGTAGCGAATCATAGCACAGAACCAGTCCAACCGAAAGCAGGTTTTTCTTAACTATTGGCGCATTCCCACATTGGCAATTTATCCGGCTGCGTGTATCATGCCGGGCATATGATCACGAAACGCTTCTTTGGCCTGCTGATGCTGTTTATCAGCGCATGTTCTCTGACTGGAACCACGGAAGTGCCGCTGCTGCCAACGGCGACCACTGTTCGTGTGGTGCCTGCCACCGTTGTGCCGACGGTTGATCGTCAGTTGGGGATGGTCAGCACCCCAACTGTCAGCGCCACCGAGACACCTGCCTCTTTTGGTAACTGCCAGTTAACCGCCGGGCAGCCTGCTATTGATTACACCGTGGTGACGAACCTCAACTATCCGCAGCGTGCGATGCTGGTCGAGCAGTCTGCCCGCTACATTAACCGCACCAATACCTCGCTGCCGGAAATTGTGCTCAGTGTGGAATCGAATCAGGTGCCGGATGCTTTCCTTCTAAACGAAGTGCTGGTGGAACGGGAGCCTGCCGGATATGAACTGACCGGGCGGCGGCTGACTGTGGACCTGCCGCAGACGCTGGAACCGGGCTGTGCGCTCGAATTGCAGCTTCACTTTCAGTTGAAAGTACCACAGATTGGCGAGGGATTCAGCGCGTACCGGGGTTTTCTGGGCTACAGCCCGCGCCAGCTTAACCTGGGCAACTGGCTGCCAGCCATTGTGCCTCATCTGGAGGGGGAATGGGTCTTCCGCGATGCCGCGCTGATCGGTGAGCAGACCGTGCTGGATGTGGCGGACTGGGACGTGCGCGTAAACGTCAGCGGAATGCCGGAGACGCTGGAAATCGCCGGGCCGGGGGAGGTGGAGCGCCCCGGGGAACGTTCATGGCAGTTTGTGGCGCAGCATACGCGGGATTTTACCCTCAGCCTCAGCGATCAGTTTCGGATCGCGCAGGAACAGACCAGCAGCGGCGTGACGGTGGAACTGTACACCTTTGATGATGCAGTGGTCACCACCGCGCAGGGGGATTCTGTCGATGGCGCGGCGCATGCGCTGGATGTCGCGGTCAAAAGCCTGGCGATGTACGAGGACCTGTTTGGTCCGTATCCACATGCGCGGCTGGCCATTGTGGAGGGCGACTTCCCGGATGGGATGGAGTTCAGTGGGCTGGTGTTCGTCAGCAGAGACTGGTTCACCCGCTTTACCGGCGACCCGGCCTCTTTTCTGACGATTATCACCGTCCACGAGGTGGCGCATCAATGGTGGTATGCCGGCGTGGGCAGCGATCAGGCCCTGAACCCCTGGCTGGATGAAGCGCTGGCGACTTACAGCGAGTATGTGTTTATTGAAGAATATTATCCGCATTTGAGAGAATGGTGGTGGAGCTGGCGGGTCGATAATTATACGCCGCAGGGCTTTGTCGACAGCGACGTGTACCAGTTCGCCTCAATCCGCGAATATATCAACGCGGTCTATCTGCTGGGTGCGCGCATGCTCCATGAGCTGCGGCTCAACCTGGGGACAGAGGCGTTCTTTGAGATGCTGCGACAGTATTATGAGGCGGGTTCCGGGCGCATTGTCTCTGCGGATGTGTTCTGGTCGGTGCTGTCCGAAGAGCAGTTAGCCACCATACAGCCCATCCGCCAGCGTTACCTGCGCCGCCAGTAGTGCACCGCTGCAGCAGAGGGCTGTCGCAGGCATACCCAC
>CAZQIY010000008.1:0-13115 GCA_964593565.1 uncultured Anaerolineaceae bacterium
CCCTCGGCCTGCGGGATGTCGTGCGCGAATACTTCTCCTCGCTGGAGCCGGGGCGCTAAATATCCTCCCTCAGGGTTAAGACTCGAAAACAAAGCCTGCATGTTATGCTGTTTACGGATGCAGGCTTGTTTTTTGACTCTGCCACCGATTCCACTTCCTGAGGGGTAACCGCTTCATGAAAACCGCGTTCAGACAGCAGATTACGCTCTTTGTGGGCATGACCATCCTCCTGGCCCTGTACTTCTGGGGCCACAATGTCGGTGACCAGCCCAGAATCATGGCCAATGCCTTCATTGCGCTCATCGGCACGGCCGCCGACCTGCTGGCAGTAAGCCTGATCGCGCTCGTCAGCGGCGGGCTGGGACGCTGGGCCTGCCAGCGTGCCCGGCTCAACCTGGCGGACCTGCACCGTGCTGAGATTGTGGCGCTGGAAGGCGGGCTGGGGCTGGGGGTGCTCAGCACCGGAGCGCTGATCTTTGGCCTCATCGGCTGGTTCAACCTCGTGATGTGGGCCGTGCTGCTGGTGGTGGGGGCGCTGCTGCTGCGGCATATCCGAAGCTGGCTGCGCGACCTGCGCGCGATGCTGGCCAGCGCGCTGCATCCACAAACCGGCTGGGAACGCTTCATCGTCGTAATCGTCAGCGTGCTGCTGTTTGTGGCGCTGCTGCTGGCACTGGCTCCGCCCTTCGCCTGGGATGGCATGACCTATCATCTGGTTGGGCCATACCGTTATGTGCAGGAGGGCCGCATCAACAGCCACCCTGATAATTATTATCTGGGTCTGTCGCAGGGCATGAACGTCCTTTTCGGGCTGGCCATGGCCCTGTTCGGGCGCGAGACCGCCGCCGCGCCGGTGCATTATTTCGCCGGCATCCTGGCGCTGCTGGCCACCGCTGGCATCACGCGCCGCTATGCCAACAAAACTACCGCTTACATGAGCGTTCTGCTGCTGCTAAGCAGTTACAGCCTGTGGTGGTTGTTTGGCGTCCCCTATGTGGACCTGGGGCTGATGCTGTATGGCGCGCTGGCGCTCATCGCGGTATCGCAGTGGCACACCCACCGCACTCTTGATTGGCTGGTGGTGGCGGGCATATGCACCGGCCTGGCGGTGGGGCTGAAATATACCGCCGCGATCCTGGGGGTGGCGCTGGTAGTGTTTGTGTTTTTCAGACAGCCGCGCCGCATTCTTGTTAATGGCGCCATTCTGGGCCTGACTGCCCTGCTGGTGTTTGCCCCCTGGATGGTGAAGGGCACGCTGCTCTATGAAAACCCGGTCTACCCCTATGTTTTTGGCGGCCCCAACTGGGATGAACTGCGCGACAAGAATTTCAGCAAGGATGGCGAGCAGATGCTGGGCACAGATATTGCCTGGCAGTGGCCGATTCTGCCCCTCAGTGTGACCATCTTCGGCATCGACAACGTGGCACCCTATACCTTTCAGGTGGGTGCATGGCTGCTGACAGCGCCGCTGATTTTGCTGCTGGGCTGGCGCTACCTGCCTGATCCGGCACGCAGGCTCGCCCGTGACTGTGTGCTGCTGGGCCTGCCCATGCTGGCAATCTGGATGCTGCTGGCTGGCTTCACCGGGTTAGGGTCACGGCCGCGCTACATGCTGATCGGGGCGCCTGCCGCCGCAATTTTAGGCGCACTGGGCTTCTACAGCCTCTCGCGCTGGCCCAAACGTCCACTGAATATGGATTTTGTCATGCGCGCCGCGCTGACCTTTACCCTCCTGCTGGGGTTCATCGACATCGCCCACAAGCTGACGGAGGCCGACCTGGGCAGTTACTTCGTCGAAAACAACCGTGACGCCTACCTGCGCGCCAACCTGGGCAATTATTACGCCACTCTGCGCCATCTGGAAACCCTGCCCGCTGGCAGCACCGTGATGTTCATGTGGGAACCCAAGAGCTTCTACTGCCCGGAACATATCCAGTGTGTTTCCGATATCCTCTTTGACCATTGGGCGCGGCCTCAGCAGCTTGGTACTGATCCGGACACCCTCATGCAGACATGGCAGCGTGAGGGAGTGGATTATCTGCTGGTGATCGGTCTCGAAGAAGGCAGCGGGTTTGGCTATGACCTGTGGCTGAACACACAGGCGTTCTCCTATAATGAGAATGTCCTGTTCCCGGCCAAACTGGCGGAATATACCGACATAGTATGGACGGACGAGTATGCCTACACGCTGCACACCTGGAAGGACAGCCCGGCGGTGAATACCGGTTCGTGAACAGCAGATGAGAATTTGCTGTGAACAGGGGCAATTTCAGGTAAAGTCCGGGCAATATTACCCCGAACTCAACCTTTCTGATGCTGCGCATGTATAATAAACATACGTGCAGTCGAACAGGTATTCCTATGGCAGAAGAATTAAAACTTGAAGAATTCAGCCGCATCGCGCAGGAGATCGAAACCGAAGTTGCGCGGGTGATTGTCGGCCAGCAGGAAGTCGTGCGCAGTGTGATTATCTGCATCCTGGCCGGGCGTCACGCGCTGCTGGAAGGCGTGCCCGGGCTGGGCAAAACCATGCTGATCCGCGCCCTGGCCGATACGCTGGACCTGAAGTTTGCCCGCATCCAGTTTACGCCGGACCTGATGCCTTCCGACATCACCGGCACGGACATCATGGAGGAGGCAGAAGACGGCCACCGCTTCTTCCGCTTCCACGAAGGCCCTATCTTCGCCAATCTGGTGCTGGCGGACGAAATCAACCGCGCCACCCCCAAAACGCAGTCCGCCCTGCTGGAAGCCATGCAGGAAAAAACGGTGACCATCTCCAACCGCAGCTACAAGCTGGCGTCGCCCTTCTTTGTGCTGGCGACCCAGAATCCACTGGAAATGGAAGGTACCTATCCCCTGCCAGAAGCGCAGCTTGACCGCTTCATGTTCAAGGTCAACGTGGAATATCCTGAAGTAGACGAGCTGATCCATATCCTGGAACGCACCACTGGGGCAGATCAGACTCAGCCGCGCAAAGTGGCCGATGGTGCGCAGGTGACGCACATGGGCCAGCTCGCACTGAGCACCCCCGTTGCCTCGCATCTGACAGAGTATGTCGCCCGGCTGATTGTGGCGACTCAACCGGAACATGCCGCTGCGCCAGAAATGGTGCGCCAGTACGTGCGCTATGGCAGCAGCCCGCGCGGCGCCCAGGCGCTGATTATCGGCGCGAAGGTAAACGCCCTGCTGGAAGGCCGCTTCAACGTCTCGTTTGAGGATATCGAGGCGGTGGCCGCCCCCGCCCTGCGCCATCGCCTGCTGCTCAATTTTGAAGGACTGGCCGAAGGCGTCAGCACGGATGCCATCATCCACGACGTGCTGAACGCTGTCCGCAGACAGCCCGCCTAGAATCTGTAAACATCATGCCAGAGAACAGGGTCTTTGACGAAAAAACCCGGCGCAAACTGGAACAGGTGATGCTGATATCGTCGCGGGTGCGGGCCGGGGCCATGCGCGGCGAGCGACGTTCGACCAAGCGCGGCACCAGCATCGAATTTGCCGATTACCGCAATTACGCGC
The DNA here is from genome assembly GCA_964593565.1 of uncultured Anaerolineaceae bacterium. Taxonomy (GTDB): domain Bacteria; phylum Chloroflexota; class Anaerolineae; order Aggregatilineales; family Phototrophicaceae. The sequence continues at coordinate 3,523 of CAZQIY010000008.1, forward strand.
GCGGTGATGACCTGCGCCGCCTGGACTGGAACATCTACGCCCGTTTGCAGCGCCCCTACATCAAGCTGCTGGAAGACGAAGAAGACCTCGCCGTTCATGTCCTCATCGACACCTCTGCCAGCATGGACTGGCCTAAAGATGGCGCGTCCGCAGATGAAAACAAATTCGTTTATGCCCGGCGGCTGGCGGCAGGGCTGGCCTACACCTCGCTGAACACCAATGATCGCCTGATGCTGACAGCGGTGAGTAGTGCCGGCGCAGAATCGTTTGGCCCGGCGCGGGGGCGCGGACGCGGCTTTGCCATGCTGGATTTTATCGGCAAGCTGCGCACTGGCGGCGTCACCGACCTGAACACCGTGCTGAACAGCTATGCAGTGCGCACCCGGCGGCCCGGCCTGCTGTTCGTCATCAGCGATATGTTCTCGCCCTCGGGCTATATGGAGGGCATCCGCGCCCTGATGGGCAAGGGGTACGAAGTCGTAGTGCTGCATGTGCTGTCAGCAGATGAGATCGACCCGGGGCTGAATGGCGACCTGCGCTTGATTGATGTCGAAAGCGGCACCGCCCAGGAAGTGACGGTGGATGCCACCATGCGCGAAATTTATACCCGGCGGCTGACCGCCTGGCGCGAGGACATCCGCCTGGAAATCATGCGCCGGGGCGGCCATTACCTGTTTATCGACACCCGCAACCCCTGGGAACAGATCGTCCTGCAGGATATGCGCCGTATGGGCCTGCTGAAGTAGAACCGCATGGAACATGTCATGTCTGATTTTCGTAAAGCTGCAAAGCATGCTGCGGGACGCGGAGGCTGATCCATGCAATTCCTGACTCCTCTGGCGCTGCTGGGCGCGCTGCTGGCCATCCCCATCATTCTGATGTATATGCTGCGTCTGCGCCGCCGCGAAGTGGTGATTTCCAGCACGTTCCTCTGGCAGCAGGTCATGCAGGACAACGAGGCCAACACGCCCTGGCAGCGGCTGCGACGTAACCTGCTGCTGCTGCTGCAACTGCTGGTGCTGGCCGCGCTGGTGATTGCCCTGGCCCGCCCCTTCATCGTGGTCCCGGCGGTGGGCGCGGGGCAGATCGTCCTGCTGCTGGATGCCTCCGCCAGCATGAACGCCACCGATATCGAGGGCGGCACCCGCTTCGATGCGGCCAGACGAGAAGCGCTGAATGTGGTCAACACGCTGGGCACTGGCGATACCATGACCGTGATTCGCGTGGCCCACACGCCGGAAATTATCGCCCCGGCCACCAGTGACCGCCTGGCCTTAACCGCTGCGATCAACAATGCTCAGCCCAGCAGCGCCAGCGCGGACTGGCCCGGCGCCCTGACTCTGGCTGTTGGCAGCGCGGCCAGTGCCGAAGATTTCACCGTCGTCATCATCAGCGATGGCGGCCTGGGGGACCCGCTGCTGCTGCCTGAAGTGCCGGGCGATGTGAGTTATATCCCGGTGGGAGAGGCCAGCGATAACGTCGCCATCACCGCCCTGGCGACCCGGTCCCGCGCCGGGCAGGCCCCCCAGTTGTTCACCCAGATCACCAATTACGGGGCGCAGGATGCCGAAATCGTCTACAGCCTGACGGTGGACGGTGAACTGTTTGTCTCCAATTTTTACACCGTGCCCGCAGGCGAAGATATCGCACTGGTTTCTGAACGCCTGCCTGCCGGGTTTGGCATTCTGGAAGCCAGCCTGACGATCCCGGCAGCATCTGATATTCCTGATCACCTGCCAGATGACAACCGCGCCTGGACGGTTGCGGGGGATACAGCCACCCGCCGCGCCCTGCTGATGACCCCCGGCAACCGCTTTGTCGAACAGGTCCTGCGCACCATGCCCGCGACAGAAGGCTTCCGGGGCGATCTGGAGCGCGGCCTGCCGAACCAGCCGTTTGACCTGTACATCTTTGACCGCTGGCTGCCGCCGGAGCTGCCCGATGGCGACCTGCTGCTCATCAACCCGCCGCGCAGCACCGACCTGTTCACCGTTGGGCCAGAGATCAGCCCGGCGACGAACCTGCGTGTGGCAGAAAACGACTCGCGTGCCCAGTTTCTTGATTTTGACGCGGTGAATATCCTGCGCTTTAACGAAATCAGCGATGCTGGCTGGGCGGCGCCGCTGGTCAGCGCTGATGGTGGCCCGCTGGTGCTGGCAGGCGAAATTGATGGCCGTCAGGTGGCGGTCCTCAGCTTTGACCTGCACAACAGCGATCTGCCGCTGCAGATTGCCTGGCCGGTGCTGATGGCCAACCTGATGGAGTGGTTTTCGCCCCAGAGCATTGTCTCCACCGCCGGCAGCCTGACCGTGGGCGATTCGCTGCTCATCCGCCCCTCGCTGACCGCCAGCGCCGTCGCCGTCACCCTGCCGGATGGCACCCGCCGCGAACTGCCTGTGGAGCGTCAGACGGTGGTCTTTGGGGACACGCGCCAGCCGGGCGTCTATACGCTGGAAGTGATTGAAAATGGCGCAGCCGTGCAAAGCCAGCAGTTTACGGTCAACCTGTTTGCCCCTCAGGAAAGCAGCATTGCCCCCCAGCCATCATTGCAGCTTGGTCAGGTCACGATCACTGCCGGCGAACGTGAGGAAGTCGGCCAGTTGGAGTTCTGGCCGCTGGTGGCACTGATCGCGCTCATCATTCTGCTGGTGGAATGGTATGTTTACCAGCGCCGCCAGCACACGCCCCGGGTGCTTCGCCCGTCGAAACCCAGGGCCGCGCCAAAAGTGGTATCATAAGCCATATTAAAAGCGAGGTTCGCTGTTAAAAGCGCTCATGTCATTTACTAATCCTCTGGCTCTGGTTTTATTGTTAGTCATCCCGGTGGTGGTTTATCTGGGCTGGCCGCGCCTGCATTACCGCCGCCTGCGCGATTCGATCAGCACCATCCTGCGGGCGCTGATGATCCTGCTGCTGGTGCTGGCGCTGGCAGGTACCCAGGTCAGCCAGTCCGCCAACAAGCTGGCGGTGGTTTTTCTGGTGGATGTTTCCGACAGCCTGGGCACAGAGGTTCAGGAAGCCCAGCTTGACTATGTGCGACAGTCATTGCAGGCGATGGGGCCGGATGATCTGGCCGGGATTGTGGTATTTGGCGCGGACCCGCGCACCGAGCGTTCTGTCAATGCAGTGCGCGAACTCAGCCCGCTGCAATCGCAGCCGGTATCCAGCAACACCAATCTGGCGCAGGCGATCCGTCACGGCATTGCCCTGTTCCCCAACGACGCCGCCCGGCGGCTGGTGATCCTCAGCGATGGGCGCCCGACAGTGGGCGATACAGAAGCGGCGGTGCAGCAGGCGGCAGCGGTGGGCGTTGAAATCAGCTTTGTGGCGTTCGCGCGCGAACCCGGGCCGGAAGTTCAGGTGAGCAATCTCAATGTGCCCGGTAATGTGACCACTGGCCAGCCCTTTGACCTGTCCCTGACCATTGATGCCGAAGAATCCACCACCGCCACCATCACGATTCTGGATGCTGGCAGCATCATCCAGCGGCAGGAAGTCGAACTGCGCCAGGGGTCCAACAGTTACACGCTCACCCTGCCCGGTTCGACAGCCGGCTTTAAGGATTTCCGCGTGCAGGTGGACCCGGTAGATGGCGACAGCTTCTACCAGAACAACCAGCTTGCCACCTTTACCCAGATTGTCGGGCCGCCGCGCGCCCTGCTGGTGACCACCTCCGAAGCCGAAGCCCAGTATCTGCTGCCCGCGCTGGAAGAAGCCGGGGTCACGGTAGACATAGCATCACCCTCCGAAATACCCATCGGGCTGGCGCCGCTGGCACAGTACGACACAGTCATTATGGCCAATGTCCCGGCGACGCAGCTTTCCAACAGCCGCATGGAAGCCCTGGACAGCTACGTCAGCGACCTGGGCGGCGGTCTGGTCTTTATCGGCGGGCCGGATTCCTATGCGCCCGGTGGTTATTTCCGCACCCCGCTGGAACAAACGCTGCCGGTTGATATGCAAATCCGCGATCAGCAGCGGCTGCCTCAACTGACTATCGCCTATCTGATTGACCGTTCCGGCAGTATGGGCGCGCTGAACCCCAACAGCATCCCCAATATCGAACTGGCCAAGGAAGCCATTATCCGGTCGATTGATTTTCTGCAGCCGACGGATCGGGTCGCGGTGGTGTCGTTTGATACTGTCGGTTACTGGATTGCGGAATTCCAGCCGGTGCTGGATAAAGTGGGGCTTCAGCGGCTGGTAGGCAGCCTGCGCGCCAGCGGCGGCACCGATATTCTGGCGGGTATGCGGCTGGTCGCCAATACCATCATCAGCGAGCCATCTGATCGCAAGCACATTATTCTGCTGACAGACGGCGGCGCCAACCCCACCAGCCTGGTCGAATTATCCGATACGCTTAATCAGGAGCATGGCGTCACCACCTCCGTGATCGCTATCGGGCAGGGGGGCGCGCCTTTCCTGGCGGATATGGCCACGGCCGGGGGCGGCAATTATCATGTGGTGGATCTGGTAGAGACCATCCCTAACATCTTCACGCTGGAAACGGTGCTCGCCAGCCGCTCCTACATCATGGAAGAATCGTTTGTGCCGGTGCTGACGGCCAACAGTCCCATTATGAACGATATCGTCAGCGCGCCGCCGCTGCTGGGGTATGTCGCCACCTCGCCCAAGCAGACCGCACAGGTGATTCTGCGCGGGCCGGAACCCTTTAACGACCCGGTGCTGGCGGCATGGCAGTATGGTCTGGGGCGGTCTGTGGCCTTTACCAGCGACGCTACCGCGCGCTGGGGTGCCAATTGGGTGAACTGGTCAGATTTCACCCGCTTCTGGAGCCAGGCTGTCCGCTGGACCATCACTGAAGGCACATCCAACAACCTGGAATCGCGCGTGCTGCTGGAAGGCGAACAGGCGCGGCTGGTGGTGGATGCCCGCGACGACGCCGGCAATTTCCTCAACGGCCTGGATTTGCAGGCCAGCGTGGTCGCCCCTGCGCTGGATTCGACCCGGCTGCAGCTGCGGCAGGTCGCACCGGGCCGTTATGAAGCCCTGTTCACACCGGAAACTGAAGGCGCTTACTTCCTGGGCATCAACGGCCAGGGCACCCTCAACGACGAAGCCCTGCAGGTGCGCCAGACCACCGGCTGGGTGCTCAGCTATTCGCCGGAATACGATGTACAGGCCCAGGGGGTGAATGTCAACCTGCTCAATGATATGGCGGCCATTACCGGCGGGCGTGACATGAGCGAAGACCCCTCGCTGCCGTTTGTGCATAATCTGGTGGCGCGCAATGCCTTTACCCCGCTGTGGCCCTGGCTGCTGCTGGCTGCCCTGCTGCTGCTGCCAGTCGATATTGCCGTGCGGCGGCTGGTGATTACCGCCAGCGACCTGCGCCGCGCCCGTATGGCGCTGTTCGGTGCGGGCCGCATGACTACCGCAGAGGGGCCATCCGAACGGCTGACCACCCTCAAAGGCGCGATGGAGCGTGGACGGCGGCGGGTGGAAACCCCGGCGGCATCGAACACTATCAGCGCGCTGCGTGCCAGCCAGCAGCGTTCCCGCACAGAACGTGAAACCACCACAGAACGCGCACCGGCCCGGCCCCCGGAGGAAACGCCCCGTTATGTGCCACCATCGCGCCAGCAGGAACGCGAAGAAGGCAGCACCGTCGCCGGGGAACTCCTTAAGGCCCGCCGCAGACAGGATCGGAACCGCCGCTAGCATGTGCAGATTGCCTGATTACATCGCATAGTACAATTTCACAAAAAATTAACCTGCTGACTTGCGCAGGAAATATATCTTCACCCTATAATAAAAGCAGTATCCATCTAGTACTGAGGGTGATCCAATGAACAACGCGCAAGCCCTGTTTCGTGAGGGGGTTGAGGCGCTGCGCGAACAGAAAAACATTGCTGAAGGTCGGCGGCTGCTGATCGAATCGCTGCGCCAGAACCCGGAAAATGATATGGCATGGGTCTGGCTGGCCCGCACTACCAAAAGCCCAGACAAAAAACAGGCATTTATCGAGCGCGCACTCAGCATTAATCCAGCAAATCCGCATGCCCTGGCACTCCAGGAAAAATTAGCCCCTGCTGCAGCAGTGATGGCGACTGCCATTGAACCCCGGCCCCAGACAGCCAGCACCACCGCCACCACCCCCCTCAGTCCTCAGCAGGAAAAGCGTATCGCGCTGCTGCTTAAAAAAGCGGAGCATTTTATGCGGGCCGACGACCCGGAAGCGGCGATTGAGCAGTGGGTCGAGATTTTAAGCATCCAAGTTGACCACGAAGAGGCGATGCGCAGTGCAGTGGGCCAGTTGGCGCGGCTGAAGTATATGGACGACGCCCGCGAGCTGATCTGGCGCGCCATTGACGCAGGCACGACTCATCCCTCCATCTACCTGACCGCCATCGATATTGCGCGCCGCCAGGGGGAATATGCCGAGGCCGATGAACTGCGGGAAAGGCTGGCGCGTCTGCCTGATGTCGATGCCGGCATTATTGAAAAAGTTGTCCAGCATTTTGTGGATGATGAACAGCTTTCCCGCGCACACGACCTGATCCGTGACCTGTTAAAAATACATCCGGAGAACCTGATTTTCCTCAAGACGATGGGGGATATTTACCGGGCGATGGAAAACGAGGCCGAGGCGCTGCGTTATTATGACCGCGCAGCCCGGCTGGGCGCAGGCACGAAGATCGGGCGCGAAGCGGATAAAACTATGGCGCAGTTCACTCCGGTGCTGACGGATACCGAACGTGGCAGTCTGGTGCTGGCCTGGCGCGAGGCCATTGGCTTTGGCATCTTCTTCCTGTTTCTGGCATGGCAGGATGCCGGCCTGGACCTGATGCAGCTTGGCCCCATGCGCTGGACAGGCATCGCCCTCAGCATCGCCGGCGGCTATCTGCTGGTCACCGCCACATCATCGCCCCAGCAGCAGCCCCTCGCCCGCTGGCTGGGCGGCCAGGTGCCGGATCATGCGCCTTCCAGCAACGGTCATGGCCTGGTCGAAGAACCCAGCCAGCTTCCGATCATTCCGCCAGTAGTGCGCTTTGTTCTGGGGACAATCGGTGGCATCCTGCTGGTGGTGGCCGCGTGGCTGGTGTTCAGCACGGCGCTGCACCTGTTGAATAATCCTGTGCCACCCACCGACATTCCTTCGATCCGTGATCTTTTGTACGGCAGTTGGGGCTAGGGGGCAGCATCTGATGGGCTTTGTGACGCTTTTTCTTTTTTTGCTGGATATCATCCTTGTTTTATTTATCAACTCCTTTTTCCTGCCCATGCCGCTCAACGATATGGGGACGGTGCGCTATCGCAGCATCCCTTACATGACCATTCTGATCATCCTCATCAACTCGCTGGTGTTTATGATCTGGCAGGGGGTGAACCTGTACCAGGGCGCCCAGGCATTTGAAGCCAGCGGCAGCACCACCCTGCTCAACAATTATGTACAGCAGATATGGACCTATGGCTACCGCAACACCTACCTGCGCGAAGGTCTGAGCATTGGCGCTTTTGTGACGTTTACCAGCATGTTCATGCACAGCGATATGTGGCATCTGCTGGGCAACATGATCTTCCTGTGGGCCTTTGGCCGCCGCCTGGAAGATGCCTGCGGCCCCTGGCGTTACCTGCTGTTCTACCTGCTGGCGGGGATGGTCGCCAACCTGGGCAGCGGCCTGCTCAATCCATCGGCGGTGGACCTGCCGGGGGTGGGGGCCAGCGGCGCGATTTCCGGCGTCATGGCGGCCTATCTGTTTCTGTTCCCTGGCGCAAAGGTGCTGTCCTTCTGGGGTATCATTTCTATTTTACGGATATTCGTGGTCTACCTGGCCAGGATCATCGGCTTCGGTGGCGAACTGCGCACCGCCCCTGCCTGGCGCTGGACCATCCGCGTGCCGGCCTGGCTGCTGCTGATTTACTTCCTTGTGCGCGACCTGATCCCGGCGCTAGAGACCATGCAGTTTGGGCAGGATACCGGCGGGGTGAACAATCTGGCGCATCTGACCGGCGCGCTGGCAGCCCTGACTATCTTCCTGTTTGTCCGTAAGGACCTGCTCATGCGCTACCTCAGCGGGCGGCAGGTGTGACCCATCCCCACCCCCGCCGCATCGTCCTGATTCTGCCGTGCTGCATCGGCGATGTCATCATGGCGACGGCGGTGCTCAGGGCGCTGCGGCGCGGCTACCCGCAGGCGCATATCACCTGGGCTGTAGGCGGCTGGTCAAAAGCCGCTGTTGAGAATCATGACCTGCTGGATGCCGTGCTGGATACCGGCCCGGCGGCGCTGCCCGTGAAATCCGTCTCCGGATTCGTGCGCTTCGTGCAGCAGTTGCGCAGCGGAGGCTTTGATCTGGCGGTGTCGCTGGTGCGCTCCCCGCTGATGAGCCTCGCCGTCCGGCTGTCCGGCATCCCCCACCGTGCCGGGCTGGACAGTGCCGGGCGCGGCTTTGGCTACAACATCCGCGCCCCGATTGACCCCAACGAAATCCGCCACGAAGCCGAAATTTACCTGGAGGTGGCCCGCGCACTGGGGCTGGATACGGCAGGCTGTTATGCCAATGTGCCCGTCGATGAAAGCCAGTGGCCGCATCTGGCCCGCGCTTTGGTGGCCCGGCACATCGACCCGCAGCATTATCTGGTCATCAACCCCACCGGCGGACGCAACCCCGGCATGATGATGGATGCCAAACGCTGGCCCGCGCAGAACTTCGCCGCGCTGGCCGATCAACTGGCGAACAGGTTAAATGCAGCGGTGATTCTGCTGGGTGGCCCGGGCGATGCAGACATCCTGAACAGCGTGCAGGCCCATATGACCACACCGGCGGCGGCCTTTGTGGGCGAACTGTCCTTCCCGCAGATCGCGCTGCTGGCCAGCCGCGCCCGGCTGTATATCGGCAACGATACCGGCCTGTCACATCTGGCGGCGGCGGCAGGCGCCTCCACAGCCGCTATCTTTGGCCCGTCCGACCCGCGCCGTTATGCACCATTTGCGCCCCACGTGCTGCCGCTGTGGAAGCCAGCGCCAGTACAGCAGGCCGGGGTCGCCGCCGGGGCGCCGCAGCACTGGGACTGGGCGCGGGATGGCATCAGCGTCGAGGAAGTCGCGCAGGCCGTCCTCACCTTTCTGGCACAGCAGCGTTCATAGCCCCAGGCTTGATTTTTAGCCTCCGCCAGCGCCGCGCATGGATACTCTCGCAACGGGTTGTTCAGATTTTTGTCAGAATTGCGTAACCAGCGCGTAATTTTTGCGCGTCAGTATCCGGGGTGGCTGCAGGTGATGCTGCAAGCCAGAAGATGATTAACCCAAAGGAGATGGTACGATGCGTAAACTCACTTCTGTCCTGCTGGTCCTGCTGGTTGCTTTGCCGTTCGCCCTGCCCGCCGCCGCCCAGGACGGCATGATCGTCTGCGATTCGACCCTCGTCACCCTGCTGTATATCGCGGAACACGACTATGGCTATCAGCCGATGATGGATGTCAGCGTGTTTGAAAAAGGTCAGTTTGCATCCCTCTTTGAGGACATGATGGCGATGTCGGAAGAAGGCGAGATGGCCGAAGAAGGGGAAATGATGGAAGAAGGCGAGATGGCCGAAGAAGGGGAAATGATGGACGACTCCATGATGTCG
>CAZQIY010000008.1:13215-30558 GCA_964593565.1 uncultured Anaerolineaceae bacterium
GGAAGAAGGCGAGATGGCCGAAGAAGGGGAAATGATGGACGACTCCATGATGTCGCTGGCCCCGGGCAATATCGAAGGCGAACCCGCCGAGTGTACGGAGCTGCGCGCCGCGCTCGATTCATTCTTTTATGACCAGTTCACCATGGGGATGATGGACGACTCGATGTAAGCCGCCTGTCCGCAGGAGTCAGAATGATCTGGCTCCTGCGCTCTTTCAGAAGCTGCTGGCGATTTCCGGCGGCACGATGGTATGCTCCAGCACAATCGTCGACGACTCACCCTCGCCCACCGTCACCGGTGCCTCCAGGCGCACCTGCTCGATAAAGCACAGGCTTTCGTTGATCGCCTCGCAGTAATAAATGGTCAGATCGCCTTGCAGCACATCCTCGCCCGCCTGCAGCGTGACCGGCACCCGCAGCGGCAGTTCCGGCTCGACAATCTGCTGCACCAGATCATCCTCCGCGATCATCACCCCTTCCTGCCGGGTGGTCCATTCGCTGGTAAACGGTGCCAGATCATTCAGCTTATAGCCCTGCGGCAGCACGATTTGCAGCTCAATTTCGCCCGGCCCTTCCTGAAGCTGCTGCTCCGGCAGGGTAATGTGCAGCCCTGCTGCTGTGTTCCCGGCCACCACTGTTGGGCGATCATCAATCTGAAGCGCCTCCGGGTTTGGGAAAACCACCGTGCTCACCTCGCCCGCTGCCAGATCAATCACCCGCACCGCGTGGTTATTAGTATCCGCCACGTACAGCCTGCCATCAGCATAATCCAGCCCGCCCGGCTCATCAAATTCCGCCAGTTCAGCGCCACCATCGCGATACCCGCCGCTGCCGCCCAGCCCGAACAGCGTGCTGATCTCTGTCGTTTCCGGGTCCAGCACCTTAATCCTGCTGTTGTAGGTATCCGCCACGTACAGCGTGCCATCATCACCACCTGTGACGCCCAGCGCGTGCTGCAAGCGCGATTCGCCCACCACGCCATCCACATCGCCGAAGGTGAACAGGTCGTTCACCGCCGGCCCGGCCAGGGTCCGCACCTCGTTACTGCGCAGGTCCGCCACGCGGATGGAGCTGGATTCGCTGTCGGCGAAATAAAGCAGGCCATCGGCATAATGCAGGCCGCTGGGCTGTGCAAGCTGCGCCTGCAAAAGCGGAGCATCCAGCAGGCCCTCGCGCCCACTGCCGACAAATGGAAACACCACCTCATCGGCCAGGGTCATGCCCCACAACTGATGCGGCCCGGCCATGGCGATAAACAGCGTCGTTTCCCCCTCGCCCAGTGCCACATCCCAGGGGCTTGCCAGCGCAGTTTCCAGCGCAGGACCCGCCTGATTAAAGGCCTGGCTCCTTTCCCCGGTCCCGGCAATCGTGCGGACTGTACGCCCGGTCAGGTCAACAGCGCGCACGGCATGATTTTCTGTATCTGCCACATACAGGACATTATCCTCGCTCAGCGCCATGCCCTGCGGCTTATTGAACGTCGCCTCCGCAAAGCTTCCATCATCGAAGCCCTGGCTGCCGCCACCCACGACATCCAGCACTTCATAGGTCAGCAGGTCAGCAATGATGATGCGATGGTGGTTCGTATCGCTGATAAACAGGCGGTTGGCATCAGAATCCGCCAGCACCTTGCCGGGGAATGCCAGAGCGGTATTGGCCCGGGCCGCGCTTTCCAGGGTCAGGTCGATCGGTTCGCGCCGCAGTTCGCCAACGCTGTCAAAGTAAGTCACCATCCCTTGCAGCACAAAGTCGAACACCTCAAACGGCACCTCGCCCGCTTCCGAGGCCAGGATATTGCCACGCGGGTCGATAATGAAAAAGGTCGGCCAGAAACGCACGCCATAGGTGCGCCACACCTCGAATTCATCATCGTTGATTACCGGATGTTCGAGTTCGTAGCGCTGGATAATCTGGCGGAGATTCTCGGTCTGGGCCTCGTTGGTGAACTTGGCCGAATGCACCCCAATCACCACCACCTCCTCGGCGTAAAGTTCTTCAATTCTCTCCAACACCGGAATCATATGGATGCAGTTAATACAGCCATACGTCCAGAAATCGAGAATGACGATTTTGCCGCGCAGATCATCAAGCTGGAGTTCGCCATCGAGGTTCAGCCATTCCAGGCCAGGGGGAAAATCCGGCGCGGGGAAGCGCGGGTCGCCTGCAAAACGGCTGGAAGGCGCCGGGGTGGTATCGTTTTGGTCATCCTGGGCCGCAGCAAGGGGTACCAGCAAACCCGCCAGGATAATGACAAGCAGTAACTTTCGCATCATGAACCATCAATCCTGCATTCAATCTGTTCCCGTAACCATAGCAGAACATGGTGAATGCGGGATGAATGCTGCTTAATAGCCGTGATATTCCGGGTTGGCCGAGTCAAAGCGCTCGCGCCGGATTTTCCCAGCCTGGCTTTGCAGGGCGTCCAGCGCCTCGGTCAGCGTCTTATCCTTCAGCTTGGCATGCCGCATGACCGCCAGCAGTTCCTGAGCCAGTCGTTCCAGGTCCTGTAAATGCTTATCCGAAAGTGTTTCCATTTCTTCATTCATCGCAAACTCGCTTTCAATCGACGGTCAGGGGGAAGGAGGCGGGTGGACAGTAGAGGCATGTTCAGAAACAGCAAAACGAACCACTGCGGGAAAAACCATCCCCTGGGTTCGATCTTAACGTTTCTGCGTGGTTCCTGCCAGTGTGTTGTACTGCCTGCAGCAGGATTCAGAGAAGGTGCTCTCCCCCGTTGACGTGCAGCAGCGCCCCCGTGACGAAATCTTCGCTGGCGAAGTAGGCTGCGGCGCGGGCGACATCCTCTGCGCTGCCGGTGCGTTCCAGCGGCAGCCTTTCGCCCACTTCCGCCCACGCCTCATCGCTCATCTGGCGGTTGGCAGGTTTCATGACCGGGCCGGGGATGATGGCATTCACGCGGATATCCGGCCCCAGGCTGACGGCGCTTACCTCGGTCAGCGCCCACAACCCCGCCTTGCTGATACCATGCGCGGCGTATTCCGGCCAGGGGCCATCCACGCCCCGGTCACAGATGTTAATGATGCACCCGCCCGCCGGGGAATTCTGGCGCATCATTTCTGCCGCGGCCTGTGTGCACAAAAACGGCCCGGTCAGGTTGACCGCCAGCGTCATCTGCCATTCTGCATAGGTCGTATCCAGAAGTTCGCGCTTCTGGAAGGATGACGCGCTGTTGACAAGAATATTCAGCCGCCCGAACTGCTCTCGAACGGCCGTGAATATCTGCTCTATACCTTCTGGCGTGCTGACATCAGCCTGTACCGTAAACGCATCCACGCCCATAGATTTGATGTCCTGGACGGTACTGCGCACAGTTTCCGGCGCAGAAGTGCGGTAATGCACCATGATATGCACGCCGCGCCGCGCCAGTTCCAGCGCAATAGCCCGCCCGACACGGTGCGCCGATCCTGTGACCAGCGCCACCTGATCGTTCAGGTCGATTGGCATAATGCCCTCCGCTTTAGTAGCCCTCCGGGACCGCCAGCAAGAACAGGGCCGCCAGCACAGACAGGATGAGCGGTATCAGCAAAATGTACGTGAACACGCGGGGGTCTACCCGCAGATGCATATAATAGGCCACCACCAGCGCGGCTTTAATCACGGCAATTGCCAGCAGCAGGGGGATCAGCAGGATGCCCGAAGGCAGGCTGCCCACCAGAATCTCCACGACCGTCGCCACGGCCAGGAACCCAAACACCACCGTATACAACCCGCCCGGTACGGTGATTTCGCGCCCAAAAACCACAGTCGTATCGCTTAGCAGGTGCGCGTGCACCCCCACATGATCGACGGTTTCTGGCGCGGCCCCGCGTTTTTCCGGGTGGCGTATATCGACGGCACCCTCTTCGCTCAGCGGGTCCATCTTGTCGATAGTGTCCTGAATCGAGGTGAGTGCCTCGTCGAAGGCTTCCACAACGGGGCTGTCCGCCGCTTCTTCAGATGCATCAATCGCCCGGTCAACAGCCTCCTCAAAAGCAGATTCCGGCTCTGGCAGGCGTTCGGCTTCGTTTTCTGTATACTCCGGCGTTGGTTTTACTTCATCACCGGTTTTTTCGTCGGTAAGGGGCTTTCTCTCTTCGTCAGCCATAGGTCATCCCTAAATCAGATAAATAAGAGTAAACAGGAAGATCCAGACGACATCCACGAAGTGCCAGTACAGGCCAAAGATTTCCACCGCCAGATAATTCTTCGCGTGATAAATCCCCTGGCGGCCCCGCCACATGATCCGCAGCGCCCACAGCACCCCGATAATCACATGCGCGCCATGAAAAGCAGTCGGCGCATAAAAGCGAGTCCCATACTCTGTGTCGGCACTGACCCCAACATGAGCCAGCTCGGTGTATTCAACACCCTGCAATACGACAAATAAGGCCCCCATCAGGGCCGTCAGACCGATCCAGCGCACAAGCCCCTGCGGGTTGTCCTTCTGGGCTTCGCGCAGGCCCATCACCATCGCCCAACTGCTGGCCAGCAGCAGAAACGTGTTAAAACTCACCAGGGCGATGCCAAGCTCTTCCTGAACTTCGCGCACCAGTTCCGGCGAATTGGCACGAAAGACCAGATAGGCCGCAATCAGAATGCTGAAGATGACAACTTCAGAAGCCAGGTAAAGCCATGTTGCCAGTTTTGAATTGTTGATCGCCGCCTGCGATGGATATTCATCATGGCTTTCGACCCGCGCTGGCGTATGTTCCAGGGACATTTCACTCATCGAACTTCCTCCACGTTATTGCAGCGCGTTCGGCAGACGCCGCAGTTGTCTTGCTGTCCAGGCTGCGCCATACCCCACCCAACCGATCAGGAATTTGGGCCGCACAAGCAGGGCGGCGATAAGCAGCGCGTTGGCAGCAGAAATGCCAAACAGCAGTGGGGGAGCAAACGGCACGATCAGACCAATCAGCAGGAAATAAAACAGCGGCAGCAGGATGCCTACCAGAATGGCATAGACCACCCCGGCCATCATGCGCCCAGCCACCAGCAGCAGCAGTGCCACCAGATTAAAGATCGCGACGGCCACCAGCGACAGGCCAGACAGCACAGACCAGACGAGCACAAAATCCACCACACCCAGCAGCAAACCGACAGCGCCCAGAATAATGATGGCCCGCACCAGCCATGCCCATTGTGTCTGTGCCGCCACAAACCGGATGATGATGCCCAACGCCACAAACGTCAGGGTAAATACACACCCCGCCGCCAGAAAGAACGAGGCAGTCGCAAATTCATCAGTAATGGGCCGGCCAAACAGCAGATCCACCGCCGCAAAGCCAACCACCGCCGCCACAGCGATACCGGCCCAGCGAATCAGGTCCCGGTTAGAAGCAGGCGCGGTTTCCAGCGGGTCCGCCTCAAATGTGGTGCGGTCCACCTGTTTGACCACTGTCACGCCCTGGTTCAGGCCATAGAACACCATCCCCATGCCACCAGCGACCACTGCCAGCGAAACAAACATCACCACAATAAAGATCAGCAGCGCGGTAAGCTGGCTGACGTAAAAGGTCTGGGTGCCGATTGGAATCGGCACAACACCCACCGCCGATACACTGGCATCCGCCTCGTGCACGGTCCGCAGCGCCGGGCCATCTGGCAAAAGCGCAAAGGCGACAATCACCAGCAGCACGATGAGCATAATTGTGCTCAACTGCCACAGGTAGCCTCCCAGAATCTGCCGGGGGGGTGCTTCTTCTTCGGCTTCCTCTGCGACGACCACCGCATGCGCTTCTTCGCCCTCAGCAGGTTCGTGCGCATGCTCGTTCATCCGGGGGTCAAACGACCCTAACCCGTAGATAAAAAATCCTGTAGCCAGGAACGCCCCTAGCACCATGGCTACTTCCGGTTCCATAAGCGGTTCCAAACCCTGCAAACCGCGAATCGCCACCAGGATAATCATACCGACGACAAACCCCAGAATGCCCATCGGTATTGCGCGGCTCAATCCAGGTCGCATAATCCCTTCCTCATGCGTACATCTGCGACAACTGTCGCTCTTAAATCAGATACAGAACCGCGTAGAACAGCATCCACGCGACCACCACAAAATACCACAAACCGGCGGCGCCTTCTACAGGCCAGAAATTGGCTGACCCATAATTGCCTGCCCGCACCCCGCGATCAATCATACCCATAAACGCGCCGATTGCCAGCGCGTGCACCCCATGAAATGCGGTCATCATGCGAAAGAGATCGCTGTAAACGGCGCTGTATGGAATGCTGATCCATTCGTAGATCATCACCGCCACAAAGGCAATGCCCAGCACCAGCGCGACGCGCCAGCGCGTCAGAAAGGCGGCGGTTTCGCCGGCCTTGATCGCGCGCAGGGCCTGCCGCACCATCCACACACTGACCAGCAGCCCCCCCGTGACCAGAGTCGGCAGCACCGGCGAGGGCGGCTCTGCCCCTGGCGGCGGCCAGGAAAGCTGACGCTGGCGAAGCAGCAGATTCACCATCCCCAGACAAACAAACACCAGAATCCATGAAATCTGAAAAATCGTCAGCCCGGTGCGCTTATTGCGTAAATCCTGTAATTCTGCCCGGCTGAGATTTCTTTCTGCTGCGTCGCTTTGCATCTCACTCACAACTTAAACTCAGACCCACCTTACAGTAGACAAAGGCGGCTCGGCCTGTTCACCGAACCGCCCGGCAACCCGACACTCAGGCCCTAATCACCTGCCGGTTCTGGCTGTGGCGCGGCGGCTGGCACATCGGGCGGCGGCGGAAAACGCCTGTCCACCGCGTCCAGATACGCCTTTGCTTCCTCGGTACCATAGCCATAGGGGTCTTCAAACGGCACCGGATCGCCCACAAAGTTATAGGCGGGCGGCGGCGAAGTCGTGGCCCATTCCATCGTCAGGGCACGCCAGGGGTTCCCCCCCACGCGCTCACCTGCCATCAGGCTGCGGAACACGTTGTACACCAGCACAAAGGTCGAAATACCCAGCACAAAGCTGGCAAAGCTGATCAGCCGGTTGATGTCGGTGTACATCGGGTCATAAACGGCGATACGGCGCGGCATCCCCTGCAGCCCGGCGATATGCTGCGGGAAAAAGGTGAAGAAGAAGCCGAAATAGGTCAGGATAAAGTGCATCTTCCCGAGACGCTCATCGAGCAGTCGCCCGGTAATCTTCGGGAACCAGTGGTAAATGCCCGCGTAAATCAGGAATACGCTGCCGCCATACAGCACAAAGTGGAAATGGCTGACGACGAAATAGGTATCATGAACGTGGATATCCACCGGCACAGAGGCCACCATCACGCCGCCAATGCCGCCGATCACAAACATCGACAGGAAGCCCATCGAAAACAGCATGGCCGCTGTAAAGCGGATTTTGCCGCCCCACAACGTGCCCAGCCAGCTAAAAATCTTGATCCCAGTCGGCACGGCGATAATCATCGACGTAATCATGAACGGGATGCGCAGTTCCGGCTGAATGCTGGTAAACATATGATGCGCCCATACGGTGAAGCCCACCAGCGCAATCGCCATACTCGACAGCGCAATGGCGCGATAGCCGAAGACCGGCTTGCGGGCATGCACCGACAGGATTTCTGACGCCATGCCAAAGCCGGGCAGAATCATGATGTATACTGCCGGGTGGCTGTAGAACCAGAAGACATTCTGCCACAGCAGTACATCGCCGCCATTGTCCGGGTTAAAGAAGTTGGTTCCGGCAACCCGGTCCAGAATGAGCAGCGTCAGGCCGCCTGCCAGAAACGGCGTGGCCAGCACCTGAATGATGGCGGTAGCCAGCACCGCCCATACGAACAGCGGCATCTGCCAGTAGCTCATGCCTTCCGGGCGCATGTTGCGGATGGTCACGATAAAGTTGATCGCCCCCAGAATGGAGGAAATACCCAGCAGGTGCAGGGCCATAATCCACAGAGTCTGGCCATCCGGGCTGAAGGTCGTGCTCAGCGGCGGGTACGAAGTCCACCCGGCTTCTGGCGGGCCGACAAACCAGCCAACCAGCAGCAGCAGCCCTGCCGGCGGAATCAGCCAGAAGGCGAAGGCATTCAACCAGGGGAAGGCCATATCCTTTGCGCCCAGCATCAGCGGCACAAGGTAGTTCCCAAACCCGGCCATCATCGGGATAATAAACAGAAAGACCATGATCGTGCCGTGCATGGTGAACAGGCTGTTATACTGCGTGCCGCTGGCAGCGACATCCAGCGCCGGAGTCAGCAGCTCCATACGGATCAACATCGCCAGTGCGCCACCTACAATAAAGAAGAAGAAGGTGGTCGCCATGTACTGCACACCGATAATTTTGTGGTCTACACTCCAGCGCAGGTAATCGCTGATGCGGGGTGCAGAACCTGGAATGCCCCGTGCACCACTACCCGCAGGGGCTGTAATAGTTGCCATACCTCATAACCTCTCTGATTAATTCCCTTCCGTCAGAAGCGCAAGATTTTCCAGATCACAGGCGGATTCACCCGTCGCTGTTTGTACACACAGGTAGGCCGCAACCGCCTGAATGTCTTCCCAGGGCATGTAATTGGCGCCGTCCGGGTTCTCTGGCTGGAATTCCGGCATCAGCGGGCCAAAACCCGGCACCAGGAACTCGTGTGGCTCATGCAGCGAGCGCACCAGATATTCCTCCGCCGTCTGGCCAGCCACCCGGCGCGGCGCACGATCCCCCACCCCGTTCAGGTTTGGCCCCGTCACCCCGGTCCAGTCCAGCGTATCCAGGGTATGGCAGCCTGCACAGGGATATGCCCCACCGCTGAGGACCTGAAAACCGCGTTCCACCGGGTCTTCGGGCGGGTTCAGCAGCACATTCACCTCTTCGTCAAACCATGCCAGATAGGTTTCCTCATCCGGATGCACCACGATACGCGCACGCATATCGCCATGACCGCTGCCGCACAGTTCTGCACAGAAGATCGGGAAATCGCCGGCCTGGGTCGGTGTAAAGCGAATCTGCGTGGTCAGCCCGGGCAGCAAATCCTGCTTGATGCGCATGGCTGGGATATAAAAGGAGTGCAGCACATCCGGGGTGTTCATTTCCATGCGCACGGTCTGGCCGACGTAAGTATGCAGCACGTTGGAATTGACGGTCAGGTCATGTTCTGGCACATCGTAGGCAAATGACCAGGTGAAGCGCGCGCCAGTAGCGTGCACTTCCTGTTCGACATCCTTTGCTCCGGTAATGCTGACCCACACCTGAAAACTCAGGATGCTGAGGATCAGCACAATGACCGCCGGAATAGCCGTCCAGACAAATTCCAGCGTGGCGTTGCCGTGCATCGCCGCGCCATCAGACTCATCGCCTGCTCTGGCACGAAACCGGATGGCGGAAAAGACCAGCGCGCCCTGTACCAGCAGGAAAATCGAGCCGCCGATGGCCATCATGATCTTTAGCAGATTATCCACCTGGTAAGCTTCTGCCGACGCTGCCGGCGGCAGAACAAGGGGGGTCGCTTCCGCGATAATCAGCCCCCCCAGGACCAGCAAAGCAGCAACTATCGCAATCCAGAGAACAGGGGAACTACTCAATGATTTATTGCGCTCGGCATTCATATCGAAGCATGCTCTTTAGAAATTAGGTAAACAACAATGACTGAATCCGGAAGATCGTATGTACAGCCACACCTGCGATCTACCGGATGAAACCCTCTGGGGGCAGTGCAGTGACGAACACTGCGAGATTTGATTGTTCGATTTTACACAAATCCTCGCGATTTGGCAAAACCAATCCTGCCCCACCATGCTAGACTATAGCGCAATACCCCGGGCCTGTCCAAGTTGCAAATCTGACTGTGTCTGCACGAAGTCGTTTTTGTGCTGTCCACGGCCCTTTGCTCAATTTGATATAATGAGACAATCCGAAAAAACACAGGAGCAAGGCGGTATGGCGTCAATTGACGAGATTTTAACAGCGTTTAAACAGGGGGACGCTCAGGCGCGAATTGATGCTATCCTCAGTGCCGAGGAAAACAACTATACCGAGATTCTGCCAGAAATCGGCATGGTGCTGCGGGATGACGAAGATACCGGCGTGCGCTTCCAGGCCGCCCGAACTCTGGCCCATTTTGCCGACCCTTCCACGCTGGATGAACTGCTGGACGGCCTGCGGGATGTGGATATGTTCGTGCGTGTCCATGTGACTGACGCCCTGATTCGAATCGGGCATCCGGCAGTCGAGGGCCTGACCGGTGCGCTGGCCGACCCAAACCCGGCGGTGCGGCGGGCCTCTGCCAAGGCGCTGGGGAAAATCCGGCACACCGGCGCGGTACCCAGCCTGAGCGAATCAATCCGCGATGAAGATGCCGATGTCCGCCGCTTTGCTGCCCAGGCACTGGGGCGCATTGGCGATGAAGGCGCTGTCGAAGTGCTGGGGGAAGCCCTGCGCGATAGTGATGTGCGTGTGCGCAAGGCCGCAGCAGGCGCGTTGTGGGATATTGGGGATGCATCGCTGCCCGTGCTGAAAGACGCCCTGAACGACCCCAACCCCCAGACCACCATCATCGCGGCCTACACCCTGACCAAAATGGGGTATCACGAGCCGCCGGAAGAATAAACAACCCGCAAACCTGCATCATCAGCAAAGGGAAGCAACCCAGGGGGGGCATGGATGGCGAATGAAATAAACCTGGCGGATTTACTGGCGGCGCTTCGCAGCAGCGACGATCAGGCAGTTATCGAGGCAATCCGGCAGATCAGCCGGTTAAAAGCACGCGAGGCCGTGCCCCGGCTGGTCGAACTGCTGGAACACGAGAGCGTGCATGTGCGCGTGGCGGCCTATGTCGCCCTGCGGCGCATCGACCCGCAGGCGGCTGACCGGCCTGATCTTTCTGACAATGTGACCCGCGCAGGCCAGTCCAGCGGAATATCGCTGCTGGAAGCGGCCAAACTGCTGGAACAGGAAATCGCCCTTCAGCACGCCGCCGATGACGACGATAGTACGTTTGGCGAAGAAGCTGAATTCGCGGCGAAAGAAGAAGCTGATGAGGTTGGCTGGGCGGATTGGGTGGATGACGAAGTGGAGGCGGCCCCGCCAGAGGGTGAACAGGAGAAAGCAGACCGCCAACGCGAGCCTTCCGGCCCGCCGCAGCCCCCGCCTGCCCCGGCAGCCATCCCGGAACCCGCGCCCTATCCGCAGGCCGAGCCGGGCCGCTATCCACCGCGCCAGCAGGCGGCACCATCCAGGACGGGCGAAGTTCAGTTTTCGGCCTATTACCTGCGTGAGGCCCGGCCGGATGAGTGGGTGCCACTGAAAGCCTATGTTTTCCAGCAGGTCGCGGCGGATGCCGTCGAGGAAGATGCGGAAAAGCAGCTTGGGCCGCTGGATCGTTTCCGGCGCATTGTAGAAGATGCGCGGCATGCCCTCCGCGAAGGCGATACCATCACCGCCACGCCCCATCTGCCGGGGTTTCAGTTCAACCCGCCTGCGCTCAGTGTAGGATTTTTTGAAGACTGGCATCGTTTTGACTTCAAGATGCGCCCTAAGGATGCGCCCCTGAATCTGGCGGCTAACGGCCTGCTGACCTTTACCGTAAACGGGCTGATTGTGGCCGATATTCCGCTGTCGATATTCGTCACAGAAACGCCGTCGCACGATGCGCCACAGGGCACCGGCGCGCAGCCAGTCTATGACACCGTCTTTGCCAGCTACAGCCACAGGGATACGCAGATTGTCCAGAAGGTGGAAGCGGCGGTGACATCGCTTGGTTTCAGCTATCTGCGCGATGTCATCACGCTGCGCAGCGGCGAAAACTGGAGCGACGGGCTGGTGGCCATGATTGAGCAGGCGACGATTTTCCAGATGTTCTGGTCACTGCCCTATTCACAATCCGTGCACTGCCGCCAGGAATGGGAATATGCCGTCAGCCTGAACCGTGAGGCGAGCCACTTTATCCGCCCGGTCTACTGGCTTCAGCCCATGCCGGATCCGCCCCCCCGGTTACAACATCTCCATTTTACTTATCAGCCGGATTTGGTAAAGTAGGATGACAGACTGCCGATAAGCGAAGGAAGGTTAACTTGGCTGTACTGATCGTTATTATTATTGTCGATATTCTCGTGCTGGCCCTGGTGGTACGCATGGTGATGAATGAGCCGCCGCGCAAGCAGCCATCGCCGCATCCGTTCGCGCTGGAAGCATTACAGCAGTCCGAAACGGTGCAGAAGGCAGAGCAGCTTCACGAAGCCGTTGAAGAACTTGAAGAAGCAGAAACAGAAGCTGAAGCAGAAACCACACAGGCCCCTGCTTCGGATTCTGAAAGCAGTGCTGACGAAACGCAGGTCGGCCCGTAGCCGCCGGCCCAGCGCGATGCCATTCAGCCCGCAGCCCGCAGGGTGAAGTGACCGCAGGCTGAATGGCGCTCAGTTTTAATCTGGCCGGATACAGCCGGTAAAGGAAAAACTGTACAGGGCAAAGCCGCGTGTGCGCACGCGCAAGGTCAGTTCGTGCTGTTCAAAATCCGGGTTGCGTACCAGGTTATACATCCGGGGCTGATCCACCAGCACACGGCCTTCCGGGGTTACATCATCGCCCCGGCGCGCCTCTGGCAGCGGCAGATCATCCTGCCAGATTTCGACGTCCACAGTCTGGGGGTGCAGCATACGCTCCACCGCCTCGACATGCGAGGTCAGCACCGCGTTGACCTCAACTGCTTCGTAAGGCAGGCGGATAATCCCCTCCGCGCTGCCCTGAAAGGTCAGGTACTCGCCGCCGGCCTGCCACGCACCTTCGGCATAAAAAGCGCCGCGCTGCCGCTGTTCCGGCATGGTATAAAAGACAGGCGCGCCGCTGGCATAGCCCTGGGGGTTGCCCAGCGCGCCATGATGCAAACCGGCGGACAGTTCCGGTGTCGGGCGATAGCAGACCGCGCCGGGCCGGTCTTCCTCGCGCAGCGGCTGCATCACCGGCGGCAGCGCCAGCTCTGGCTGATCTTCCAGCAGCACCGCCTGGATGGCGCGTTCAAATTCATCATAACCGCCCTCGCCATGGCTCTGGAAGCGAATATAACCGCGCTGGTCGATCAGGTACTTGCTCGGCCAGAAGCGGTTGGCAAAGGCATCCCACGTTTCATACTGATTATCCATCAGCACCGGGTAAGGAATGTCCAGATCACGGATCGCGGCTTCCAGCGGCTGGCGTTCGCGGCCAAAGCGAAACTCCGGCGTATGCACTCCCACAATCGTCAGGCCTTTATCCGCATAGCGCCGGTGCCATTCGCGCAGGTAGGGCAGCGTGCGCAGACAGTTGATGCAGGTATATTCCCAGATATCCACCAGCACGGCCTGCCCGCGCAGCCCGGTCATCATCAGCGGATGTTCGCTGTTCAGCCACTGGCCGCGGCCAAATTCAGGGGCGCGGACCTGGCGTCGGTTCAACAGACTATCGACCATCTGTAAACTACTCCGTCACTGTTAACAATGATCTATAGACCTGTTCTAATTGTAGCGCCACCGCGTCCCATGTAAACCGCTCCCGGATCAACTGGCGGCCGCGCTGGCCCATACGCTCGCGCTCTGCGGGGTTATCCAGCAGATGCTGAAGCGCGGCGCTCAGGCTGGCACAGTCCGGCTCGACAATCAGCCCGGCGCCATAGGTGGCTGCCTCGGGCAGATAGCATCCGGCAGACAGAATCACGGGCAGCCCGGCGCCCATCGCTTCCAGCGCCACCATCGGCAGCCCTTCGCCAATTGAGGGCAGCGCGAACACATCGGCCGCCGCAAACGCCGCCAGCCGGTCCTGTCCATCCAGATAGCCTGTAACGACGATCCGGTCATCCAGCAGCGGGGTGATGCGCTCCAGCATGCCTTCATCCGGCCCGGCCACTACCAGCCGCGCCCCGGGCACATTGGCGGCCCTGAACGCCTCGATCAGCACCTGCACCCCTTTTCGCTCGTGCAGGCGGCCCATAAACAGGCACACCGGCGCATCCCCCAGTTGATAACGCGCCCGAAAGCGCGCCCCGTCGGGCAGATGCGCATATTCTTCCGGGTCGATGCCGTTGGGCACGACGCTGAAGGCCGGGGGCGCGGTGCGGGTACCAAACTCCGCCCACAAGGCCCTGGCGTCGTCCACTTCCTGCGGTGTCAGGCCGATAACATGCTGAAAGCGCTGGGCCACCACCGGGCTTAACATCCGGTCCCAGGCGATTTTGAGCTGGCTGCGCCCGGTGACATGAGTCAGCGTGCCGTGCGGCGACAGCACCAGCGGCTTCTGCATTTCCGCCGCGATTGGCGTTACCAGTAAATTTTCCATCGTGCGAAATTCGTGGCAGTGGACGACATCGACAGCAGGCAGCACAACCCGGGCCAGCGCCTGCATCCGGCCAGGGGTGGACAGGTTAAGGCGCCCGCGCAGCCGGTGCGAAATATTGGTCGCATGGATCACATGCACACCGTCGATCAGTTCCTCCGGCGCGCCGCCATAGCGCGAGGCCGCATCCAGCGCGTCGGTGGTCAGCACCGTAACCCGGTGCCCACGCCGGGCCAGGGCGCGCGCCATCCCCTCTACAGAGCGCACCACCCCGCCGAAAGCATATGCCGGCGCATAATAAGGACTTAAATGTAAAATATTCACCGTGCGGAACCCGGATCATCATGGGATATTTTATTGTAGCACGGCGAGTCAAGAGAAGTGGCAGAGCGGCGGTTCGTGCTCCGGCGCAGTTGTGGCCTATAATTAATGAGCCGTGTGTTATAATGATTAGAACAAACAATCGTATTTAAGGTGGGAGAATGGCTTATGCCTTTTATCGAAGCGCCCACAACCTTTTATCTGGGCAAGCGTTACGATCCGATGCGTCACCGGCTGGCCGATGAGGTGGTGTATTACGACTCGCGTGATCTGACCACACATGCGGTGGTGGTTGGCATGACGGGCAGCGGCAAAACCGGCCTGTGCATCTCGCTGCTGGAAGAAGCTATTCTGGACAACATCCCGGCCATTGTGATTGACCCCAAAGGCGACATCACCAACCTGCTGCTGACATTCCCGGAACTGCGCCCGCAGGATTTTCAGCCCTGGGTCAATGTGGATGATGCCCGCCGGGCCGGGCTGGATGTGCCGGCCTTTGCCGCAGATACAGCCAACCGCTGGCGCGAAGGGCTGGCAAGCTGGGGCATCGTGCAGGATCGCGTTAAATGGCTGAAGCTGGCGGCCAGATACAGCATTTACACCCCCGGTTCAGATGCGGGCCTGCCGATCAGTATTCTGGCATCGCTGCGTGCCCCGCGCGGCGGCTGGGCTGGCTATGAGGAAGAAAACCGGGAGCGCATCAATGGCACCGTCACGGCCCTGCTGGCGCTGATTGGCATGAATGCCGAACCGGTGAAGGACCGGGAGCATGTGCTGCTGTCAAATATCTTTGAGAATGCCTGGCGCCAGGGCATCGACCTGACCCTGGAAGAGATTATCCGGCAGGTGCAGCAGCCGCCCTTCGAGAAGCTGGGGGCTATCTCTGTTGATAACTTCATGTCGGAAAAAGACCGCTACAAACTGGCGATCAACCTGAACAATATTATCGCCGCGCCCTCGTTCCAGTCCTGGATTCAGGGGGAATCGCTGGATATTCAGAACCTGCTCTACCAGCCCAATGGGCGCCCGCGCGTCTCCGTCTTTTATATCGCGCACCTGTCTGAACCGGAGCGGCAGTTTATCATCACGCTGATTCTGGAAAACCTGCTTGGCTGGATGCGCACCCTCAGCGGCACCACCAGCCTGCGCGCACTGCTGTACATTGATGAAATGTTCGGTTACTTCCCGCCCTACCCGCGCAATCCCCCCACCAAAGACCCGATTTTGCGGCTGCTCAAACAGGCGCGCGCCTTTGGCCTGGGGCTGATTCTGGCGACCCAGAACCCGGGTGACCTCGATTATAAGGGGCTGACCAATGCCGGGACGTGGTTTATCGGACGGCTGCAATCGCAGCAGGATCAGAAGCGGGTAATGGCCGGGCTGGAATCGATGGCGACAGCGGACAACGGGCTGAATTTGCAGGCCGTCGAACGCCTGATTGCCGATATTGAACCGCGCGTGTTCCTGATGCATAACGTTCACGACACCGGCGGCCCGATTCTGGTGCATACCCGCTGGGCCATGAGTTATCTGCGCGGCCCGCTTACCCGCCAGCAGGTCAGCGTGCTGATGAGTGAGCAGCGCCAGGAACTTATGCGAAAGCTGGTGGCACAGGCGGCCTATCACAACCAGGGCGGCTATGCGACATCGCCTCTGCCGGCCCAGAATACGGCTGCGCCACCCCCGCCCAACCTGCCGGGCCAGACGGCGATTCCGCCCACCATGCCCGGCTTCGCACCCCAGAATGCCACCCAGATCGAAGTAGCGCGCCAGCCCGCCCCCACCTCGCAGACCAGCATCCCGCGTGTTAACGGCTTTACCGCCAGCCATCCGCCCGTGCCGTCCAGCATCGAGCAGTACTTTGTACCGCACCGGGTGGGCGGGCAGCAGGCCATGGCAGAATGGCAGCAGCGCACCGGCTTCGCCGCACAGATGATGGGCGATGTGGTGCTGGCTTACCGGCCTGTGCTGCTGGCACAGGCTGCGGTACGGTTTCAGGATCGTAAAACGGGGGTTTATACCGCCCGCTACTACAGCTATCGCGTCCCGGACCTGGACCGCAGCGGCCTGATGCACTGGGAGGAGCACGAGGCGGAACCGCTGGACACGCGCAACCTGACCAACCAGCCGCTGGCCAATGCGGTGTATGGCGAACTGCCGCCCGGCCTGTCAGATTCCAAGCGGCTGACTGCGCTCAAACGCGAACTGACGGACATGCTGTACAACACCGCCCGGCTGGTCGTCCCGCACAACCCGACCCTCAAGCTGTATGGCGACCCCAGCATGGATGCCAGCGCCTTTTATGCGCAGGCCGCACAGGCCGCGCGCGAACTGCGCGATGCCGAAATTGACAAAATCACGGCCCAGTTCGAAAAGGTCATTGATAAGCTGGAAGAACAGCGCGAGCGCAAGGAGCGCGAACTGGCCGCAGAGCGCAAGGAACTGGCAGACCGTAAACGTGAGGAAACCTTCACCAAAGGCGAAGCCCTGCTCAGCCTGCTGCGTGGACGCACTACCTACACCCTCTCCCGTTCCAGCCGTGCCCAGCGCTACCGCCGCCAGACGGAAGAGGATCTGCAGGAAAGCATCGACGTGCTGCAGCAGCTTGACCAGGAAATGGACGATGCGGAACTGCGCTTCGAGCAGGAACTGCGCGAAGTCAACGAGAAATGGGCGC
Organism: uncultured Anaerolineaceae bacterium; assembly: GCA_964593565.1. GTDB lineage: Bacteria > Chloroflexota > Anaerolineae > Aggregatilineales > Phototrophicaceae. The sequence continues at coordinate 30,444 of CAZQIY010000008.1, forward strand.
GTACTGCCAACGACATTCAGGAGCACCTGATCACGCCGTACAAGAAGGATATTCATATCGAGCTGTTCGGTGTGGGCTGGCTGCCCCACTGGTACGCGGACCTCAACGGCCAGCC
>CAZQIY010000008.1:30658-100602 GCA_964593565.1 uncultured Anaerolineaceae bacterium
AGCTGTTCGGTGTGGGCTGGCTGCCCCACTGGTACGCGGACCTCAACGGCCAGCCAGTGCTGCTGCCTGCCTTTTAGAATCATTCTCCGTGTACTGCCGCAAGGGCATGGCCGCTGTCATGCCCTTGTTTATTGACTGTGGCCAAAAGCTGATTGCCTGTTGTGGCCGCCTGAACTACTATAGTTAACAACACACAGTTGTTCAGGGGAATCATGATGTCAGACGCGGACGGTATGCCCAATGGCACCATACTCACGATTGAACGACATATCCTCGAACAACAGAAGCTGTATCCCCATGCCACCGGCGCCTTTACCGGCCTGCTGTATGATATTGCGCTGGCCGCCAAACTGATCGCCCGGCAGACCACCCGCGCCGGCCTGCTGGATATTCTGGGCGCGGCGGAAGGCCAGAATATCTATGGCGAGCGCCAGCAAAAGCTGGATGTGTTCGCCAACCAGATCATCTTTCAGATGAACGACCACACCGGGCGGCTGTGCGCGATGGCATCGGAAGAAAGTGACGATCTGATCGCGATTCCGGAGCGCTTTACCCCCGGCCGTTACCTGCTGCTGTACGATCCGCTGGATGGATCGTCGAATATTGATGTCAACATCTCTGTCGGCACCATTTTCGCCATCCATCGCAAAATCTCCGCCGGAGAGCGCGGCACGCTGGAAGACGCGCTCCAGCCCGCTGGCAGGCTGGTCGCCGCCGGGTATGTGATCTACGGGTCCAGCACGATGCTGGTATATTCCACCGGGCAGGGGGTGCATGGCTTCACGCTTGATCCCGGCGTAGGCGAGTTTCTGCTCAGCCACGAGAACATCCAGATTCCGGAACACCCCCGCTATTACAGTGTTAACCAGGGTTATGAAAAATACTGGACGCGCGGCGTGCGCGACTATGTGCAGTGGCTGCAGGGGCTGGATACACCTGCCCACGACCCGCTGGCGCTGCGGTACACCGGCTCGCTGGTGGCGGATTTTCATCGTAACCTGCTGCGCGGCGGGGTTTTCCTGTATCCCGGTGATATGCGTCACCCGGATGGCAAGATGCGCCTGCTGTTCGAGGCTCAGGCGCTGGCCTTTATCGCCAGCCATGCCGGGGGCTATGCCTCCGACGGCGTGGGCAGCATCCTCGACCTTCAGCCGCACCAGCTTCACCAGCGGGTCCCCCTGTTTATAGGCAGCCGCGCCCTGGTCGAAACCGCCGAAAACTTTATCCGCGAACATGACCAGGACTGGATGAAGGCTTACCTGCCCATGCGGCAGGGGCACACCACCTAAACCGACGATCAGGCGACAAGCGTTGACTCTGACTCCTGTGGCGCTTATAATCGCGCCCTGTTAACCGGGGGACACAACGCGGCCAGACAGCACCAGCCACCCAACCCCGGAACACCTGTTAGCATTGTTGGAGTTAAAATTATGCGGCGAACAGCGCTCTGGTTTTTGCTGATTCTTACGACGGCCGGAACCCTGCTGGTGAACGCACAGGGAGAACTGCTGCGCAACCCCGGCCTGGATGAAGGATCGTTCGGGCCGTATACCACCCGCAGAGGCGGCGATTTCCCTATTTATCTGCCGGAAGGCTGGAATGCCTGGCTGGCACAGCAGTCTGGCGACTTCTTTAACCGGGGGGACCGCACCGCGATCAACCCGCACCCCGCCGGCGGCAGCCCGAACGCCGTAGAAGGCAACCGCGCGCTGAGCGTTGACTGTGGGTATGTCACCTGTACTGTGGCCATCTATCAACAGGTCTCTGTGGCGGAGGGCGAAAACATCCAGGCCAGCGCGTGGGGGCATATTATCGCCTGTAACCTGGCGCCCGACGCGGACAAATGCGGCTCCGCAGTAGAATCCGGCTCGCAGATACGCATCGGCATCGACCCCAACGGCGGCACAGACCCCACCGACAGCGATATTGTCTGGTCGAACTGGATTCAGCCTCATGACCGCTGGGAGCAGGTGGGAGTCAGCGCGACCACCACCGGCACCACCGCTACCCTGTTCCTCTACTCGACACAGCCGAACGTCGCTCATGTTAACCGCACCTTCTGGGACGGCACTTCCCTGCAAGGGGGCGGCTCTGGCGGATCGTCCGAAGTCGCGACGCCGGTGCCGACGGTGCCGCCGTCTGTGCCGTTTGTCGTGCCACAGGCGCCCCGGCCAGATGGATCGCTGGTGCATGTTGTCCAGCCAAGCGACACCATCGACAGTATCGCCGTCGCCTATGGCATGAACCGAACCGAGGTTCTGGCGCTCAACCCCAGCATTTCTGACCCGCGCATTATCCGCCTGGGCCAGGAAATTGTGATCCGCGAAGCGCCGGAAGATGGCGGCGGGGGGGTCAACCTGGAAGCTGAAGTCACGGATGAAGCGGACGCCGAAAGCACCGAAGCCGCAGATGCCCCGCTGCGCGAAACCGACGCGGATGCAGAGACGGACGCCGCAGAGGACCCGACAGCAGCGCCAGACGACGCTGAGGATGAAACAGCGGAAGCAACCGCAGAAGCCGTCGCTGTGGCGGACGCCGGAGCTACAGACCCCGAAGCGCCGGAAGTTTCCCCAGCGACACTGACGCCCGCGCCAGTGGTTGCCGCAGAAGACCTGCTGCCCGCAGAAGCGCTCGCCTCGACAGGCGCGACGGTCTGTGTATTGCTGTTTGAGGATACCAACCAGAATCGTATCCAGGAACCCAACGAAACGCTGCTGCCGGGGGGCAGCCTGCAGCTCACCAGCCTGAGCGATTCGCAGGTGGTGGGCAGTGTTGAAACGGATGGGGTATCTGAGCCGCATTGTTTCGAGGAACTTGCCGCAGGCAGTTATGTGATTGCGGCATCGGCACCACAGGATTATGGCCTGACATCGCCTGACCAACTGCGGCTGCAGGCGCAGGGAGGATCGCGTCTGGATGTCGCTTTCGGGGCAGCCCAGGGCATTGTTCCGGCAGCGCCGCCCCCGGCAGATACGGGTGAACTGGTGGACGATGTCGCCGCACCAGAAGCCCAGGCCGAGGCCAACCCGCTGCAGGACCTGTTTACCATCAGCGGGCTGATTATCTTTGGCCTGGCTGGTGTGGTGCTGGTGGCAGGCATCGGACTGACCCTGTTCCTGCGCGGACGCTAACGCTAGGCCGGAGGTGAACCATGATGAAACGCTATGCGGCACTGATCGCCGCTGTTTTCCTGATGCTGACAGGGGCCGCACAGGCCCAGTCCGGCGGGCAGTTCTGTGTCCGCGCCTTTGAAGATCGTAATGGCAATGGCACAATCGACGGCGGCGAACCGCTGCTCACCAGCGGCGTCAGCGCAGATTTGCTCAATGCGGAAAATATCATCGTGGGCAGTGCCCTGCTGTCAGAATCGCCCACAGCGGCACAGGGAGTCATCTGCTTTCAGTTTCTGGTGCCCGGCCAGTATTCCATGATCGTCACCAGCGCGGAATACAGCCCCACCACCCCCAACACCGTCACGGCTTCCATCAGCGAAGGCACGCTGCCAACGGTGGTTGAATTCGGCGGTCAGCGTATCCTGGTTGAGCCAGCAGCGGCGGCAGATGATCAGGGGGCGGGCGGTCTGACGGATATACTCAGCCTGGATAACGGTGGCCTGCCGCGCATCGTCCTCTCTCTGCTGGGAACGCTGGTGGTGATCGCCGGGATGGTTGTGCTGGGGTCTGTGCTGTATCTCCTGTTCCTGCGCCGTCCGCAGGTGCCCGCCGCAGCCACCCGCGATTATTATGCGCCGCCCACGCCCGGCCCCATGCCCCCGGTGGATGATGTGGATATCATCGAAGACGATGAGGACGACACAGCACCCTAAGTCAAAGATGACCCCAATGACGTGACAGATTGCACTACCCTCCACTCCCATGCACTCCTACACTGGTAATAACACAATGTTATGGGAGTGGAGAAAATGTACGTCAAAATCAACCGCAATGTCTGCGATCATCAGCTGGCAATCTGCGAACGCTGTCTGGGCCGTTTTCTGGAAAACCCGCTGGGTTACGAGCGCCAGTGCTTTGAGGAAATCCGCGAGGACGGCAGCGACCTGCTGACCATCGACCTGCACACGGGTGATCATGATGTCCGTCTGGTGCTGGATGATGAACAGCGTCATCTGCTGGCCGGGGAAGGCTGGGCCACGTTCGTGGAATTCGCCGTGCCGATGTACCGCCAGAAAACAGAATCGCCCCGTTAAAGCGGTTTTATGCACCCATCAGGGTGCAGGCTGTGGTGACCAGCAGGTGCAGCCAGGGGGATTCTGCCCGCTGGCAAAGGCTGGCAGGCGCGCCCTCTGCGGGCACAGGACGCAGATAATAGGCCGTCCAGGTCCCCTCTGCCACCCAGCCCGTCACCCCACCATCCAGTTCAATCCGCCACCAGCTATAGCCCCCGTTGCAGCTTGGCCCTGCCAGCACCTCAAAGCGCGTGCCGCTATACAGCCTGCGCACCTCGCCCGTGCCTACCGCCGGCAGCATACGCAGGTTCAGCGAATCCACAATTACCTCCCCGGCCTGCCCCGGGCGCAGGCGTGGCAGCGGCGCCCCCGGGCAAAGGATGGTATCCGCTGACGAAGGCTGCGCCAGCAGCAGACTGATCAGCAAAAACAGAAGCTGCATAAGAGGCTGGTTTCATCCTTTCATTTGATCATGCGGCCAGCAGATGATGACGCTGGCCTGTCTGCGGCTCTATCTTACCAGAACTCCCCCAGCCCTACAGCGAATGCGCTGTCCGACCTGCGGTTCTGGCTATCCATTGGACAGCCGGGGCGGTATCATAGAGGCGGTTTACCGTTCATCTGTGGCAGGCCGCCTATGACCCTCTTCACCACTGAGGCAGACGCTGTTACTTACATTTTCCGTTCCATGCGCAAGCTGCGTGGGCAGGTGCGGCCCCCGGACGATATCGGCCGGGACCCTATCTCCACACGCCACCTGATCGAGGCGCTGGATTTGCTGGCGCAGCGCCGGGAATATGCCGTTGTCACCGGCAGCAAGGGCAAAGGTTCCACCACTGCCATCACGGCCAAGCTGATGCAATATCTGGGGCACCGCGTTGGCATGCTTACCAGCCCGCATCTGGTAAGCTGGCGCGAGCGTATTCGCATCAACGGCCGCGCCATTCCCGAAGCAGATTTTCTCCGCATTATTTCAGATTTCGCCCCGACGATTGACCGGATCGAGGCGCGGCTGAGCGACACCCAGTATTTCAGCCCTACCGGCATCTTTCTGGCGATTGCCCTGCGCTGGTTCGATGAACAGCAGGTCAGCGCGGCGGTGCTGGAAGTCGGACGCGGCGGGCGCTTTGATGATGTGGCCCTGGTGCCCAACCGGCTGTCCCTGTTTACGCCGATCACGCTTGAACACACCTACTGGCTGGGGCCGTCGCTGGAACACATCGCCTGGCACAAAGCCGGAATCATCAAAACGCACAGCCGGGCCTATAGTTTCCCGCAGGCGCCGGAAGTCATGCAGGTGCTGTCTACCGAAGCCGAAATGCGCGAGGCACAGTTCGACTGGATCGCGCCGGTGGATATGGCCCGCTACCTGGGGCCGGCAGAAAACGGCCTGCGCATCCACATCAGCCGCTATGGCGAAGTGATTTTACCCCTGCGCGGGCGCTACCAGATCGCCAATGCCACGCTGGCCACGATTGCGGCGGGCGATATGCATTCCCGGCTGGGCGGCATTCCTCATGCCTCCGTAGAATATATCGAGCGCATCCGGGCCGGGCTGTCGGCGGTGAAGTGGCCGGCTCGCCTGCAAAAATTGCAGGAGTCGCCCGCTGTTTACCTGGATGGTGCCATCAATGCCGAATCTGCACGGGCGGTGGTGGAAAGTCTGCGCGATGTCTGGACTCATCCTGTGGTCAGCATCATCAGCGTACCGGACGACAAGGATTACGCCGGAGTCTATGCCACTGTTGGCCCGGTCAGCGATGCGGTGATCCTGACGGAAACAGAGCGCAACCCAATCCTGAACTTTCTGAGTCCGGACGAAGCACTGGCAGCGGCCTGCCAGTACAATGATAACGTCACCCACACGGCCCGCCTGGAAGATGCCGTTGAACAGGCCCGGCAGCGCGCCGGCAGCGAAGGCACCATCCTGATTATCGGCACGCAGTCAATTATGGCGGATGCCACCCTGCTGTGGGGCTATACTTATGAGGTCATTTAGTCATGCCTGATCTGTACTTCACCTGCGACTGGGTGATCCGCCCGGCAGTAAATTACGCCCGGCTGGAAGGAATCGCCCACGAAACCGGCTGCGAACTGGCTGTTATTCAGGCCAACATCGTCACGCCGGAACGCCTGGTGCTGATGCGCTTCGTGCTGCACGCGCCAGCACAGGCGGCCTTTGATGCCTTTGTGGACAAAGTGGGCGCTTCTATCGGGCTGGAAGACTGGCGGCCCGCCGATGCCGCGACCTTCGAGCAGGCGCAGCCGCTGGACCTGCATCTGCTGGATGCCGATTTCCTGAGCCGTTGGATGGACGCCATGCATGCCTATGGGCTGCACAACCAATCCGTGCTACAGGCACAGGGTCAGCAGGAACAGCAGGAACAGGAAGGAAACCGGGCCGATGACTGATCAGTCGGTTGTGTTTGATCGTGCGGCAGATTTTTATGATGAAACACGCGGCTTTCCACCAGGGGCAGAGCAGCCAGCTATCGAAACCCTGGTGCGCGCTGGCGGCCTGCACCGGGAAAGTACCGTGCTGGAAATTGGGGTTGGCACCGGGCGCATCACCCTGCCCACCAGCGCCCACGTCGCCGCCTGTTACGGCATTGATCTGGCAGTGCCGATGCTCAATCGGCTGAAAAGCAAGCAGCAGCAGGAACCAGTCTATGTGGCGCAGGGGGATGTCACCCGGCTGCCCCTGCCCGCGCAGGCATTTGACGCCGTCATCGCCGTGCATATCTTTCATCTGATCCCCGACTGGCGGGCGGCGCTGAACGAAGTCGGGCGGGTGCTGCGCCCCGGTGGCCTGCTGCTTAGCTGCTGGAATGATGGCCCGAACCACCCCGCCATCACCGCCTTATGGGATGCATGGAACACAGTCATTCCCCCGGAACGCCGCCACCAGATCGGCGCGGAACCTGCCCAGGACCCGCGCTACCTTGAACATGAAGGCTGGCGGCAGCAGGGCGAAACTCAGGTGTGCGAATACACGGTCAGCTTTGTGCCACAGCAGCATATCGACAGACTGCGGCGGCGGGTATGGTCGCGGTTGTGGCGCCTGACGGATGAGGAACTAAACGCCGGGGTCGTGGCTGTCGAGGCCGCCGCGCTAGCACAGTTTGGCGACCTCGCCACAGAAATTCAGGCAGACAGCAGCTTCCATGTACAGGCTTATCTGCCGCCTGCCTGAGCATACCTAAGAGCAGACCAGCCTTTCGGGCGTGCGGGCTTCTGCCCAGCGGCGCTCAAATTCGGCCAGGTACTGGGCCGCCAGCGTCCGATCCTGAATGATGATCATGTTTTCATCATTGGAACGGGTCGCGTTATCCGAAAAATTAAACGAGCCAGTCAGCACCGTTTCATCATCCAGAATAAACACCTTGTGATGCAGGATATACGGATTACCATCCTGCCGCACGGGCAGCCCGGCGCAAAACAGCCCGGTCAGTTCGCTGAAGCGAGTCTCGCTGCCGGTGGTTTCAAAAATCCCCTGCACCTGCACCCCGGCGGCGGCTTTCTGCTGGAGCGCCTGCCCCACATCATCCAGCGTGAAGGAAAACGACATAAACCGGATGCTGGAATCGGCCTGCTCCAGTTCCGCCAGCATCGCGGCCAGCACATCATCCTCCGGCGCGAAAATCACCTGTATGGGCACCCCGTCCTGATTAAAGGTAGCCCGGTTCCCAGCAGGCGAGGTCGGCCCGAAGGCGCGCTGGTCAAACATCTCGTTAAATTCCGCCTGATAACTTTCCACCGCCCGCCGAGAACGCAGCACCAGCGCGTTATTGTTATTGCGGTAAGTGCCGTTGACGGTGTAATTCCAGGAGCCTGTCCAGACGCTGGTGCCATCAATAATCATAAATTTGTTGTGCATCAGCGCGCTGCGCCCATCATCCACCACCGGAATCTCGGCAGCGATCAGCTGGGAAATGGTGCTGTCGTCGTCTTCCATTCCGGCCTCGTCATCCGTCACGACACGGATACGCACGCCGCGCTGGTGGGCATCCAGCACCGCCTGGGTCAGCACTTCGTTGTTAAATTCATAAGCTGCGATATCCAGGGTGCCGCGCGCCCCGCCGATGGCCGCCGCCAGGGCGCCATCAATGCCACCGGTGTACAGCGACCGGTCGCTGCTGCCGGTTGGGGCGGTAAAATACACCTGCCAGAATCCCCGCTGTGCGCCAAAGCCCTGCGGGATCGAAATCGGCACCACATCGCCCGGCACATCGGCTACCTGGGTCACGCCGGGGGTGGAGGTCGGTGGCGTGCCCGACAGGTCCAGATCACCTTCAAACAGGGAGATGATGGCCGCAATAAGCACGGCAATAAACGCCAGAATCGTCCCCAGCCGGGTCTGGCTGGAACGGCGCTGCTCTCTGCTGCGTTTCGACATAGGAACCTTTCTTTAGTGATGAAGCTACGTAGTCGGAGCCTGGCCGCTGTTCACCAGATCAATCAGCGCCTGCACATTTGGCTGGCTGCTCTGGCTGGAAGGCTGGTGCAGGTAAGCTGTCAGATTATCCGGCGGGATGGGCAAACCCAGCACCGTCGCATGTTCCGCAATGCGGTTGAGCGCGACCTCCACATCCTCCAGCGACAGGTAGGGCTGGCGCCCGGCCAGCTTGTTCATGCGCCGGATCATCCCGCTGAGGTTATCATAGGCGGCCTCGAACGAAACATCGTCCAGGTCCATATTCGCCAGCCGCATAACCTGCTCTTCTGCCCACTGCAGCAGGATTTCAGCCTCCGCATCCGGCAGCTCGTCGCGCACACCGGGGTTTTCGTACAGGCTTTGAATGGCCCATTCAGCTTGTTCTTCAGACATAGGCTGGTCCTCCGCCCCAGATTCTAGCACACAACCGGGAATATGGCGTGGGATTCGTGCTGCCGACATGCCCGGATGGTGCTAAACTTGCAGCATGGATACAATGAGATTCACGGAAACCGGAAACTTTGTCGTCAGTCTGTCAGTCAGGTGATGTAAGCCTATGCAGCAAACCAAAGCGCTGATTCAGCGCGTGCGCCGCATCAATGCCCGCTACCAGCATGTAGACCTGGGCATCGAGGAACAACTGAGCGACATCAAACCGGGCCAGTCACTGCTGGTGCGCCAGCGCGAGGACTGGCAGCCTTACCTGCGCGAGCAGTGGTGGCCGGTGCGCATCAGCGCCCAGACTCTGGTGATCGAACGCCCCGGGCACATCAAATATGAGCCGGGCGAGTTTGTGAATGTGCTGGGGCCGGTGGGGTCATTTTTCCGCTTCCGGCGCAGCCTGCGTCATGTGCTGCTGATGGCCTATGACACCCCGCCAACCCCCCTGCTGTCGATGATTCCGCTGCTGCTGGCCAACCAGACCAGCATCACGCTGGCGCTGATGGGCGATGCGCGTTCCTACCAGACCACGCACCTGCCGCCGCCTGTCGAGGTGATTCATGGCGGGGCGGATCTGGACTGGGAAGATCGTGTCGTCACCGTCGGGCTGGCAGATCAGGTATTTGTGGTGGTGCATCCGGATGACGAAATCCGCCGATTTGGTGATGTGTTTCGTATGTTCCTGACCCTGCGCGCCGACATCCCCAAAAATTACCTGTTTGGCGTCTTTCAGGGGATGCTGCCGTGCGGCGCGGGGGCATGTCATGCCTGCATGGTGCGCCTGAAGCAGGGCACCGTGCTGGCGTGCCTGGAAGGCCCTTCGTTAGATTTATCGCAGGTGAATCTATGACGCTGCGTTCTGTAGTCTGTTACTTTGCTCATCCGGACGATGAAACGATCCTGGCCGGGGGCATCATCGCCCTGCTGGCACAGCAGAATATCCGCGTGCATGTGGTCTGTGCCACACGGGGCGAGGGCGGAGAACTGGGCGATCCGCCAGTAGTGCCCAGCCGCGCCCAGCTTGGCGCCGCGCGCGAAGCTGAACTGCGCTGCGCGCTGGATAAACTGGGCGCAACCCTGACTCTGCTGGATTACAAGGACCCGGTGATCGGGCCGGACGATGTGCTGATGCCGTTTAATGCCCAGCCGGATACGCTGGCGCGGCAGTTTATGGAGATTGCGCGGCAGCGCCAGGCCAATCTGCTGCTGACTCATGGCCGCGACGGCGAACAGGGGCACCCGGCTCATCAGTTGGTACATCATGCTGTCCTGCAGGGGGCGCGCCGCCTGCTGCCAGGGGTGCTGGTGTACAGCGTGTCGGCGCTGGTGCCCAACATCGAAGACCTGCTGTGGAACGAGAATGAGCCGGCACACTTCGCGCTGGATATCCGGCCCTGGGGCGATGACAAAGCCGCAGCGATGGAATGCCACAGGTCACAGCATGCGCTGTTCCGGCGCGGCCACACATCCAGAACCATCCGCGAAGTGATGCGCACTGTCGAATCCGTGCGGCGGCAGTGGCCGGATACGCACGGCGAACCCCCGGACGACGATTTCGCCCGCCTGCTGCGCACCGCCGGGGCCTGGACACCGTAAACACCGTCCATTCAGGCATTCAGGAAGGGACCAACCGCTATGATTGAAATCACCCGCCCCGGCAAGGATTCGCTGGTGATCGAAACGCCGGTCATGCCTGCTGCTGGCATCCTGGGCTTTGGCGATGTCTACCGGGGTATCATCGACATTGAAAAGCTGGGTGCCATCGTCACCAGCCCGGTCAGTTATCAGCCCTGGCACCCGGCCAACGGCACCCGCGTGATCCCGCTGGATGCCGGGGTGCTGGTGCATACCGGCCTGCCCAATCCGGGCATCAGCAAGGTGCTGTCGCATTACCGCACGGCATGGAGCAGGCTGGCGGTGCCGGTGGTAATGCATGTCGTGGCGACCACGCCGGAACATGTCGCCCGCTGTGCCAGCCGCATCGAAGCGGAAAAAGTGATTACGGCGATTGAACTGGGACTCAATGACGATACCGGCCCGCAAACTGCGCAGGACCTGGTGCGTGCCGTCGTGCGCCATACGGAAAAGCCCCTGCTGGTGCGCCTGCCCATGCAGGACGCCTATGAACTGGCGGACCCTGTGATCGAGGCGGGGGCAGGGGCGCTGGTGGTCGCGGCGCCGCCGCGCGGCACTGCCCGCGATCCGTATTCCGGGCGGCTGGTGCCTGGTCGCATCTATGGCCCGCTGGTCAAGCCTATCGCCCTGCGCCTTGTCGGGCAGCTTGCCAGCCGCGTCAGCGTCCCCATTATCGGCGCGGGGGGCATCCATTCGCCACAGGATGCGCGCGATTTTATGGATGCCGGGGCGCACGCCGTTCAGGTTGATTCGGTGGTGTGGATTGAGCCAAAGATGCTGGAAATCATCGCGCGCGATCTGGGCGGGCTGACGGTCACGCGGGCGGTTGATGCGCTGGCGGACGAGTGGTACCCTGGTATGAGTGATGCTACGGTAGCCCGCCGCCGCCAGGCCATGCGCGGCGAAGACGACTAAAACTGCGTATACGCGCCCATCATTCCCATGCTATACTCGTTTCTATTGAATTATCAGATGGATATATTCATCATTCATTATGACATCTATCGAACAGCATCCAACCAGCCTGGCGAAGATCACCTGGACAGACCCTAAAAGCAGCGAAACGCGAGAATTTGTTCTGACTGAGGGGGCCACCGCTTCCATTGGCCGGATGGATAATAACGATATCTGCATCCCGGAGCAGCATGTTTCGCGCCAGCATGCCGTCATCAACTACCGCGACGGCATCTTCATGATTACCGACCTGGGCAGCGCCAACGGCACCTTTGTCAATGACCGCCAGCTCGATGGCCCGTTCCCGCTGGCCAGCGGCGATGAAATCCGGCTGTATGTGCCGGTGCTGCATTTTTCGGCCACCGTCACGGCAGAAGACGAATTGTTCGCCCAGGAACACGGCACTTTTATCACCTCCACCACCGGCACCGGCAAGGGCAAGCTCGTCATTACGACCGGGCCGCAGGAAGGCCAGGTGATTCCGCTGCTGCTGCGCAAAATCACGGTCGGGCGGGCCACCAGCAAGGCTTCCTGGGAAGTCGCGCTGCAGGACCCGTCAGTATCGCGCCCGCACGCCCAGCTTGAACTGGTGGATAACCTGTGGGTGATCCGCGATATGGGCAGCGCCAACGGCACCATGGTCAATGGGTCGCCTGTCAGCGAGAAGGGCCGCCACCTGCGCGATGGCGATCTGATCAGTTTCGGCGCAACTCTGGTGCTGTTCCGCGAAGCGTAAGCACGCGCTCAGGCATTCCCGTTGATCACGGCCATCATCGGCTCATGCAGCAGGCCATTGCTGGCGATAATCTGCGCGCCGTTGACGCCTGCTTCGCCGCCGTTGTAATCTGTGACCTTGCCGCCTGCCTCGCGCACCAGCAGCACCCCCGCCATGCAGTCCCAGGGATTCAGGTGAGTCTCCCAGAACCCTTCCAGACGCCCGCAGGCCACATAGCTGAGTTCCAGCGCAGCAGAACCCAAACGGCGCACGCCGCGCACCTGGGGCAGGAACGCCATAAACGGCCCGGTGTTCAGCCGGCGGCCTGTGGTCACATCATAGGGAAAGCCGCTGCAAACGATGGCGTTTTCCAGCCGGTCCGCTCCGGATACCTGCACGGTTTCGCCGTTGCGCGTGGCGCCCTGGCCCGCCGCCGCGCTGAACAATTCCCGAGACACCGGGTTGAGCACCACCCCCACCAGCGGGTTGAGGTCCCGATCAGTCATCGCCATGCTGATGGAAAAGAAGGGGATGTTGTTGGCAAAGTTAACAGTGCCATCAATCGGGTCGATATACCAGAAATACTCGGCTTCTGCTGCTGGCGCACCAACCCCGCCCCCTTCCTCCCCGACGATATGATGATCCGGGAAGGCTTCGCGCAGCGCCGCGACGATTAACGCTTCGGCGGCTTTATCCGCCTCGGTCACAATATCAAATACGGATGATTTGGTCTGTTCAACATGCGGCTGGTCATAATAACGCATGACCTCGGCCCCGGCCTGATGAATAATACCCGTCGCCGTGCCGCGTATGACCTGTAAATTCATGAGAGAACTCCGTTATGTGCAGAAAATCCGCTGCCCATTGTCGCATTCCCTATGTCCGAAGCAAGGCGCTCTGGACACTGTTCACGGAGCATATTCCAGCAGGGCAACAGAATCAATAAAATACGTCTGTGGAGCCAGATCAATCGGCCAGACCGCGCGCAGCACATAGCCCTGCTGGCAAAGCCGTTTGGCATCGCGGGCCAGGGTGGCCGGATCGCTGCTGACATAGGCCAGCCGGGGAATCTGCATGGCGGCCAGCGTGTCGATCACTTCCACGTTCAACCCTTCGCCGGGGGGGTCCAGCACGGCGGCGTCGTAGCGTTCCTCAAGATCAGGCAGTACATCCTCCACCGCCCCCTCGATCAGGTCCACATTTTCCAGATCATCCAGGTTGGTTTCGGCATCGGTCACCGCCGGCGGGTAACTTTCGATCATCGTCACCAGAGCGCCCTGTTCTGCCAGAAACGCGCTGAAAAAGCCCACGCCCCCATACAGATCAAGCACAATTTCATCCGGCTGCACCGCCAGCGCATCCAGCACAAGGCCGGCCAGCGCAGGAAGCTGCGCGACATGCGGCCGAAATTCACTGCCCGCCGTCACCCGGAAGATGCGCCCGGCCACTTCATAGCGCGAATGCGACTGGCCGATCAGGTTCACCGGTTCATGATCGCTCAGCAGCATGTTGACGCTGGCAGGCAGGTCGGCGTGCAGTTCCGGCGCGTTGTCGTCCTGCATCGTCAGGATCAGCATGGGGCTGCCGTCGCTGTCGATCTGCAGGCGCAGGCGGCGCAGGCCGTCGAACTGCAAATCAATGGCGTAATACAGGCTCAGCAGGTCCGGGTGCATGATATGGCACTCGTCAATCACGATGATCCGCTTTTCGTCCGTGGCCAGAAAACCGGGCTGGCCGTTTTCCGCGGCGGTCATCGTCATGTGATAGTTGTAGGCCCATTCCTGCACGCTGGGGACTACTGGCTGCACGTCAGCATCCTCAAATCCGCCGATGCGGGCCAGTTGATCGGCCAGCACATCCTGCTTAAGCAGAAGCTGCGCCGGGTAATCAATGTGCTGCCAGTGACAGCGCCCACAGCGCCCCGGCCCAAAATGCGGACAGCGTGGGAAAACACGATCTGCGGAGGCTTCCAGCAGATGCACACCTTCGGCAAAGGCCACCCGCCCCTTGTCCTGCGTAATACGCGCCAGCACCCGCTCGCCGGGGATGGTATAGGGCACAAAGATGGTGCGCCGTTCGTGCCGCCCCAGCGCGCTGCCCCCGTGCGCCATCGCGGTCAGTTCTACTTCAATCGTTTCATCAGTCATGCGCCCTCACGCTGTTTAATCTCTGCGAGCGCCTGTTCCGCCGCCATCCGAATCTGCCGGGTGATGTTTGCATCCTTCAGCAGCGCTGTCAGGGGGTCCACTGCCCTGGCATCGCCCAGCACGCCCAGCGCGCACACCACCCGAAAACGCACCTCCGAGCTGCTGTCGCGCAGGGCCAGAATCAGCGGCTCGATGGCGTTGGGGCTGCCTGCCCATTCCAGCGCCCGCGCGGCGCTGGCCCGCACCACCGGAATCGCATCGTGGTGCAGTGACCGCACCAGCATGCTGACCACCCGCCGGTCATCCAGCCTGCCCAGGGCTTCTGCCGCCGCCGCGCGCACCCCATCATCGGCATCGAACTGGAGCGCCATAATCAGGGAGTCTGCCGCGCTAGTACTGCCAATCTGTCCCAGCGCTTCTGCGGCACGGCGTTTTTCCGGCGCGCTGGCACCGCCTTCCAGCATATCCGCCAGCGGCTTGATGGCCTGTTCTGCCTTAAGCTGGCCCAGCGCCCAGATGGCTCTCAGGCGCACGCTGCGCTCATGATCGCGGGTGGCCGTCAGCAGCGCCTCGATGCCTGCCGCGCCGGTGGTTTTCAGCGTTTCCAGGCCCGGCTCGATATAGGCCAGCGCATAGGCCGCGCGGCCTCGCACCTTTACCGCTGCGTCGTTTTCCAGCATGGCGCGCAGCGGTTCAACGGCCTGTGTGTCCCTGATCTGCCCCAGCATACGGGCTGCTTCTGCCCGCACCGTCTCCTGAGAATCCTCCAGCGCCGCAATCAGAGAGTCCACCAGCATCGCCCGTTCAGACTCTGTCGTCAGCACAATCAGGGTATTCAGCGCCTGAGAGCGCACCCGGCCGGATTCATCACTGCGCAGCCGCTCGATCAGGGGGTCCAGCGCCGCCGGTTTAATCAGCGCGCCCAACAGGCTGTTGTTCAGGCGGCTGATGGCCCAGGCCGCCCCCTGCCGTACATTTTCATCGCTGTCCTGCAAGGCCGCAATCAGCGGCTCGATGGCTGGCTCTCCGAATTGCTGGAGCCTGGACGGAACCGTTTCGCGTGTGCTCGTTTCCCCTAACAACAAGATCAGTTCCCCGGGATCAGGTCGATTGTCAGCCATTAAAATTCTCCCTGAATGGATTGCGAGGGCACCACATACTTCAGGGCTGGCTCAGGTCAGCCGCCCCGCAGCAGAACGCCGTACCCTGTCGCCTGCTGCAACAGATGATGGGCCGCAGAACCCTAACAATAGCGTAGATATATGCGCGGCACAGGTGGTGCGCTGGCAAATAGTCAGCAAACTTCTATCCATTATAGTTCCGATAAGCGATAAAACCAGCAGCATTAGCCGGGGTGGCATCAAACCCGGTGCTGCATGCGCCGGGTGCGGCGGGATATAACACAAACGGCCAGAGCAGAAACGCCTCTGGCCGCAGCCTGGAAGTCTGAAACTTAAATGAGGGGCTTATGTCGTCTGGATGGTCACGCCGCCCAGGCCACCATCGTATTTAAGGTCGATTTTACGTTCGGCGCTGTCGTAATTCGGGGTTTCCCACGTGCCTATCGACGCGACGAAGGCATGTTCCTTTTTGCTGATGTAATGATCTGGCACGCGGATACGTCCCATGCCGGTGGTAGCACGCAGCCGCACCGCCGCACCTGCCGGGACTGTCACGATGGTCTGGCCAACACCGCCGCTAAGGTTGGCGGTCACTACCGCGCCCGCGCCGATCACCAGGCTGGTTTTGCCTGTGCCATTGTTGACCTTCAGGTCAATATCCGCCCCGGCGGGGATATCGACATCTACCGCCCCGGTACCGCTGTTGAGATGGACCGGATAATGATTGACAATAAGGGGCAGCCGCAGCGTGGTTTTGCCTGTCCCGCCGTTGATGCGTACCGCCGTAAGCTGAAGGCCGCGCAGGTCAAAGTCGTTGGCCGTCATGCCGCTGTTGATCTGAAGGTCAAGCGGAAGGTGCGGCGTCAGGCGCATGTTCCATTGCAGTTCGTCGCGGTGGACAAACGACCCCAGCGCGTCCTTCAGCGGCTTCAGCACCTCGGTCTGGATATTCTGCCGCAGCAGCACGGTTTTTTCGGTATCGTTGGTGCGCACTTCAAAACGCACCTCACCGACATAGGTCACATCCGCCTCGATAAGCTGGTCTGATCCGGTGGGCAGCGCCGTGACCGATGCCTGGCCGATGCTGGGTTCCAGAATCAACCGGGCCTGGGCTGCGTTTTCCAGCGGTTCTGCAAAGCTGGCAGACTTTATTTCAGTATCCTCACCAATGCCCACCTCCGCCAGCGCATCGCCTACACTCTTGCCCAGGTTGGCAAAAGAGAAGCTCCATTCCGTTTCGTACCGCTTCTTTTTCTCGGTCATGATCCGTCCTTACTTGTTTTCGCTGCTCGGTATTACGTACGATTCACCCCTTTTGTTCAAATTCAGCGTATGCGCAGTTCGCCAACGCCGCCTTCATAGTTAATCACGACGCGATGCTCCGCCTGTTCGAACCCGGCAGTTTCCCAGATGCCGCTGTCGCCAAGTTCAAAATCGCCACCCCCGCCGCTGATTCGCGTCAGGCGCGAGGGCACACTCACGCTGCCGATACCGCCTTTTGCCTGCACCCGTACCTCGGTCCGGCTGTCGATATCCACATCCACCTGACCGACTCCGCCGCGAATTTCCAGCATGGTACTGGTATGCGCCGGGACTTCCAGCCGGGTTTCGCCCATGCCGCCCTCGACCCGCGCCTGATAACCGGTATCGGAGGCGGGCAGCACGGCATGCACCTCGCCAACGCCGCCATGCAGGCGCAGGTCCGTCACCTGCAGATCGCGCAGATTCAGCCGTGCCGTGCCCATGCCGCCGTGAATGTTCAGGCGCATCGGCACGTCCGGATTCAGGCCAATGTTCCAGTCGTAACGATCACTGCCGTTGAACCACGTCGCTGGGTTGAGCCATGTCCAGTTGCTGTCCGAGGTCTGGCGCAGGCGCACCGTGCGCATCGCCGTACCAGAGACATCAAACTGGATATCGCCGACATAGGTCAGGTCGGCTTCAATCAGGGTGTCTGCGGATGCCAGCGGATTTACCTTTGCTTCTCCCACAGACAGATGAATCTCGACATCGGCAGAGGTGGCTTCATCCACTGGCGCGCTGAAGTGCCCGGTTCTGGCGGCGCTGCCATCGCGGCGCGTCACCAGCAGATATACCCCCACCGCGACCAGCACCAGCGGCCACAGGCGGCTGAAGCTGATCTCGAAAAAATTGACCAGCAGAAAGATCGCGCCGATAGCGATCAGAATATAGGCCCCGGTGTTGTTATTGTGCGCAGAGGCCTCGTTTTTGCGCTTTTCCTCATTCATGACAATTTGCCTTCACGCCAATCTGTTACCTGCTGTTACTGCACGACCAGATTGCCAATACCGCCGTCAAATTCGATCACGATACGGTCAGATGCTTCGGCAAAGTTCGCGGATTCCCACAGGCCGTCATCGTCATCGTTATCGCCGCTGACACGCCGGTAACTGTCTGGCACTTCAATATTGCCAATACCGCTGCTGGCATCCAGCCGCACCCCCGCGCCATCCGGCACATCAATTACGGCATTCCCCACACCGCCGCTGATGCTGATTTCCGCATTGGCGCCTTCGGCAAGGCTGATGTTGAGTTCCCCCGAGCCGCTGTCGATGCGCGCGGTGTACGGTGCTTCAGCAGCCGGCAGGTGGATGGTGTTCTGGCCCACGCCGCCGTTCAGCGACAGGGCGCGCAGTTCCATCTCGCGCAGATCAAGCGTGTTCTGGCCCACGCCGCTGTTAACTGTCAGTTCCAGCGGAACATCCGGGTTCAGGCCGATATTCCAGTACAGTTCCTCCTCCGTGATGCCGGGGAGGAAGCTGAGGAATTCCAGATCAAAGAAGTTAACAGAGGTGTCTTGCTGGCCCAGGAAAATCACTTTTTCCGCTTCGCCCTGCACCCGGTAATCCAGCTCGCCCACATGCGCGATTTCAGCCGTAAACAGATCAGCCGAATCTGTCAGCGCCGTGATGGTGGCAGCGGCAATCGGCAGATCAAGCGTGACCTGAACAGAGGAGGCATCCTCCAGCGGCTCGCTAAAGGTATCGAGCGTGACTTCCGGGGTGGCACCGGCCAGCCCGATCGACGGCCCGACCAGCATCAGCACGACGATGAGCGCGACTGCGCCAATCCCGATGACCGCGCCGACCAGAGGCGACTGGCGCCCGAACAGCAGGTCCAGACCAATGACGATCAGCAGCAGCGGCCACATACGGAACAGCACGACCAGATTGGCGCCGCTCAGCACCCCCACATTGACCAGCAGCCAGATGACGCCGACGGCGATCAGCACAATCGGCCAGAACAGGGAACGGTAACCGCGTTGAGAGGTTATTGCTTCACCCATGATGTTTCCTCCTGATTGGGTTTCTTCAGGGTTATATCCAGAGTTATCGTGATAACGGGCTGCACAGGCCGGGCGTCAGAATGCTTTTTCTTCGTCCACGCTGTAAGCGTCATTTTTGCTTTTAGCGTTCTGTGCCGGGCGGCGCAGAATCAGCGCAAAGCCGAAGACGATCAGCAGCAGCGGCCAAAACCCGCCGCTGAACACCGCGCCGATCAGACTGCCGATGCCGCCGAAGATTGCCCCAATCAGCCTGCCAAATCCGCCGGCGATTTCACCCACAAGGCGGCCAAACCCGCCCGCGACTTCGCCCACGACATGGCCAATGCCACCGGCAATGCTGCCGATGACCTCGCCCGCTGCGCCAACCGTATTGCCAATGACCCAGGTGATGGACCCTGCGGCATCCGGCAGAACGCCAAAGCCCAGCAGGACGATACCCAGCATAATCAACACTACAGCCAGCACATTGCGCTGAGTAGATGCCTGGAAGGTGTTCTTGCGTTTTTCCATGATGATCCTGCCCCTGATTATCAGTGTACAGAAAGTCATACGAACGTCGTATGACATCTGTACATCTATTGATCTGTATTTCTTCGTATGTATACGAGAAACAGATCGAATTGTTGCGCTATCAAATCAGGAGGGTGTATTGAACGCAATCGGAGTCGCACACAGGGGTGGGCCTTCTGGCGGATAAATCCAGGTCTGGGTCAGGCCGGTGGTTTGTGCCATCACCCGGTATTCGTTGTAAGTCGCCAGCAGGCCGTCACAATCCCCCAGAATTTCCGCCGCCTGCCCTTGCAGATACCAGCATTCAAAGCGCCGTTCTTCAACTGGCACCCCCTGCTCGACCTGCAGCGTCGAACAGCGGTTAAAATTCTGCTGCGCCAGTTGAAAATTGCCCTGGAGGAAGTATTCGCGGCCAAGCTGGTACCAGCCATCGGCCCAGGCCGGGGCAAGCTCTGTCACCTGATGGCAGTAATCTATGGCGGCCTCGCGCTCGCGCAGCACACTGGACAATTCGCACAGGCGGAAACGCGCCTTAACGTTCTGGGGATCGAGCGCCAGCACCCGAAAATAGGCGACACTAGCCGAATCCGCATCGCCCACCTGCCGGGCATACAGTGCGCGCTCGAAATACAGGGGAATCAGGCGGTCATTCAGGCGAATGGCACGCTCGATGCTTTTTATCGCGTTAGTATAGTCGCCCACGCCGCTGTAACTGATCGCCAGGACACGATGCGTATCCATGCGCCAGCCCGGGCTGGCCACCGCCTGAAGGCTTTCGCGCAGGGCCACATCATGGCTGCCCACGCCGCTGTAGCCCATCGCCATCGCCATGCGGGCCAGCGCATGCTCAGGATTACGTTCCAGCACACGCCGCGCCGTTTCTACCGCGCTGACAGGCTGGCCAGTGGATTGCAGCACAAAGGCATAGGCCGCCTGCAAATCGTCGTCCTGTGGCAGCCGCGCCACCGCCGCGCTCAACCATTCCAGGGCGGTTTCCCGGTCAATGCTGCGTTCAATGTCGGCATAGCTGCGGTACACCAGGGCACGCGCCAGCAAAACCAGCGCTTCCACGTTGTCCGGGTGCTGGGCCAGGATACGCTCTGCCAGTTCGACTGTGCGGTTCAGATCCCCCTGGTTAAAAGCCGTCTCAGCCGTTTTCAGATCAGCAGGGGCCAGGGCCGCTGGCGCGCCGGACTGGAACCAGTGGCCGATCCAGTTCCAGGAGAGAGTCATCAGGCCGCCCAGAATCACCCCCAGCAGCAGTGTGGGCGACAGGCAGCCTGAACGGCGGCGTTTGCGAAAGGTAAGCCGGGATGAGCTGCGATCAATTTGCATGATGACCCCTGGTGTGCGATGGTTATTTTATTATAACCCTTCCGGCCTGTTCGGGCACATAATTTATTCAGGTCAGACCCTTAATTTTTTTATGGAGGAGGAGTAATCATGCCCGGTGAATTTGACGGTAAAGTGGTCATGATGACGGGCGTCACCGGCGGCCTGGGGCCACAGGTGGTGCAGCGCTTCCACGAGGCCGGGGCCAGCCTGGCCCTGCTGGCGCGCCGCCCGAATGACGCACGCGATATAGTTCCAGAACAGGCGCTGGTGCTGGGCGCAGATGTCACGAATAAAGCCAGCGTGCAGGCCGCCGTAGAGCAGATTGACGCCCATTATGGCCGGATTGATGCGCTGGTGCATATGGTCGGCGGCTATTCCCCCGGCACCACCACACCCGAAGTTGATCTGGACCTGTGGGATAAAATGATGAACCAGAACGCGCGCGCGGTCTTTATCACGGCGGGCACGGTGGCCAATTACATGCTGCGCAGGAGCCTTCCCGGCAGCATGGTGGTGCTGCTGGCGCGGCACGCACTGGAAGGCCAGAAGTTTCATGTGGCCTATGGCGCCAGCAAGGCCGCCGCGCAGCGTGTCGTCCAGAGCATGGCGAAGGAACTGATCGACCACCAGATCCGCATCAACGGCATCCTGCCGGGCACCATCGACACCCCGGCCAACCGGCGCGATATGCCCAATGCCGATTTCAGTAAATGGGTGAAGCCGGAACAGATCGCGGAGGTGATTCTGTTCCTGTGTTCAGATCGCTCCGGAGCGATCAGTGGGGACAGCGTTCAGGTTTACGGGCGCTCTTAAACAAACAGGCTCCCACAGCGGGAGCCTGAACCAGACATAAACATCAGGTGTTTTCAGCGCTTTTGTCGTACCGGACCTCGCCGCCAACATCCCAGGTATCCACAATCGCAAAGATCGTTGCATCGGCGGGGCGGCCATCCGTCGCCGGAGTCTGGCGGGCGCTGCTGCCGCTGGCATACAGCACAATTTCGCCTTCGCCCGCGCCCACCGCATCGAACGCCACGACGTAGCTGCCGCTTGCCTGACCTTCCAGATCAAGCGGCTGGATAATCAGCATCCTGAGGCCATCCACACGCTCGGTTTTGGCGCTGGCAACCACCGTGCCGACCACTCTGGCGAGTAACATTACCCCTCTTTCTGCATGGCCGACTGGCCTTCGTCGGTGCGCCCCAGCGGCATAACCGCATCGACATTGACATGCGGACGCGGGATCACATGCACCGCCACCACTTCGCCCACTTTTTCAGCGTTGCGCACGCCGGCTTCGACAGCAGCTTTTACCGCAGCGACATCGCCCCGGACCACCGCCGTCACATGACCGCCGCCCGTCTTTTCGTAACTGACCAGTTCCACGCGGGCGGCCTTCACCATTGCGTCGGCGGCTTCCACCAGCGCGGCGAATGACCTGGTTTCGATCATCCCCAATGCTTCTGCCATAACATTCTCCTCAGTTTCGACAAAAAGTTTCTTGTCCCGCAAGGGCACAACAGGCTGCGCCCTTACCCTGTCTCATTGTTCAGCACCGCATCCCTGCGGTGACGCTGCATCCATTGTACCGCAAAGTCCACAATCGGGCGCTGTCTAAAAAACCGGACGGTGGCGCTGCCTATCCTGCCCGCCTGCACCGGGTGCTGCGCTTCATAGGCCGCGCCGATCTGGTCAAAATCATCGCTGTCCAGTTCCAGCGCCTCATATTCTACCCACTGACGCTGGCCGTTTACCAGCATGGCGGAACCGTGTCCGGTATAACGCTTCCCCGGCCAGTCGGCGCGGAATTCGGCCAGATGCAGCGAGGTATTGTTGCTGTGCCCCACCCCCAGCAGCAGCACATGCCCATCAAGCTGGTACAGCCTGCCAATGGGCGAACCCTCACCCAGGTCAGCTTCCAGCACATGATCCGCCGTCAGCGCTGCTGCCTGCGGCCCCAGCGCGGCAAACGACATGGTAGGATGCGCGCTGCGCACCGCGCCGGGCCAGGTGCGGAACAATTCCGCAATGGCGCCCATCTGGCGCGTGGGGGTAGTGTGCGGGTTATAGGCCGGCATCTGTGCCCGGATAACAGGCACCCAGCTTTCCGGCACGGGCGGATTACCCCACTGCGCCGGGTCGGTGTTCTGGGTAGAATGGGCTGGCATCATCAGCGTGCCGGATGGCGTCAGCACCTGAAGCAGCGCCAGGATCACCGCCTCTGGCCCGCCGGCAATCCAGCCAATTTTGCTCATGGCGCTGTGGACCAGCACCGTCTGCCCTGCCGCCAGCCCACAGGCCGCGAACTGCTCCGCCAGCGACTGCACGGTCAGCGGCTGTGGTGTAGCCTGAATGACATCGGCTTCAGTCAATGATCGCCCCCTGTGCTTCCGGTGCTGCGCGCTATGAAGCAGACCGCTGTGCCGCCACATCCAGCAGCGCAGACAGCGGCATGTCCGCCAGCGAATCCAGGCGTAAATCCGCCATGTCAAAGTTCAGGGCGCGGGTCATGGGACCGGGCACCGCCACCGCGAACAACCCGGCACGCTTCGCAGCCATCAGGCCGTTGGGCGAATCTTCCAGCGCGATGGCCCGGTCCGGCGTCACCCCCAACCGCTGCACGGCCAGTTGGTACAGGGCCGGGTCCGGCTTGGCACGCGGCACATCATCGGCACAGCAGACGGTATCAAACCAGTGCGTCAGCCCCAGACGCTCCAGGCTGCCTTTGACCCAGGTCGCGGTCCCGCTGGATGCAACCGCCAGCCCCAGGCCGAGCCGCCGTGCCTCAGCAAGATAATCCAGCACGCCCGGCAGTACCGGCTGGCACTCAAACAATTCAAAAAAGCGGGCACGCCGCTGCTGGCGCACAGCTTCGCGATCAACGGCCTGGCCTGACTGCGTTTCGAGATAGGCGTAGGGGTCAAAGACGGATTCGGCGCTGCTGCGGCCAATCAGCCCGGCCCAGAAGTCCCGCGACAGGCTGACGCCGTAGGTCTGGCAGATTTCGCGCCAGGAGTCGTAATCCGGGGTTTCGCTGTCAATAATCAGGCCGTCGAAATCAAAAACGAGCGCCTGCATCAATAGCCCTTCCCGGCACTCACCTGTTCGCCCCGGGCGCTTTTTACGATAGATACCCCCGCGCTGGCGCCGATACGAGTCGCCCCGGCCTTCACCATCGCTTCGGCATCTTCATAGGTGCGCACGCCGCCAGATGCCTTCACGCCGATCTGCGGCCCCACCACCCGGCGCATCAGCGCGACATCCGCCACGGTGGCGCCGCCGCCGCCAAAGCCGGTGCTGGTTTTGACAAAATCCGCATTTGCCATCCTGGCCACCTGGCTGGCGATCACTTTTTCCTCATCGGTCAACTGGGCGGTTTCCAGAATCACCTTGCACAGGACGTTATGCGCGTGGCAGGTCGCCACGACGGTAGCAATATCCCGGTGCAGCGCCCGGATATCGCGGCTTTTGAGCACGCCAATATTCATCACCATGTCGATCTCTGTCGCGCCGTTCTGGATGGCTAACTGCGCTTCATACGCCTTGACCTCTGGCGGCGATGCCCCCAGCGGGAAACCCACCACCGTACACACCAGCACGTCGCTGCCTTTCAGCAAATCCGCGCACAGGGGCACATAGGCGCTGTTGACGCACACCGACGCGAAATGATATTCGCGGGCTTCGCGGCACAACTGGGCGATTTCCTCCGTGCTGGCATCCGGCCGCAGCAGCGTATGGTCAATCAGCCGGGCCACGCTCAGATCACGCGGGATATACCCCAGCCCGGCGCTGATGCGCGAGGCGCCGTTGTGGATAATCTTCTGCACACGCTCGTTGCAGTGCCGCACACAGCGCCCATCGTTATCATGCTCACAGCAGTCTGTGTGACCCTGCGTGCCGCCGCCATCCTGCCGGAAGCGCGCCACAACTTCCTGCGTAATTTCATCCACCAGTTGATCCATGTCCCGGCGGTTGAGTTGTTTTGCCATCCGTCCTATCCTCGATACTTCTTTTCTACCGCCATGATCTTGTTCACCCGGCCTGCATGACGGCCACCGGCAAAATCGGTAGCCAGCCAGGTTCTGACGATCTGCTGCGCCAGATTATTGCCAATCAGCCCGGCGCCCAGGGTCAGTACATTGGCGTCGTTATGCTCCCGGCTGTTGATGGCCGTGGCCTGATCATAACACAGGGCGGCGCGCACCCCCGGCACCTTGTTGGCCACCATGCCAGACCCAATCCCCGCGCCGTCAATCATAATACCGCGCCAGGCCCGCCCGCTGCTGACCATTTCCGCCACCTTCAGCGCAAAATCCGGGTAGTCGACACTGTTGGTGCTGTCCGTGCCACAGTCCACGACAATATAGTCCGCCTGCAGCATGCCCTTCAGCATTTCCTTCATGGCATAGCCGCCATGATCCGCCCCGATTGCGACCGTGCGACTGCCGCCAGCACAGGCGGACTCTTCAGGTTCGGGGACGACCTTAATCCGACGTTCCAGCACCGCCGACTGTGCCAGCGGGGTCAGGATGGCCCCGGCGGGCACCTGCAGCGTGCCTCCTTCGGGCACCGCCTGCACGGCCTCCACGTCAATGATGGTTTTCGGGTTCGCTTCCAGGCGGCGCTGCAAGGCCGCGTTGACCAGGCGACGAATGGTATCTTCCTGCGACATAGGCGCTCCTTCTGTGCTGATTATATGCCGGAGGCGGTGCAGTATGCAACGAAATCCAATCCCAATCCGGGCGGTCAGGTGCCGGAATCAACCTGAAACTGGCCCAGCAGCACGCGGTTATCCGGCGCATCTACCGCCAGGCGTGCGCCGCTGTGCTGGTCATACCATCCGATATAGACCTGATATTCCCCCGGCGTATCCGGCAGGGCAATCACAATGTCGTCCTCGATGGGATAACCCGGCGCCCAGGTGCTGGTTTGCAGCGCCCCCCCACGCAGCGGGCTGTCGTGCTGTGCGGCCAGGTCCCCGGCGCTGTCCACCACATGCACGAACAGGGAATACTCCGCCTCAATCTCGGCCTGCGCCTGCCACCAGAACCGGAGCCGCAGCGGATCGCCAGATGGCACCAGTGCAGGCAGTTCAGCCCCCAGCAGCGCAACCTGATCGCCAAAGACATACAGCGGCGCGGTCTGTGGGGCAGCCGGAGCATTGCGGCTGAACAGGGCAAAATCCTGCAGGACAATTTCACCGGGCTGGTTGGGCAGCGATGTTGCCGGCACATCCACCGGGACGCGGGTATCCTCCTCATAGGTAAAGGTCCCCTCTACCCGGTACACACCCAGCCGAATCGTGCCGGTGCGTTCGGCAGGCGGCCTGTCCGACAGGCGGAATCCGATAATCTCGCGGTAAATTTCCCCTGGCTGCCACCGCGACGTTGGGTGCGGGCGGTAGCTGACTTCCCCGATCACCGTGTCGCGCCCATCATAGCGACTGCCCGCCTCTACATAGGCGATATACGCGTTATAGTTCTCATCCACCGGCTGCAGAACTTCCCAGTACCATTCAATCACATACGACTGGCGCGGGTGGCCCCATTCTCGCCCCGCAGCGGGCCATTCCTCAAGCGGGCGCCAGCCCACAAGCCGCAGCACGTCATCAAACACGATATCCGTATGCACCAGATCATCCGGCAGGTGCGCCACCGGGCGCTGCTGCGGCAGGGAGTCGATGGCCCAGTCCGCATAGGCGAACAGGCCCAGCATCAGCACCAGCGGCAGCGCATAACGCCGCGCCGTGCGCCCCCACTGGCGAGCGCGCACAGCATCCGCCACATAAACCACCAGGCAGGTCGCCGCCGCCACCAGCGGCACCACCACTGGCTGGCGCAGCCGCGCCTCCACCCAGATGATTATCACCCCGGCGAACATCAGGCCGACCACGCTGGTCAGATACAGGCTCATCTTACGATCCTGAAAATACATCGCCAACAGGCCCAGCAGTCCGGCAGCAGCCAGTATCCGAAAATCCAGCGGAATCGCACGCAGCAGCGGCGATGCCGCCTCGCCGCTGGCGATATAGTCAATATTATTGGCGGGTTCCAGCGCACTCCAGTACAGGCTGACCTTGCGAATCTGAAGTTCCAGAAACCGGCGCGGGTCGCGGATCATGTCCCGAATCAGCGCCTCGAAATATTTGCCGTCCTCCACCACATCATAAGCGGGCAGGCGGCTGATATAAACGCCGCTGGCATCGCGGTTACTGGCGCGGTAGATTTCCTGCGTGCCGACGCTGGTAATCAACTGCGACGACCCCTGCTGGAAGTTCCACAGTGTCACCGGCGCGATCATCAGCGCCAGCGCCACAAAGGAAATCGCCGCATGCAGCAGCACCGCGCGCCGCTGTGATACAAACAGCGCCAGAAACAACAGCCATGCCAGTCCCAGCAGTGCCAGATTGGTGCGGGTAATGGTGACCAGCCCCAGCACAATCCCAATGCCAGCAGAACGCCACAAGCTGAGCCTGTGGCGCTGCCACAGCACCAGAAACAGATACAGCGCGACGTAAAAGGTGGCAATGCCGGGAATCAGAAACACGGTTGAGAAAAAGATGGCGACCGGATACACCGCCAGCAGCAGCCCGGCCAGATAGCCCCCCCAGCGGCGGCCCGTCAGCAGCCAGCCTACCCCCACCATCAGGCCGCAGGCCAGCGCCCCCACCCCGCTCATCACCAGCCGGTTGAGGCCCAGCGACGGGCCAACCAGGGCGCGAATGCCGACCAGATAGTACACCATGCCGGGCTGGTACCAGAACGGGCCAGACGGCCACCGGCCTTCCTCGTACAGGCGCGCATAGTCCAGATAATGGGTCTGGTCAGACCCGGCAGGCAGCGGATCAAAGGCGATCTGGTCATTGGCTGCGCGGTCAAACACTACCACCACGCGCAGGCCAAAGGCCAGCAGGAAGATAAGCACCGCCGCCGCGATATCACGATAGGTCAGGGAAGTTTTATCTGAAAACAGCGGCATAGAATCAGCAACCTGTGAACACTGTGCCTGCCCTCACGCTGTCACCCGCAGTTCGGCCAGTTGGTAGGCATCATCAACAGCACGGCCCTCAGCCTCTGCCACCGGCAGGCGCTGACCCGTGCGGAAATTGTACAGGCCAATCATCAGCCTGTAACGGCCCGGTTCCAGGTCCGGCGGAATGATCAGGTTAAAGGCGGGGCTGATGAGGGTTTCGCCGGGTTCAGTCCAGGTCAGGGTTGGGCGTTCAGGCACAGCGGGCGCGCCATCAGCCTGCGCCATTACCTGATACTCGTCCTGGGGCACCAGATGCACAAACAGCGAGTAATTATCTTCCGGCGGGGTCGGTGCGTTCCAGTAGAAGGTCAGGGTCATGCTGTCACCCGGCTGAACCGTCTCCGCGCTCTGGTCGTAGCCTGTCAGGACGATATGATCGCCAAAATGCACGTCCGTTTCGTGCTGCATCCGCCACAGGCGGAAGAAATGCCCTTCCGCCTCGCGCCGGGCCGGGGGATGCACAAAGGCGCGCAGTGGCAGCATCTCTGAAAGCAATGCCTGCCCTTCCGCCGTTTCCGCCAGGGCCTGATAGTGCGCCACCGGGATGAGGGCATAAGACATGCCGCGCTGCTCAATCCATTCTTGCAGCGGGTACTCCAGAATATCCTCCGTTGGCCACCAGTCAAACCACTGGCGCCCCTGAATACCGCCCCAGAACGGGTTAAACGTGCGCTCATGAGGGTTATAGACAATGACCGTGCCGGGAGTCAGATTCGCATCTGCCCACTGCCGGATAATCACCTGCCAGTTCTGAACTTCCCGTTCCTGAACCAGCGCAGCCAGCGGCGGAAGCTGCGCAGCTCCCAGCCAGATCAGCGCGCCAGACACCACCACTGGCACCAGCCGGTAATTTCGGAACGCACGTAAAAACAGCCCGGTTCCGGCGCCCGCCAACAAACAGACAATGAGCGAGGCAGGCAGCACATTCTGAATACGAACGCCCTGGTCATCATCCCAGCGCACCGCCGCCGCCAGCCAGTTAATAAGCACCACCAGGGCCACAAACAGCAGAACCAGCCGAATATCTGCTGTTCGACGTGTCTTCCACAAGCCCAGCAGCCCCAGCAGCGCAAAAGCCAGAATCCCGGGCCAGTACAGCATCTCGACCGTGCGCCAGAGATGGTCCAGCAGCAGGGGAATATCCCACAAATCCTGCACCAGCACCTGAATCGCCCAGCGGCTGTAACGCGGCGGCAGCAGCAGCACCAGCGCCAGCCAGCCAGCCGCCAGCACACATCCTGTGAGCAGCAGCATCCCTGCCCAGGCACGCCGGCCAGCGCCGTACCGCTGCCCGATACGCCAGACCAGCACTGATGTCCCCGGCACCAGCACAACAATCAGCCGGTATTCAAACAGCGTAATCATCAGCGCCAGAATGATGCTTACCAGCGCCCAGCGCCAGCGTTCTGGCCGCAGCCAGGCGCCTACCGCAAAAAACAGGGATACAGCCAGTAAGGGATAGACAAAGGATTCGCCAATCGCCAGCACGGACCAGTTCACCACCTCTGGCGCCACCGCCCAGGCCGCACCAGCCACCAGCCCGGCAGCATCCCCCAGCCACAAACGGACCGCCAGCACCAGAAAGACCACCCCCACCAGATTGGCCATGACCGCCAGCAGCCGCAGAGTCTGGATCGTGACCGCCGGCCCCTGCTGCCCGGCCAGTTCCAGCAGCGTTTGTACTACCACATGAATCTGAACGATGCCGGGTGGGTATATCGCCGACATGCGGTTAAGTGCTTCCAGACCGCGCGCGGTTTGCCCGTACCAGTAAAGCTGGACCTCATCGATGTATTCCAGATAGGGCAAACCATAATCGTAAACCAGAAGGCGAGAGACAGCGGCCAGCACCACCACAAGGACGAGGCCACCCCAGAACCACAGCGGCGAATAACGCGCCGTGCCGGGTGCCACTGCTTCATGAACCGTATCGTAGGTCTTGGTGAACATACAGGGACTCAGTATGCCGGATAAAAAGCCGCGCACTGCTCAGGGCAGTAAAAGCGCCCTGGTGCTGGCGTCGTACTGCCCCAGCGTCCAGGCAGATTCGAGCGTTTCGCCCGGTGCCGCCTCAATGGCCAAGCGCTGGCCGCTGGTGTAATCATACAGGCCGATGCGAATTGTATACTGTCCCGGCAGAATGTCCACCGGCACTGGCAGCACCACTTCCGGGCTGATCAGCGTTTCGCCCGGTGCGTTCCAGGTCAGGGTCGGGCGCTCTGGCACAGCCGGCGCGCCATCGGCCTGCGCCAGCACTTCAAAGCTGTCTGCGGGGGTCAGGTGCACAAACAATGAATAATTGGCGGTTGGCGGGGTGGCGGCCTGCCAGTAAAAGCGGAAAACAAGCTGCGTATCAGCAGCAGCGTGCCGCACATCTGCATCATAACCGGCCAGTACAATGCCATCCGCAAACTGCACCCGCGTGTCGCGCTGCATCGGCCACAGACGATATACCACCATCTCCGGGCCGCGCATCACCGGGGGGCTAAAGAAATCCCGCAGGGGCAGCATCGTATCCAGATAGGCGCGCCCGGCATCTGACTGCTGCATCGCTTCTGCCTGTGCGCGCGGGACGACCATGTAGGAGATGCCATGATCCTCGCGCCATACTTCTACAGGATGCGCCATCAGGTCATCAGTCTCCAGCCAGTCAAACCAGTGCCGGTGCGAGATGCCTCCCCAGAACGGGTTGAAGGTTTTATGATTCTCCTCCGTGACCAGCACCGTCCCCGGTTCCAGGTTAATATCGAACCATTGGCGCACCTCAACGCGCCGGTCTGGCAGCGAACGACTCTGCACAAGCTGCCAGTTTTCCTGCATCCAGGGCAGCAGCAGCACCGCCAGCGGTACAAGCACCAGCCCGGCCCGCCAGCGGCGCGGGAACCAGTAGGCCACCTGGCTCACCATCGCCCCAAGGATCACCGCCGCCGCACCAGTGGCAGGCCAGACATCCCGACTGCGGCCGCTTTCTGTCACATCGCTGATCGCGGAAGCCAGCCAGGGAATCGTCACCAGCACAACCACGCACAGCCCGATCACCCCCAGGTTCAGGCGGCGGCGCACTGGCAGCATCAGATAACCCACCCCACCCAGCACCACAAGGACAGCAAAAACCACACTGTTTAACGGCGTTATAGCCTGGGCGATATTACGCACGACGCGACTTACATCAAACAGGCTGCTGATGCCAGAATCGCGCACGACGGCGGCTTCATTCTGGAACTGGTTCACATCCACATACAGCACCAGAAACACCCCCACCAGCGCGATCAGGGCGATCTGCGCCAGCAGATAGCGGCTGCCACGCCTGCGATCACGGCGAAAGATGACCAGGGCCACCAGCAGCCCCGGTATCAGCGCACTGACTACAGGGTATTTGGCCAGCACGGCCAGCAGCCCCGCCGCAGCGCTCCAGATGCACCAGTGTGCGCGCCGGTCATCGGCCAGCGCAGCCGCCGCCAGCCATAACGCCAGCGCCACCAGACAATACACCAGCGGGTCAGGCAGCGCCAGAACGCCATTGACCACAAAAACCGGCGTGATGCCCCATACCGCCCCCGCCACCAGGCCCGCCAGATCGCCCCCGGCGACCCGCGCCGCCAGCGCCACAAATACGATTGTCGCCAGATTAAAAACCACGGCCATCAGCCGCAGCACATACACCGTCGCAGCCAATCCGGTATGGCCGAAGGCTTCGAGCATGGCCTGAACCACCGCATTGAGCGCGATATACAGCGGCGGATCGCCCAGGTAAGGGGCAAAATTTTCAAATGCCGGGTCGCGCCATTCCAGGGCAAACAGATACCAGTTCGGTTCATCCAGATGTTCAACATAGGGGAGGCCAAAATCAAACGTGAGCAGCCGCAGCATGCCGGCAATCAGCACGATGCCGAACAGCATCAACGACCACCAGGGCACCATAATTGCATGCTGGAAAAATGGCAGCGAGAGGGTAAAACCTGCTGCCGCAGCCTCTTGATGTCTCATCACCTGTCAGGCCTGATTAATCACACAGCAGCACATGATACCGGCAAAACCGGCTCATGAACAGATGGGTACAAAAAAGAGGAAGGGTGCGTAAACCTGAGGCAAAACGCTCAGGTTTTGGCAATTTTGCTGACAGCGTAGCGGGCTTCGTGCAGCAGTTCGACCAGTTCAGCACGATACGGTTTCAGTTCGTCCTGCAGCCGGGGCAGCACATCTTCACTGTCCTCGACATCCAGCACCAGGGCCGGGTGCCCGGCTTCCAGTTCTGCCGCCAGCGTGCTGACCTGAAGATTCTTATAATCGAAGTCGATCAGGCCGGCGATAATACGCCCTGTCGCGCCACCAACCAGCCCACCGGCGACCAGTGCCGTCCCCAGCGCGATGATCGGCCCGATGCCCGGCAGAGTCAGCGCCCCAAGCTGCACCAGACCAAAAGCGGTCATGGCTGCGCCCAGGGTCCCGCCGGCAATCGCGCCCTCGTTTGGGCTGATATCATCATCAAGAATCACAATTTCGCCATCGCGGGCCTTGGCAATGATGGCCGCGTGACGAACATTGAGGTATTCCAGCTCCATTATTCGATCCAGCGCTTTGGTGAGAATCACACGGGAGGGAAACACTGCGACAATTGGATCGCCGTTCATGGATTTTCTCCTGGGCCTAAGGATGACGAGTGTCCATAATCAACGGCGCACAACCCAACTTACAGCGGGCTGCGAGACAACCTGCGCCCCAACAAATCCCAGACATCCTGGTTCAGATTTTACGAGACTGCTTGTCCGAAGTCAAGTCATGGCCCCTCAAGCATTGTGGTTGTATTGTCATAACCTTGTCTTTTATAAGGGCCGCAGACCTACCGGCGACTTACTGCTGCTCTTTGGTCGCCACCGTAGCCGCCACTTCCTGGGTAAAGGTCTTATGATAGCGTGCCGGTTCAAATTCCGGCGGCTCCGCCGCAGGCTGCTCTGGAACGGGCCGGCGCCGGATCATACGGCGCAGCAGCGCAGGCCGCAGCAGCACCCGGGACGAAGCCACCGCGCCAGCCACCGCCACCAGATCATGAAACACCTGCGCATCCGCATGGGCCGTCGCCAGCAAACGATCAAAGTAGCGCCGTACCGTGCGCCGCTTCTGCGCCGCCGCCAGCGGATTCAGCAGCAGCCAGGGCAGCGCATACTGCCGCGCCAGCCGGTGATAAAAACGGCTGCTCAGCCCCTTCAGGTCACCATCCGGATACCGCTTACGCTGCTCATCCAGCGCCTCGCGCAGCGCCAGCGCCGCTATCGTGGACGCCGTGACATCGAACCCATAGGCGGGATGGAACGCGGTCATGGCGCGGCCCGTCACCAGCACATGATCCGGCCAGTCGTCGGCCTGCTCGTAATGCCAGCGCACCATCTCCACCCGGTCCAGCCGGAACACAGGAGTCAGCGGGGCGGCACCGCGCAGGGATTCATACAGAGCCGGGGTGCGCAGGCGTGCAGCCAGGTTCAGAAATTCCGCCTCATCCTCATGCAGCATCCTGGTGGGCGCGGCCAGCAGCACCAGCCACTGCCCGTGCTCTGTGGGCACCAGTACACCGCCGGGATGATGCTTTGTCGGCAGGGCCAGCAGCGCCTGCCAGCCCGCCTGAAACCCCGCAGGCTGACGATAAAGCCGCGCCACCAGGCCGGTCTCTGTCTGGATCATGGTTTTGGGCGGCGCAGCATATCCCCCGGTGCGCAGCCAGTCCGCCATGTGCGCGGGCTGCTCCGTCGCGTTGACAATCACATCCGCCGGCAGGGTCGCGAGGGTGTCCTGTGGCAGGCTGCGCAGCACGATCTGCTGCGCGGTGCGCTGGCGCAGGCCGGCCACCTCGCGCCCTTCCAGAAAAGTTACCCGGTCGCCGGCATAGTCCAGCAGGCGATGGCGAATCACGTGCAGCAGCAGATTAGGCGTCACCGGGCGCGAGACCAGATCGGAATGAAAACGCGGCGACCAGCCACCCGGCAGCAGTGCCGCTGCGTCGGCGGTCCACTCGATGGTGGGCGCACGCGCCGCCAGCAGTTCCGCGGTCAGGCCCGGGAACAACCGCTCCAGGTTGCGCTGTCCCTGCACTGCCAGCAGATGCACCGGCAGCGCCTGCCAGATATTCTGAGGCAGGTCGGGCGCGGCGGACCATGTGCCGGACATCACCACCGCCACATGCTGGAAATGATCGACCAGAATGCGCGCCGTCAGCAGCGCATCCAGCCCATCGCCCACAACAACCGCCTGCTGGTTAATGGACATCAGGTGATAGCGCAAACATGTACTCCCGGGTTAATTTGCACATTCTGAGTGTAGCACAAGGCGGTTTGCCGGAGGGTAGAGGATTAAGTCCTGCTGCGATACAGGGTTATTTCCTGCCGACTCGATCCACCGCGAAATCCAGCGCGACAAAGTACGAATCGCCCACACCCAACAGCTTCCATAATGTCGAGCGCCCGTGTTCATCGGTGTTTTCGCGCACCGATTCGCCAGCCAGCCAGCCCTTCAGGTTATGATGTGCCAGCACCCGCAGCATGCGTTCGGCGGCGGTCTGAGGCATCGTGCCCAGGCGGCCGCTGCCCTCCCGCAGCAGATCGACCAGCGGCTTTTCGCGGTTGATGTCTGCGGCCAGTTCCCGCCAGGGGCCAAAGGTGCTGGCATAGGCCTGGTGGATATCCAGCACCAGCTCGTTGATGTCCGCTGGCTGGCCTTCAAAGTGAACATCTGGCTTCGGCTCGTTGTGGTGCAGCAGAATCGGGTGCTGTTCCGCGATGAACAGGCTGCCGAACAGGCCCAGGCTCAGGCGGTGTTCGCGCACGCTGAGCACCCGCAGCAGATAGTTGTTACGTTCGCGCAGGCCCTGCGCCGCTTCGTCATATTCTGCCGTCTGGATGAACAATTGCAGTTCATTGGGCACGCCGCCCATCTGCGCCATCAGCAGAATGCCAACCTGATTCTCCCCCTGCAGTTCTTCAAAAAGCTGTGCCCGTTCCGGCATGGTTCAGTCCTTCAGGTGACCGAGGGCAATAAAGAAGGCCGCTGCCGGGTGCTGCACCGCCTCAAGATCCGCCAGCACCGCCGGGACATCATACGGCACGCGGCGCAGGTCCACCACCGCTTCGCCGTTCTCAAAGGTGAACAGGCCCCATTCCGCCATGCCCGGCGCGCCAAAGGACAGCCCCACGCTGCCCACATTGACCACCCGCCACTGCCCCAGGTCACGGTCCATTTGCAGATGCGTGTGCCCGCCAATGCCCAGGCGGCCTTCGCGATCCAGAAGGGCATCCAGCGCTTCTTCGTCGGGCGAATCCGGCCGCAGCGCGCCGGATTCATCGTCGCCGGGGATGCCATGATAGCCGGTGACCGGGCCATAGCCTTCCGCCCGCAGGCTCAGTTCCGCGCCGCGAATACCCTTCAGGTATTCGTAATCGGCATAACTGATCTGTTCCAGCGACCAGTTGAGGGCCGTATCGCGCCGCTGCCACGCCTGCGCCAGCTTTTGAAATGCGGCTTCGTCTTTGGCGGATGGGCTGGCCGGGCGTGTGCCGTTGACCATGTAGCGATCCGTATTGCCGCCGATCACCCGGAACTTGTCCTTGCCCATCGCTTCCTGAAGTTCCTGCACCCGCCGGATGCATTCTGCCGGGCGCGGCCCAAACGCCGCCAGATCACCCAGCACCCAGACCTGATCGAACGTTCCCTGGCGCTGGACATCATCCCAGACAGCTTCAAACGCGGTCAGATTGCCATGAATATCGGATAACACTGCCAGACGCATCGCTCATCCTCTCGTTCCTGGCCATTTATTCAATCAATTACGCCGCAATACTAACGCAGGTCAGTCAATGCGGACAGCGCCGCCCTGGTTTTATACCTGGATAGTCCCCTGTTCGATCAGCCAGTCCAGCGCTTCGTACACCGCCTGCAGCGAGGTATAGCGCGGCTGATAATCGATCAGACGGCGGGCCTTTTCAATGCTGGCGTTAGGGCTGCGGGCGATATGATCGTAGGTCGCCCCGGCGTCCTTCTCGCCCACCAGCGCCCGAAATTCTTCCCAGGGCACACAGCGCAGGTTGGCTTCCTTGCCAAAATGCCGCGCTACGCCTTCGGCAAAGCCGCGCAGTGTCAGCGCCGCCGGCGATACCACATGGAAGCTCTCGCCCACTGCCGCGCCCCAGTGCTGCATGGCCTTCAGAAACGCCTGGGCGACATCCGCCGCGTGGACGTGATGCAGGGTTTCCAGCCCCATATTCGGCAGCACCACTTCCTCGCCCCGCGCCAGCCGGGCAAACACCTCCGGGTTAAGGTTGCCCTGCGGATTGATGGGCACCCAACCCGGCCCGACAATGTGGCCGGGATGCAGACAGGTCGCCGGGAAGCCGTTCTGCCGGGCTTCGCGCAGCAGATAGGCCTCAATCGCCGCCTTGCCAATGCCGTAATCGCCAAACGGCGCGCGCGGCTGATCCTCTGTGGCGGGCACGCTGCTGCTGGGGCCATAAATCCAGATGGTGCCGCAGTGCAGAAAATGCTGGACGTGCCCGCGCAGGGCTTCCACCAGTTGGCGGGCGCTGTGTTCCTGAAAGCAGATCATGTCGATGACCACATCCGGTTCGAGCGCGCGGATTTTGTGGCCAAATTCCCCCCGCGCCTCGTCCGCTTCCCGATCCATCTCGATCTGCCGCACCTGCGCCCAGGCTGAATGCTGCTGGTAAGGGCTGCGCTGCCCCCGGCTGACCACCGTCACCTGATGGCCGGCCGCTATCAACTGAGGCACCAGATAAGTACCGACATGGCCCGTCCCGCCAATCATTACCACATGCATGATTTACCCTTCCTCCTGTGTGATGTGCCTTATAGTGCTGATGTTATGCCCCTGCCCGCTGCTGCGCAACTGTGCCCCTGCTGCACATTTTTTGCTCATTTGATGCCGTGCATGTAGCATTATTGTGTCCGACTATGTGGGGCAGGTGAAAGATGGATGCAACCTTTAAGCGTATCTATGTCATCGTGAACCCGGCTTCCGGGAACAACGAACCGATTCTGAACACCCTCAACGATGTTTTCCGGGAATATGAAGTCCAGTGGCAGATTGATGTTACCGCAGGATTGGGAGATGGCGAGGACCTGGCCCGGAAAGCCGCCGAAAGTGGCGAATTCGACCTGGTGGCGGCCTATGGCGGCGATGGCACCATCGGCGAAGTGGCACGCGGCATGGCGGGCACCGGGGTTCCGCTGGCGCTGCTGCCCGGCGGCACAGCCAACGCCCTGGCGATGGGCCTGCGGATTCCCTTCAGCCTGCCAGAAGCGGCGGACATGATCTTCCACAGCCGCACACTCAGCATGGACCTGGGCGAGGCCAATGGCAGCGTGTTTACGCTGCGGGCCGATACCGGCATCACCACCCGCATGGCCCAGCAGGCCAACCGTGAACTCAAGGACCGCTATGGTTTGCTGGCCTATGCATTATCGTGGCTGCAAACCGGCCAGCCAGAACAGATCACTTACCGGCTGACGGTTGATGGCGAACAGCACGAGGCCGAGGGAATTGCCTGTATTGTCACCAACCACAACGAGCTGGGCGCGCTTGGCCTTAAGTTCACACCCAACGTCAGCGCCGATGATGGCCTGCTGGATGCCTTTGTGGTCAAGGACACCATCAGCGCGCTGGGGGCCGTGGCCACCCAGGTGGTCGTCGGTGTGCAGGACGAAGAACTGACTGGCCTGGAACACTGGCAGGGCAGGGAATTTACAGTCGAAACTGACCAGCCGCAGGATTTTTCGCTGGATGGCGACCCGACCGCGCAAACCCCGCTCAGCGTGCGTGTGCTGCCAGGGGCACTCAAGATTCTGGTGCCGCCGGAAATCACCACCCTGGATTAGCGCGCCTGTATACTCTGGCCGCCGTACTGCCAGGCGGAGTCTGTCAATCAGGATGGCGTGGGTTAACGATTGGCCGCCGCCCAGGCGTACATCAGCACACCCCCCGCCACCGCCACGTTGAGCGAGTCGGCTTTGCCATAAACCGGCAGCGCCGCCCAGTCCGTCACATGGCCGGTGATATCTTCAGACACCCCCTGTGCCTCGTTGCCCAGCACCAGCGCCAGCCCGCCCTGCCAGTTTACCCGGGTCCAGGGCTGCCCCCGCGCCGAATCCGCCCCGACAATCCGCAGGCCGGCATTTGTCAACCGACGGAACAGCCCGGCTGCCTGGTCCGTCTGAATGACTGGCAGGTTGAACAACGATCCCATGCTGGCGCGCACCGCTTTAGGATCGTACAGGTCAACGCCCGGCGTCAGCAGGACCACCGCCCCCGCCCCGACAGCATCCGCCGTGCGCAGGATGGCCCCCGCATTGCCGGGGTCGCGCAGCCGGTCCAGCACAATAACCAGGTCCGTATCCTGCACCGCCAGCGCCGCAAGATCCTGCTTTGGCAGCCTGAACGTCGCGAATATCCCCTGTGGCGTATCACGATCCGACAGGGAGCGCAGCACATCGGGCGATACGGCGACCAGTTCCGCCCCGGCCTGCTCGAACTGCACCAGCAGGTTGGGCGCGGTTTCGCCGGTAAACAGCTCTGTGCTGAAGAACACCTCCTGCGGCTGGTAGTCGCTGTCCAGCGCCATGCTCAGCAGTTGCAGGCCTTCCACAGCGAATCGCCCCTGCTCCTGCCGGTGCTTGCGCTGGTCCAGTTTGCGCGCGGCGGTCACGCGCGGGTTACGTGGGCTGGTAATCATCGTTTCCATGACTCTCACCTCATGCAGACAGGTTCATGTTCTGGTCGTAGCGGGTGCCGGATTGTAGCTGGTGGAACTGCCCTTCAGTATCCAGAAGAATCGCGCCCCTGTCCAGAGACGATGCCCACCCACAGCCGCGCCGCTGGTGGTGGCCCCAACCGCTAATTCGCATCTGAAGGCGAGTCGCGCTACGATACGAGAAAGTCATCAATCCGGGAGGACCTCATGCGCGTTTTTGTCAGCTATGCCACGCGTGACCACCCCACCGCAGAGCGCATCTGCCAGGCGTTCAGCGCCGCCGGCATTCGCTGCTGGCTGGATAATTTTGAAGTGATGCCGGATGCCGACTGGCTGAAGATGGCGGCGGCGGCCATCCGCGAATCATCGCACGGGCTGTTTTTACTCTCGCCCGCAGCCATCAAATCGCCTTCGGCCATGAAGGAATATCGCGACATGCTGGCGCTGGATAAGCCAACCTATGTGGCGCTCATCGACCGGGTTGACCCTGAAGACCTGCCGGTTGATCTGCGTACAGCACGGACCTATGATCTGGTGGAGGATTTCGAGGCGGGCCTGCAGCACCTGCGGCAGGCGATTCAGGAAAATGAGGGCACCGTCACCCCCACCACCCAGACCGCCGGACGGCATGATATCACCATCACGCTGCAGGCCAACCTCACCGATCTTGATACGGACAAGTTTGTTGATCTCATTGCCCGCCTTGTAGATGCCGGCATCCAGGATATTAAGGTTGTCAATGTCTCCTCAGGATAAACTGATCGTCCAGGCCACGATTGCTCGACGCCACCGGGACGAACTTATCGAAGTAATTGAACAGCATCCACACCTGTTCAGCGAAGTGCAGATCACCTCACCCGCCATGCCGCCCTACCCGCACAAGAGCATCTTCATTAATTATCGACGCAGCGACAGCGAGGATGTCGTCGGGCGCATCCACGACCGGCTGACAGCGGAATTTGGCAAAGGCAGTGTGTTTAAGGATGTTGAGGATATTCTGCCGGGTGTGGATTTCCGGCGTGCGCTGGAACATGAGGTGTCCTGTACGGATGTCATGCTGGTGGTGATCGGGCCGGACTGGATCAGCCGGACCAACAAACGCCGCCTGCATGACCCCGACGATTTTGTGCGCTTTGAGATCGAAACGGCGCTTAAACGCAATATTCCGGTGATTCCGGTGCTGGTCAGCCGCCGCGAACGCCTGCCCCAGGCGCGCCACCTGCCCGCCAGCCTGCGCCCGCTGATCTACCGTAACGCGGTGCCGGTGCGTCCGGACCCGGATTTTCATAACGATATGGACCGGCTGATCGAAGGTATTATCGCCCTGTTTGAACTAACGCCAGCACCGCTGACCACGCGCTGAGCAGCGCACGCCCCGGAAAAATTCATGTTATACTTAATTTAACGAATATTTGATTAATTAAACAGGGATACGATCATGGTGCAGACAGCAGTCCCGACAGGTGTGAATTTTCAACTGACCGAAGATCAGCAGATGCTGCAAAAGGTGGCGCGCGACTTCACCGCCAGAGAAATTATCCCCGTCGCCGCCGAATATGATGAAAAATCCATCTTTCCGGAAGAAATTTTCCATCGGGCGCGGCAGGCTGGCCTGGTCAACATGAACATTCCCGAAGCCTATGGCGGCGTCGGTGCGAGTCCACTGGAAGAATGTCTGGTAGCCGAAGAACTGGGCTATGGCTGCACCGGCATCAGCACCAGCCTGTCGACCAACAGCCTGGCCGCGCTGCCGATCCTGCTAGCCGGAAGCGAGCAGCAAAAGCAGTACTGGCTGGGCGAGCGCCTGGTAGACAAAGGCGAATTTGCCTCTTACGGTGTGACAGAAGCCGGCGCGGGTTCCAATGTGGTAGGAATCCAGACCCGCGCAGACAGGAAAAACGGCGCCTACATCATTAACGGGGCCAAAATCTTCATAACCAACGCCTCGCATGCCAGCTATTTCTGTGTCTTTGCCAAAACTGACCCGGACGCCGGGCATAAGGGCCTGTCGTGCTTTATTGTGGATCGCTCGATGCCGGGCGTCAGCGTGGGCAAGAAGTTTGATAAGCTGGGGCAGCGGGCTTCGGATACGGCCGAAATTGTCTTTGAAAATGTGGAAGTGCCAGAGGAAAACCGGATCGGCCCGGAAGGCGCCGGCTTTCTGATCGCCATGAAGGTTTTCGATTACAGTCGCCCTGGCATCGCCGCTGGCGCAGTCGGGCTGCAGCGCCGCTGCCTGGAAGAATCCATCAATTATGCCAAACAGCGCGAGGCCTTTGGGGTGCCCATCTATCAGCATCAGGCCATTGGTCACAAAATCGCGGATATGGCTACCCATTACGAGGCGTCGCGCCTGCTGGTGTGGCAGGCCGCCTGGCAGTTGGAAACCGGCAGCACCAACCCCAGGCTGCCCGCCTTTGCCAAAGTCTTCGCTGCGGATATGGCCACCAAAGCCGCCGTCGATGCGGTGCAGGTCTTTGGCGGCTATGGCTATATGAAGGAATATCCTGTCGAAAAGCTGCTGCGCGATGTCAAGATTTTCCAGATCTACGAAGGCACCAGCGAAATCCAGCGCAACATCATCGTGCGGGAACTGTTCCGCTAGGCCTGTTCATCTGACCAGCGTGTGACCGGCGCTGCTCTGCATATCGCCCCGTGCAGAGCAGCGTTCCCATGTGTTGTAGCTGCGCACTGCTCCAAAGTAACAACGTAATGTAATGTTCACAAATTTCTCATGAATTTTAGGACGATAGTACACTGCAACCCTATGGACAAAACCCATAATTGAAGTATTGTTAAACTATGCGCATGGGTTATGGGGTTTTGTACTATGTTAATGAAGCCGGATCAAACGAAACATCTGGGCCAGCAGGCAGACCGGGGAACCATGCCCCGGCGCGTCACCAGCCCGCTGGATGAAGTTCTGCCCTGGGTCATCGAGTTTCGTGTGGTCGGCACAGCAGCAACCATTCAGGCCCGCGTCAGTGAAACCATGACGGTTGGCCGCAGAGACCCGGAAAGCGGCTTTGAACCTGACGTAAACCTGACTCCGTACGCGGCGCACATGATGGGCGTTTCTCGCCGCCACGCCGTTATCCAGGCCAAAGACAACACCATCAGCATTAAGGATAATGGCAGCGCCAACGGTACGCGCCTGAATGGCTATGTCCTGACCCCCCACCAGCCCTATCGCCTGCGTCATGGCGACGAAATCACCTTTGGCCGTCTGACGCTGCAGGTGCTGTTTGCCGTCGTGCCGCTGGTATCCTCCAACCGCAGCGAAGATACGATCATCCCCAATATCGGCAAAGGCGAAACTGTCCTGATCGTTGAAGATGATACCGATGTCGCCTGTGTGTTCGGCATGATTCTGGAACAGGCGGGCTTTCGGGTGAAGGTGGTGCATACGGGCGGCGCCGCGCTTTCCTCTATAGATGAGCAGAAA
This sequence comes from uncultured Anaerolineaceae bacterium, assembly GCA_964593565.1. Lineage (GTDB taxonomy): Bacteria > Chloroflexota > Anaerolineae > Aggregatilineales > Phototrophicaceae. The sequence goes on from CAZQIY010000008.1 coordinate 72,670, forward strand.
CCAAAGGCCATTGTCCTGGATCTCATGCTGCCGGACATTGATGGCCTCGATGTGGTGAAGTATATCCGCAAACAGCATCCCGAAGACGGGCGTGTGATCGTGGTCGTGATTTCCGGCGCAACCGGCGGCTTCCAGATGCACAAGGCGCTCGACGCCGGGGTGGATCTGTTCCTGGGCAAGCCGGTGGGCGTGGATGAACTGATCGACGCCTTTAACAAGCTGATGCCTCAGACAGCCTGACCCATTGCCGCACGATCAGCGGGTAATGCTGTCCAGAAAGCTGAACAACTGCGTGTGAGTTGCTGTGCTGTTAACCCGGTGATGACTGTCCGGCACAATGAGCAGCTCTACAGGCACCCCAGCCTGACGCAGTGCCTCCGCAAAAGCCGTGGATTCTGATACAGACACCGTTTCGTCTCTGTCTCCATGCAGCAGCAGGAAAGGGGGTTCTGTGCCATCCAGCCACGTAATGGGAAAGAACCGCAGATACTCTTTCAGCAGCGGTGGCAGCTCGTCGACATACCACCATTCCGACGGCGGAATCCCGGCCAGATAATCGAATAACTGGCGGGTCTGGTCTGTCCCCAGGTTCAGGAACTGGCTGAGCGTTTCGACAAACAGCGGGTCAGTAAAACTGCCTTCCGGGCTGCCATAACTGCCGCCATAGGCCACCACCCCACGAAGCCAGTCCTTTTCCGGCAGCGTAAAATCGCAGCCCTCCATAAACAGGCCGACTTCATCCCGCACCCCCAGCAGCGCCACAATCGACGCGCCGCGTGAATGACCGAAGGCGATAATGTTCTGCGTATCGAAGTGATAGGCGTCGCTGTGCGCATAAATCCATCCCAGGGCACAGGCCACGTCATACAGCGGCACGACCGGGTTATCCAGGGTGGGCGGGCGATAATTCACGGACACCGCAGCATATCCCTGCGCAACCAGGTCCTGTATGGTCGAAGTTCCTTTAAAGTATTCCTTTGATACCCCGGTGCCATGCACCAGCAGCACGGTGGCAAACGGCCCGCCGCTGGTTTCTGGCAGATAAACATCCAGCGTCGCCAGTTCATGATCGCCATAGCGCACGTCTTCCAGTTCCAGCGCGATAGGGTTCGCCTGCTGAAAACCATGCAGTGAAACAGGCACCACGCCCACAAACCAGAGCAGTATCATCAACCAGATGCTCATCGGCTATCCCCCTCCTGTCCAGCTTCCACGAAATCAACGCCTGCCGCCACCCGGCGTGCAGACGTACCCTCTATCATCGGCTTCAAACCTTGACACCGCCTAGCATGACTGTTATCATTCACCAATCTGACGGCACTGCAACCTCAGTGAGGCAATGCCATGCCGCTTAAACCGAGCAAGTGTGTCGAAAGCGTTTCGTTTTTTTGTATTTTATTACGAAATAGCTCGTCACCAAGTAAGGCAAATAAAGGCGTTCTTGAATTTAGATCGCCTTTTTGCATGCCCGCAGAAGGCTAGCATTTGGAGCGATTCATGCCAACAATTAATCAACTGGTGCGTAAAGGGCGCAAAGATAAAAAGAGCAAAACCAAAGCTCCGGCCCTGCAATACACCCTCAACGCGTATTCGCAGAAACGCACACGCCGTCGCAAAGGCGCACCGCAGAAGCGCGGGGTTTGCGTGCAGGTCAAGACGATGACGCCCAAGAAACCGAATTCCGCGCTGCGCAAGGTGGCGCGTGTTCGCCTGTCCAACGGGATCGAGGTTTCGGCCTATATCCCCGGTGAAGGGCATCGTCTGCAGGAGCACAGCGTGGTGCTGGTGCGCGGTGGCCGTGTGAAAGACCTGCCTGGCGTGCGCTATCATATTGTGCGCGGCACCCTGGACGCCGATGGCGTGCAGAATCGGGAGCAGGGACGCAGCAAGTACGGCACTAAACGGCCCAGAGCAAAGTAAAGAGGTTATCGCATTATGCCTAGAAGAAATCGTCCGCCAAAGCGGCAGGTTGTGCCGGATAAAAAATATCAGAACGTGCATATTGCCATGCTCATCAATCGCATGATGCGCGATGGCAAGAAAAGCACCGCCCAGACCCTCATGTACCGGGCGCTGGACATTGTGGAACAGCGCGCCAAACGTGACCCAGTGGAAGTGATGGAACAGGCCCTGCGTAATGTGGCCCCCGCCGTCGAGGTCAAGCCAAAACGTGTGGGTGGCTCAACCTACCAGGTGCCTATGGAAGTGCCTCATGACCGCTCTATTTCTCTGGCCATGCGCTGGCTTCTGGAATATGCGCGCGGGCGTGGGGGCCGTAATATGGAAGAAAAGCTGGCTGCCGAACTGCTGGATGCAGCCAATGGCCAGGGCAACGCGATCAAACGCCGCGATGATACCCACCGGATGGCCGAAGCCAACCGGGCCTTTGCTCACTTCCGCTAATCCTTTCTGAAGAGAGTACAACTAACCAGGTATGGCGAAAAAAGCTTCAACCAAGCTCGATCTCAACAAGGTGCGCAACGTCGGTATTATTGCGCATATTGACGCGGGCAAAACGACAACCACAGAACGTGTGCTTTACTACACCGGGATGGTTCACCGGATGGGTGAAGTGCATGAAGGCGCTGCCACCACCGACTATATGGAGCAGGAACGCGAGCGCGGCATTACCATTACCTCCTCTGCGGTCACTGCCAGCTGGAACGGGCATCAGATCAACCTGATTGACACCCCCGGCCACGTCGATTTTACGGTGGAAGTGCAGCGCAGCCTGCGTGTGCTGGATGGCGGCATTGTCGTCTTTGATGGTGTGGCCGGTGTAGAGCCACAATCCGAAACAGTCTGGCGTCAGGCTGACCAGTATCGGGTTCCGCGCATCTGTTTTGTCAACAAGATGGATCGTACCGGGGCCAATTTCCAGCGCTGTGTCGATATGATTGTTGACCGCCTGAACGGTAACCCTGTCCCGATCCAGATGCCTTATGGCGAGGGCGCAGAGTTTAACGGCATCATCGACCTGCTCAAGATGGAACTTGTCACCTATGGTGACGACATGGGCACGGCGATTGAGCGCCACCCGATCCCGGAAAGTCATCGGGAAGCGGCGGAAACACGGCGCGCAGAAATGATCGAGAAGATCGTCGAAAATGATGATTACCTCACTGAGAAATATCTCATGGAAGAGGAAATCACCGACGACGAACTGATCGGCGCGCTGCGTGCAGGCACCATTGCCAACAAAATTCAGCCTGTGCTGTGTGGTTCCTCCCTTAAGAATAAGGGTGTTCAGATGCTGCTGGATCGCGTGGTCGATCTGCTGCCCTCTCCGCTGGATGTACCTGCCGTCAAGGGGACGCACCCCAAGACCGGTGCAGAAATTATGCGCGAGCCATCTGACGAAGAACCGACAGCGGCGCTGGTCTTCAAGATCGTAACCGATCCTTACGTGGGCCGTCTGGCCTTCTTCCGGGTGTATTCCGGTGTGGTCAGCGCGGGCAGTATGCTGATGAACACCACCAAGGACAACCGGGAGCGCATCGGCCGCATCGTCCGCATGTTTGCGGACCGGCGCGAAGATGTGGATGAAGTGCGCGCCGGCGACGTTGCGGCGATCCTGGGCCTGAAGGATACCTTCACCGGCGATACGCTGGCTGATCCGAATAACCCGATTCAACTGGAGCAGATCAGCTTCCCGGAACCGGTGATCGAAGTCGCCATCGAACCGAACACCAAGAGTGATCAGGATAAGATGGGCGAAGCGCTGCGCCGTCTGGCAGAAGAAGACCCCACCTTTAAGGTTGAGGTTGATGACAAGCTCGGCCAGACCAAAATTCGTGGCATGGGCGAGCTGCATCTGGAAGTGCTGGTAGATCGTATGATGCGCGAGTTTAACGTGCAGGCGACGGTTGGGCGCCCCCGGGTGGCCTATCGCGAAACCATTACCAAGCCGGCGCGCATCGATACCACCTTCAAACGTCAGACAGGTGGTTCCGGCCAGTATGCGCGGGTGGTGGTGGAATTCGAGCCGCTGTCCGATGAAGAACTGGAACAGGCAAAGGATGGCCTGCTGTTTGTCAACTCGATCCGCGGTGGATCGGTGCCATCAGAATTCATCCGGCCGACGGAGAATGGTATCCGCGAAGCCATGCAGGGCGGCGTGCTGGCCGGTTATCCGGTCGTTGGCATCAAAGCCAGCCTGGTGGACGGTTCCTATCACGAAGTCGACTCCAGCGAAATTGCATTCAAGATCGCCGGGTCGATGTGTCTGAAGGACGGTGTCCAGAAAGCCAAGCCAGTCCTTCTGGAGCCAACGATGAAGGTCGAGGTGACCGTGCCGGAAGAATACACCGGCTCTGTCGTGGGCGATCTTTCGTCCCGGCGCGGGATCGTGCTGGGCATGGAACCACGCGGCGACGGCAGCACGTCCATTCGTGCCAACGTGCCGCTGGGTGAAATGTTTGGGTATGCCACCAATCTGCGCAATCTGACGCAGGGTCGTGGGAGCTTCACTATGGAGTTCGAAAGATATGCTGTGGCGCCGCAGTCGATTGCCGACGAGGTTATCAAGAGCGGCAGCTAAGCAGCTATCGGCTATGCGCAGTCTGGTGCTGCGCTCATTGTCTGTAGGAATTGATAAATCAAGAGGATTGATCAATGGCAAAAGGGAAATTCGAGCGTACTAAACCCCATGTCAATATCGGCACGATTGGTCATGTCGATCATGGCAAGACCACGCTAACCGCCGCCATCACCAAAGTACTGTCTATGGCGGGCCGTGCTCAGCAGATGAAGTACGAAGATATCGACAACGCTCCTGAAGAAAAGCAGCGTGGTATCACTATCAACATTCGTCACGTTGAATACGAGACGGAAAACCGGCATTATGCCCACGTAGACTGCCCGGGTCACCGTGACTACATCAAGAACATGATCACCGGTGCAGCCCAGATGGATGGTGCCATCCTGGTCGTAAGCGCGCCTGATGGCCCGATGCCGCAGACTCGTGAACACGTGCTGCTGGCGCGCCAGGTGGAAGTGCCGGCGATGGTGGTCTTCCTGAACAAGATTGATCAGATGGACGACCCCGAACTGCTGGAACTGGTCGAACTGGAACTGTCTGAACTGCTGGACAGCTACGAGTTCCCGGCGGACACCCCGATCGTGCGCGGTTCTGCCCTGGCAGCCGTTGAATCCAACAGCACGGACATTGGCGCGCCGGAATACGAGCCGATCCTGCAGCTGATGCAGACTGTGGATGACTGGATTCCGACCCCGGAACGCGATGTCGACAAGCCGTTCCTCATGCCCGTCGAAGACGTCTTCTCGATCAAGGGTCGTGGTACCGTTGTGACGGGGCGTGTCGAGCGCGGTGTGCTGAAGAAGGGTGAAGAAGTCGATATCGTGGGCCTGCGCGACGCCATCGACAAGACCGTTGTCACCGGTATCGAAATGTTCCACAAGGAACTGGATATCGCCCAGGCAGGCGACAACGCTGGCATTCTGCTGCGTGGCAAGACCCGTGAAGATGTCGAGCGTGGTATGGTGCTGTCCAAACCCAACAGCATCACGCCTCACAAGCGCTTCATGAGCGAAGTGTACGTGCTGCGCAAGGACGAAGGTGGCCGTCATAAAGCCTTCTTCCCTGGCTACCGCCCGCAGTTCTACATTCGTACCATGGACGTGACCGGGACCATCAAGCTGCCGGAAGGCGTCGAGATGGTGATGCCGGGCGACAATGTGAACCTGGAAGTGGAACTCATCATCCCGGTGGCGCTGGAAAAAGGTTCCAAGTTCGCCATCCGTGAAGGTGGTCTGACCGTCGGCGCGGGTGTGATTACCGAAATTCTTGAGTAATCGAACACCGGCCATTCATATCGTGTAACTCAAGTCGATGCCGGGAGGTTAACCGCCACCGGCATCGACTACGATAGTGGTAGCCCGGCTGCCCAGAGGATTGAGGATGGTAGTCAAAAGCAAAATTCGCATCCGGCTGAAAGGGTACGATCATCGCGTGCTCGACCAGTCAGCCCAGCGCATTGTCGAAACGGCAGAACGCACCGGCGCGCGGGTCGTTGGCCCTGTGCCGCTGCCCACCCAGATTGAACGCTTTACGGTGCGCCGTTCCCCGTTCATCGACAAGGATTCGCAGGAGCACTTTGAAATTCGCACCCACAAACGCCTGATTGACGTGGTGGACCCGGACAGCAAGACCATCGACACGCTGATGCGGTTGAACCTGCCGGCGGGTGTGGATATCGAAATTAAAATCTAGTGCGTATGCGGGCCAGAGCCCGGCCCGCCGCTGCGTTAAGTTCGTTAGCAGGGGCTGCATAATAGCTGATGCATTCCCGTTGGAGGTCGTATGAAGGGCATTATCGGTAAAAAAGTAGGTATGACCCAGATATTTGACGAGGGTGGCAGCGTCATCCCGGTGACGGTGATCGAAGCTGGCCCTTGTTATGTCACGCAGGTTCGTACCGCAGAAAAAGATGGGTACACCGCCGTCCAGCTTGGTTTCGGCGAAACCAAGCCCCAGCGGCTGACCCAGGGGCAGTTAGGGCATCTGCGCCGTAACAACCTGCCTGCCCTGCGCTACCTGCGTGAGTTTCGCCTGAAAAACGGCGATGTCGATGTCGAAGAGGGTCAGCAGATTAAAGCGGACGTGTTTACTGTGGGTGAACGCGTAGATGTCGTCGGCAAGAGCAAGGGTCGCGGTTTCGCCGGTACGGTGAAGCGGCATGGCTTCCATCGCCAGCCCGTGACTCATGGTTCATCTGACCGTGTACGCGCCCCCGGTTCCATTGGTGCCGGTTCTACACCAGGCCGCGTCATTAAGGGTCTGCGCATGGGCGGGCACATGGGCGACGAACGTGTCACCATCGAGAACCTCGAAGTTATCGTGGTAGACCCAGACCGCAACCTGATCGCCGTTCGCGGGTCTGTTCCGGGCGCGAAGGGTGGCATCGTCATGATTAAGCCGGCGCGCGTGCGTCGCTAGGCGCGGCGCGGTAGAGCGGCGAGAAGGAGTTATTCGCCATGCAAGTTTCAGTTCTCGACCAGAACGGCAAGGAAGTCCAGAAGATTGACCTGCCGTCGGATATTTTTGAAGTGGAAATTAACACGGGCCTGATGCATCAGGCGTATGTGCGCCAGATGGCAAATGCCCGTTTGGGAACGCACAAAACTCTGACCAGAGGGCAGGTAGACCGGACCAAATCAAAATGGTACCGGCAAAAAGGAACGGGGCGCGCCCGGCACGGTTCGCGCAATGCGCCGATCTTTGTGGGCGGTGGCACAGCGCACGGCCCCAAGCCGCGCAAATATACCAAGGATATGCCGAAAAAGATGCGCCGCGAGGCGATTCGCTCGGCACTCAGCGCACTGGCACGCGATCAGCAGCTGGTGATTGTGGACCGGCTTCAGCTTGAAGCGGCCAAAACCAAAGAGATGAAATCGATCCTGAGTTCGCTGGCAGGCGAAGGCAAAGCCCTGGTGCTGCTGGCGGAACAGAATGAGAATATTCAGCGCAGCGTCAACAATCTGCCGAATGCGCGCACGCTGCGGGCCAATTATCTCAACATCCGCGACCTGCTGGGACACGACAAAGTCATTATCCCGCTGGATGCGCTGGATGTGATCAAGACGATTTGGGGACGAGAGGGCGAATAACATGGTCGACCTGCATATTTATGATGTCATCAAGCGCCCTGTCATTACGGAAAAATCCACCGTACAGGCCGACGATCTGAACCAGTTTGTGTTCGAAGTCGACCAGGCGGCCAACAAAATCCAGATTAAAGAGGCGGTAGAAGTGATCTTCGATGTCACCGTGGAGAAGGTTCGGACGATGGTCCAGCCTGCCAAGCGGGGCCGCCGGGGCCGTAACTGGTATGTCCGCACCCGCCAATGGAAAAAGGCGGTGGTGACCCTGGCCGAAGGTGATGAAATCGATCTGTTTAATCCCTAGCGATCCGCCCTTCGCCAGCAGGCAGTTGCTGCTGGCACACAGGCAGAAAGCTGACGATTTAGTTAAGGTGAAGAACGTATGCCGGTAAAAGTCTATAAGCCCACCTCGGCAGGACGCCGGGACATGACGGGCCACACGTTCGAGGAAATTACAAAATCCCGCCCGGAGCGTTCGCTGACGGAAGCCCTGCGCAAACGTGGCGGACGCAACAACACGGGAAAGATCACGGTGCGGCATCGCGGTGGTGGCCACAAGCGGCGCTATCGGATTATTGACTTCAAGCGCAATAAATTCGACTCACCGGCAGAGGTCATCGCCATTGAGTATGATCCCAACCGGTCGGCCCGTATTGCCCTGGTGCAGTATGAAGACGGCGAAAAACGCTACATCATTGCGCCGCTGGGGCTGCGGGTTGGCGATAGAATTGGCAACGGTGATCAGAACACCAACCTGCGTGTTGGTGATGCCATGCCGATCCGCGACATCCCACTCGGTACGATGATCCATAACATCGAGCTGCTGCCGGGTAAAGGCGGCCAGCTGGCCCGCGCTGCGGGGACTTCTGCGCAGCTGCTGGCCAAGGAAGGCACTTACGCCCAGGTGCGGCTGCCCAGCGGTGAAGTGCGGCTGATTCATGAACGCTGCATGGCCACCATTGGTCAGGTCGGCAATACCGATCATGGCAATATCAAACTGGGTAAGGCCGGACGCCGGCGCTGGATGGGCTGGCGGCCTTCGGTTCGTGGTACGGCCATGGACCCGGCCAGTCACCCGCACGGCGGTGGTGAAGGTCGTTCGCCTGTCGGCATGCCCGGCCCCAAGACACCCTGGGGCAAACCGGCGCTGGGCAAACGCACACGCGTCAACCGGCGTACCGACCGCTACATCGTTCGCCGGCGCGGCAAGCGGCGTTAGTAGGCTTAAGGAGTAGAAAATGTCGCGTTCATTAAAAAAGGGGCCGTACATAGACCCCAAGCTTCTCCGCAAGGTGGAGAAGTTAAACGAAGAAAATCGTAAGGTCGTTGTTCGCACCTGGAGCCGCGCCAGCACAATCTTCCCACAGATGGTGGGGCACACCATTGCGGTGCATGATGGCCGCCGCCATGTTCCGATCTATGTGACGGAAAACATGGTGGGCCACAAGCTCGGCGAGTTCGCCCCCACCCGCACCTATCGCGGCCACCTGGTCGAGAAGAAACGGCGCTAGGAGGCCAGAACATGGAAGTCCAAGTGCGCACCAAGCATTTGCCGATCTCGCCCCAGAAGCTGCGTCTGGTCTGTGACCAGGTGCGCGGCATGGGTGCAGATCAGGCAATCACCGTGCTGAAGTTCATGCCCCAGAAGGGCGCCGAATTCGTCCAGAAGACGGTGGCGTCTGCGGTGGCAAGCGCGGTCAATAATTTTGATCTGAGCCAAGGCAACCTGTATGTTGCAAGCATCTATGCTGACGAAGGCCCATCGCTCAAGCGAATGAAGGCCGGTGCGCGTGGTCGTTACAAACCGCGCATCAAGCGCACGTCGCATCTGACAGTTGTGCTGGCTGAGCGAGAGGAGAAATAGGCCGATGGGACGCAAGATTCATCCAACAGGCTTTCGTCTGAAGATCAACCGTGACTGGGATGCACGCTGGTTTGCAGAAGGCAACCGCTATACCCAACTGCTGAAGGAAGATTTCGATATTCGCCGGTTTATCCGTAAGCAGGGCGAACGCGCCGGTATTTCGCGCATCGAAATCGAACGCTATCCCAATCAACTGCTGGTCAACATTCACACTGCGCGCCCTGGCATCGTTATCGGGCGCAAGGGCGAGGCCGTCAAGCAGCTCCGGCAGGACCTGGAAAAGCTGACGGATGGCAAAAAAGTTAAGGTCGAAGTGACCGAAATTGACAAGCCGGACATCGACGCACATCTGATTGCGGCCAATGTTGCCGGGCAGCTCGAACGTCGTATCGGCCACAGCCGCGCCATCAAACGCGCAATTGGCCAGGCCATGCGCCAGGGCGCCCAGGGCATCCGCATCGAAGTCAGTGGTCGTCTGGCCGGGGCAGATATGGCCCGCCGGGAATGGCAGAGCGAAGGCCGGATTCCGCGCAACACCCTGCGCGCTGATGTTGATTATGGCACAGCAGAAGCTTTGACGACCTTCGGCCGCATCGGCATCAAGGTCTGGGTGTACAAAGGTGACATCCTGGATTATGACGCTGTCCTGGCTGAACGAGTCAAAGAGAGTGCGGGCGCGAGTTCGTAGCCTGCTGAGGAGCGACACATTATGTTAATGCCAAAACGTACCAAGTGGCGCAAGCAGAACCGCGGACGGATGAAGGGCAAGGCCTATCGTGGCTCGACTGTCGAGTTTGGCGAATTCGGCCTGCAGGCACTGGAGCCTGTGTGGCTGACCAGCCGCCAGATCGAGGCTGCCCGCCGTTCGATGGTCCGCTATGTGCGCCGCCGGGGTAAAATCTGGATCCGTGTCTTTCCGGATAAACCCGTCACCCAGAAGCCTGCCGAAACCCGTATGGGTAAAGGTAAGGGGTCTGTCGAGCAGTGGGTCGCGGTGATCAAGCCGGGGCGCGTGCTGTTCGAAATGGGCGGCATCACAGAAGAAGAAGCCCGCGAGGCGCTGCGCCTGGCCGGGTTCAAGCTGCCCTGTAAAACCAAGTTCGTCAAACGGATTGATCCGATCTCTGGCCAGGAGGTTGTCTGATGGATATTCGGGAAATCCGCGAGAAGTCTGACGAAGAGATTCTGGACGAAATTGAGGATTTGAAAGAATCCCTGTTCAAACTGCGACTTCAGAAGGCTTCCGGCCAGTTAGAAAACGAGAACGTTATCAAGCAGACCAGGCATGACATCGCGCGCTGCAGAACAGTGCTGCACGAACGTCAGCTGGCCGCCGAACGAGTTGCAAAAGAGGAAGGCAGCCATGCCTAATAACCGCAAGCGGCTGGTGGGCCGCGTAGTGAGTGACAAGATGGATAAAACGGTCGTGGTGGCTATCGACATCAGCCAGGCCCACCCCATCTACAAGAAAGTGGTGCGCACCACCAAAAAAGTGTATGCGCACGATGAATCAAACGCGATTCCGACAGGGACCCTGGTGCGTGTTGTAGAAAGCAAGCCCTACAGCAAGACCAAACGCTGGGTCGTGGAATCGGTTGTCGAAGAAGTGGGCGGCCGCGTGGTCGAATCTGTCGCCGAAGAAGCGACGGAAGAGGCCGAGCAGCTTGAGGCCGGCACCGACGAGGAAACCGGGGGTGAAGAATGATCCAGACTGAATCCCGACTGGTCGTGGCGGATAACACCGGCGCGCGCGAACTCCTGGTGATCCGTGTCCTGGGCGGTTCAAAGAAGCGTTATGGCCGGGTGGGCGACATTGTGGTGGCTACCGTAAAAGCAGCCACCCCGGATGGCAGCGTCAAGAAAAGCGATGTCGTGCGTGCCGTGATCGTGCGGACGCACAAGGAATATCGCCGCACGGATGGCTCTTATATCCGCTTTGACGACAATGCCGCCGTGATCCTGGCTGATGACCTGACCAACCCGCGTGGTACACGTGTGTTTGGTCCGGTGGCGCGTGAACTGCGCGACAAGGGCTTCATGAAGATCGTGTCACTCGCGCCGGAAACCCTGTGAGTGATGGAGTAGATCGAAATGAAGCGAATTAAACAAGGCGATACCGTCGAAGTGATCGCCGGTAAAGATGTAGGCGAACGCGGAGAAGTCGTCTCCGTGCTCAACAAGGAAAACCGTGTGGTGGTCGAGGGCGTCAACGTCCTCAAAAAACACCAGAAAGCCCAGCAGGCCGGACGGCAGCAGGTGCAGGCCCAGATCGTGGAGTTTAACGGGCCGATCCATCTGTCGAACGTGATGCTGGTGTGCCCTTCTTGCGATGCAGCAACCCGCGTCGGGTTCCGCACCACCGAAGATGGTCGCAAAACACGGTACTGCAAAAAATGTGATTCGAATATCAGCTAGGCCGGAGCAACCAAATGGTAGATACAGCCACATTACCCGTGTTACAGGCAAAATACCGGGAAGAAGTTGTTCCGCAGTTAATGCAGGAATTCGGCTACGATAACCCGATGCGCGTGCCGGTCATCCAGAAGGTGGTCGTTAATATCGGCCTGGGCGAGGCGTTAGACAACCCCAAGGCGCTGGACAGTGCCATGGAGGACCTGCGCCTGATTACCGGCCAGCAGCCTGTGGTGACCCGTGCCCGCAAGAGCATTGCCAACTTTAAGCTGCGTGAAGGGCGTGCCATCGGCATGAAAGTGACCCTGCGCGGCGAACGTATGTGGGCGCTGCTGGACCGGTTTATCAATATCGCCCTGCCCCGCGTGCGTGATTTTCGTGGTCTGTCGCCGGATACCTTCGACGGGCGCGGAAATTATACCGTCGGCCTGCGGGAACAGATCATCTTCCCGGAAATTCAGTACGACAAGATCGACAAGGTGCGCGGTCTGGAACTGACCGTCGTCACCACCGCACAGACAGATGAAGAGGGCCGCCGCCTGCTGAAACTGCTGGGCATGCCTTTCCGTGAAAGTTAGGGGACGAGCAAGCTATGGCGAAGAAATCACTGACAGCCCGCGAAAAGCAGCGGAAATACAGAATCCGGGTACGCAATCGCTGCCAGTACGTTGACCCGAATTCGGGCAAAACCTGTGGCCGCCCGCGCGGCTACATGCGGCGTTTTGGACTGTGCCGCATTCACTTCCGTGAACTGGCACTCCAGGGCCAAATTCCCGGCGTTGTCAAATCGAGCTGGTAGGAGCGACCCATGACCAACGATCCCATTGCCGATATGCTTACACGCGTTCGGAATGCATTGCTGGCCGGGAAATCTGAAGTGGAAATTCCCCGGTCCAACATTAAAGTGGAAATCGCCCGCATCCTGAAAAATGAGGGCTATATCGAAGATTTTGTTGTCGGCGACGAAAGCCCGGTGCCGATGATCCGCGTCAAGCTGAAATATTACGGCTCGCGCCGCGATCGTCGCCCGGTGATTACGTCCCTGCAGCGCATCAGCAAGCCAGGCCGGCGCGTGTATCGCAGCTCGCGCGACCTGCCCCGCGTGATGAGCGGCATCGGCATTGCCATCGTCACCACGCCCAAGGGTGTGATGACGGATCAGGAAGCCCGCCGCCAGCGCGTTGGGGGCGAAGTGCTGTGCTATGTCTGGTAGAGGAGGGGCAAATGTCTCGTATCGGTAAAAAACCCATTCCAGTACCTGACGGCGTCAGTGTGTCCATCGAAGGTCAGGACGTGGCCGTAAAAGGGCCAAAAGGTGAGCTGCGCCACCGGGTGCACCCGGCGATTGGCCTGAAGCAGGAAGATGGTAATGTGCTTGTGGAACGGCCTTCGGACGAAAGCGAGCACCGGGCGCTGCATGGTCTTACACGGGCGCTGGTCGCCAATATGGTAACTGGTGTATCCGACGGATTCAGAAAAACCCTGAGAATTGAAGGCGTGGGCTATACCAGCGAAATGCGCGGCGAAGACCTGGTCATGAAGCTGGGTTATTCGCACGAAATCGTGGTCAACCCGCCCGAAGGCATCACCTTTACGGTCGAAGACCGTGGGGCGACCATCCACGTACAGGGCATCGATAAACAGGTGGTCGGCCAGGTGGCAGCCAATATCCGTGAACTGCGTCCGCCGGAGCCTTACAAGGGCAAGGGTGTTCGCTATTCGGATGAAGTGGTCCGCCGCAAGGCTGGTAAGGCAGGTAAAGCGTAATTATGGACGCACAGAAGAGAAAATATGCTGCGCGCATCAAACGGCATTACCGCGCGCGTAACACCATTATCGGGACACCAGAACGTCCGCGCATGAACATTTATCGCAGCCTGACCAACATCTATGTTCAGGTGATTGATGACAGTGTGGGGCGCACGCTGGTTTCGGCCTCGACTCTGGAAAAAGACATTGCTTCCCAGATCAAGGGCAAGAGCAAGATCGAAGCTGCCAGGATCATCGGCCAGGTGGTTGGCGAGCGCGCCAAACAGGCCGGTATTTCCAAAATCGTGTTTGACCGGGGCGGCTACAAATATCATGGCCGTGTGGCTGCGGTGGCCGAAGGCGCACGCGAAGCCGGTTTAGAATTCTAGCAGAGAGTGAGAGCGATTATGTCTGACAGACGCCGCGAACCACGCCGTGAGGAAGACCGCGAAGAACTTGATGAGCGCGTTGTCGATATCCGGCGTGTAGCGAAAGTAATCCAGGGCGGCCGCCGCTTTGCCTTCCGCACCGTGGTAATCATTGGCGACAACAAAGGCCGGGTTGGCATTGGCGTCGGCAAGGCACGAGGTGTGCCGGACAGCATCCGCAAAGGGTCTGAACGTGCCCGCCGCAACATGGAGAAGGTCGCCCTGTCCGGGACCACGATTCCGCATCCGATTGTCGGGCGCTATGGCGGCGCGAAGGTCATGCTGAAGCCGGCTTCTCCCGGTACGGGCGTGATCGCTGGCGGCGGCGTGCGTGCCGTGCTGGAAGCTGCCGGGGTGCGCGATATCCTGACCAAGAGCCAGGGCAGCGCCAACCTGCTCAATGTGACTCTGGCTACCCTGGAAGCACTGAAAGCCCTGCGCAGCCCGGAACAGATGGCGGCCATGCGTGGCAAAAACGTCGAGGATGTGCTGCCCTTCTGGGAACGCGCCGCGCGCTATCAGTCTGTGGAAGTTGTAGCGCAAGAGGCGACAGGGAGCGAGGAAGATGAGTAAGAAGCTACGGGTAACCCTGGTCCGCAGCCCGATTGGCTATAAGCAGGACCAGAAAGATACCGTGCGTTCGCTGGGGCTGCGCAAGATGCATGCCACAGCGACCCACAACGATACACCCGCCATCCGGGGCATGATTAACAAAGTCAGCCATCTGGTGGAAGTGGAAGAGGTAGAAGAATAATGAAACTGCACGATCTGCAACCCGCCGAGGGATCGAAGAAGAAGAAAACCCGTGTCGGGCGTGGTATCTCTGCCGGTAAAGGTAAAACCGCCGGGCGTGGTACCAAGGGCCAGGGCGCGCGTACAGGTGGCGGCAAGGGACCCTATTTCGAGGGTGGTCAGCTTCCGCTGGTGCGCCGTCTGCCGTTCAAGCGTGGGTTCACCAACATTTTCCGCATCGAGTATCAGGAAGTCCGGCTCGATCATCTCAACGCCCATGAAGGCATTGCCGATGGCGCGGAAGTGACCCCTGCCCTGCTGGCCGAACTGCGCCTGGTGCGCGAACCGGACCGGCCGGTGGTGGTGCTGGGCAATGGCGACCTGAGCAAGAAGCTGACGATCAAGGCTCACCGGTTTACCAAAAGCGCCGCAGAGAAGATTGAGGCGGCTGGCGGCAGCATCGAAAAGCTGGAACTGAAGCTGACTGGCGCCCACGCGACTGTCAAGCTGCTGCCCAAGGCCGAGCGCGAAAAAATCTACAACCAGGACAATGACTGAATGAGAGTGCTGAGTGCAAGGGACTGACGACGCTGGCAGCAGCCAGCCAGTCAGCAGCGCTGCAAATCGCGCATCCGCGCCTGTGCAGCCTGCCGTTGCTCCAGCACTCTTGTCGCATGTTTTCGACTTTCAAAAAGAGCACAAGGATTACCGTTTATGCAAGACGCGATAGAGGGACTGAGAAACGCCTGGCGTCTTTCGGACGTGCGCCGCAAGCTGCTGTTCACGGGGCTGGTGTTGTTGGTTTATCAGTTTGCCGCGCATGTACCCGTCATCGGCGTAGATCGTGAAGCCCTGCGGAGCATTCTGAATTCGGAAGGCGCTGGTTTTATCGGCGTGCTGAACCTGCTTTCAGGCGGCGCCGTCGCCAACTTCAGTGTGATTGCGATGGGGGTCTACCCTTACATCACCGCTTCGATTATCTTTCAGCTTCTGGTGCCGATCATCCCGCAGTTGGAAGCCATTCAGCGCGAACCGGGCGGCCAGGAAAAGATCCAGCGCTATACGTATTATCTGGCGATTCCAATGGCCATTCTTCAGGCTGTCGGCCAGATTGCCATTTTCAGCAGTTTTAATGCGTCTGGTCAGCCGCTGATCGAAGGCTTCGGTGTAAACCCGCTGGTGACGATCACCGTTATTACCACCATGACGGCAGGCACGATGTTTGCTGTGTGGCTGGGCGATCTGATCACCGAACAGGGGATCGGCAACGGTATCTCGATCATCATCTTCGCAGGCATCGTCGCCTCTGCGCCTTCCAACCTGGCCCAACTGCTGACAACCACGACTCAGCCGGTTTACAACGCGATTCTGTTTGTGGTGATCGTGCTGTTCACCATCGTGACCATCGTGGTGATTCAGGAAGGGGTGCGGCGTATCCCCGTGCAGTATGGTAAGCGCGTGCGCGGGCGCAAGCAGTATGGCGGCGCCAGCACGCACATCCCGCTGCGGGTCAACCCGGTGGGCATGATCCCGCTGATCTTCGCGCAGTCGATCATCACCTTCCCGGCCATTATCGCCAATCTGTTTCCGGATGGCCCGGTCAAGACTTCTGTGGTTGCCACATTTGGGCAGCAGCAGGGGCTGGCCTACTGGGGCACGTTCTTCCTGCTGACAGTGGGCTTTACCTTCTTCTATGCCGAGACGATGATCACCAATCAGAATCTGGCAGAGAATTTGCAGCGGCAGGGCGGCTTTATTCCCGGTATTCGGCCCGGCAAACGCACACAGGAATACATTGTGCGCGTTTCGCGGCGCATTACCGTCGTCGGCGCGCTGTTCCTGGGCTTTATCGCCGTCATTCCGGGGCTGGTTGATCTGTTGAACAGCCTGCTGTTCCCGACAGAGTTTATCACCGGGGGCGCCCAACTGAACGCCGCCAGCGTGATTACCGGTTCCGGTCTGATCATCGTGGTGGGTGTGGTCATCGATACCATGCGCCAGCTTGAAGCCCAGCTTGTCATGCGCAACTATGAAGGCTTCATGCGCTAGCGATCAGCCAGCAGTTTCAGGGCGAGGGCAGCCTCGTCCTGAACACGGCGCAGCATACAGGGTATTTTGCCTGCATTTGTGACGTTACCAGAGCGAGAAGCGCAATGGGTTTATACATCATCATCATGGGTGTGCAGGGGGCCGGTAAAGGCGTCCAGGCCGGGTTTATCGAGAAGCAGTACGGCATCCCGCATGTTTCTACAGGCGATCTGTTCCGTGCTATGAGAACCCGCGAAGACCCGCTGGCACGCCGGATTCAGGAAGTGATGGACTCTGGCCAGTTGGTGTCTGATGAAATCACCTATGAAGTCGTCCAGGATCGGCTCAGCCAGCCAGATGCCGCCAATGGTGTCATCTTCGACGGCTTCCCGCGCAACCCTGCCCAGGCCGACTGGCTGGCAGAGCACCTGAAAGCACGCGGCGAAGCTGTAACGACGGTGCTTGTGCTCAGCCTCGACCTGTACACCGCTTTCAAGCGGGCCTTTGGCCGCGTGTCATCCTCAGAAACGGGGAAGGTGTTTAACATCTTCTTCGATAACGACGCGATTGAATGGCGTTACGAGGAAGACCCGGAGAAGAAGTTCCCGCCACGCGTTGTTGGCACAGAACTGGCAACCGACAAGCCGCTGGTGCGCCGTGCGGATGATGCCAACGCCGGGGCGATCATCAAACGTATTGATACGTATCTGGAAAGCACCGCGCCGCTGATCGAGTATTACCAGCGCGCCGGCCTGCTGGCAGAAATTGATGCTTCGCAGTCGATTGAAGATGTAAGCGAAGCTATTCGGAAAGTCATCGAACAATCGTAAGCACTATGGCTATTCACTACAAAACGCCGGAAGAAATCGCCATCATGCGGGAAGCCGGGCGCATCGTCGCCCTGGCACATCAGGCCATCCGTGAGGCACTTCGTCCCGGCGTCACCACCGGAGAACTGGATAAACTGGCGGAAACGGTGCTGCGCGATCATGGCGCAACCCCGGCGTTTCTGGGGTATCCGAAACATAATTCGCCGGATTTTCCGGCCTCAATCTGTGCCTCTGTCAACGAGGAGCTGGTGCACGGCATCCCCGGCAAACGCGAGCTGAAGGAAGGCGACATCATCAGCGTTGACATTGGCTCCGTTTATGAGGGGTTTGTGGGCGATTCCGCCTGGACCTATCCGGTAGGTGAAGTGTCACCTTCTGTCCAGCGGCTGCTGGAAGTGTCGGAGCAGGCTCTGTGGGTGGGCATCAAGGCCTCTGTGATGCCCAACGAAACCAGAGATGTGGCCCTGGCCATCCAGCACTATGTCGAGCGGCATGGTTACAGCGTGGTACGGGAATATACCGGGCACGGCGTCGGGCGCAAAATGCACGAGGAGCCGCAGGTGCCCAACTGGTGGCCGCGGGGCCGCCGCCAGCGTCATGGCTGGGTCAGCTATCCGTTAAAACCGGGGATGACCTATGCCCTGGAACCGATGGTCAACGCCGGGCGGCCAGAAACCCGCGAACTGAGCGACAAATGGACCGTCGTCACGCGGGATCGCTCGTTGTGTACACACTTTGAACATACGATTGCCATTACCGAAGGAGAGCCGCTGGTCTTAACGCTGCCCTAGGTTAGCACTGGACGACGCAACATTCGACTGGTATAATATTCGTTCTTTCAGAGGCAGGCAGGAAATTGAATAATGCGTGTATCGACATCTATCAAAAAACGCTGCCCGAAGTGCCGCGTGATCAAGCGTCACGGCCGGGTGATGATTATCTGTGAAAATCCCAGACACAAACAGCGTCAGGGTTAGGAAAAACGCGGAGGTAACGTATGGCGCGTATCGAAGGGGTGGATCTGCCCCGCGACAAACGTGTTGAAGTGGCTTTAACCTATATTTACGGTATTGGTCGCCCCACCAGCAGCCAGATTCTGCAATCAACAGGGGTTAACCCGGATACGCGTGTGAAGGACCTGACGGAAGCCGAACTGCAGCTGCTGCGCGATCAGATTTCGCAGCTTACGGTGGAAGGTGATCTTCGCCGCGAAGTGCAGTTGAACATCAAGCGTCTGTCAGAAATTGGCAGCTATCGCGGTTTGCGGCATCGTCGTAACCTGCCCGCACGTGGCCAGCGGACGCGCACCAATGCGCGCACGCGGCGTGGCCCGCGCAAGACGGTACCCGGTCGTGGCCGCCGTCGTGGTGCAACCAAGAAATAACAACCATCACGATAGGTATTGCCAACAGCATATCTATAATCGATCATGTCATGTA
This sequence comes from uncultured Anaerolineaceae bacterium, assembly GCA_964593565.1. GTDB lineage: Bacteria > Chloroflexota > Anaerolineae > Aggregatilineales > Phototrophicaceae. The sequence continues at coordinate 91,775 of CAZQIY010000008.1, forward strand.
ATGATAATGCGCCCTCGTCAGGGCGCGTTTCCGGTAGAGAGCCTTAGAGAGGTTATTCATGGCACGCCAGAAAAGAACTACCGGTGGTCGCAGAACCACCAAAAGAGTCGTCAAAAACATACCCTACGGTCAGGCACATATCTATGCCACCTTCAACAACACCATTGTGTCGATGACCGATCAATCCGGCAATGTTGTTGCCTGGGCCAGTGCGGGTACGTCTGGTTTTAAGGGCAGCCGCAAAAGCACCCCCTTTGCCGCACGGATGGCAGCGCAGAATGCCTCTGATACGGCTGCGGGGCACGGGATGCAGGAAGTCGATGTGTTTGTCAAAGGCCCTGGCCCTGGGCGCGAAGCAGCGATCCGCGCCATCCAGAGCAGCGGACTCAAAGTGCGGTCAATCACTGACGTAACCCCCATTCCGCACAATGGCGTGCGTCCCCCGAAGAAACGTCGTGTATAAGTTGCCATAGGCGACAGGAGGCATTGGGACCTTGGTTACGACCAACAATTTCGTTCTCCCCCACAAAGTACAGCCCGACGCAACCTCGCGTAATTATGGGCGATTCATTATCAGCCCGCTGGAAAGCGGCTATGGCCTGACCCTGGGGACCGCCCTGCGCCGGGTACTGCTGTCGTCGCTGCCGGGTGCCGCCGTGACCAGCATCCGCGTGTCGGATGTGCATCACGAATTTTCGGCCATCCCGCACGTGCGCGAGGATATGACCCAGTTGATGCTCCAGGTCAAGCAGCTGCGCCTGAACCTGTTCGATGTGGAATCGGCCCGGCTGCGGCTGGAACAGCATGGCGAAGGTACCGTGACCGCCGCCGATATTGAATGTCCGCCGGAAGTTGAGATTATCAACACCGACCTGTATCTGTTTACGGTAGATTCGCCGGACGCCAATATCGAAATTGAGTTTGAAGTGCGCGCCGGTCGTGGTTACAGCGCGGCAGAAGAACGCGGGCGCCTGCCCATTGGCGAACTGCCGGTGGATGCTATCTTCAGCCCGACCCGCCGCGTCAATTTTGAAGTGGAACGGGCGCGTGTCGGCCAGCGGACCAATTACGACAAGCTGATTATTGAGCTGTGGACCGATGGCACCATCCGCCCGGAAGACGCCCTCAGCGAAGCAGCCAAGATTCTCATGAAGCATCTGACCCCCATCGCCGGGGTGGAGCCGCTCAGCGATGAGTTCGACACCATCGGCCGCATGGAGCCAGACACAGAAGACAAGGATGATCGCGGTAAACCCGAACTCTACGAGAAGCCGATTGAGGAGCTTGATCTGAGCGTGCGGGTGTTCAATTCGCTCAAGCGTACCGGCATCACCACAATTGGCGATGTGCTGGATATGCTGGATCGTGGGCCGGATGCAATGCTGGCGATCCGCAACTTTGGCGAGAAATCGCTCGATGAATTGGTGGAAAAACTGCGGGATAAAGGCTACCTGAGAGAGGATGCCAATATTCCCGACCTGAGTAATGGTGGATAACAATGCGACATCGTGTAAAGGGTAAAAAACTGGGCCGCAACAGCGGTCAGCGCAAGGCCCTGGCGCTCAACCTGACCCAGGCACTGTTCACGCACGGGCGGATCAGGACCACCCGCGCCAAGGCAGAATTTGTCCGTGGCAAAGCGGAACGGCTGATTACGATTGCCAAGCGTGGGCTGGCCCACGACGACCCGGCCCGCGCCGTTCATGCGCGCCGTATCGCCGCCAGCCGCCTGAACAATGACCGCGAGCTGGTGGGCAAGCTGTTCGATGAACTGGCACCGCGCTATGAAGACCGCGCTGGTGGTTATACACGCATGTACCGGCTGGAGCCGCGCAAGGGCGACCGCGCCGAAATGGTACTGCTGGAACTGGTTGATCGCGAGTAGGCGTGACCCGCTACCGCGCAACCCTGGCCTATGATGGCACCCATTATCAGGGGTTCCAGCGGCAGGCCGGGGATACGCCGACGATTCAGGGCACGGTCGAACAGGCGCTGGCACAGGTCACGGGCCAGCAGGCAACCGTGATCGGGGCCGGACGCACAGACAGCGGAGTCCATGCGCTGGGCCAGGTCATCGCCTTCGATGTGGACTGGAAGCACCACGACAGCGACCTGCTGCGGGCCTTAAACGCTGTCCTGCCAGACGATATTGCTCTGCAGGACATCGCCCAGCAGCCGGGCTTCCACCCCAGGTTTGATGCACGTTCGCGGGTTTACCGCTACACCGTGATCGAAACCCCACAGCGCCAGCCCTTCTGGCGACACCGGGCCTGGCATATCTGGGGGCATGTGGAAGCCGAAAAGCTGCACTGGGCGGCGGACCTGCTGGTTGGCGAGCACGATTTCGCCACCTTTGGCCACGCGCCCAGAGGCGAAAACACGGTCCGGCGGGTGCTGCATTCCGCATGGCAGGCGCATGTGGAGCCGTTTGGGCGGCGCTGGGTCTATGAAGTCGAAGGCACTGCCTTCCTGTACCATATGGTACGGCGCATGGTCGGGTTACAGATCGACCTGGCGCGCGGGCAGATCACGCCGGAGGCTTTTGAAGCGGCGTTTCGGGCAGCAGACCTGGCACGTTCCGGGACGATTGCCCCGCCGCAGGGCCTGGTGCTGGTCTGTGTGCGCTACGCCTGAATTGCGCCTTGATCGGATGCAAATCGTTCGTAAAATAAGGATATTTCGTAACCACTAAAGCGGGAGACGCCCGCCGGAGGATCGTTGTGAAGCAAAAAACGTTCGTCACCAAACCAGGCGACATTGAGCGCGAATGGTGGGTTGTGGACGCAGAAGGACAAACGTTAGGGCGTCTTGCAACGCAGATCGCAACCATTTTGCGCGGTAAGAACAAACCCATTTTCGCCCCCAATGTGGATGCGGGTGATTACGTCATTGTCGTCAACTGCGAGAAGATTGTCACCACTGGCAACAAGCTCGATCAGAAAATTTATTACCGGCATTCCAAATATAACGGCGGCCTCAAATCCGTAACGCTGCGCCGCCAGCTTGACACCCACCCGGATCGTGTGATTCAGGAAGCGGTGCGCGGGATGCTGCCCAAGAATGCCCTGGGACGTCAGATGCTGCGCAAGTTAAAAATTTACGCGGGCAGCACCCACCCCCACACGGCACAGAACCCTAAAGTGCTGGAACTGTAGGAAGAGGATAAGCGATGTCGGCACAATATTACGAAGGCATTGGTCGTCGCAAAGCCGCAAGCGCTCGCGTTCGGTTGTTCCCGGGCGGCACGGGCAATGTCATTGTCAACGACCGGGATGGAAGCGATTACTTCCCGCGTTATGGCGACCTGGAGATGATCCTGGAGCCGCTGCGCGAGATTGGCCAGGAAAGAGCCTATAACATTACCGTCCATGTTCAGGGCGGTGGCATCAGCGGCCAGCGCGATGCCGTGCGCCTGGGCGTGGCCCGCGCGCTGCTCAAGCTGGACCCTGACCTGCGGCCACAGCTTAAGGATGGCGACTTCCTGACCCGTGATCCGCGCGTTAAAGAGCGCAAGAAACCGGGCCTCAAGCGCGCACGCAAGGCCCCGACCTACACCAAACGCTAACGCTCCAATCTGTGGGGCTGATGAGGCAAGGCATCTGTATCGCCTTGCCTTTTTGCGTTGGGCCGGGCACATTGGTATGCAATGGTTCGTCAATCGGGTTCGCGATTTCCCTCAGGTATGGTAGCATACAGCTCAAATGAGGGGCACATTCCCATGACAAACTTACTGTACAACGTAAACGCCATGCGTGAACTGCTGGCAGATGCCAGAGTGATCGCGGTAGTGGGCCATTCTGACCGGCCCTATCGCACCAGTTACCGCATCGCGCAGTATCTGCGGCAGGTAGGGTATACCGTTTATCCGGTGAACCCGACAGTCGAGCAGATCGATGGGAATCCCAGCTACCCGTCACTGATGGATGTTCCTGAACCCATTGATATTGTCAATGTGTTCCGGCGTTCAGAATACCTGCCTGAAATTGTCGAGGATGCCATCCGCGTCGGCGCAAAGGCAATCTGGGCGCAGTTAGGGGTGTACGACGAGGCGGCCCAGCAGCGCGCCCTGGAGGCCGGACTCAATGTCGTTATGAATGCCTGCATCAAGGTAGAACATGCCCGGCTTTTAAGATAATGCCTGTGGCCGCGCTTTAGACGCACTAGAGCGCGTTCAGCAGCTTGCGGCGGAATTCCGGGTCGCCTTTGGGTTCGATGGCCAGGTTCGTGGCGTTGTGAAATGCCAGAAAATCGCGCATGGCCGCCGCCACATCTGCCGCCAGCTTTTCATCCGGTTCGACGCCGGGTTCGAGATGCAGCGCCCGCAGGTGCAGCGTTCCGGTTTTGCGGTCGAGTTTGGGATCAAAGCGCCCCACCACCCGGTCATGATGCAGCACCGGCAGGCAGAAATAACCCCAGATACGATCCGGTTCGCGCTTGTAGGCTTCCAGTACGTTGCGGAAATTCCAGAACGCCATATCGCGCCCGCGTGCCCAGAACAGGCTGTCGAACGGGGTCAGAAATGTGGTGTGGCGCGGCTGGATGTCGCCATCCAGCGCACGCTGAAGCGCAGGCAGCATGTCCCGGTGGACCACCTGCCGCGCCGTCTCGCCAGAAACAAGCTCCCCTTCAACTTCCACCAGAACACCTTCCGCCACAAGCTGCTGAATCACCGGGCGGGCATCAGTGCGTTTCATGTAGGAATATTCCGCCGCCTGCAGCGGCTCGCAGATGCCCAGCGCGCGCACCGCCTGCTCAATCTGGAAACGACGCGCCTCCGCCGGCTCTGGGATGGTCTGGTCCACCCAGTCCGGCAGCACACGCTCACGCAGGTCATAAACACGCTGGAAGTTGACTCGACTGCTGATCATCAGGTCGCCAACATTGTACAGATGCTCCAGCGCGTTTTTCGCCGGCTTCCAGTCCCACCAGCTATCCCGGCGCGGGCCGTTGTATTCAAAATCCGCCGCGCGCAGCGGCCCTTCGCTGCGGATGCGTTCTCGAACCTGTTCCAGCAGACGCCGGTTTTCCTCATCCGACAAAAAGCGGCTGCGCCACCACTGGCCCGGGTTCTCGCGCCGCCGCTGCATGGCCGGCAGGCTGTAACGGTAATGCCGCAGCGGGATAATCGAAGCGGCTTTCTTCCAGTATTCGTACAGCCGCCGCTTCTCCGGGTCAAAGATCAGCGCGTCAAACAACGATGGGTCATAACAGCCCAACCGGCTCCAAAGGGCGACATACTGGCTGCGGGCGACCATTTGCAGGGTGTCGATCTGGACACAGCCAAGCTGCTCGACGGTGTTGTAAATCGTATCCTCAGTGATGGGGCCATCCGGCAGGGCGTGCAGCCCCTGGGCGTACAGGGCCAGTGCGCGGCTGGCCGCCAGTGGAACAGGCGAGGCAGGAGGATGTGCAGTCATCAGATCATTTCCCATGCAAAGGACCTCGCCTAAGCATAGCACATCTGTACTATTCAGACAACGAGCATTTGCGCAGGTTTGCGGGCAGCGAGTGAGGTAAAACGTGGCGCAGTGGGCTTATAAAACGGTATAGCAGCGGGTCAGTGCATAGGCTTCGTCCATCGTTGCGGCCTGAGCATAGTCCACATAAAATGTGCGCGCCAGTGTATCGACAATACAGGTGGCCAGCGGGTTCGCCCGCCCGACGATCACCAGCCTGCCCAGCGCGGGGTGCAGAAACAGATTGCTGACGGCAGCCCGAATCCGCAGCAGTTGGTGCGGGAATTTCTCCAGCCGGGTCATATCCAGCAGCACATGCACAGGCGCGGCCCCCGCCGGCAGAAACTGAGTCAGAAGATCTTCAGAAAGTGCTGTCAGGTCCTCTAATGAAATCTCTTCGTGCAATGACAGCAGGACTGCTTCATTTTCGACCCACCATGACAAGGTATAAGCCATAAACTATTTCCTCACGCATCCTCAGATTCGGACGGGTGTTATGCAGACCTATTATAGGATGCCTGTGGATCGGGCGGTGTGAAAAATATCCTAAAAAAGTCAGAAACTGTCAGCAGGGGCCAGGCTGCCGCCTGCTGCGGGATGAATCAGCGTTCCCGCAGCGCGTCCGGACCTGTACAATAAAGACATGCCCGGGCGCAGATAGTCCCTGCCCCGGCAGCGTGATGAGGATTATGCCACACAGACTGACAGGCGGCGTTAGCACACAGAAAGCCTGTTCAAAGCGGCACTGGATGGAGCAGATCATGGCAACACTGACGATTGTTGGCCTGGGGCCGGGCGAACTGGATGATCTTTCGCGCAAGGCCTTTCGCACGCTCAAACAGGCGCGGATGGTGTATCTGCGTACGGCGCAGCACGGCTGTGTAAGCTGTCTGCCGCAGAACGAGGTCCAGTACGAGAGCTTCGACAGCCTGTACGACAGCGCGACGCACTTCGAGCAGGTCTATGAAACGATTGTCGCCCGCATCCTTGAAGCTGCACAGCAGGGGGATGTGGTCTATGCCGTGCCTGGCGATCCGCTGGTGGGTGAATCCACCACCACCCGCCTGCTGAGCGCCGCGCAGGAAGCCGGGCACACCGTCGAGATTGTCAGCGGTATCAGCTTTGTCGAGCCGACGCTGGCCCTGCTGGGCGTGGATGCGCTGGATGGTTTGCAGGTCATCGACGCGCTGCAGATCGCCGCCATGCACCACCCGCCCATCAACCCGGATTTCCCCGCCCTGCTCGGCCAGGTGTACAGCCAGCAGGTCGCCTCCGATGTCAAGCTGACGCTGATGAACCAGTATCCCGACGATTTCCCGGTGCAGTTGATCCACGCCGCCGGGACGCCGCAGGCCGTGGTTGAAAATCTGCCGCTGCACGAGATGGACCACAGCAGCCAGATTGGCCACATGACCAGCCTGTTCGTGCCCGCGCTGGGCGACATGTCCAGCTTTGAGCAGTTTCAGGAGATTATCGCCCACCTGCGCGCACCGGAAGGCTGCCCCTGGGATCGTAAGCAGACGCACGAATCGCTGCGGCAGTTTATGATCGAGGAAGCCTACGAAGTGCTGGAAGCCATCGAATCCGGCGATACAGACTCGCTTTATGAAGAACTGGGCGACCTGCTGCTGCAAATCGTGCTGCACACACAGATCGCCATCGACGAGGGCGAATTTAAGATGGCCGACGTACTGCGCCACATCAACGCCAAGATGATTCGCCGCCACCCGCACGTATGGGGTGATGTCGCCGCCGATAATCCCGATCAGGTCGTCACCAACTGGGAGGCGCTCAAGCGGCAGGAGAAGGCCGCCAACGGCAGGCCGGACGAATATCTGCTGGACAGCATCCCCAAAGGGCTGCCGGCGCTGCTGCAGGCCCATCAGTATCAGGCGCGGGCGGCCAAAGTGAATTTTGACTGGCCGCAGGTGGAGGACGTGATCGCCAAGGTGCGCGAGGAAATGGACGAACTGCTGCAGGCCGACACGCCGGAACAGCAGGCGGAGGAAATGGGCGATCTGCTGTTCGTGCTGGTGAACTGGGCGCGCTGGCTGAAAGTAGAGCCGGAAACCGCCCTGCGCAGCGCCAACACCAAGTTTTACCGCCGCTTCCGTTACATCGAGGAGCAGGTGCGGGCAACAGGCAAGCAGCTCAACGAGCATACACTGGAAGAACTCGATGCCCTGTGGGACGCCGCCAAAGCGGAAGGGTTATAGAAGCTAAAGATTCTGTTGTGAAGTCGCGAAAAAGTGCTTTATACATTGATTTTACGGATTCGCTTACGAAAAGCAGCATCGAAGCGAATCATGGAATCAATCAATTTATCCTGAAGCCCGTCCCATCTATCTCGTTCTGTGAGGCTACCCTCACCTTTATAAAGGCGCACAATACGGCTAGCCCTCTTATCATCTAAACGCCGCCACTCAAGTGGTTCGCCAAACTCTGTTTCGATAGCCTCCTTTTCTGCCAGGAGCGCGTCAAAGATGGCCTTGTTTTTATCCTGATCCCCTACATCAATATACAGATCAATAGCAGCACCATCTTTCAGGATAAGATAATTAAAAGTCAGGCCTGAGCGCCCGGTAGCTATACTAAGCCAATGATCACGACTCGGTGAGCGATTAACACCTAGTTTGGTTCTGTATTTGCTGCGGTCAAGTAACTTCGTCCAGAATTCTTCTCGCAATAGGTGTCGTTCGGCTAATTCCTTCTTTTGCTCGCCAATCTCGCGGGTTTGCTCATCAGGACCTGACAGAACCGTGAACAATGGGGCGTAAGGAGACGTTCCAATACGAATCGCTTCTACTTTCACGAAGTAAAAAGAGGTGTTTGGCCCTGTTGATTCGTTAAGCCAATCAATAACCCTCTGATGTTCCGGCCGAACTTCAGTAGCTACCCAGATAGCGGTTTTGGCTTCCAGGTTAATCATATAGGTTAAAAGCTTGCCCAGATGATCATGATCTGTTGGTTCAAGTTGATTTTCGACAATAACAGTATTCCCATTTCCGTCTTCGCAAACAAGGTCTACGTTGAATGACCCCACTGATTTCTCTCGATCAATAACTGTGAGTTTTAGTCCGATACGCTCTGAAAGAGCATCTATATTTTGCTCCATCCAAACCGTGAAGTGCATAGCTTCATATTTGAATGCTTCACGAATAGGCACAATTTCAATTTTGCTTATTGTCATTTCACTTTCCCCCACAGTAAAAGCTAAGCCAGAACAGATCGACATTATCCAATACAACGATCTGAGCCTATTTACATATTAATATATAATTTTCCTGTGTAGTATTGAGAAGGCCTGTCTCTACAGCCCTGCCTACCCCACCATGACGGCGGGTTCTTCGGGCAGGCCCTTTTTCTTCGGCT